>NZ_JAUBDH010000001.1:0-539142 GCF_033253705.1 Sporosarcina aquimarina
CCTCAAGATGAGATTTCCCATTACGCAAGTAAGTAAGATCCCTCAAAGATGATGAGGTGGATAGGTCTGGTGTGGAAGCATGGCGACATGTGGAGCTGACAGATACTAATCGATCGAGGACTTATCCAAATTCGAAAAGCGGAAGCAGCCGTTTAGGCTCGTAGGCATAAGACAGATTGACGAAGCGGCGATTTGTGCCGCACAGGCAAGCTGACTTATGACCGAGAGACTGGCTGCTGGAGCTGGACATATAAGTTAAAGCACCGCAAGGTGGTCTTGATACGAATTCAATGTTGGTTTTATCCAGTTTTGAGCGAACAAGCTCAGTTGTCTGGTAATGATGGCGAAGAGGTCACACCCGTTCCCATACCGAACACGGAAGTTAAGTTCTTCAGCGCCGATGGTAGTAGGGGGCTTCCCCCTGTGAGAGTAGGACGTTGCCGGGCAATTTTAAAAACGAGTTAAGGATATTGATCCTTAACTCGTTTTTTTATTTACACCTAATTACGGGAGATCCTTGAGCTTAAAGATTATGTACCTGATAGTCGATTTTAAAAAAGCGGACAGTTTGGTTAAGTTCAAGTGATTCTTTACTATAATTTCCCTTGGATTTTATTTATACAATAGGAAATACATTTCAGTGCCTTGTTAACATAAAGAGATCTCGTCCTATCCCCTGCATATCTCATTTTCGACAACCATTAAGATATTAAATTTCAGAGCCACGTTGAATTTTGGTATCATGAGAATTAATAACATTCAAAGTTTTGGATTACATACCCTCCCCGTCGTACTATACATTTCCTTTTGGCTTAAAAACAGTACAAAGCAATTCATCACTAGAACAAACACTCGAAATAAATCAAGAGCACGATAGTATGACAGTGTGTACTACTGGGACGGTCTACTATATTGATGTAGCGTAGAAGAGACAAGATGATTCAGGATGACAAATGTACAATACGCACAAGCAATTTATCTATAGTAGTTAATTCTTCAAGTTTAGTAGCATAGGGTCATAGAGGGGACGATAGAGTCTTGAACTATCGAGAAATTTTAAAAGTTCTCAGACGATTATAGAGTTAAAGGTATGAAAATTAGGCAATGGGCAGAACATACAATATCAATAATGAAAATGTAACTAGATTTTATAATGAATAGCTAGAAAAATATTATAGTAACAGTACGTATTAATCAGATATTGAAAAGGAGAAAGATCATGAAAATCGGACTTAAGGTCTTAAAGAGGTTTGTGAATGAACGGTTCTATGACCAAGCTGCACAAACTGCTTATTATTTGTTGTTATCCATGCTGCCGTTCTTCATTTTCATGTTGTCTTTACTTAATTTGTTTCCCGTAAATGAAGAGATATTGTTTCGTTTTCTTAGACCGTTCATACCGGATCAATCATTTCAGCTAATCGAGGATAATGTCCGGGAAGTTCTGCGGAATGGGAAAGGGAAATGGCTGTATCTCAGTTTAATAGGTGCGTTTTGGTTATCATCGGTGACGGTACAATCATTGGCCCGTTCACTCGACCTGGCCAACGGGTATATTCGAAAGAGGGGGTTTTGGCTATCGCTAATTCGGGACTTGGGTGTGACGTTGTTGTTCATGTTAGTCGTGCCACTTTCTCTGCTGCTTCCATTTATCGAGAACATACTTCATCAGGTTGTGTCTTACTATGATCGTCTGGATGATTGGCAAGGATGGTTATTCTTATGGCCCAAAGTGAAATGGGGTCTTGGTACATTGTTTTTATTTGTCTTTTTCCTTCTCTTCTATACAATTGTTCCCAGTGGCAAGGTTTCATTTCGAAAGGCGTTACCGGGTGCGATTCTGTCAACTATAGGGTGGCAGCTGTTTTCTTATCTATTTGGTGGATGGGTGACCGCAGTCGATTATAAGAGATTATATGGTCAGTTATCTGGAATTATCATGCTGGTCATCTGGTTTTACATGACTGCAGTTATTATTTTAGTGTCTGGATTGTTAAATGCAGAGTGGAGCAAAGTAAAAACGAGAGGTGTGAAATAGATGTTAACTATAGTAGCGGTTGACGATGATCCGAATATATTAGAGCTCGTACGTATCACGCTAGCAGCAGCGAGCTATAAAGTAATTACAGCAAGGAATGGAAAAGAAGCTTTGGAACTTATGGATCGGGAGGTACCAGACCTAGCTGTAGTAGACGTTATGATGCCAGAGATGGATGGCTTTACGTTAACTAAAAAACTTCGATCTGAATGGGACATCCCGGTATTACTACTTACGGCAAAAGGAGAACTTGAAGATAAGGAGAAAGGGTTTCTTGCGGGTTCTGATGATTATCTGGTAAAACCTTTCGAGCCAAAGGAATTATTATTTCGAATCCGCGCAATTTTGCGTCGTTATGATAAGGCTGTTGATGTTTTCATCCAAGCGGGGCCATTATCGATTAATCGTCAGACCTATGAAGTATCCATTGGGAAAAAGGTATTGTTACTCCCACTGAAAGAGTTTGAATTGTTGTCCGTTCTTGCATCACGCGCCAATCAGGTATTTACTCGGGAAGTTCTGTTGGAGCGTGTATGGGGCTACGATTACGATGGAGACGAACAAACGTTGAACGTTCATATTAAGCGATTAAGGGACAAGCTTGAAGGACTCCCTGAAAAGGTGAATATTGTTACGATACGCGGTGTTGGTTATAAGCTGGATACAGGTGGGGTATGAGATCCCTTTACGGCAAGTTTTTACTGTACACGGCAGGGATTATGATATTCAGTGCGTTAACAGCGTTTCTAGCGGTCAACACGTATTATCATCAAAACTTGAAAGGGTCAAATGATGAAAAAAACATGAACATCGTCCGGCAGCTTACAAGTTATATCGAGCAAAGTGAGCCTGACGACCTGAATCTATATTTAAAAACTCAAGCTGCAGCGGGATATAAGTTATTACTAGTGAATGAAGATTTGGAAGGACGGCGCTACGGTCAAGAGTTTCGTGTAGATAACTTGGATGAAAAAGATGTGCAGGATGTACTTCATGGACAAGCCTATCACGGCATGAAAAACTTCCCGACCGAAACTTTTGTCACTGGTTTTTTTTCGGATGAAACCGCGAATACAGTTGGAGTTCCATTTAAATATAAAGGTCAGGAGTATGCACTATTTCTCAGACCGGATATAAAGTTATTGTTCACAGAGGTACATTATTTACTCGGTGGAATGGTGATTGTAATGGCAATTGCAAGTTTACTGGCTATGTTGATTGTTGCGAAGCGGTTAATACGGCCAATCACGCAGTTAACTCTTGCCACAAAGAAAGTTGGTAAAGAAGAATTCAGCGGTATTTTACAAATTCACCAAAAAGATGAGATTGGACAACTAGCGGAGAGCTTTCAAAAGATGACTGAGCGGCTTGGAGAGAATGATTTGATACGCAAGAAGTTCATTAGTGATGTATCCCATGACTTTCAATCACCATTGTTGAACATTAAGGGGTATGCTGGTTTATTATTAGACGAAACGCTCTCAGCTGAAGAACGGGCAGGGTATGCAAAAGTAATTCAATCAGAGACAGATCGGTTGTCTTCTTTAACTAAACAGTTGCTGCTGTTGACGTCGCTTGATCAGATGATGAGTCCGTTAAAACCTGTGACCTATGATGTTAGTGAGCAGCTAAGAGAGACAGTACGTAAATACCGATGGCTTCTTGAGGAAAAACAAATTTCCCTGTCTATGGAAATCGAGGATGCCGAGCTGACGGGTGATCCTGCTTTCCTGGAAAAGGTATGGGAGAACTTGCTGTCCAACGCGTTGAAGTATACACCAGATTACGGGACCATCAATGTTTCTTTAGATTCGGATGAAACCACTATAATTGTAAAAATCGGTGACTCCGGAATTGGCATTGCGGAAGAAAACTTATCGCACATCTTCAATAGGTTCTATCGAGAAGATGATTCTCGAACGATTGCTGCTGAAGGGACAGGACTCGGGTTATCCATTGTTCAGCAAGTAATTGAACTTCATAATGGCGGAATTACCGTTACAAGTGAGAAGGGGATAGGAACAGTGTTTACCGTCTCGCTGCCTAAATTGTAATGTCCTGTACATGTTGCGTTCATGTTGGATAGGTATGATTAAGATAATTAGAACGACACAGGAGGAATGCAATATGCAGGAAAAATGGAGTATACGCTTAATACGAATCGCTGCGATATTTGGATTGGTTGGAACGGTACTTGGTTCACATATGGCGGGGTCAGGATCGTATGCATTTAAACCTATTCACGCACATATTCTGTTGGTCGGCTGGCTGTCTGTCTTTTCATGGGGCGTGTTTTATAAAATTTACCGTGTTCGTGCAACAAAACTCGTTGCAGTTCACGGGTGGACAGCAATTATCGGATCAATCGGATTGACTGCGGGTATGTGGCTGCAGTTCATTCAGCCGTTTAATATTAACGAGACATTTGCACTCGTCTTCTACATCGTAGGCGGCACAATCTTACTACTCGCCTTTGCATTATTTGTTGTGATGACCTTTCTTATTGACCGTAAAGAAAAATGGTAATTGAAGCTGTAAAGCCGTTCCTGGACATAGGAACGGCTTTTTGTATATTTAGTATGTAAAATCACATTCTAAAAGTTCTAATGGCAATTAAACTTTAAAGCAGAATATTTATCACTCACTTACTTACATATTTTTCATAATCTAGTCAAACACTTTTTCTATAAATAGATAAAAAAACAGCTATCCGATTTTCGGATAGCTGTTACTTGAGGGATAGGATTTCAGGGAAGCTCAATACGCTCTGAATCATCACTCGGTTTCGCACGGTACACAACAAACGAGAGAATAACTGCAACAAGGGACATTGCAAAGGCTATGAAGTATACCAATTCAACACCCGATACTAACGCTAGATTGATCGTCTCAGGATCTGTTGGTGTCGATGACTTTTGTAAAACGTGCAGCTGCTTTGCATTCATAATGCTGATGAAAACCGATACGCCAATCGCACCGGCAACTGGTTGCAACGTAGACATTACTGCCGTTCCATGCGGATATAGACGTTTTGGCAGCTGATTCAATCCGTTCGTTTCAGCAGGCATCATGATGGCGGAAACAGAGAGCATGATAAGGATATAGCTCACAACGACCACCCAAATAGGCGTATCGACGCGTAATTGACTCATCATGAACATTGTACCGCTCAACACGAGTGTTGCAGGAATCATTAGCACCCGAGGTCCGAATTTATCGAACAAAGCACCCATGAAAGGCGACATGATTCCGTTTAAAATACTGCCTGGCAGTAAAACCAATCCAGCTGTTGCTGCTGTTAAAGCTAAAGGACCTTGCATATAAATTGGCAAAATGATTTCCGAAGCGAACATCGCCATAATGATGATCAAAAACATCACAACTGCGTGTGAAAACATCGGATATCGGAATACCCGCATATTCATAATCGGTTCTTCAAGCTTCAACTGACGCCAAACAAATAACGCGATGCCGATAACCCCTATGCCGATGAACAGCCAAACGATCGGACTCGCAAATCCATCCTTACTTTCTCCGACGGAACTGAATCCATAGACAATGGATCCAAAACCGATTGTCGAGAACAAGAGAGAAAGGAAGTCGATTTTGGGCTTCGTCACCTCTGACACATTGACTAAATACTTATAGGCAAAGCCGATTGAGAATAGCGCAAACGGAATGACCATGATAAACAAATAGCGCCAGCCAAAGTATTCAACAATAACTCCTGACAATGTTGGTCCGATTGCAGGAGCAAACATTATGACCAGACCAATCATCCCCATCACTTTTCCGCGTCGTTCAGGTGGATAAATTAATAGAAAAACGTTAAAAATAATCGGCATCAATAATCCAGTTCCGACAGCTTGTATTAACCGGCCAACAAGTAAGATAGAAAATGTAGGGGCACTCGCACAAATTATTGTACCAAGCGTGAACACAGCCATCGTTCCTAGGAAAAGCTGTCTCGTTGTAAACCATTGAAGCAGCAGCGCGGAAATCGGAATGACTATGGCCATGACGAGCATGAATCCAGTCGCCATCCATTGGACAGCTGTCAACGAAATTGAAAACTGATCCATGAGAGTTACGAGTGCAATATTTAATAGTGTTTCGTTTAAAATAGCGAAAAATGCCCCGATAATAAGCGTTAACATAATAGGAAGTACTTTGACATTCGGGTTATCCGCTAAGTATTCATACTGTTTCTGTACCATTCAAAAACCTCTTTCATATAATGTGGCGGTATGTCCTCCAACCTCTGTTAAACAGTTACTAGCAGTTGAGTGAAACTTATTATAATTGATTTACTGGACAATCACTAATTTAAGATACTATCTAAACATAAAAAGCATGCTGTTTCTTTTCAATGGGTACATGGTATAGTGAAGACTACTTTCTAAACAAATAAACCTATATGAAATGAAAGTAAGATGAAGAAATCTTTTTGAAAACAAATCAGGAAAGAAGGTGTGATTATGGAGTTTGGAAATATAATTACAATGATCCTATCCATTACCACGATCATCAACCTAATTTTGTTGGCGGGCGTTCTGTTTTTCGAAAGACGAGACATCGGCAATACGTGGGCTTGGGTATTAGTTTTGGTATTCATCCCGATTGTTGGATTTTTCATATACCTATTCCTTGGTAGAAATATGAAGCAGAAAAACTTTTATAAGCTGACGGACGAAGAACGACATGCAATTAATACAGAAGTGAATCAGCAGCTATCACCACACTATGTAGAGAAGTTACAACAACTGCCATTGCTGAAGAGTCATGAAGAATTGATTCGGATGAATTTGGTATCATCGGATGCTCTTTTATCGATGGATAATGACGTTACAATTTTTGATGACGGGCATCACAAGTTTGATACGCTAATTGCGGATATCCAAGCAGCTGAAAAGGAAGTCAATGTTCAGTATTACATCATTCAGGCAGACGAACTAGGGGCCAGGCTGCGTGATGCGTTGACAGAGCGTGCTAAAGCAGGAGTTAAAATTCGTCTTCTTTACGATGAAGTCGGATCCAAAAAAACACCGCCAAAGTTTTTCGATGAACTGCGTGCCGCCGGTGGAGAAGTTGAAGTATTCTTCCCTTCACTCTTCAGGGTAGTTAATTTCCGTGTGAACAATCGGAATCACCGTAAATTAGTGATTATTGACGGACGCATTGCCTACATTGGCGGATTCAATGTAGGAGACGAGTACCTGGGTCTAGACAAAAAGTTTGGATACTGGCGGGATACGCACCTGCGCATCAAAGGAAAAGCCGTCCATCACATTCAAGGGAAATTCATACTGGATTGGCATCGTGCCGGGAATAACAAGCCAGGCGAGTGGGGAGAGTATACATTCAGCGAAGTGCCACAACAAGGTACCAGTCCGATTCAGGTAGTTTCCAGTGGACCGGATTCCGTTACAGAGCATTTGAAAAACATGTACATTAAACTAATTTTATCCGCGAAAAAAAGGGTCTACATCCAAACACCGTATTTCATTCCAGATACGAGCTTTATGGACGCATGTAAAATTGCGTTGTTATCTGGAGTAGATGTGAAGATTATGATTCCGTGCAAGCCAGATCACCCGTTTGTCTATTGGGCAACGTGGACATATGCAGGGGATTTGCTGGATTATGGCGCAAAGATTTTACTCTATGAAAATGGTTTTTTACATGCCAAGACAATCGTTGTTGACGATGAGCTAGCAGCAGTAGGGACGATGAACATCGATTCTCGCAGTTTTCATTTGAATTTTGAAGTGAGTGCGATTGTCTACGATGAAAAAGTAGCAAAACGACTATCTGAGTTATTCTTTAAAGACATGGAAGTCAGTTCGGAACTGACACCAGAACGTTATGCAGAGCGTTCGCTTCTCATCAGATTCAAAGAAGGTATTTCGCGTCTGCTATCACCTGTTTTGTAATAAATGAACGAAAAATGGAAAGCCACTCATAGCGCGAGTGCTTTCCATTTTTTGTTTACACAAATACTAAATTCAATTTACCTTCCTTCAATTCGAGCATGGCATCGAATTTTTGACCGCTTGAATTTGTGAACCCTTTAATGACATTCGTTTTACCCTTTGTACAAAGCAGTTTAACTTGGGCTTGGGTCAGTTTCTTTTTCAAGAACAGGCCAGGAAACGTCTGCTTGCAGCCATTTTTGTAATTACTGCAGCCGAAAAACTCTTTGCGCGCGACAATCATGCCATTTCCACACTTCGGACAGGGTGCTACTTCAGTAGCGGTGTACGATTTGCGGCTGGATGACTTCGACGGAGGCAGTACGATATCGATTTTTTGCTGTTCCAGTTGAACCGGAACGTCTTCAAGCAGCTTATAGATGAATTTCGACACGCTGCCTAAAAAGTGTTGTCCGGTCCCTTCACCATTGCCGATCTTTTTCAAGTAAGTTTCCCATTTTGCTGTCATCGAAGGGCTTGCGAGCAAACTGCCCTCGATCGCCTGACAGAGGACGCGGCCTTTATCGGTAATGGAGACAATGTTTTTGGTTACCGAAATATAACCATGCTTTTTGATCGTTTCGATAATGTTACTTCGAGTCGCTTCCGTACCAAGCCCCTCAATTTCTTTTAAAATATCTGTCTCGGTCTGGTCTTCGACGAGCTTACCGCATGTTTTCATCATCGCGATCAGCTGTCCTTCAGTGTACGGTTTTGGCGGCTGAGTGGCGCCTTCTTTAATCCCAATTTCACTTTGCACCGTTTCACTTTTTTCGAGAGGAGGAAGGGCGGGCTCGTCCGCTTCTTTTCCTTTTTTAGCGGGTGCAGCAAAGAGCTCTTTCCAGCCTTTGTCCACTTCCGTTTTCCCAGTTGTAAAGAAGGGGAGTCCATTGACGTCTGTTGTCACTTTGGTTTCTGTATATAAATAATCCCGATGGAACATCGCGAGCGCAGTCCGCACCACTTCCTCGTACAAATTTTTTTCCAATGGTGACAATCTAGCAATTGCGGCTGCGGTTGGAACCTTTTTTGTCGGGATAATGGCATAGTGCTCCTGAACTTTGGAGCTGTCGACGAAGCGCTTTTTAGGTGTCTTTGAAGCGATTTCGAATGACTGTCCAATGAGTTCTTGGTATTTTTCAACCGATGATGCCAGGTAATTGAATTCACTCGGCGTGATGTGCCGTGTGTCTGTCCGCGGATACGACACGAGTTTCTTCTCATATAGCGTCTGCATTGTTTTCAAAACTGTTGCAGGACTTGCTTTCCAGCGGCGATTTGCAGTTGCCTGCAATGTTGAAAGCGAGTGCAGCTGTGGCGGCGGCATGCGTTTATCGGTCGTCTTCAGCTCTGTAATCGTACCAGGGGACCGCTTTGTGATTCCACGACTATTTAGCGCTTCTGCGATCAGTTCCCGCTTCGGCTCCTTCAATTTGGCTTTCCCTTTATACGTCCCGTTCGCAGCAGTAAATAACGCTTCTGCCTCAAAAAATGGTTCAGAAACAAACGTCTCAATTTCACACTGCCGCTGATAAATCAAATACACCGTCGGTGATTGCACCCGTCCAATCGGGAACACTTCTTCAATGCCTTTTGCTTTCAATAACAATGTATACAACCGTGAGCCATTCATCCCAACGAGCCAGTCACTGATCTGGCGGGACTTGGCTTCTTCATACATCTGCAAATCTTTCTTATTATCTCGTAAGTTCTCAAACCCTTTGATTACTTCATCGGCTTCCAGGGAATTGATCCACAGCCTCTTTATCGTTTGACCGCGTGCACCTGTCTGATCGTAAATGCTATAGAAGATATTTGACCCTTCGCGATCTACGTCACATGCGTTAATGACGGTATCTGTACTTTTAATGAGCTTTTTTACAACTTGAAACTGCTTGAATTTACCCTTCGAGACTTGGAATTCATAGTGCTCAGGTAAAATCGGCAAACTCCCTAGTGACCAGCGTTTCCATGAAGGATTATAGGCATGGGGTTCTTTCAATTCCACAAGATGCCCGACACCCCACGTCAAAAAAGCCCCCTCCGGAAACGTCGGACACGGGTGAATTTCCATATAGCCCTCGTGCTTGCGCGTTTTGAAGGCATCTGCGTAAGCTTTTGCCTGACTTGGCTTCTCGGCGAGAATCACGGGCTTCATCCAAACACCTCATCTCATTGTTAGTACGCTTGTTCTAATTATCTCATATAGAAATCCGGAAAGCTATTGTTATTGCAATGACAAAAAGCAGCCATCATGCTGTCTTAGGCTAAGTTTTTTTCGGGACGATTACAGCCGAAGCAACAAATTTATTAAATCCAGCGTCGCTAATGGCAAACTCAAAAGGTGAAGTACCCCAATTGATAGCGGATAATGCAAAATTTACAGATGTCGGCTTGTCAACCCCCGGAATTAAATGCAGGAATGTCCTTTTCTTGCATCCAGACGGCCTTAGAAACAGGTAATTCAAACGTGGAGGGACCGAGATCTAGTATTCTTCTTTTATCGCATCACAGAGGACGCCATTCGAACATAAGTATGCCTTCTTCCTCTAATGGCGATTGAGTAGGTCATGATATTTTCAGGAACGGCAATGCCATAATAACCGGTATCACCGATATGATAAATATCTGCACCAGCCATTTTACTATTTAAAGCAATTTGTCGAATCGTTGCTTCGTCCGCACCTTCTTGACTAGTGCCTATTGTGAGCATGGCTAACGCACCTTTTGAATGGACAAAACGAACGTAGTTTTCAGCCGTATCTACAGTAATTCCTGGCACAGTTCCTGGAGCAGGCATTAAAATAACATCAGCGCCTGCTTCAATGAAACATGAAAGGGCGGCTTCTGAAACAATTCCGCTACCGGTTTCGTTAGCGACACCAGCCCCGTGCATTTTTCCAGCGATAATCAAGCCCTCTTCTCCAAAAATCTCTCGTGCTTTCTTAATGGCAACGACTGTTTCTTCGTTTGTCACGCCAGTCTTGGGATTCCCTGTCAAACAGACAAAGTCGAAACCTAGTTTCTTTGCTTCTTTTAACGTTTCTTCGGAAGCTGTTCTGCCTTTAGAGACCGTATTTAACATTTCAATTTGTGGGGCATTCAGGTCAATCGGCTCCAAATTCAAACCAATTGGACGCCCTGTTAATTCTTTCATCTTATGAATGATGGATTCTTTCCTCACACATTCGTATCCTTCTACAGCAGGATTGAACACATCAAATACATTCAATAATAATAAATCCGCACCAAAGGATGCAGCAAGTTCAGCATTTGTGATACCTGGATATAGGGGGGCTACAGATGACATCGTCTCCGATAGCATCACTCTTCCTTCACATGCTTTTATTGATTGCTTCAACTCTTGTCCGTTCATTTTTTGAAAATCGGAAGCTGTGCAGTCTAATAATCGTTTCATAAAAAATCCTCCTCATGGTGGTAGCAGCAATTTTTTCAATGGCAGAGTTCCCGGGGCACCTCATGGTACGTATAGTGCCGTACTTTTTACTAACATAAGTATCTCATAGATTGCCAGGAGGGTCCTATATAGCAGGTGGTGTAAACTAACAGCACAACCTAATAATCCAAATAAATAAATTCACTATTTAAGAACTTGCTTATAAGACATCATTACAATAGATATAAGATGGGCAGTAAACACTATAATAGGAATGGAGAGGATCAGGATGGAACAGTATCGTAAACTTTACTCATACTTGCCATACTTCGAAAAACGGGCAGATGAAAATTTGAAGACTATCACAGAAGGTAGTAGCTTGTTTCATGCGAGTTATGTGGAAAAGATCAACGAGTTCGTTAGCTCTTTCTATGATTCTGGTTTCGTTGACTCGGATTATGGAGGCACGTTAAGTACACATGGGATTACCTCTGTAGAAAAGATAAGGGGAAGTATTCCAACCGCAAGTGCCGATTTATTGAAAGCAATCATGACCCAAATGATTCGAGAGGAAAGATTTTCTTCAGGAGCGATTGCCTCTTATGCGGAAAATGGATTTATTGAACAAGCTCTTAGAAGATTGGGCGGAATTTACGGATATACATCTTAACTGGACTCAACTTGAGTAGATAAAAGGGGATGAGTATTTTGATATATATTGACCCAAATGTGGATTTGCATACGAAAGAATTTGTACAAATCATAATTGAATTTAGAATAAGTCCTGCCCATGTGGCCATTATAAAGAATCCGCTATTGTCACTGGAAAAAGCAACTGAACAAGTTGAGCAAAGTCATCGAGACTTTCTAGAGGAACTAAATAAGTTCTTGGGAGAAAAGCAATATCCATATGCAATTATCGAGAGTTATAAACGAAGCTTTAACGGTGTGGCTTTGGAGCTTCGAGGAATGACTGTTCAGAAATTATTGTCATCCCGTCTCATTAAAGCAATTTATGTGAATCGTGAAATAAGAATACCCGAGACCCCGATAATGTAATGGTCCTTATAGAAAACCACATTTGCGGGCAATTGTAAGGGAGACGACCAAAAAAATCAGCGAACAAAGCCGGTCAAGGCCTCATCACTGATCTTTTTTGTATGTCCTAATTAGTATCATCTAAATGATCCTTCATTTTCTTTTGCACTTGTTTCTCGATTTTTTCGACCTTGGCGCTGTTGATTTTGCGCCGCGGCTTTGGATGGAACCATTCCAGCTTCCCATGACGCATCAACCCTTTGTATTCCTCACCGTCAATTAATAGTTTGAACTGATGGGCTTCATGGACTTGCTCATTAAACATGGGTGTCACTTCAAATTCATTAAATTCTTCAACAGCATCCTCGTCATTGTTTTCATTTAATAGTCTGTGCACCTCGGATTCCACCCACATTAACTGTTCATCATCTAAATCCTGTTTAGGGTCCGGGTTAAGCCAATGGATTTTACCTTCCAGGTAATCCCCTTTGTATTCCTTGCCATTGAGAGAAAAACTGAATTGATTTCTCTCATACGTGCGATTATCATAAATCATTTCTACTTCAAAATCATCAACCAATTCTAAACACCTCCTGAAAATGGACTAATCCTCATTCCCTTATAACGTGAAGTATAAATAACTGATAACTTTAGTGCAACTGATTGAAATCGATTACACAATCACATAATCTTTCTAATAACTGTTGGTCATGGCTTATGACCAGCACTCCAATAGAGCGCTTCTTAGCTAGGTCAAGAATGGTGTGCCAAATTTGCGCTTGAGTGATTGCATCTAACATAGTTGTCATCTCATCGGCAATTAAATAATGTGTATGGGGTCCAAGTGCACGAGCAACACAAAAACGCTGTAATTCACCGCCGGATAGTTCACTCGGATAGCGTGTCATCCATGAGGAAGCAATCCCTAAAGCATCCAAAATCTGAGGATCTACATCTCCAGCTTCAGAAAGGACTTTCTTCATTTTCCATTTTGGATTAATTGCTTTTTCGGGATGCTGCCAGACCAATTGCACAGGAAATGGACGTGTGGAGTTCAGTTTTTGTTGATCCATCCTTACGGTACCTTCATCAGGTTTTAAGTAATTCGCTATAACTTGGGCCAAAGTAGTCTTCCCAGAACCACTTTTTCCATACAGACCTATAATCTCGCCTGGCGCAATGTTCAAGGTTATATTTCGAAACAACCATGGACGTCCTGTATGGCGATAACTTAGTCCTTCGACCTTAAGCATGGAAGCACCTCACCATGCCGCCATCAACCATCCTTGCTTCGGGTTGCTGCTGTGCGCAGAGATCGGTTGATAATGGACAGTGGGATCTATACAGACATCCAGTGGGTGACTGCCCAGTAAATTGTTGTACTTCGGAGGTCGGGAGAAAGCTGTTTTGCGGTAATGCGTTCCAAAGTGCTCTTGAGTAGGGGTGTCTAAGTGATTTTCCATTACCGGAAAAGTCTTTTGCATCTGCGACCTCTAGGGTTTGTCCCGCATAAAAGACTGCGACTTTATCGGCAATACTTTGCGCTGCATCGAGATCATGGGTAATGAACATGACGCCTTTTCCGGAATTAGAGAGGTGTTTGATGAGTGTAAGGGTTTCGTTGCGTGCCTCACTATCTAACCCGGGTGTGGGTTCATCAGCAATGATCAGCTTTGCCTCACTTGCCATGGCCATCGAAACAAGCACCCTTCTAGCCATGCCACCGGACAATTCGAATGGATAGAGGTTTTCGGTTTTAGGTGGCAGACCAAGGCTTTCGAAAATGTTTCGCCTAATGCTTTTCCTGTTTTTATTTTTGATAACTACTTCGACCTGTTTACCAGTCTTCATTAATGGATCTAAAGCATTAACGGATTGCGGGATAAGGAAGATGTCCTTCCCGCGTAACCGAATCTGTTTTTCAGCAGTTAGCTCTTCGCTTTCAAAGTATAATTTCCCACCAAGCTCCGCGTTTTTCGGTAATATCCCTAAGATAGCGTTGGCAAGAAGGCTTTTACCTGAACCGCTTGCACCGACAACTGCGACAATTTCTCCACGATGAATTGTCATATCGAAGTTCGTAATTGCTTGCGTCCGCATCTCACGCAACCCTTTACCATATTGAAGAAAACTTAAAGATAACTGACGTACTTCCATCAATGGATGATGCTTTTGTTCAATCATCCTATTAGCCTCCTTCCAACTCTAAGTCTATCCTTTATAAGTGATTTCCTGAAAATGGGTCAATCCATTTTTGGAGTTGACGTCCGAGTATGTCGAAGATCCCGACCATAGCTAAAAGTGAAAGTCCAGGAAAGAGTGCCAGCCACCACATACCGGTCGATAAATAGCGCATGGCCTCCGACAAGATGATGCCTACTGCCGGTGTTTCCGGCGATAATCCGAATCCAAGGAAGGTAATAGCTGCTTCATGTAAAATAGCGTGTGGAAACAATAAAATGGCCCCAATTAGTAACTGTGGAAGCAAATGAGGCAACACATGGTGTACGGCAACCCATGTTTTGGTTTTGCCTAGCTTCTGTGAAATCGCGACATACTCAGTGGAATTAATCTGCAAGACTTCTGCTCGTAACAACCGGGTCAGGCTTGGCCAATGCGTTACTGCGAGACCAATGACAACGCCTTTAAAACCACCTCCGAGCGTAAAGGCTATCAGCAGTAGTAGGACTAGATGCGGCACGCTTAGGAACAAGTCTATTAACCAAGTCACACAGGCATCGACCGCTCTGTTAGTCAGAGTGAGCAAGCTTAATAGTAGCGCTATGAAACTGCTGATGAGAACAGATAGTAAACCAACGCTAAAACTTAAGGACAGTCCTTTAAGTGTTCGCGCAAGCATGTCGCGTCCGAGCCAGTCCGTCCCGAAAAGGTGTTCCAATGAGGGAGGGATATTTCTAAACTGTAAATCGACGCCCAATTTGTTAGGAGTTATAAATAAACTGCTAATCAGCATTCCTGCCAATATCGAGATTGATATCGAGATGACGACAGTAGATTTCACTCTCAGACTCCACATGTTCTTTCTTTTTCGTATGATGTTGTTTGAGACGCTCATGTGGTTCTTCTCCTTCTTACCCTCGGATCAATCACTTGATACAACAGGTCCGCAATCAAATTGCCGACAAATACGAATAATGTACTAAAGAGGACGATACCTAAAAGAAGAGGTACGTCACCGCCAAGACCTGCTTGTACGACGGCCTGGCCAAGGCCAGGATAGGAAAATACCTGTTCTGCCAAGACCGCTCCGCCGAACAGTTCGCCAAACGATGCAAAATGTAAGGAAATAGCCGGCAACGAAATATTTCTAATTCCATGTCGCCAAAGTAAGGATAGGGAACGTTCTCCTTTCGCTTTAGCAAAACGGATAAATTCACTATCCAGTACATCAATCAATTTTTGCCTAGTATGTAACGCGACATTTGAAACCCCTACAATGCTTAGTGTTAGTGCAGGTAAAAACAAATGTCTAATTCGTTCGTAAATAGTTACATCCTCATTCAATATACCGGAAGGCGTGGCAAGTCCTATAGGAAACCAGCCTAACCATACTGAAAAGCACATTAATAAAAGTAAGCCAAGCCAGAATGCGGGCGTGGAAGCGATAGTGAAGCAGAGTCCTTTTATCGCCGTATCTACCCAAGTACCTTTTCGCATTCCAGCGATGATGCCAAGTAGATAGCCAAGAATTCCAGATATCGCCCATGCAAGCCCCATTAAAGCGAGAGAAGCGAAAAAGCGTTCAGCAATTACATCGGTAACAGGAATTCGAAAGGTTAATGAGGTACCAAGATTTCCATGTAAAACTGCTTTCGCCCAATGGAAAAATCGTGTTGTATTCGTATCGTTCAATCCCCAATAGGCAGCGATGTTTTCCCGCTGCTCAGGACTGACACTTGTCATATCCGCACCAATATAGGATTGGATAGGATCCATAGGTGAATGGCTAACAAGTGTGAACGAGATAATACTGACTGCAACTAAGAGAGATGCTAGCTTAAGTGTATTTTTTACGATGAATAAAGTTCCTTTTTTGGCATACAAAGTATATCCCTCTTTCTACTTTTTCCAATGCCATTGTGAAATGTAATCAGTCATTGGCCAGCCATGTCCATGTGGTTGGATTTTTTGTGGTCCGATTTCTAAATCATCTCGCACGAAGTAGAGGTGTTTCATATTAAGCAGCCAAACCCATGGTGTATCTCCTTTAGCCGAAAAGCCGGTTGAGCCGTCCCACTGTGCTTTTTTCCAATACTCATTTGCTTCATTTGGATCTTGGGAGTTCATCGCTTTTTCCATGTATTCATCAACTTTTGGGTTTGAATAATAGTTGGTATTGTAAAAATCTTGGCCCTTTGTCGTGCTGCTGTATATATTATACATTTCGAGCGGGCTATTACTGCCCCATCCCATCATGACAGGATTCGAATACATAACATGAACGAGTTCGTTCCAGTTTTCTCCTTTGGTGGTGATGTCGATGCCAAGTGGCTTCATAGCGTCGGAGAAAGCGAGGGACAAGGATTGACGGATTTGGTCATCTGCAGGGTAATACAAAGTAAGTGCAGCTTCCATCCCATCTTTTACTCGGATTCCGTCTTTGTTTTCTTTCCAGCCAGCGGCATCGAGAAGTTTCTTTGCTTCTTCTAGATTTCCATCTTCTATAACCGTTTCAGAATTCCACCATGGCAAATGATCTGCTACAGTAAAGGCTTTCGTTCCAAAGCCTTCAAGGACTCCGTCTACTAGATCTTGTCGGTTGATTGCGATGTTAAGTGCTTTACGGATTGCCTTATCCGCCGTAACATCGTTGCCAATCGGATCTCCATCTGCTGTTTTTTCCCCGGAAGGAACATAGGGTAGAACGATCCCACGGTTATCAACGCTATCTAGTTGTACAAGCGACATGTTTGGAACTTCTTGTTTAGCAAAAGAAGGTGTAACAGAGACAATGTCTGCTTGTCCTGACTTCGCAGCTGCAAAAGCCGCATCTTCTGACAGAAAGAGGAATGTAAGTTTCTTGAAATAAGGCTTATCTCCGTAATAAAGAGGATTTGCCTGAACGATCAATTGCTGACCCTTATTCCACTGGACTAGCTCGAATGGCCCTGATCCAATTGGATGTGTACGATACGAATCGTCATAAGCGTGTTCAGGGACGATTCCCATTGTAGCAAGCGAATAAAGGAATGTAGAGTTAGGTTCTCTTAATGTGAAAGTGATTGTGCTTTTATCTATTTCTTCTACTTTTTCTAGGTTCGTCAAATCGACTACGGATCCACTGTTTTTTGCTGTTTCAAACGTGAAGGCAACATCCTTGGCTGTCAGTGGCTCACCGTCGGAAAACTTGACGTCATCCCGAATACGTATTGTCCATAGTTTACCGTCTTCGCTGACGTTGTAGGATGTAGCCAAATCGTTTTGTACTTTAAAATCCTTATCGAATGTCACTAACGTACTTTGAAAGAGAGGAGAGCCATAGTGACCCCATCCTGTTGTCGGGTCGAAGCCTTCTTCGGGCTCACCGCCAATGGCTAGAGTCAGTGAATCATTCTTCTTAGTTGTGTTGCTGTTTTTTTCTAAAGCCTTCTCTGTATTCGAACAGGCCACTATTACACTGGCAATGACGGATAAAGTTATTAATAGAAAAAGCTTTTTTTTCATAGGTCTACTCCTTGCATATCATGATGTATTTAAATAGATAGTACTTAAAAAAAACAGTGCAGAAAAAAATACAGCTCCCAGCAAAGTGCCAGGAGGTATTCTTTTATAAGAAGTCAATTATTTTAGTATTTTCGCAGAGGGTGGGGCTCGGTACCGAACCATTCTTTGTTGACTAAACAGTGGCAGTCTTTAAAAATACGTTCAATTAATTGGGTTGTATTAGCCATTATCCGAATTGACAGCCCAGCTTTAGATAACTGAGAAATGCCTGCCTTGAAATCTCCGCTTTGTTCATCAATCACTTTAACTAACTTTTCTTCCAATTCGGCATCAGACTGCTCCCCAACAATTAAAAATGAACCTAAGTGTGTGTAACCTTCCATTAATCCAAGACTATCCATCGGTTTTTCACCGGGATTCAAATGAATATGGTCGAAGACAATTAGTTCGCTTTCCAAGTAAACTTCAGTTTTCAATCGAATCGAATCATAACTGAAAGTTTCCCCATCGGGTGACCACCCGGGCGTTAGGATATCTGTATATAAGAGAGATGCGCCTTTTTCCATACGGAATACAGTCTTTTGATAATAGCTAGCCGCTTTGTACGCAATTAAGGGATCAGGTAAATATTGAAGGTGACTGTCTCCCTGTAGAAAAATTTCGGCTTCCTGATACGCCTGTTTGGTCGGTGTTCGATATACTTTTGTAGCCGATTGGGTAGTCAACGTAACCATTGCCTGTTCACCAACAGTGACACGCATGCGATACGTATCGCCGTCTAAATATCCACCGCCGGGGTTAAGTAAATAATAACAAGGCTGATTAGAACCATTGTGATAAACAGGACGCATCACTTTGAAAGCCCCTTGAAAAAACACGTTTTTAGTTATAGTTTTTCCGTATTGGTTCTTCTGGACATCAAGCTCCAGAATACCAGTCCAATCAGACATCTTTCTCTAGCCCTTTAAGGAGTGCTTCCTGATTGATCCAATCGATGACTTCGTCAAGGCCGTCTTCGGTCTTAAGATTGGTAAATACAAAAGGCTTATCTTTTCGGAATACCTTTGTATCCGATGCCATCACGTTCAAGTCTGCACCGACTAATGGTGCTAAGTCTGTTTTGTTGATAACGAATAAGTCCGATTTAATCATCCCTTGGCCACCTTTGCGGGGGATTTTTTCGCCTTGGGCGACATCAATGATATATATTGAGAAATCCACTAATTCCGGACTGAATGTTGCTGCTAAATTATCCCCTCCGCTTTCAACGAAAATAAGCTCCACGTCAGGGTGTCTTTCTTGTAATTCTTCGATAGCAGATACATTCATTGAAGTATCTTCACGAATTGCTGTATGTGGACAGCCACCTGTTTCCACACCGATAATGCGGTTTTCAGGTAATATACCGTTCTGTACTAAAAACTTTGCGTCTTCTTTTGTATAAATATCATTTGTGATAACGGCCATGCTAATGTCTTCATTTAACTTTCTAGTTATCTTCTCGATTAGCATCGTTTTACCTGCACCTACTGGTCCGCCTACACCAATTTTTAGAGGTTCCATGACTCAACACATCCTTTTTAAAAATAAATAACTTCTCCTCAGTTAGAAAACAATCAACTAGTAAACAATTTTTTTACAAATAAATAGTCGCTTTAAGATGAAAAAATACGTACATGGACACGTTCGTGCTGCATCTGTGCTAATTCGATGCCCGGGGAAACGATACCTAAGTCTTCTTCGTCCAAACGGTTTATCTTTTCAACGGTTTCAATCAGATGATTTTGAAGGGAATAGATAATCTGCTGTCCAGCCGTTTGCCCGAGTGGAATTGCGCGCACTGCATTCTGTACTAAATTGATGATTGAAGTGTACATGTAATACAAAATTGTTGTATCACGATCCACTTTGAGAAAGTGCCCTGCAATCGTAAAGACGATAACCGGGTGGCCGAATGCACCGTTGTTTTTAATCTGTTCTTGGTATACGCCTAACATAGGGGCTTCATAAAGTGTTTTTGCCATTTTTAGCATTTGTACGCCGATGCGATGCGTTCCTTCACGTGTCTCTTTCGCGAGACACTGAACTGTAAGCAGTCGGTCCAGCTCCCATATCTTGTTATAGTCACCTGATTCTAATGCATCGTAAATAAGTCTCGCGGCGAGGCCATCCGAGTAAGTGAGCTGTTCTTCCAAGTACACGTGCAGCCAATCGGAAAACGTCTCGGCATTGTGGACGAGTTCATCTTGAATATAGGTTTCCAATCCGAATGAATGACTGAACGCTCCCGTAGGAAAGTTCGAGTCACAGAGCTGGAATAGGGATAACGTTCGATTATTCATCGTGACTGTGTCCGATGTGGCGGAACGCCTGCTTTACTTTTCTCTCTTCTCGTAAATAAGGAATCGCCAAATCTTTTAATAATTCCTCTACAAGATAGTCGTATTGAACGAGCATTTCATCTCCTTCAAATTGTGCGGGAAGGTGACGATTTCCTAGTTGGTGTGCGATTTTACCCATCTCATGTATGCTGCGTGGTTGAATGATTATCAGATCATCGGACAGAACGTCAACGATAATCATATTTCCTTCATCCATATAGAGTACATCGCCAGCCAGCAAGTCTTTGGGTTCTTTTAGGCGGATGCCAATCTCACGTCCATGATCCGTGGTGATTCGAAAAATCCGTTTTACTAAGTGATCGCTTTCCAGATACACTTTTTCTTTATGGCGCTTCTTTAATTCTTCCTGTGACAATTGGTCTATATTGGTCACTACTTTTTCAATAATCATCAACTTTTCACCTCAAAATAAGAAATATCGTTGACCCATAGGGACTTTATCCACCGGGTCACATGTAATTAATTCACCATTAATCCGTACTTCATATGTCTGCGGATCCACTTCGATGTGAGGTGTTTCCGAATTCAACTTCATGTCTTTCTTGGTTAGGTCACGTATGCCGCGTACAGGTCGGATCATTTTTTCCAAACCGAGTCTTTCATGTATTTTGTCGTCATAGGCTGCTTGTGAAATGAAGGTCATCGAGCTTTTCGCCAATGTTTTGCCAAGTGAGGCATATGAAGGCCGATAGATCATTGGTTGAGGAGTTGGGATCGATGCATTGGCGTCTCCCATCAAACTGTTGACAGTCAGACCGTTTTTTAAAATCATTTCTGGTTTTGCCCCGAAAAACTTAGGGTCCCATAAAACTAAGTCAGCCATTTTACCTACTTCAATCGATCCGACATACTCAGAAATACCATGCGTAATAGCAGGGTTGATGGTGAACTTAGCGATATATCTTTTTACACGATTGTTATCAGAGAAGTCGAAATCACCTTTCATGATACCACGTTGTTTTTTCATTTTGTCTGCGGTCTGCCAAGTGCGTAGACCTACTTCACCTATTCTTCCCATTGCTTGCGCATCTGAGCTAGTCATACTGAAGACGCCCATGTCTTGTAAGACATCTTCTGCAGCAATCGTTTCACTGCGGATACGAGAATCTGCAAAGGCAATATCTTCTGGAACGGAGGGGTTCAAATGATGGCAAACCATCAGCATATCGAGATGTTCGTCAATCGTGTTCACAGTGTAAGGCATCGTTGGATTTGTGGAAGATGGGAGCACATTCATCATTCCTGCAGATTTGATCAAGTCTGGAGCATGGCCGCCACCAGCTCCCTCTGTATGATACATGTGAATTACGCGATCTTTTACAGCACGCATTGTATCTTCCATGAAGCCGCCTTCATTCAACGTATCTGCATGAAGGGCTACTTGAACATCAAATTTGTCAGCAACAGTTAAGGAATAATCCAATGAAGAGGCCGTCGCACCCCAATCTTCGTGTACCTTCAAACCGATAGCACCCGCACGGACTTGTTCAGCCAGGGGTTCTTCGGCTGCAGCATGTCCTTTGGAGGTCAGACCGACGTTAATAGGGAGTCCTTCCACTGCTTGCAGCATCGTGTGCATGTTATAGGGGCCAGGTGTTACGGTGGTAGCGCGTGAACCAGCACCTGGGCCAACGCCGCCTCCAATAAGTGTTGTAGTACCAGCAGTCAGGGCAACATTCACTTGTTCAGGATTAATAAAGTGAACATGTGTATCGATTCCACCAGCAGTAAGGATTTTCCCCTCGCCAGCGATTACTTCTGTAGAGGTACCAATTACTATATCCACATTGTCCATAATCAAAGGGTTACCGGCCTTACCTATGCCAGAGATTTTCCCATCACGAATGGCGACATCTGCTTTATAAATTCCTGTGTAGTCGAGGACAATGACACTCGTAATAATCACATCAGGGATACCATCGCCACGAGTGACGAGGGGATGTTGTCCCATGCCATCACGAATGACTTTGCCTCCGCCAAAAACGACTTCTTCTCCATATGTTGTGAAATCTTTTTCAATTCTTATGAACAAATCTGTATCTGCGAGCCGTATGGAATCCCCTGTGGTTGGCCCATACATTTGTGCATATTGTTCCCTGGACATTTTAAATGTCATTTAGATTCCTCACTTTCTAAAGGACCATCTACTTTATTGTTGAATCCATATACTTTACGTTCACCAGCATAATCAATAAGTTCAATTTCTTTTTGATCGCCAGGTTCAAAACGGACAGCAGCTCCAGCTGGAACATTCAACCGTTTGCCATAAGTTCTTTCCCGATCAAATTTCAATGCGGAATTGACTTCGTAAAAGTGGAAGTGTGAGCCGACTTGCACGGGTCTGTCACCTGTATTAAGAACGGTGATTTGAATACTTTCTCTTCCAGCGTTACAGATGATGGGTTCGTCTTTTAAAATATATTCTCCAGGAATCATCTTTTCATCGTTCCTTTCCATTCATAGAGTTTGTTAGATGAAGAGCTAAGGGTGTTATCGAATCGGATCATGTACGGTCACAAGTTTTGTCCCGTCGGGGAACGTGACCTCGACTTGAATGTCATCAATCATTTCAGGGATTCCATCCATAACATCTTCGCGTGTTAAAATTGTCGCACCAAAAGACATCAAATCTGCGACGGATTTCCCGTCTCGAGCACCCTCCATAATTTCGTTGGTAATATAAGCCACAGCTTCCGGATGATTCAGCTTTAGCCCCCGTTCTTTTCTGCGTCTAGCCACGTCAGCAGCGACGACAATTAGAAGTTTATCGATTTCGCGCGGTAATAATTGCATGGATTCTTTCATCCTCCTTATAGATAAAGTTTCCTACTCCAAGAATGTGAATATACCTTCTGCTTTATTCAATAACAAATGACTCTGAATTCAGAGAATAATAAGACGGTTGGTAATTGTTAATAAAGTGTTAATATACCACTCGAATGAAAATGTAAAACAACTTACGTTTTTCGTCAGTAAGGTTAATGCTTATTTAGTTGTAAGTAAAAGTTTCAATTGTGCGTCGTGATTTCAACAGGATGTTGACAGAAAAGGGGTTCTCCGAAACGACGAAGGAAGATACGTATTATTAGCATGCATCATGTAGGATGGATGATGCTGTTGTTAGAATGGGGCAGTCAAAAGTTTGCAGCCGCTTGGAGTAGGACTGTTTCATGAGTAAACTCGTCTTACGCGAAAAAACCTAGTTCACATATAGTGATTCCAGATTAAATTTGAACCGAATCCGAGTTTAGATAGAGACTATGAAACGTTGAAACAGCAGTGAAATATGTCTCTTCTAACCTATTTTAAGTATTATAATCGGAAAAGCAAGTTAGACCTCTTGACTTTTTTACTTTTTCTTAATTGGCTGCTTCGATAGTCATTTGGGAAAAGTTCCATTTAATACTTTTTTAGAATACTAATTCGGATGGATCTCTTCAATTGGAACCAAACCCAGAAAGCAAGTGATTTAAGTTGGAAGCGAGAAATAATCTGTTGAAAACGGAGAATGGACTTCTAAAAGGGCTTCTACCGAATTCTATATCAGTATGTTGTCTTGAAGACTTCATAATCTTCTTTTGTGTCGATATCAAATACAAGTCTCTTATCTGTACAAGGCAATAGCCTGCCCTTTTGAAGAAAACTCCCACGTAAAATAGCACGTGCCCCTTTATCACCGCGTAATTCCAAAAGGTCACTATACATAGAAGACGAAAAAAGGACAGGGGGTGTGATGGCTTGTCCGATTGTTGTCGCGACAAATTTTGCAGATGGATTAGTTTTCATACAGTCGATTAATCCTGCAATCATTTGCGTCGTAATGAATGGTTGGTCTGCTAACAAGACCATTACTCCCGCCGCATCATTTTCTTGTGCTTCTTCAATCCCGCAGCGCAAGGATTCAGATTGGCCATCTTGGGATGTGGTGCATTTGATGATTTTACATTTTTTGTTCTTCTTCAGCCTAGCAGGTATCCAATCCATCTTGTCGTTTACTTTTGAAATTACATAGACTTCCTCAAGTGAAGATTGTAAAGCGGTGTCTAGTGCTAGACTTCCTAACGTTTTAGTTCCAACAGGCAACGCTAATTTGTGGGATCCCATTCGGCTGCTGTTTCCAGCGGCAAGGTATACCCCAACAATTTTCATGACTTTTCCCCCTGCCTAACCGCAATGAGTTCAGCCACGATGCTAATAGCAATTTCCTCAGGGCCATCTGCGCCGATCGATAGCCCGATAGGTGTGGAGACCTCCTTTGGTATTTCTCCGTCAAGAAGACGGATTGATCTTTTTTTAGAACCTAATATGCCGAAGTACAACAACTTGAAGTTATATAAGTGCTTCACAATTGCTGCATCAGTTTGGAAATCATGTGTCATGACAACAACGGAGTCTAGTGGACTAAAATTCACGTCAGCAATTCGTTTTTGAATATCTCCTATTTGGATGGATGCTGCGGTTGGAAAATGGTTCTTGTTACAAATCCCATCCCGCCAGTCGAACAAATGAACAGCATATCCAACCTGATTTGCCAGTGTTGCAAGAGGGCGTGCATCAACGCCTGCACCTAATATGTAGATGGCAGGCCGCGGCCAGATCAGTTGTGAGTAGAACAGTTCATCCGCTATTTGAAATTGACCGGCTTTAGTCTGAAAGGGGTGCTCTATATCACTGTTTAATGGTATTCCCATTTGTGTTGAAACTTCTCGATCCATGTAAGTATAGTCATTGAAATCAGTCATGGATTGAAGAAAATGCACAGGTTCTTTTTTTAATAACTGTTTATGGATTAGGCCAAGGAATTGTCTGAAGTTCTCATCGATATCGCGCACTAACACTGTTACAACACCATTGCATCCTACACCGCGTCCCCAGCCCAGATCGTCTTCTGAACTGAGATCATAGTCTACCAGTTCAGCTTTTCCAGTATGAAATAATTGGCTGGAACGGTTCGACAAATCATTTTCCAAGCATCCGCCGCTCACTATTCCAATACGATTCCCGTTTTCTTGCATGAGCATCCATGCGCCTTCCTTCCGATACGAAGATCCTTCCACATTCACAATCATTGCAAGGACCATTGCCTGAGGATCACGTAGAACGGCTTCAATCATTTGTTGAATAGAATGCATATCGCCACCTCATTTCTTACAATCTACTATCGCCTTTGAAATACCGTTCTATTCGTATATTTATTTTTTTAATCATCTTATATAGTTGCGTTGTTATGGAAAGGATATGAACTATACAAAAAGGATCTGTGTGGGGTGTGGTAGTCCATGAATTCAGAAGAAATACAAAGTGGGGATGCTCCGGTTTTCATTGTAAAAGGTTATAAGGAATTACAGACGATTGGGGTGACACTGGAAAAGATGATGGAGGTGGCTGCTCATGAAATTGATGCAGAGTCACTCATTATCGAATCGCATTAACTATTTTGGGGAGGATTTTAGTAAATGATAAATAAGGTATTTACAACCGTCGGAAAGCCAGAAGGGCGAATTGACGCCGTAGAAAAATCAACGGGAAAAGTTAGATATATAGGGGATTATTCAGTGCCGGGTCTGATGCATGCAAAACTTGTGACAAGTACACAAGCACATGCCCGTATTAAATCCATTGATACGACAGAAGCATGGAAAGTACCAGGAGTTCGCGCCATAGTGACGGGAGAGGTCTTCCCTTATCATATTGGTCCGATTTTGGCCGACCGACCGCCTTTGGCATTTGAAAAAGTAAGATATTACGGCGAACCGGTTGCTATCATTGTGGCAGATCATGAGTACCAGGCGAAGTTAGCAACAACGAAAGTGAAGGTGGAATACGAACCGCTGCCCATTGTGAATTCTGTTCAGCAGGCATTCCAGACTGATGCACCACTCGTCCATGAGAATGCAGGAAGTTATACAAAAATTATCAGCAACGTCTATCCGAAAACTGGAACCAATATCGGCAGTCATATTAAAATTCGTAAAGGGAACTTTGAAGATGCATGGGAAAACTGCGAGGAAACAATTACTGCAGACTATTCATTTAACTTGTCGGATCATGCGGCATTGGAGACAAGAAGTACAAGAGTGGAGATCAATCCCAAGGGGAAAGTGATAGTCCATTCCTGCAGTCAATCTCCTTTTACGATAAAAAAAGTACTCAACCAATTTTTTAATGTTGAAGTAGGAAATGTTTTAGTTCACATCCCGATGATTGGCGGTGCGTTTGGAGGCAAGGGGACGGTTCAGCTAGAACCTTTAGCTTACTTAGCTTCGAAATCAGTCGGGGGTAAGTTAGTGAAACTTGAAATGGATCGGGAAGAAGATATGACGACATCACCTTGTCGTATCGGCCTGGATGCAACGGTTCAGCTTGGGGCAACGAAAGAGGGTAAATTAGTTGCCGGGAAATATACGTATCTACTAGATTCGGGAGCGTATACGGATCAAGCGGCGGGTATCACAAGAGCAGCAGCGTTAGATTGTACAGGTCCCTATGACATCCCGAATGTATGGTGCGATTCCTATTGCGTCTACACAAATCATCCATTTGCTACTTCTTTTAGAGGGTATGGCCACCCCGAACTCACCTTTGCTGTGGAAAGAACAATGGATCAACTGGCTAAACAGTTGCAGATTGACCCTCTTCAACTTCGCATTATTAATGGCATTAAGCCTGGACACACAACACCTACTCAAACGGTACTGACTGCAAACAATATAGGAGACATAGAAAAGTGTATCAACCGTGCAAAAGAACTCATCCATTGGGATGAAGGGCAAAAAACGGTGAGTGGCAAAAACAAGGTACGTTCGAAAGGAATTAGTACGTTCTGGAAAACCTCTACGACGGCAACGAATGCAGAAGCGGGTGCCATTTTGACATTTGAAGCAGATGGAAGTGTGAATTTGAATTGTGCTGCGATAGAGTTAGGGCAAGGGACTAAAACAATTCTAGGACAAATCTTAGCGGAAAAGTTAGGAATGGGAATGGACAAAATCCATGTGACGATGGAAACAAATACACAGTATGATCCACATCAATGGCGAACAGTGGCCAGCAGTTCAACCTTTTTGGCCGGACGTGCGGTTATTTCCGCCGCGGATCATGCTATCGCACAATTGAAGAACACGTCGGCAACCGTATTGCAATGTTCAACAGAGGATTTGGATATTGGCGATGGCAGGGTATTCTTGAAGCCGGATCCTACAAAAGGGGTGGAAATGAAAGACATTTCGTTAGGATATACTTATCCGAGCGGCCATACGATTGGAGGACAAGTGGTGGGCGTTGGAAAGTATATTCAACGGCATTTAACACCCATGGACGAAGAGACAGGCTTCGGAAAACCAGGGCCTTGGTGGTCTGTGGGGGTACAAGCTGTAGAGGTTGAATTGGATACCCGGGATTTCACGTATTCAATTTTAAAAGGTGTTACAGTGCTTGATGGTGGAACTATTATCAACCCGATGACCGCAACTCAACAAATGCGTGGCGGTATGTATATGGGCTTAAGCTACGCAGCTAGTGAAAAGTTTGTTTTTGACGAAAATGGTGTCGTTCAAAATGGGGATCTTCGTACTTACCCAATGCTGCGTTACGGGGAACAGCCAGACCAATACCTTGTTGACTTCATTGAAACCCCAGCAGTTGATGGACCATTTGGTGCTAGAGGAATTGGGGAATATGGAGTTATTGGTGCCCCCGCCTGCTTAGCGAACAGCCTTTCAATCGCAGCGGATGCGGAACTTAACCAATTACCATTAACACCAGAATTCATTTGGAAAGCGAAAGGGGAGTCGGGGTTATGATTGCTTTTGACTTCAAATATTTTAAGCCCGCGACCGCCGAAGAAACGTGTGAAACATGGAATGAGGTACAAAGACAAGGGGAAAAGCCGATGATCTTTTCTGGAGGAACGGAAATTATTACTTTTGCCCGTGTAAATAAGCTGTACACGGATGCGGTTATTGATATTAAAGGAATTAAGGAATGTAATGTGTTGGAGTTACAAGAGAACGAAATAGTGATAGGAGCTGCGGTTTCATTAAACAAGATTACGGATTCAAAACTATTCCCCTTATTGGGGGATACTGTTAAGCAAATTGCAGATCGGACCTCTAGAAATAAAATTACAATTGGAGGGAACATCAATAGTCAATTGATTTATAAGGAGGGTGTTTTACCTCTTTTGTTAGTGGATGCGAAAGTGAAACTAGCAAAAAAGAAAGGAGAAGAGGTAGTTCCCCTTCAGTCCATTTTCGATAAAGAACTGAAAATGGGTCCCGGAGAGATGCTCTTGCAGGTTATCATTAACGCCTCCGCTGTTGACTTGCCCTATGCAAACATTAAACGAACAAAGTTTTCAAAAGTAGGGTATCCAGTCGTTTCAGTAGCTGCCCTCGTAAAAGACAATCAGACTCGTGTTGCTTTCAGCGGAGTTTGCAGTTATCCATTCCGTTCACATGAAGTGGAGACGATACTGAATGATTCAAAACTTACAATTAGTGAAAGAGTAGAAAAGGTAATTGGACATTTATCTTCAGAAATAATCGATGATTTACAAGGGACAAAAGGGTATCGGATCTTTGTGCTAAGGAATATTCTATTGGACATTGCAGAGGAATTGGGTATGGCGGAATGAATGTTAAGAATGGAACGTCTAAAGAACTGATTCAGTTGCATGTGAATGGTGAAACGCATGATGCCGTTACACGGACCGCCGATACCCTTTTGGAAACGCTGCGGGGGCAGCTTGGTTTAACAGGTGCTAAGCGTGCCTGTGAAAATGGGGATTGTGGCGCATGCACTGTACTTGTGAATGGAGAGCCACAACTTTCTTGTTTGTCATTAGCTGTGGAGGCATTTAATCAGCCAATTACAACAATTGAGGGTCTGCTGAATTCGCCAGTTTCTAAAGCCTTTGTAGATCACTGGGCGATTCAATGTGGATTTTGTACCCCTGGGTTTATCGTGAACTGTCATGCTCTTGTTAATACCCATCCGGACGCCGATGATTCACTTATACAGGAATGGCTTCAATCTAATATTTGCAGGTGTACAGGGTACCAAGAAATACGTGATGCAGTGCATTCGTTGTTGAAATCACACTAAAGGGCAAATGAATAAACGTCCATGACAGAGAATGTCATGGACGTTTTCGTTACCCCTTTTTGAAACTGTTATTATCGCCATTTAAAGATTGGATAAGTTGAAGCGTTTGTGCAGCTTGCTCAATTTGTTGTTGGACTTGCTCCAATTGCTGCTGTTCGGCTGTGGTGGATTGAGTAATCGCGATGCCTTGCATGTAATTAATTTGTTGGATGGCTTGTTGTAGCTGCTGTTGGGCTTGTTTCAAGTTTGCCAAATCATCCATGACTGTCATTTGCTGAATAAGCTGCACAGCTTGATGCATCGCCTGCATGGCTTGCTTCTTTTTGACATCAAATTTTTGTTCCGTTTGCGTTTGGTTTTCCTTTAGTTGCTGTTGTTGCTGTTTAATCTGTTGTTCCTTGTAGCTCTGACCTGATGTATTACTTTTCATTGTCATACTAACGGCTCCTAACTATAGTTTAATAATCGCTATCATTAGTGTGCCCTAACTTGAAAGTATTATGAAAAGGTTTGTCATCAAGTTAACAATTGTAAATATAGAATGGTGCTGATCTGAAAACTAAGCTTAAGTCTTATTTTTTGATGTCTATAAACACAGCTTTCATGATAGGGATGTTTTGTTCGTCCATATCGGTATAGCTTCCATATACAGTCACCAAAGTGCCTTCTGGAATTTCTGTGCGTTCACCTAAACGAAGGTCGTCCACCCATAGAACTTCTTCATCTGAATCCTTCACATCGCTCTTCAGTCCGTACTGCCCCTCTTCTATGGCAAACACAGTGCCAGTGAACTTTACTTTCTTATTGGCAGGAACATCCCCAGTTGCGATAGCTTCATAATCGACTTCAGCAGAATCTTCTTTTAAGCCTTCTTCTAGGGAAACTTGGTCGTTAGCTGAGTCGGATTTTGCCGATTCAGATACTGATGAACTTTTATCGGAATCTGAAGTGTTTTCAGATTTACTTGCATCACTGCACGCCGCAAGCGTTAAACCCGCTAGTAGTAAAATGAATATTTTTTTCATTTATATCGCCTCCATTGTTTATGATAATCAATTCCGTGTAAAAAGAAAACTGAGGACTTGAATATGAATAAAAAAAACCTGAGAAGATGTACTCTTCACAGGTAATTCAAAACCACAAGTATCCAATTTGTGGGCCATGTGCCTATGAATGATCGTACATACGCTACTCTTTAATTTGCCAGAACAGTTTTGCGTTCTTCGGTAACTTTCCAAAAATAAAGCTCGCAAAAGGTACGAAACGATGGAAAAACCAGATAATGAGATAACACAGAATGACTGTAATGACGTATTGTAAAAGTATAGTGATGTGAAAGGACATCGGAGTTCCGCGTGTCGGTAAATACTTCATCACTTGGAATAGAACGAGTGGGTGCATTAAGTAAAAACCGAACGAATAGTACGCAATGCTGCGCATGCGATGAACGGACTTTTGACTAGACCACTTCACTAGATATTCTGCAAAGTAGAAGAAGAACAAGCTACCAATCACTTTGAACAAAATCGATGTCATTTTATAAAAGTCATCATCAATTGGCAATCGATCGAAGTATGTATTACGGTATCGAATGAAGACATACGTCAGTCCGAATAGCAGACTGGTCACCCCGGCGAGCAGCATCTTCTTTTTTGACATTTTCTCTTTGACAGTCTCGTAGTGAACCCCAATCCATGCACCCAGCATATACGAGCCTATAAAGCTGAGCATCAAAGGTACTTTGACGTAGTGGGTATGCATCGTAAATTGGAAATATCCAAATTCGGCAAGAATCCCGAATAGCCACAAGTATTTCCGGAAAAAAGTAAACTTCCTCACCAGCATCATTAGTAAGGGGAATACTAAATAGAACTGTACGACGATAAATATGAAATAGAGTTGATACTTACTTTCCCCAAATAACATTCTGTGAAGGATATCCGACAAAACAAGCGGCCGATCCTGGTAGTGCCACATTTCAACTTCATATATTAAAGACCAGACAACATACGGGATTAAAATATAGGTAACACGTTTTTTCCAATACGAAAGAAGAACGTCTTTTGTAAAAGGACGGTCTCGATACATATAAAAAAATACAATACCCATGATCATGACAAACATGCCGCCCTCAACCCGTACAATATTATTCAGAAAAAAGTAGAATGTATTCTGAATGGAAGGAGCAGGGAACAAGTGCCGGTATTGAGCTGTTGTATGCACGAGAACCACGAACAACATTGCAAAAAACCGCACATAATAAATGGAAGCAATTTCTTTTTTCATTGAAAATCATTCCTTTACCGGCTTAAAATCTAATTAAATGACAGTATACCGTATAAACCGAATGAATCGCAAAGGTGTCCCAGTTGTACAAAAATTAGTTAACATATTTATTAAATTTCCATGAGTCATCATATTCGGGAAAGCTTTTATCCAAATAGGTTATAAATTTTGTCTTATTATGAAGTTGACCGATAGGAACCATCATAAGAGGCATCAAATGAGCAGGCGGTACTATAGGGGAAGTAGGAATGTTATGATGAGTGAGTAATAATTTAAAAAGAAAGTGAAAGAAGGAATACTATGTTAGGATCAGGGATTATTATCGTATTAAAGATGCTTTTGCCCTTCATTGTTATTATATTTTCCTTGTCGGCTGCACTAAAGGCATTGAGAGGATATGAAAACAAGTCAAAGAAAAAACTAGAGGTAGAACGAAAGAAAACTGCTAAACTACAAAAGACGATTGATAAACAAAATGTCCGGCTAGATAAGCTGGAGCAGACTAAAACGGATGAAAATTAACGGGGAATCCATCCCATAGAAAAAGGGACTGCCACAGCAGTCCCTATTTTAATTCACTTCAATAGTCCCGCATTCTCTAAAAACTCTCGTGCCACGTCTTCTGCGTTTTCACCATCCGAATTGACACGGAAATTCATATCCCGCATTTCATCGTCCGTGACTTTATCAGATAACTTATTCAACACGTCTTCTAGTTCTGGATAGTTCTTTAGCGTTTTTTTCAGCAGCAGAGGAGCACCTTGGTATGGCGGGAAAAGTTCCTGATCATCTTCAAGTACTGTCATATCGTACTCTTTCAACTCGCTGTCCGTCGAATACGCATCCATTAAGTTAATGTCGCCTGTTTCAATTGCTTGATATCTCAATTTAGGCTCCATTGTTTTAACAGAAGGGAAGTCTAACTTATATAGCTTTTGAATTCCTTTGTAGCCATCTTCTCTGTCATTGAACTCTAGAGTGAAACCGGCTTTTACATTTGCTTCAACAGAGCCTAAATCTGAAATTGTTTTCACACCCGTCTGTTCTGCAAACTGCTTTGAAATTGCCAATGTATACGTATTATTATATGACATCGGAGGCAGTAACGTCATATCGAATTGTTCTGATAGGCCATCGCGGGCTTGTTCATATACTTCCTTTCGATCATTGCTGACGGCCTCTTCTTTTAGAAACTCAGAAAGTGCTGTACCAGTAAACTCTGGGTACATGTCAATGCTTCCTGATTTCAATGCGTTGAAAACGAATGATGTTTTCCCAAGACCAGGTTTTAGTTCAACCGTTAAGTCGGTTTCGTCTTCAATTAGTAACTTATACATATTAATGAGAATTTCTGGTTCTGCCCCTAGTTTTGCGCCGATGACAAATTGTTTATTCGAGCGGCCCGAAAGGAAAGGGAATATAATCACCAGCAACGCAACAATGAAAAAGATAATGAGAGCTGTCGCTGCTTTTTTAAATGAAAGACCTTCAAACTTCTTCAACAAAAAGTCGAATGCAAGCGCTAGAAGTGCTGCAGGAATTGCACCAAGTACAATGAGTGAAGGATTATTACGATCAATACCTAGTAATATCAGGTCACCCAGCCCACCTGCGCCAATGAGTGCTGCAAGTGTTGCTGTACCTACGATTAACACCATTGATGTACGAATTCCAGCCATAATGACAGGCATTGCGAGTGGCAATTCGACTTTAGTCAGCCGCTTCCAGGTGGTCATACCCATTGCAGTTGCTGCTTCTTTTAAAGAAGGATCCACTTCTTTAATGCCAGTATACGTATTACGTAAAATTGGAAGCAGCGCATACGCTACGAGTGCGATAATGGCAGGTACTTTTCCAATTCCAAGGAGTGGAATAAGCAGGCCAAGCAATGCAAGTGAAGGGATCGTCTGTAAAACTGCACTCGCTCCGATGACGCTTTCAGCAATTCTTTGCTTATTCGTCAAGTAAATTCCAAGAGGAATAGAAATGAGGACTGCAAATACTAAAGCGATTAAAGAGATTTGAATATGTTCTAATAACGCACTTGCTAGCTCGCTTTTACGATCTTGAAAAACATCAAAAAAGTGACTCATCCTGCAGCCGTCCTTTCTTTCTCATGTGCAGCTAAGAAGGTGAGCACAGTTTCACGAGTTAATGTACCAACGATTTCCCCATTTTCTTGGATTGCGACGATATCGGATAGGAGTAACGCATCCAGTACAGCACTCCACCCCGCGTCTATTGCGAGTGTGGGGATGTCTTGACGAAAAGGCGTGTGTGTCGATTCCATATGATCTTTGACAACGAAGGGCTGTGGGCCGTTGGTGCCGATGAACTGTTGGACAAATGGCGTGGCTGGAGCAGCGGTTATTTCCTCAGGCGTGCCAAGCTGCTCAACTTTTCCATCCTTCATAATACAAATCCTGTCGCCAAGCTTTATCGCTTCTTGAATATCGTGTGTAACAAACACAATTGTTTTTTGAATCGTCTTTTGTAAATGTAATAAGTCTTCCTGTAACTTCGATCGGCTTATTGGATCCAATGCGCTGAACGGTTCATCCATCAGCACAATATCTGGATCGGCCGCAAGAGCTCTTACTACACCGACTCTTTGCTGCTGACCGCCGGACAATTCACTGGGCTTTCTGCCTCTATAGGTTTCAGGATCGAGACCAGCCATATGAAGCAATTCGGTTACACGTTCGCGTGTGCGCTCTTTTTTCCAATGTTTTAGCTCAGGTACGATTGAGATGTTTTCTTCAATCGTCATATGCGGGAACAAAGCGATTTGTTGAAGGACATACCCAATTTGCCAGCGCAATTCATGAATGGAGTACTCGCTAATCTTCTTATCTTGGATGCGTATTGTCCCGTCTGACAAGGGAATCAATCGATTAATCATCTTTAACGTGGTCGTTTTCCCACATCCGCTTGGTCCAATGAGGACAAAAAATTCGCCTCGTTCAATCTTAAAATTCACATCCTCCACAACGTTTGTTTTCCCATCATAAGACTTGGTCACGTTTTCAAATTGAATCATTGGCTCGGTTCCCTCGTTTCTATCGCATTAAGTACATCTGCTTTTTAAATTAGTGGTTCTTTATTCATATATCCTAATCTACATATAAAAAACCTCCAGCTTACCCACACTGGAGGAATTGTTAGTTGTTTTTATTTCTTTCGTTCTAATGGATAAAAGTTTGTAAAGTAATCTTTTGTCACTTCTCGAACTTTGCCACTTAAGAAAAGAACAGCAATTACGTTAGGAATAACAACGATTGCTAACAGCAGATCGAGGAACTCCCAAACGAATTTCAATCCGCCCACAGCACCCACTACAATTGCCAGTAGGTAGACCATGCGCATAACTTTGGATGCGCCTGTGCCAAATAAAAATTCTGCTTGTTTTTCACCATAATAGATAATTACGACGACTGTGGTAATGACAAATAAGAATAAGACAATCGAAATAATAATACCTGAAACAGTCGAGCCAAATACTGTGCTATATGCTTCTGTCACCATAGAGGATGCATTGTCTGCATCGATTACTTTCCATACACCTGTTGTTAAAATTACAAGAGCAGTCATAGTACAGACAATGAGAGTGTCGACGATAACTTCAAATACTCCCCAAAATCCTTGTTTGGCGGGGTGGTTGTTCACTGCAGCTGCATGGGCAATCGGAGCAGTACCAATTCCTGCTTCGTTTGAATAGAGTCCGCGTGCCAGCCCCCATCGAATGGCAGCGGCTACTCCCGCTCCTGCAAATCCCCCAGCGGCGGATAAAGGTTGGAACGCATATTCAAAGATCAGTCCAAAAGCAGCAGGAATTTCTGTAAAGTTAAACGCGATTACAATAAGTGCGGAGACAATATACACTACGACCATTGAAGGAATCAGTTTCTCAGTCACTCGACCAATCGTTTTTATTCCACCAAAAGCGACCAATGCAACGAGTACCGCTACGAGAATGCCAGTCACTAAAGGAGGCAGCCCAAACGAACCCTCGATCGTCGTTGCGATCGAATTAGATTGGACCATTGTACTGGCGATAATTTCAATCATAAGTGCAAATGCAAATACATACGCAACTTTTTTCCAGCCCAGCCCTTTTTTAATATAATACATCGGTCCCCCAACGTATTCTCCTGCTGTATTTTTTTCCCGATATTTAATCCCTAGTACAACTTCAGAATACTTCGTTCCAATCCCGATAAGTGCAACCAGCCACATCCAAAAAATTGCCCCTGGACCGCCAAGTGCTATTGCGACAGGAACACCCACAATGTTGGCTGCTCCCATTGTAGATGCTAGTGCGGAAGTCGTCGCTTGAAAAGGTGTTAATGTCCCATCACCAGAGCCTTTTGACAACATCTTTCCAAATGTCTGATGAAGAATGTGAGGCATGTACCTGAATTGGAAAAACCCTAATTGGATTGTCAGAAATAATCCTCCACCAATTAAAAGTATAATAATTGGCATTCCCCATAAAAAATCTGAAACGTTTCCGACCCATTTTGTAAGTGCATCCATACATTACATCCCCTTTGAGTACTTGAAGTTTTCATTCTATAAAAGTAGCCAATATAAAATTGTCTAACGGATTAATTGTTATATTAGTTAAACAATTAATAGGTTGTCAACAATTTGTATATAACGGAATACACAGTTAATTATAAGGTTTTATTATAAGCTAATAATAATAAACTATTGTAATCATCATATTGATAACAAAGTATTGTATAACTTTTTAATCATTTCCCTTTAAAAGGGTTTAATAGAGATTGTCGAGGGAAGAGAATTGTGCGTGTTGTTTGAAAAAATATAGACAATTGTTACATAAATCTGTTGAAAAGCTTAAAGAAAATAATCTAGAAATATGCAAGAAATGAATCATTCATAAGAAGTTTGGAAGGAGGGGCATAGTGAAAAACAAATCAACAGTAGTTTTAGGAATTTTGGCCATTATCGGGGCAGTCACCATATTTGTTATGGCGAATGAATTAAAAGAAAGTAAAAAGAATCAGCAGGCGATTGCAAATGGAGACATTGAAGAGGTATTGGAAGATATCGATATCGCGCATAATCCGCCTGCAATCGAGGATGTACCGGAAGGACCTGAGGGGGAAGCCATTAAAAGAGGATACGCGCTTATGATGGATACATCAAACGAATTACGAAAAAAAGCGCAGGCAAATGATGGCGAGGAAGTTATGAGTCAGTTAGCATGTACGAGCTGTCATGCGGGTGCTGGCTTGGATGAGAACGTATCCTCATTAGTTGGTGTGACGACGAAATATCCTAAATATCGATCCCGGAATAACAAAATTGCAACGATTGAAGATCGTATTAATGGGTGTATGGTGCGCAGTATGAACTACGTTGAATTTGAAGAAGACGATGAAGATTTAAGTGCAATGGCGGCCTACTTATCTTACATTTCTAAAGGAGTTCCACAAGGAGCGGATTTGCCGTGGTTAGGGAAAAATGAAGTAGATGAAGTACCGATTCCGAATGTTGACAAAGGGAATGCCATTTTTCAGCAATCTTGTGTTGCCTGTCATGCGACAGACGGGGCAGGATCAGGTCCAACTACCGGTCCCGCACTTTGGGGTGATGGGTCATTCAACGACGGGGCAGGGATGGGCAGAATGTCAAAAATGACAGGCTTCGTTCAAAAGAATATGCCATTAACAGATCCGGGGTCACTGACGATTCAAGAAGCAGCAGATGTGTCGGCATTCATTCTCTCTCAAGAGCGGCCAGAATTTAAGGACAGCGCCAATGATTGGCCAGACGGCGATGGACCTAAAGACATTATGAACAAAGAAAAACAGCAGCAGGTAAAGGATGGTACAATCGATTGGGAAAAAGTTCTTAGTCACAAATAATACAACACACTCATACGGTAGATCCTGTGAGTGCTTTTCTGTGTGGTGGACCTTTTTAGGGGAACTAAGGGGTTTCCCTATTTCGAGGGGGATTGTTTTAATGCCATATCTTTGTGTTTAAAGGTTTGGTACCATGGTCTCAAAAGGAAGGGGTAAATAAAAATGAGAAAAACATCAACTTTAGTACTACCTGTATTAGTGGCAATTTTTGCCCTCACAATCGTCCTAATGTCTTTCCAACTAAAAACAAACAAAGCATCCGAAGCTGAAGATATCACTGAAGTGGCCCAGCCTGAAGGGACGGGGAATGGAGAAATAGCGCACAATCCACCGTCTATGGATGACGTGCCGGACGGGGAACTTGGTGAAGCGATTACACGTGGATATGAATTAGTGAATGACACATCTACTGTATTGCGGGGAGAAGCCGCAACAGCTGAAGATGGAGAAAAGCTAGTCAATGAACTTTCATGTACTAGTTGTCACGCAGGCGCAGGCTTAGACAGTGAAGTTTCTTCACTTGTCGGAATGTCTGCCGTATATCCTATGTATATCGGCCGCTCTGGTAAAATTGTTTCGTTAGAGGACCGCATCAATGGTTGTATGGTACGAAGCATGAACGGTACAAAGTTTGAAAGCGATGATCCAGATTTAAAAGCTATGGTTGCGTATATGACATACATCTCTGAAGGAATTCCTGTAGGCGCTGAGCTGCCTTGGAGACATCAGAATAGTGTAGACGACATGCCGATTCCAAGTCTTGCGGATGGAGAAAAGGTGTATCAGCAATCTTGTGCAACATGTCACGCAGATGATGGCAGTGGAACTGGCTCAAACACTGGTCCAACTTTATGGGGAGAAGGGTCCTTTAACGATGGTGCAGGAATTGCACGCCTGACAAAAATGGCGGGCTATATTCACAACAACATGCCTGTAGGAAACCCTGGAAGTCTCTCCGAACAAGAAGTTGCGGACGTTTCAGCATTCATTCTGTCACAAGATCGTCCTGAATTTGCTCACCACGATACAGATTGGCCGGAAGGCGGCCGTCCTAGTGATTCTATGACAAAAGAACGCCGTGATGAAATCAAAGCAGGTACAATTGATTGGGAAGCAGTTATCGGAAAGAAATAAGCAAAAGAAACTCCTCCTCTTTGTGGAAATCACAAAGAGGAGGAGTTTCTTTTTACTTTAAGCATGAACAGGAATGGAACGTTCGAGCAACTGCAAAAGCTCTTCCGCTGAAATAAGCCGTTCGCCTCCGCCTTGCACAGTAGACGCCGAGCCACCGCCCTTACCTTCAATAACAGGCAGTGCAATGGATGAAACAGTTCTCATGTCAGGTGTGAGTGTGTTCGTTCGAGACGCAACGAACTGTAATTTTTCTCCGTCATCGGAAACGAGTAAAACTATTGCCTGATTCCGCAGAGCAAGCGTTTTACGGGCAAGTTTTTGTAATTCTTGCATGGATCGATTTGTATACGTTTTTCGTATAATCGTGGACTTTTCTTCAGCAAGTATGGTTGCTTCCACATCAAGTAATTGTTCTTTTACTCCGTCCAGCTGTTTCTCGAGTGTGCGCTGTGTTTCGAGTAATTGTTGTGTTGCTTCTGCTGCATGATCCATTGGCGCACTCAGTTGCTTCGCAACGTCTGATAATTCATGGTAGACACTTCCTAGGGTATCTAGAACACGCTTTCCACATACAAAGTGAACACGTGTATTCTTTTTTTGCTTTTCTGTGGACAGTATTTTGATAGATCCGATTTGTCCGGTAGAACTCGGGTGTGTCCCACCGCAGCCATTTGTATCGAATTCCGGTATAATTACAAGTCTGATTTCTTCGTCCACACTCACTTGTTTCCGAAGAGAATAAGCGGATAACTCATCTTTCGTAATCCATTTCTGTTCAATGAGGCGGTTTTCCAAAATGATTTCATTGGCAAGTGACTCTGCAGCCTGCAGCTCGTCCGCTGAAATCGATTCTGTGGCTAAGTCGATTGTGACGATTTCACGGCCAAGATGGAAGCTGACAGTGGGGTAGCCGTACAGCTCTACGAAAGCGGCTGTTAAAATGTGTTGTCCGGTATGTTGTTGCATATGGTCAAAACGTCGCTTCCAGTCAACTTCAGCAGAAACCGTACCAATAGATGGTAGTGGACTTTCTAGATAATGACGAATTTCTCCATCTACTTCTTCTACATCGACAACTGCGATGGTCGCGATATATCCAGTGTCATGAGGTTGACCTCCTCCAGTTGGATAAAATGCTGTATTCTCAAGGACCGCAAAAGGACGTCCGTGGTCATCGACAGCTTGCTGTTTCACCACGGTGGTGAAACTTATTTGGTAGGGGTCTTGATAATATAGGCGATCTTTTAACATAATTGAAATCCTCCCTGTAGAAAAAATTTTCATTTCATTCATTGTACGAGTTCAGTCTTCAGTATGCAAAAACGTCTGGATTGCATTAGTGCAATTCAGACGTTTTGTATTTATTATGATTTAGTCGTCGTTGTTCTAGAGAAGGCAATGTCATACCGATTAATATAATGAAAATTCCGATCACCTGAATGAAAGTGATGTGCTCACCAACTAAAATAACAGAAGCAGTCATCGCTACTGGAAGTTCCATGGCACTAAGAATAGACGTCATTGCTGTACCTACTTTTGGTACAGCGATTGAAAAAAGATAAATAGGAATGATAATCCCAAATAATCCAAGGACTAGTCCATATATCAAAAGGCTGCTTGTAAACAATTGTCCACTCCAAACAATTTCAGGTGATTGGAAAAACAGAATAACAATTGCTGCAAATAATGAAGTGAATAATAGGCGAGTTGTGGTATCCATTCCTTCAACGGCTTTTTGATTAGCCATCACGAAGGATGCAAAACTGGTTGCAGAAGCAAGTCCGAATGCCCATCCTTGCCAAGGGATACCGCTTAAATCGACATTTAAGATACCCGCAGCGAAAACTGTTCCTGTGAATAAAAAGACAAGTGAAAACACCTCTATGCGCTTTGGAAGGCGTCGTGAAGCGATACAGTCAAAAAGCATACCAATCCATGTGAATTGAAAAAGCATAACGACTGCAAGTGAAGCGGGCATATATTCTACCGTTTTACCGTAAACGATTCCTGTTAAAGCTGTAAAAAATCCTGCGAGTATCAGTGTCCAACCCCCGCCAAAACGTGGCCGGCTATGTCGAATGACGAGATATAGTAATAAAGCTATTAAAAAGCCTATAAAGTATTGACTAGTAACCGCTTGAGAAGCTGTATAACCATCTTTTATGGCCAATTTAACAATTGAAGACAGAATCCCGTAACTACTTGAAGCAATGATGACTAGCAGCGGATATATCCAAAGTTTCATAATGTATTTCCTCCTAAGCGAATTAGTATACCACGCTAGGAACGGTTTTACTATATAGATGTCAGACCTCTTAATATTTCCCGGGAAATGAACATAAACAAAAGACACCTTCATTAAGCAAGGTGTCTTCGTTTACTTATCTGCCTTCATACTTTTCTTCGCTGGAAGATTGGTCTTTAGATTTTCTGTGGTTTTCAGGCTTCTCTTCTTCCCATTCCATACGAGTATCTTCTACTGGAATTGCGTCTACGGTCTGCATATCTTCATGCATATCGAAAAGGGACTCTTTGTCAGTTTTGATACCTTCTGGATTGTCCATGTGTGGTTCGATTACTTTTTTTCGATCTTCTGATGTGAAAGATTTCTTGTTGTCTTCCATATGTGGTTCCTCCTTTAGGAGTTACTCCGCTTTGACGAGTTTTAGCAAGAGACTGGACAGTGCTTGTTGCTCTTCTTTATCTCCGACTTTCCAAAGTTCCTGGAGTACATATTGCTCGCGATTTTTTGGTTCCTCGTGTTTAGCAAGATAACTTGCTACAAATTCTGCTGCCTTCGTCATTTGTTCTTCGCTAAGTCCAAGTTTTTCACCTTTAGATACTTTGTCCGAGAGATATTCTTTGAATCGACTGAAATTCTGTAAAATATCTTCTTTCTTTTCACTGTCCATTTTGTTCAGTTCACTTTCAACTTTGCCTTTAACGTCCATAGGAAGTGTTCACTCCTTCTGCTTGATACTTACAGTATTGACTTATTAACGGAAATATAAACATTAATTAAATAATTGTTTCTAAAAGCTATAAATTGGGGAATAGATAGTACTAAAAGAATCAGCTATCAAAATTAAAAAAGGAAGTGAATCGACAATGAAACAGAAACGGTATGTTGGCACATTCCATTCCATAGACAATGTGCTAGTCAAAATTACAGAACTTAAATCGCTGGCTTATACAAAAGATGAGATTTTTGCAGTGTCGAATTCAGATGATAATGATCGTATGTTAGAGAATCAGACAGACATCGTATTAGCAACAAAAGAACAAGATAGCTTCTTTGGTCGTTTAAAGTTCTTCTTCACTGATGACCAACCGGCAAAAGAGGCATTTGAGCAACTTGGCTTTAATGAACAGCAAACTCAGGCATTCTATAATGAGGTCAAGGATGGCGGGGTCGCTTTGTTCGTGTTAGATGACCCAAAATCACCAAGATATACTCTGTCAGAGGAAACACAAAGCCCACCAGAAGTGGCGGAGTCGGACAGTGCAAGTGAACTTTCAAATAGTGGTGCTACGCTTGAAAATGCAGATGAGGAAGAAGTAAAAGTAGATGAAAACGCAGGAAGATATCCACGGGTCAACACAAATAATCTATAATTAAAAGCCGACTTTCATAAAGTCGGCTTTTAATTGGAAAAAGATTGAACGGATGTCGATGTGGCATGGACATCCGTTCAACCTTTTTTATTTGTCTTAGTGACGATCGTGATCGTCTTTCATGTCACCAATTTTTTCTTGTACTTCGCCTTTAGCTTTATCCCATTTACCTTCTGCCTGTTTCGATGCATCTCCGGTCGCATTACCATACTGGTCTTTTGCTTCGCCCTTAGCTTTATTGACGGCACCTTTTACTTTGTCAGAAAAACCTTTGTCTTCACTCATTCAAAAAACCTCCTATAAGTTGATAGTGATTTTATACCCCTATGTACAATAGGTTAAACACAGTAAAGTAAGGGGTATAGATATTACCGACTAATAAGATAACAAGATAATAAGGCTTCACTCTCAACTGACAAATAGGTCGATTCATGTCTTTTGAAAAATCTACTTTGTTTGTATACTGAAAGAAAGAGAGTCACGAATTCCTCGGAGGTGATGAGATGATTCGCAGAGGGAGATTTGCGCGTTGGAAGGAAAAAGAGTACGAAATCAGTTCTAGAAACAAACAAATTTATTTAATGACCAAAAATATATCAGAGATTGAGAATGGCTTTTCTAAAATGGGGGGATCCAAAGACTCATTGTTTCGTGCAGTTAATGTAAATGAGTTGGACGATGCTTACGAAATTGTTCCCTATGCAATTTTAGAAGGATATCGATTTGCTGTAGAAACGATTGATTCTTCTACTGGAATGACGAAACTTGTCACTAACAATACATTTGCAGCTAAGAAGATCGAATTACAACCTTACGGAACTGATGAATATATGATAGAAATACCAATTCAAAGTATTTGTTTAAAAGAGGATCGTATCCCTATTTTAGGATTTGAAAATCGATTTGTCTAAAAACAGTCAGTTCCTAAGGGAATTGACTGTTTTTTTAGAAGGCAGACTGGATACTTCTATGTGATGGCAAACAAAAAAATGCTCTCGAAATCGAGAGCATTTTGTACTGATTTGTTGGTAAAAACTTAGTTGTCAAAAACACTTTTACTGTGACCGGAATGATCGGTTTCTTTTTTCTTATCCCCGCGCATGGGTGTGTTAGCAAAGTCATCAAATTGCTTAGACAGTTTGTCACGTGCATCTTTATTGCGCATGAGATAGGCAGCACCGAAACCGATTGCTGCAAGTGCTAGTTTTTTCTTCACGTGGATAGCCTCCTTAAAAAAAGTGTAGTATGTATTTAATTCCCCAAATTTAAGGAAAACAAACAAGTAGCCGGAATTTACTCCCGGCTACTTGTAACGAACCTAGAGCAGAGCTTATTTGGTTGAACTGCTTCCTGCGAATGAGTCAAGCTGTTTCATCATCTTATTCCTGGATTCTTCATTGCGCATTAGATACGCAACCCCAAGACCGAGAGCCACTAGTGCTGTCTTTTTCATAACGAAACATACCTCCTCATTAACATTCGATTCCCGCATAGCTTGCCCACTTTCGAGAAAAACATACAAAAATTTTATATTCTCATCGTTTTCTAATGAATCCTTCATCGTGTTCACATTTTAGTTATGTAAAGTTAACCCTACAAAGACAAGATAACTGAAAGTGAGGGAATCACATGGCGATCGAGATCTTTAGCAGAAAAGAACAGAAGTATTTGATCACACGCCGTCAATATGAAGAATTGGTAGATCGTATTAGTCCTAAAATGCGTAATGTTAAGAATGGGACGGAAGGCAGTTATTCCGTTACGAGTCTTTACTTCGATAGTCCAGACAAATCTATTTACTTTGAAACGAAAAACAAGTTGAAGTACCGCCAAAAACTTCGTTTACGTGTATACGACGAAGCAGATTTAAATAGTACTGCTTTTTTTGAAGTGAAGCAAAGACACAAACAAGTAGTTAACAAGCGTCGAATGATATTGCCGCTTCGGGAAGCATACCGCTACCTCGAGGGTGATTATAAAGAGGATTTTTCCGATATTGAGACGTCTAATCCCCAAGTGATGAAGGAAATCGATTATTTCCGAAAGTATTACGATTTGAAACCGGAAATGGTCGTGAGTTACAGTCGCCACGCGCTTCACGGTGTGACCGATCCAGAACTGCGGATTACGTTCGATTTCGATCTAAAATGTCGGAAACACGATCTGCATATCGAGAATGGCCCTTATGGTGATTATTTTATCGACTCGGATCTTGTTGTTTTAGAAGTTAAAGTAGACCATGCCGTACCCCTATGGCTAGCCCGTATTTTGCAAGAATTGAATTGCGAACAGCGCAGTGCGTCAAAGTTTTGCACGAGTATGGAACTGTTGAGCAGTGATGCGTTACCACAATCAGGCTATATGGAACCGAAAGAATTAGAAGAACCAACAATTGGAGGAATAGAAAATGAATCAGATCACGAGCTTGTTTTCATCTAATGGATTAGAAAGTGCCCCAACTATTTGGATGAGTTTGGCAGCAATGGTTTTAGCATTTGTACTTAGTTTAATCATTACAAAAGTGTACCAAATCACGTTTACAGGAGAGCGATATTCACAAGCGTTTGTTCATACAATCATTATGATAAGTGTGGTTGTGTCGGTTGTAATGAATGTAGTAAGCGGTAATGCTGGAGTTGCATTTGGGTTGTTCGCTGTATTCTCTTTAATCCGTTTCCGAAGTGCCGTGACAAACGCAAAAGACATTGCTTACATTTTCTTCGGACTATGTGTCGGGATGACGGCGGGGCTAATGCAGTTCCCGCTTGCAATTGTGTTGACACTGTTTGCTAGCTTGATTTTCTACTTCTTGTACAAAGTAGATTATGGCAAAGGAAAAGATACACAGCTGTTGAAAGTGACTGTGCCTGAGAACTTGAATCACGAAAACTTATTAGATGATATTTTGGATGAAAAAACTGACTTTTATCAGCTTCGGCAAGTGGAAACAACGAATCTGGGAACGATGATCTTATATACATTTGCCATCCGCAATAAAGTCGAAACAAAAGACCAAGTACTTCTTGACGCTATCCGTGAACGCAATGCGAACTTGAAAGTATCGCTTTCTTACTTAGAAATGCGCGACTAACTGAAATAGAGATCATCCCTTATCTTAAAGGGGTGATTTTTTTTGTTCCGTGTTCGACACGATGCACGGAAACTCGTATACTAATAACAACTAAACAATATATAAATTGGAAAGGAGGCTATATCTTGACTAAGAAGTTGTGGTTCCAATCAGGTGTCGCCATTTTACTGGCATTATTGATTATTAAATTCTTTTTAGAAATCAATTACATCTTTGCACCGGTTGGTATTATTGCCAAAGCCATCATCCTGCCGCTCGTTTTAGGAGGTGTACTGTATTACATGACAGAACCGATCCAACGTTTCCTAGAAAAGCGGAAAGTACCAAGATGGGGAAGCATCCTAATCATTTTTGTGATATTAATAGGCGGTATCTACGGATTTGGGGCACTTGTCGGCCCTCCTATTGCCGACCAGGTTAATACGTTAGTCGATAATGGTCCAAAAATCACTAAGGAACTGACACATTTAAAGGACGTGGCACTTGAACAGAAAAAAGACTTGCCTCCGCAACTTGAACAGTCACTCAATAGTGCAGCAGACAAAATACAGGATTATGCATTAAAATTTGGCGGCTGGTTCGTAGCTTTCCTGCAATCGTTTGTCCAGGCAATTGTTCTGCTAGTGCTAGTACCTTTCTTCTTCATCTTTATGTTGAAGGATCACGAGAAGCTTGCACCGAATATTTATAAATATTTTAGTGGAAAACGTAGGGAATGGGTCAAGAAAACGATCCATGACATTGACCATGTATTACGCAGTTATATTCAAGGTCAATTCTTAATCAGCGCAATATTGGCGACAATAATCCTAATTGGATATTGGATTATCGGCTTGCAATATGCATTGTTGATTGCGATTTTCACATTATTTATGAATTTGATACCATTCATCGGACCATGGATTGCAGTAATGCCAGCGATTTTAATTGCATTCGCCCAAGATCCAAAACTCGTCATATGGGTTGCAGTCATTACATTAATTGCGAATCAGGTCGATAGTAACTTTATCACGCCGAATGTCATGGGGAAATCACTCGACATTCATCCGCTTACAGTCATTACACTCCTTCTTGCAGCCGGTAACATCGCGGGATTTGTAGGAATTATCGTAGCCGTTCCTGTATATGGAGTAGCGAAAGTAATTGTTGCTAACATCTATGCAGCCCGACGTGATATTAAGAAGACAGCCACAAAGACAGTTTAAAAAAACTCCGTATCCCAATAAAATGGGGTACGGAGTTTTTTTTGTGCAGATGCCCACCCAGCCTAGTAGGCCGGCGCATAGATTGAGGTGAGGTGGTGAAAGTGACTCAGTCAGGTAAACTTGCGCAGGATCCAGTGCGCGTAGAACGAGCCGAATGGAAACGTCAGCAGACGAAAGCACGATTGCAGCAGTTGCTCACAATTGTTTCACCCGTTTTTTTACTCGTGCTCTGGGAAGTCATGTCACGAACAGGTGTCATGGATATCCGTTTCTTCCCACCGCCGACCGCGATTCTGCATACATTCTGGGAACTGCTAGTTAGCGGAGCAATCGCAGAACATGTCGGTGTCTCCTTGTACCGGATTGCATTAGGATTTCTTGCAGGTGTAATTCCCGGAATCATTATAGGACTAATGATGGGGCTATTTACGCCGATTCGGCACTTTGTTTCGCCTCTTGTGATGGCACTCATGCCGATTCCTACACTAGCCTTGCTTCCGATCATCATTATTCTATTCGGAATTGGAGATTTGTCGAAAGTCATCACAATTGCAGGAAGTGTTTTCTTCCCAGTCGTCATTAATACGGCTGCAGGTGTTCTTAACATCGACAAAATATACCTAGATGTCGCGAACAACTATGGGGCGAGCAAGTCTCAATTCTTTTTCAAAATCGCACTGCCTGGGGCACTGCCGGTTATGTTGGAAGGAATACAAATGGGGCAGGCGATTGCGCTGTTAACAATCGTGGCGGCGGAAATGATGGGTGCAACTTCCGGTATCGGCTATCTGATTTGGACGTCGTACAAAGCATTTCTTCTCCAAAATATGTTTGTTGGATTGATCATGATTTCGTTCTTTGGTTATTTGTTCTCACTGCTGTTAAGGGGTCTTCAGAAAAAACTGCTGCCATGGAGGTGAACGGATGCCCCCTAAAATTGAAATTGATGATTTGACGAAAGTTTTCGTGAAGAAAACAGGAAGTGTAACGGCGTTGCAACATATTTCTCTCTCTATTGAAGACGGTGAGTTTGTCTGTCTGGTAGGTCCGAGCGGATGCGGGAAAACTACGCTGCTCCGCATTTTGGCAGGACTTGAGAAACATAGCGCCGGAACTTTTAAGATTAACGCTGAACAATCGAAGCGCCCGCTGCAATCGATGGTGTTTCAGGAAAAAGGGATTTTACCTTGGATGACAGTGGAAGATAATGTTGCGTTCGGTCTCTCGATGCGTAAGGCTTCGAAAGATGTCATTGCAAAACAAACAGCTTATTATTTGGAGAAAACCGGTCTCACCCAATTTGCTAATCTTTACCCAAGTGAATTGTCTGGAGGTATGAAGCAGCGTGTCAGTATTGCACGTGCGTTTGCCAATGACCCGGAAATTTTGTTGATGGATGAACCATTTGCAGCATTGGATGAACAAAACAAGTTTATTCTTCAAGAAGAATTGTTAAGTATTTGGGCAGAAACGAAAAAGACGGTGCTGTTCATCACTCATAGTATTGACGAAGCATTGATGCTCAGTGATCGAATCTTACTTATGAGTGCTCAGCCAGGGCAAATCATTCAGGAAGTGAAAATTGACCGGCCGCGTCCGCGAAAAATCGAGGAAATCCGAAAAGATCCTGAATTGGCGGCACAGTTTGTTGACATCTGGCAGCATCTGCAAAAAGAAGTGCAGAAATCGAGAACATGACGAAAGGGGAAGCGTGTGAAACAGTGGATGAAAGTGGGTTGGCTGTCGATTATATTAGGTGTTTCGGTTGTACTTGGAGGATGCGCTGAGAAGGAAACAACGAAGCCTGCGCCGGTGACAAAACCTAGCGATGGAGCTGAAACAGATCAGCTAGCACCGCTTGAAAAACGTACGAAAGTCGTTATCGCAGAAGATGGCGCGGCGTCCGGGGCTGGATTTTATATTGCGAAGGAACGCGGGTATTTCGATGCCTATAACATTGACGTGGAATTTACTAATTTCGCGAATAGTGATGATATGCTTCCAGCACTTGCTGCGGGGGAAGTCTCGATTGCCGGCGGAGTTTCGACAGCTTCGTTCTTCAACGCAATCGCTCAAGGAATCGATGTACGAATCATTGCGGATAAAGGGCACAACATGCCAGGTGAATCGTATTTCTCTTTCGTCATTGGCAATCACATGAAAGACATCATTAAAGACTATCCGGATTTCAAAGGGAAAAAGATTGCAGTATCATCACGCAATTCAATTGATGGATATATTTACGAGGAAATGCTGAAGCATGCGGGACTTACAGAGGATGACGTAGAATACGTTCACATCGCTGACTTTGGTGCGATGCTCGGAGCGATTGACTCTGGAACAATTGATGCTGCGCTCAATATTGAGCCGCTGATCGCACAGGGAATAGACAAAGGATTCCACTTGCGCTTCGGTGACGCAACGGACTATGCTCCAGAATCACAGATTGCAATGGTACTCGCTTCACCGCAATTCATGGAAGACGAAGAATTGTCTATCCGCTTCATGTCTGCCTATTTACGAGGGGTACGGGACTACAACGACGCATTCTTTGAAGAGGTAGATGAGGATGCAATCATCGACATCATGGTGAAGCATACAGCGTTGAAAGATGCGGAATTATGGGATAAAGTCTTCGTAACAGGTCTCGATCCAGATGGCAAAATGTTTGTAGATGACATTCAAAAGCAATATGACATGTATAAAGCGAACGGTGCGATTATCGGAGATATCGACTTTAACAAGGCGATAGATACGAGTCTCGCTGAAGAAGCAGTTGAATTACTCGGGGAATATGAGGCAGCTAAGAAGTAATGATAGAGACTGTCCGAAACGTCAGGTTGTCTGACGTTCGGGCAGTATTTTTATGGATATGCTTGTAACTGCCGTTTGGCGGCGACAGCAGTTTGCCAGCTATGCAGTGACATACCGATAATAATAACAGCGATACCGGCTAAAGAAAGAGGACCAGGAAGCATCAAGTTCAGGAGCAGCATTTCACCAGCCATAGCGAAAATAAGCTCTAGGGACTGTGTCGCTTCCACTGCAGCAAGACGTCCCTGATCATGTTGGACAAGATCCGTTGCCATGAAGAACAAAGTCGTTGCGATGACACCGGAACTCACCCCGACTACGAATGACTGACCGAGCTGGCTGAGGGAAGGAAGTCCGACAGTAGCCCATGCATAGAGTGAAAGTGCAAACCAGACGGGGACTGTCATCAGTGTCATGGCAAGTACCCGTTGAAACGTATCGAGTGATCCGCCTAACAGTTCCATCATCTTACGGTTGCCGAGAGGATAGGCGAAGGCTGCTACAAGGACAGGCAATGTCCCAAATGCCAGGGCTTTCGCTGTAACGGATTGAGCATGCGGAATTTGTATTAAGACCACGCCTGCCAGAATGACGAGTGAAATCATAAGTGATGGAAGAGGAATCCGTTGTCTAACTTGTTGTTTACCATTCTTCGTTTCCAGAGTGATGGAAAACAAAGGGGCAAGTAAGACCCCCGCGACAATCGTCAATTGCCAAGTTCCTGCCAGCAGCCAGCCTGGGGCGTAGGCTGCTGAAAAAGTTAACGGGCCATAAAATAGCACAAAGGCAACAAAACTCCATGCGAAAAAGGGCCACGGTTTGGCGGTCATTTCACGCTTGACCGCTCCGAGACCCTTTCGTGCACCAACGATTGCAAATAGAAACGGAACCATGAAGAAATAGCGGAGGGACGCACTCCACATCCAACTGCCTCCCGAAAGTTCCATCGAGCGGTTTAGCACAAATGTAACCGCGAAAAAGACAGCGGCAAGTACGCCCAGCCATATTCCTTTCATGGTAATGCCTCCTTATGCGCGGGATTCGTAAAGTTTTACAGCTTCAATAATAACTTGTGCTGCTTTTTCCATCGTTTCTGCAGATACAAATTCATAGCGGCCGTGGAAGTTTTCACCGCCTGCAAAAATATTTGGAGTTGGGATACCCATATAAGAAAGCTGAGAACCGTCTGTTCCGCCCCGAATCGGTTCAACAATTGGTGAGATTCCTAATTTGTCGAATGCTTCTGAAATAATATCGACAATTTCCATATGAGGCTTAATCTTTTCGCCCATATTGAAATATTGGTCTTCTAATTCAAGAACGATTGAATCCTCGCCGTAATCTGACTTCATTTGAGCTGCAGTATCGAAAAATAGCTGCTTGCGCGCATCGAACGATTCTTTGTCGAAGTCACGAATGATGTATTCCAACACTGTTTTTTCAACAGAGCCTTGAATGTCCATCAGGTGGATGAATCCTTCGCGTCCTTCTGTCAACTCAGGAACTTCTAACGCAGGCATAGCTGCTTGGAACTCTTGAGCACGTAAGATTGAATTCACCATTTTGCCTTTTGCAGTACCTGGGTGGACATTCGTTCCTTTGAAGGTGACGCGTGCTCCAGCTGCATTGAAACTTTCATATTGCAGTTCTCCGAGTGGACCGCCGTCCATTGTATAGGCAAAGTCGACCCCGAAAGCATCTACGTCGAATTTATGAGGTCCTCGCCCGATTTCTTCATCTGGTGTAAATGCAACGCGCAGTTTACCGTGCTTGATCTCTGGGTGCTCTTGCAAGTAGGCCATAGCTGTCATAATTTCAGCGATACCGGCTTTATCATCAGCACCAAGTAATGTCGTACCGTCCGTCGTAATCATCGTTTGTCCAATATAATTGTTCAATTCAGGAAAGCGACTAACCGATAATACCGTGTTTTCGTTCAAAACAAGATCACTGCCATCATAGTTGTCGTGGCGTTGAGGGTTCACGTTTTTCCCAGAGTAGTCAGGTGATGTGTCTACGTGTGCAAGAAATCCAATGACAGGAATTTCTTTATCCGTATTTGCAGGCAAGGTAGCGAACAAATACCCATTTTCGTCTAATGTGATATCTACTAACCCAATCGTATTCAGTTCTTCTTTCAATAGATGCAGCAAATCCCACTGCTTGGAACTGGATGGGGTTGACGTACTTCTTTCATCTGATTCAGTGTCAATTTTCGCATAGCGAATGAAGCGTTCTAATAACTGTTCTTTCATACTTTTAATAATTCCTCCTTCTATTATATGTATAAGAAATCCAGAAGATGCGATTTCTTAAAAGTAGACAGACAACAAAACCGGCAGAAATGATACATTCTGCCGGAGGTTGTCGAATCTAGGATTATACGACCGTGTAATTTTTGTGTGCGACAACCGTCAATGTAGAGGCTGCACCAATTTGTTCAGCATCCTCTTCGGAAATTTCAACAATAACGGAGTTCTCTAAAATTTTGTGGATCGCTCCAATGACATAAACACCGTTGCGGATGAATGAAATTTTTTCACCAATATGACGGGCTGCAATGAAATCAGAGACTGGATGTTCCTTACGCGGAAAAGCCAAACGAATCCCTCCTCTAGTCTGTTTCGTGTACGTTCTAATTGTGAAGACCCATGGCCATTCAGTAAAACAGACAGTGCGTCTTGCGGTTGGCCCTATGGTTTTGGAACATAATACATCCCTAAGTATAACACAATTCGAACAATTTCGCGCAACCTAGAGGACTGGAAAGGGAATTAATTGACCGGATACCAGAAGGGGTATAGTATGAATGAAAAGAAGGGGGAGGGGCAGATTCATGGAATACGATACAAAAGTGGTTAACCGGCTAAAACGAATTGAAGGTCAAATCCGCGGTGTATTAAGGATGATTGAAGCTGGAGACGAATGCAAAGACGTGATTACACAGCTGTCTGCGTCTCGCTCAGGAATCGATCGTACAATCGGGTTAATCGTTAGTACAAACTTAATAGCTTGCATTGAAAACGAGGAGTTATCTGATAACCCTCAATCTAAAGAAGAGCTCGTGAAAGAAGCTGTAGACTTATTAGTAAAGAGCCAGTAACTGCAGGCTCTTTTTTTTCGGGATTAAACATTAAAATGTTCTCTTAGTTCTCTCATCAAGTCTTAATAATCATCACAGAGTCTTCTCATAGTGCGGGGTTATGATATAAGTATCCCAAAAGGAAAAGGAGAGGAACAAGATGAAAAAGACATTGATCACAGCAGTAAGCGCACTACTTATTTCCGCAGGAGGTGCTCAAGCAGCGTCATTTGCACATGCCGATACAAATGCAGATGCTCAAAGCTCATATGCACACGTACAACACAATTCAAACTGTGGTCAGCAAGCCAACCAAGACATCACAGGTCTAGAAGAATATGCATCAATTGCTTCTGTCATCGACCCAACTAGCTTCACTACACGTGTAACTGAGGACAAGTGTCAAAACGGGTAACTGAGGACAACGTGTCAAAACGGGTAATTCTTTTCTCTGATAACTATGGACGTACTCAATATAAGAGTGTCTTCGTGAAAAAGACAGGACTTCTAAAAGTCATCAATTTAAAAGGTGGCGGTGCAGTACTTGAAACTACTGTAAAAGCAGACACAACAACACCAGCTCCAGAAGCGAAACCAGATGCAGCACCAGGTCAATCCGCTAGCTCTATCAATGGATTACCTGAATACAAGACACTAGCAGGTGCTGTCGATTTGACTGACCTTACACCTGTTATCGTATCAGACAACTACAACAACCGTACGATTCTTCTGAAAGATGCTAACGGTCGTGAGCAATACAAAAGTGTATTCGTGAAAAAGACAGGTCTACTAAAAGTCATCAATCTTAAAGGCCAGGGAGTTGTCATTGAAACAGTCGTAAAAGAAGACACAGTAACACCAGCACCTGAAGTGAAACCAGAGCAAAAACCTGAAGCAAAACCGGAACAGCCTGCAAGTACAATCAGCAGCTTGCCAGAATACAACACACTATCAGCTCATGTAGATCTAAACACACTAACACCTGTAGTCGTATCAGACAACTACAACAACCGCACAATCCTGCTGAAAGATGCTAACGGACATCAACAATTCAAAAGCATCTTCGTAAAACGCACAAACATGCTCAAAATCATCAACCTAAAAGGCGGCCAAATCTTCTACGGCGCAGCTCAATAATTAATTCTTACCCGCAAACCGAAGTCTGCCAAGATTTCGATTTGCGGGTTTTTCTTTTTACTTCGGTTCAAAGTAGATGCATATCCTACGGACGTTAAAATGACTTGATTACAAAACGCAAAACTATCAAATAATTTTGATTTAACTGTTGACTTTCTATTTTCAAGCACGTATACTCAGTTCCAAGATGGAAAACTGAATAAGTCACAAACTCTTATCAAGAGCGGCGGAGGGACTAGGCCCTGCGATGCCCGGCAACCGGCGAGTATAAAAACTTGCAAAGGTGCTACTTCCTACAGATCTATTCTGGATCTGAAAGATAAGGGGAAGTGCCAGAAATGGCAGATCCTCTTCTATAGTCAGAAGGGGATTTTTTGGTTTCCCCATCACCCGTCCGGTGTGCACAGTTCCATCAAACTACTTCCGGAGGTTTTGTATATGACAAATTTTCAACCCGAAACTCTTTTGCTGCACGGTGGTCAAGAACCGGATCCGACAACTGGATCCCGTGCTCTGCCCATCCATCGAACGACTTCGTTCGTCTTTAAAGATACCGAGCAGGCGAAAAATTTGTTTGCCCTCCAAGAAGCGGGCAACATCTACACACGAATCACGAATCCGACCGTCGCGGTATTTGAAGAACGCTTAGCACTTCTTGAAGGAGGAACTGCAGCTGTTGCACTCTCATCTGGTATGGCGGCTGTTGCATTTTCCATTCTGAATATCGCTGAAGCGGGCGACGAAATTATAGCGGCAGCAAATCTTTATGGCGGCACATTTAACTTATTTGCCACTACATTGCCGAAATACGGGATTACAGTGAAATTTGTCGACTCCACAGATCCGGAAAACTTCCGTAGCGCCATTACGGAGAAAACAAAAGGTATTTTTGCTGAAACTATCGGCAACCCCAGCTTACAAGTGCTCGATATCGAAAAAGTGGCATCAATCGCACACGACAATGGCGTACCTCTTTTAATCGACAATACATTTGCATCCCCATACGGATGTAACCCTATTGAATTTGGTGCTGACGTCGTTATCCATTCCGCAACGAAATGGATTGGCGGTCATGGAACAACGATTGGCGGTGTCGTGGTAGATGCAGGCAAGTTCGATTGGACTCAAGGCAGATTCCCAGGGTTTACAGAACCAGACGAGTCGTATCACGGATTACGCTACGGTATCGATACGGCAGCCGCTGCATTTGCGACAAAGCTGCGTGTTCAAGGACTTCGCGATTTCGGTCCATGTCTAGATCCCGACAGTGCATTCAACTTCCTGCAAGGACTGGAGACGCTTCATCTGCGTATCCAGCGTCACGGAGAGAATGCGCAAAAGGTAGCACAGTTCCTGCAAGAGCATTCTTCTGTTGAATGGGTCACCTACACGGGCCTTGACGATCATCCAACAGCTGACCTTGCCAAGAAGTATTTGAAGAATGGAGCGGGATCCATCATTGTCTTTGGCATTAAAGGCGGACGTGATGCAGGACGCCGTGTCATCGATAACGTTACTGTTTGGTCACACGTAGCCAATGTCGGGGATGCAAAGTCCTTAATTATCCATCCCGCGTCTACAACGCACCAACAGCTATCTGCTGAAGACTTAAAGAATTCAGGGGTTACTGAAGAACTCATTCGTCTTTCAGTAGGTCTTGAATCCGCAGAGGATATCATTGCAGATCTTCAACAGGCGATCGAAAAGGCTGCGCCAGTTAACGCGTAAATGGTAAAGAACCATTTTTGACAAGTGAGATAGAAGCAGTTACTCTCATTTGGTAAACTCACACCTTGTCACTCGTCCTTATGGAACCACGAAAAAGCACACATCCCATTAATAGGAGATGTGTGCTTTTTAATTTCAATCTTTTGCAATTAATCCGGATTCCTCTAAAAACTCCTTCGCCACAATCTCAACGACCATTCCATCGTTATCGACTTTACCATTCATAATTTGCATCGACTCCTCATTGATCATCCCGTCGAGTTGGTAAAGCACATCTTCTAATTCAGGATATTGTTCCAATACTTCTTTACGAACTAACGGAAGAGCATGGTAGGGCGGGAAGAACGATTGATCATCTTCTAATACTCGTAAGTCATAGATTGCTAGCTGACCGTCGGTTGTATAGGAGTTGATAACATCCACTTCACCTGCATTAATAGAGCGATACATCATGCCGTGATCCATTCCCTTTACATCTTTAAATCCAATATCATACTCTTTCTCAAAGCCTGGCAGACCGTCGGGACGGTCGATGAATTCAAACACTGCACCTAGTGTGAAGTCATTGGAGTACTCGGCAAAGTCACTGAATGTGACAAGATTCAATTCTTCCGCTTTCGATTCATCAAGCGCTAAAGTGTACGTATTGTTAAAGCCGAATGTATTCAAGGCAACAATTCCGTCTTCCTCCACTAATCGTCTTGTCATTTCCAGCGTTTCTTCAACGTTCCCCGGTTCTTCATGGTAATAAGTAACGACTATTGTGCCTGTGTAATCTGGAATCACATCAATATGTCCATTAGTCATCGCATTCCAAACAACTGAAGAACCTCCAAGGTTTTCTTTATAGATAACGTCAATGTCCGTCTTGCTTTCAATGAGTTGGCCCATTACGTGAGACAAAATAATGCTTTCTGTATTGTTTCTAGATCCGAGTCGTAACGAATCTTTCTCGTTAAAGATACAGCCAGACAATAAACTGGTAACTAGTAAAGTCAAGACAAGTAAACGAATCTTTTTCTTTAAGTTCATAGTTATCGCAGCCCTTTCGGAGTGGTCCACCGCTCTACTCCGCTGAAGAACGTTTCAAGGAGAATAGCAAGAAGGGTTGCAGGAATAGCACCTAGTAAAATCAACCCGTCAATACCTCGAGTAATACCAAGAAATATGAAATCTCCAAGCCCGCCAGCGCCAATGAAAGCGGCCAGTGTTGCATTTCCGACGTTAATGACAGCGGCGGTACGAATTCCTGCCATAATTACTGGAATCGCTAACGGGAGTTCGACTTTAAACAGAATTTGCATGCTCTTCATCCCCATACCTCTAGCAGCTTCTATAGTGGCGGGATCCACATCCTTAATGCCGGTATAGGTGTTCCGCATTATAGGCAGCAGCGAGTATAGAAACAAAGCAGCAATTGCTGTCTTTACACCAATACCAAAAATGGGGATCATAAAACCAAGAAGCGCTAAGCTTGGTACAGTTTGTAGAACACCAGTCCCGCCAAGCACCAACGTTTTCAACGCAGGCACTCGTGTTACGAGAATACCAAGTGCAACAGCTAAAATTGTAGCAATGATCATCGAAAAGAATACAAGCTGAATGTGTATGGAAGTCGCTTCAATAACCTCTCTCCAACGCAATTGTGTCTGTTGGACGAGTTGCTGCCAAATGTTTAAGTTATTCAACTAGCTCACCCTCCATCTCTGTCCACTGACTGGACATCGCTGAAAGTAAAGAGCCTCTAGTGACAAGACCAATTAAAGTATGGTCGGGGTCGACAACCGGAATCATACCGAGCGTAGCATTGTCCATCATAATAATGGCTTCTTTTGCAGTAGCTGTATGAAGTAAATAGGGTTCTGCGGGCACCATGATTTCTGATACATGTTTAATGCCGTCCAAGTTTTTCATAATGTCGTGTGAAGTTACTATGCCGAGTAACTTATTGGATTCATCTGCAATTACCAGAGTGGTTGTTTTACGCTTGCGGATCAGTGAGATCGCGGTTTCTGGAGAGCGCTGTGGGAGAGATGTCACGGTGGACTCAGACAAAATATCTGTCACTGGCATAAGCCCGGGATTTTGGATAATACGATGTTTGCCGATGAATTCTTCAACAAAGCCATGAGCAGGTTCTCTTAGTAACTTTTCAGGCGTGTCAATTTGCAGTAGCTTTCCATCTTTCATAATTGCGATTCGATCACCCATCTTAAGGGCTTCGTCCATATCGTGCGTTACAAAGACAATGGTCTTTTTCAACTTTTTGTGAAGTGAGATGAGTTCACCTTGCAGCTGATCTCGAGTAATAGGATCGAGTGCACTGAACGGTTCATCCATTAAAATAACGTCAGGATTAGCAGAAAGAGCTCGTGCTATACCGACACGCTGCTGCTGACCACCCGATAATTCTTTAGGATATCGCGTCGCATAAATTTCAGGATCTAGACCGACCATCTGGAGCAATTCATTTACACGAATGGAGATATCATTCGCTTTCCAGCCTTTTAACTGAGGTACAATTGCGATGTTTTTCTGGATGGTGTAATGAGGAAAAAGCCCGATTTGCTGGATAACGTAACCGATATTCCGTCGGAGTTCAGCTACATCATACGTATTAATGTCTTTACCATCGATAGAAATGAGTCCGCGTGAATGGGGTATCACTTTATTAATCATCTTCATCGTGGTGGATTTTCCTGAGCCACTCGGCCCGATTAAAACAAGTAGTTCACCTTTCTTGATTTCAAAGCTGACTGAATCGACTGCTTTGAAACCGCCTTCAAATTCCTTTGTAACGTTTTCAAATTTGAGCATGTGTACCTCCTTTTATTGATGGGGAGTTTCATATTGGTCTGAGCAGACCTGTGTATCCCACTATCGATGAATTATCCGAAAATTCGTCGACTTAGCAAGCATAGCACATTAAAATAATATTGAAAGGGGATATTTTTTATTACAATATGTGTTAAAAAAGTAAAAGAAGATGCCCCTGGAGGATTTCCAAGGTCATCTTCTTTTGATAAATATACGTTTCTATAGTACAAAAAGTGATATGTGTAACGTAACATCATCTCACTTATTCGTCATTTTTATGCTTTTTGCGTTTAGCTAATCTAGGGTGCGGTATATTTTCTTCCGTATTGAGCTCTTTAAAGAGCGCATACACCATGAACAGGATAATGAATGAAAATGGTAACGCAGCAATAATTATAAAGTTTTGTAACGCACCTAGACCGCCGACAGACAATAAGATAATTGCGATCGTGGACTGGATAAGTCCCCAAATGACCTTGACACTATTTGGCGGAGTCAATGAACCATATGTGGATTGCATACCCAGTACAAAGGTCGCGGAATCCGCTGATGTAATGAAAAACGAAGTAATCAGCAAAATGGCGAGACCAGACATTATACCGGACCAAGGCAGTTCGTGAAATAATTGGAAGATCACGATTTCAGTATTAGCAGATGCCAAATCTGCTACTCCAGTCATTTGGATGTCGATTGCTGTTGTACCGAATGCTGAGAACCAAATGAAAGCAAACACACTTGGCGCGAGCAATACCCCAATCATGAATTCACGAATCGTACGTCCTTTTGAAACACGGGCGATAAACATACTGACGAATGGTGCCCAAGAAATCCACCATGCCCAATAGAAAATTGTCCAGGCATCAAGCCAATTTCGATTATCGGCATCTAAAGGTGACGTGCTCAAACTCAAATCGATGAAGTGAGAAATATAGCCGCCTACAGAGTCCGTAAAAATGTTGAAGATAAGCAAAGTAGGGCCTAATATTAGGATGAAACCTAATAATGCTAGAGCCAATACAAGGTTTGTGTTCGACAAATAACGGATCCCTTTACTTAGTCCAGACCAGGCTGACAAGATAAAGAGAACTGTTACTACAGCAATTATGATGAATTGGGACCTTACGCCGATACTAAATCCGAACAAATAGTTCAGACCGGCATTAATTTGAACAGCGCCAAAGCCGAGTGACGTGGCTACGCCAAAAGCCGTTGCAAAGACTGCAAGAACGTCAATGAGAGTTCCCCAAGGGCCCTTCATTTTGTCACCGAAAATCGGCTTCAGGGTTGCTGAAATTAATCCTGGCTCCCCTTTTCTGAATTGGAAATATGCTAGTGATAAAGCAACTATTCCGTATAATGCCCAAATGTGGATGCCGTAGTGAAGGAATGTTTCACGCATCGCTTCTTTAAAAGCTTCATTGCTTCCTGGTTCAGCTGATGCAGTATCTACAGCAAAATGAGAGAGTGGCTCGGCAGCTCCATAGAAGACCAGTCCGATCCCCATTCCTGCTGAAAACAGCATGGCAATCCATGTAATAGTTGAAAATTGTGGTCGGTCGGTATCTTTTCCTAAACGTATTTTCCCGTACGGACTAAAAATTAAGTAGATACTAATACCGACAAGCAGTGTCATTAAAAGCAGATAATACCAGCCAAATGAAGTCGCAACGAATGATTTACCAGCACTCGTTATTTTTTCAAAGTGTTCTGGATCAATAACACCATATCCAACAGCCAGAATGATGAGGCCGATAGTTATATAAAAGACATTTGAGATTTTTCTCATGGTTCCCCCTTTAAAGATGTAGTTTTTACAAGCAGTTCAACACTATACTATTGATTTACATGAAGTGCAACCATACAGGTAAACCTCATCAGAAGGTCTTATGAGTTGATGTATTCTTTCTATTATTTACATAATTTAATGAAGCTAAACCTGGACGGCAATGCCGTTAAAAAAAGTTGTAAAGCAGTCCGTAGAAATGGAAATATTTTCATTTTTTATACATGTATTAAAATAATTTCTTAAGGAGAATCGCATTGATAGATAAAGAAAAAACCGAGCCTGTCCAGCGCTAAACTGGTGGCTCGGTTTTTTAATCCTCATCTTTAATATCTCGATCGGGTGGAATCGATTCGCTGCGCCACTCGTCGATTTGTTGTTTAAGCTGTTCCAGCTGTTCAAAGTAAAGACCGAATTGACTTTCGTTTATCAAAAACTGGGTTCCATCGTGAACGGATCGAATTCGTTTGTCCAACACATATTGACTTACTTGTTCAACGGGCATACCAAGTTTGGCTGCTGTTTCTTCAATCGTCAGATACATAGTTCAACCTCCGTCAAATCAGTTTCTCAAGTGGTAGTCGTTTGTTTAATGTATGCATGAGTGGAATACCGATCGCCATGACGATAAATTCACTGATAGCAAGATATCCCCATGTAATCCAGAATGGGAAACCAAGTACCAAATGCAACTGCCACGAAATGATACACATCGTTGTCGTAAAGACAGCAGTATTGACTATCATCCTTTTTATGGGACTAGAGATTCTTTTTACAAGAAAAATAGTAATACTTAATGAGAGAATCGTGTGGCCGACACCGAATACCAAATCAATAGGACCGACTTCAGATAATAGCAAATTTGACACAAAAACGCCGATGACGATGCCTGCGAAAAGCTTTTTGTTGAAGATCACTAAGTGGTTAAAGATTTCAGCTAGACGGAACTGGATGTTCGTAAAGCCAAATGGTGCGAGGACAATCATGACCGCAACGTAAAGTGCGCCAATGATGCCGCTGATTGCAAGTGTTTTTGTTTTCATTTCAATAGTAGCTCCTTAGTTTTTTTTCGTGGGAGGATTTCGAACCACGTATTTTGAACGCTATTCAGTTTAGCACTTAATGAGAAATTCGTACAGTCGACGAATAAGACTACACACGTTTGTAGTGAATAGAACCGGGAATATATTGAATAACTATAAACAAACTGATTACTCTGGGAGGACAGAAAATGACAAACCATGAACATAAGGAAAAAATGACAAGAGAAGAAGCCGGCCGTATGGGTGGAAAAGCAACTGCAAAAAAACACGATAAAGAATTTTATAAAGAGATTGGTAAAAAAGGGGGAGAAGCTACTTCACAAAGTCATGGCAAAGAATTTTATGAAGAAATTGGTCAAAAGGGCGGGTTTGCAAATGCAGAACATAAAAGGGAATCTAAATAGTATGTTTACAGCCATTACTTACGGGGCATAAAACAAATGTGTAGGACAACTCTATAAAACAGAGGTGCCTAGTAAAAGCCCATATAAATGATGCATACTCCGGAGGTGATTTTGCATTTAAAAATCTAGTTAAATAACGTAGATAGTAAAATGTTGAACTGTAAATTAGGGATTTTAGATAAGTCAGCCTAACCAGCAGTAACTATTCACATGCAGCAGTTTATTCGATACGATTCTTGTAACTTGACTTAAATGCAAAAGAAAACTAATTATTTAGGAGGAATTTAAATGACTAACAATAATAACACTAATAATGGAAAAATGTCTCATGAAGAAGCTGGAAGAAAAGGCGGAGAACAAACTTCGAAAAATCACGACAAAGAATTTTATGAAGAAATCGGCCAAAAAGGCGGAGAAGCGAGTTCCAATCACAATAACTCGAACTCGAACTCGAACTCAAACTCAAACTCAAACTCCGATTCCAACTCCAACAAAATGAGCCGTGAGGAAGCAGGAAGAAAAGGCGGAGAAGCCAGCTCTAAAAATAATAATAACTAAGCACTAATGGAGATAACGAGAATCTGGAGGACTTCCAGCTCCTTATTATAAAAAAGTAAGGAAGTTTTCAGTCTATAGATGAAGGAGGACTTGGATGATTTCACGAGAATATGAGGAATGCATAAAAGTGTGTTTAGAGTGTCTAGAAGCGTGTAACAATTGTTTTGACGCTTGTCTAAAAGAAGAAGATGTAAAAATGATGGCGGAGTGCATACGGCTCGATCGTGAATGCGCCGACATCTGCGCGTATGCAGTTCAAGCGATGACGCGCAACAGCCCGTTTGCTAAAGAAATTTGCCAGCTTTGTGCGTATATTTGTGACAAATGTGCGGAGGAGTGCAGCAAACACGACCACGATCATTGTCAACGATGTGCTGAAGCATGTAAGAAATGTGCGGATGCCTGCCGTAAGATGGTAGCGTAATAGAAGAAAGACATCCTAACTATAAAATGAGTTTTAAAAGGCATACCTTTTCAGGGTATGCCTTTTTACTGTTGCAATTAACTGTTATTACACGTATAGTACATTACAACAGTAATGCACTGAGTATCATGAAGGAAGTGATGAGTTTGCATGACGTAGACGGGGATAAGCCGATTTATATACAAATAGCAGATTGGCTTGAGAATGCAATCATCGATGGCACATTAAATGCGGACGAAAAAGTCTATTCTCAATATCAGCTGGCAGAACTTTTCACTATTAACCCGGCAACTGCTGGTAAGGGACTGACGATTTTGTTGGAAGAGGAACTTGTCTACAAGAAAAGAGGTCTCGGTATGTTTGTATCTCCTGATGCCCAGAAAAGATTAAGAACAAAACGGAAAGAACAAACACTCCGTAAGCTTGTGCAAGATTTGTTGCTCGAAGCCGACTTGCTAGGGATCAATAAAAATGAATTAGACAAGATGATTGAAAAAGAAAGAGAATATAGAGAGGGGGAGCCAACGTGACAGTGATTTCATTGAATCAAGTCCAAAAGAAGTACTCACGAATTCCAGTTCTTACGAACGTTACCTTTTCAATAAAGGAGAATGTCATTACGGGAGTAGCTGGCAGAAATGGGGCTGGGAAAACGACGTTGCTTAAAATAATTGCAGGCTTCATGAAAGCGACAGAAGGTGACGTGCAAGTATTCGATGAAAATCCATTCGGAAGTCTCCTTGTATCTGCTAATTCCATCTACATTGATGATGCAATGAGCTATCCAAATCCGATGAAGCTGCAAGAATTACTGCATGAATTCAAGCGGTTTTACGCAAATTGGAATGAGGAACTTGCGATGCGTCTAATGGAATACTTTGCGATACCATTCGATATCCGCTACCAATTCTTGTCGAAGGGAAAGCGCAGTACATTTAATGCCATTGTTGGGATCGCAGCACGGTGCTCTTTAACAATTTTTGATGAACCGACAACAGGAATGGATACTGCAGCACGCAATGATTTCTATCGAGCTTTGCTAAAGGACTACATCGTGAATCCGCGGACAATATTGCTGTCGAGCCACTATATTGATGAAATACAAGATATTATCGAAGACTTACTAGTAATTCACCGCAAGCAAGTCCGTTATCACGGTACGGTTTCTGATTTGCAAGAAGCGCACTTGTCATTACGAGGAACGAAAGAACATTTAACAGAGGGAACATTAGGTAAGACCATTGTTTCCAAAACAAGGAGAGGTTTGCAAGAGGAATGGATTTTGGAAAATGATTTCTCAGATGCCGAACGTACAAAACTTAGCCGCCTGGGCATTGCCAATACTACCCTTTCATTGAACGATGCCTACTTAGCTTTGACAGAACAGCCAAGGGGAGGGATTGACGATGTCTTTGACACACAGAAAGACTAGTGAAGTTGTGAGGCAACAATTTTGGTTCAAGTTAAAAAGTAACGTCGCGGTTTTTACAGTGTTATTCGCACTCCAAATTCTGTTATCCGTTCTTATGACGGGTCCTTCGTCTACTTCAGGAATGGGAAGTGCAAATTTGGAACTTAACTGGAGCACGTATACGAATGACGGAATTATAACGATGACGCTATTTTGGTCACTGGCTATAGGGTTCTTAATGACAACGTCGGGGCAGCGGAATGCATCTTATCTGTACGTAGCCTCCCCTGGAATTGAAAACATGGCAAACTTTTTGTTCTTTGGTGCGGCTTCTGTAATAGCGGGGGTGACTGCGATTTTGTCAGGTAGCATTATGAAAGTCATCTTGCTCTTAACAAAGAAAGAGCAGTTTGTTTCTGACTCTGCCAATTTGCTCGTATCGCCAGTTGACTTTTTTACACAGCTTGCAGCCATGATTTCGTACTCATTTCTATTAATGATTTTAGTTTACACTGCGATGCTTTTTGTTCAAATGAACCGGTTGCTGATTTTACCTATTATTTTGTTGGTATATCTCAATACAAGGATAACGAGTTTTGAATTTTTTGGAGCGACAGGAAACATTCTCAGTTTCTTTTATGGAGAATCTTCTTTATGGCTATTTACTATCAAAGTCACTGCAGCCGTAGCTCTGTTAATGGTTCTAAGTGTAATTCCTTCCAAACGAATTGAGGTGAGACAGGCTTGACATTATTTACGGCAATTTTACCAGTTTTCGTCGTTCTATTAATGCTCCTGACTGTCTGGGGGATTCAAAGGACGATTAGAAATCGATTCTCAAGAAAAACTCATTTTATCCTCATGGGTGCATACATGATTCTATTAGTCGCAGCTTTTGTCGCTGCAGAAGTGATAGGCCATACGAAGGAGATGAATCATCCACCTCTATCTTCCGCACACCAGGAAAAAGTTGATGTGGAGGATGCAATTCTAGCTGGCAAACCTGTACCTGAAGAGGAGTTAATTACAGAACGAATTCATTCAGTCGATGGCCAATTGTCGCTATACCATCCCGGCTCAGACTATGACTCCATATTTTACATTGAGAGGTCCAAAGGAAATGAAAAGAAGGTTATTGAACGGATCTATAAACCTGAACTAACTACAGGCAGAGATGACTTTCCAAGTTATGATTTATCTGACTATGTAAAAGTGAACTTACCCGAATGGAGTGAGTCTGAGATGATATTTCCAGACCAGCCTAATCAGAAGCTGAGCTTTTCTTCGTATTATGACTCAATCGTTCTCAATCAGTTTTCAAGAAATGAGGATAGTGACACTCATGTGGGCAGCACAATTCGTTACCTGATTGTCCACCTAATTATCCCTGAATCGATTGTGCTCAAAAATCAAATGAGTCCAGATTATTATATTGAAGTGACACGTAATTAATCAGCGGTCCCCCATTTCAATACTGAAATGGGGGAACCTGATCAGTGTTTAAATCTATTCTGTTCTTGACCCTGTTCGTCCGGTGTCTGTTGTTTCTTTTTCTTTGCTGCATCATTCTGTCCAATTACGTCAAAATCATCAGGACTTAAATCCATGCCGTATCCGAACTCTTCGCGGCCCAGCTGCTTCGCTTTCTCTTTTCGTTTTTCCTCGTTATTCAATGAAATCACCTCCATTGAGAAGTATGTGCATCTTCAAAAGAATCATCCCCAAACTCATCTTAAGAATTTCTTCATACTTTCCCTTCTTAAATGTTAAGAAGTCCCTGTTACAATAAATTTAACGAGCAAGAAAGAGGTGCGGAGATGGCAACGATGACAATTTTAGTAGCGGATGATGACAAAGAAATCCGTGATGGTATAGAGATCTATTTAAAAAATGAAGGATATCGCGTGTTGAAAGCAGCAGATGGGCGGGAGGCACTGGAATTGCTTAAAACAGAAGAAGTTCACTTACTCATTCTCGACATAATGATGCCCAATATGGATGGAATCACTGCTACGTTTAAAATTCGAGAAGCTCAAAACGTACCGATTATTATGCTGAGCGCAAAAGTCGAAGAATCGGACAAAATCCATGGACTTTCCGTCGGAGCAGATGACTACGTTTCGAAACCGTTCCAGCCAATGGAATTAATGGCACGAGTGAAATCACAGTTGCGCCGCTACGTGCAACTTGGCACGTATGACGGGGGTACAACGCTTTCCGTTGGAGGATTGGTTCTTGACGAAGAAGCGAAAACAGTCACCCTGGATGGCATTCCCATCAAATTGACACCAATTGAATTCAAAATTACAGAATTGCTCATGAAGCATCCTGGCCGTGTGTTTTCCATTAATGAAATCTATGAACGCGTGTGGAAAGAGGAAGCGTATAACGCTGAAAATATTGTGGCCGTTCATATTCGGAAAATCCGGGAAAAGATTGAAACAGATCCGAAAAATCCAAGTTACGTAAAGGTGGTGTGGGGCGTTGGGTACAAAATCGAAAAGTAACAGTGCGCTGCTGTGGTCAATCGTTTCAATTGTGATTGCGCTCGGAAGTATCGTCTATTGTTTCCCGCATATTACAGGTCTTGCAAGTGACGGAATTGCCCGAACAACCCGCACGGTAACGTACTTCATTCAAATTATAAAAGGTGGTACAGTGTGATGAAACGTTACACACCGATAATCATATGGGCATTACTAGTTGCGGTCGCATTTAGCGGTCTTGTAACGTTAACGAGCAGAGGCCCAGAAGTAGTCCTGAAAAGCTATCCTCAATCTCAACAATTTCAAAACCATCTGAACGATATTTATGACGAACTCGGTCGAACTGTACTGAACCCAATCAATCTGGAAGAAGCAGAGAAGAAACTGTCCGTCACACCTGCCGAAATCCAGGAATACAGAACGTATTACGGCGGCTTAGCAGAACAAATTGATAACATCCAAATGCAATACGAAGACCGTATCCGTGAAGCGGAAACGAAAGTAACAGTCAAACAGGCGCTCGTGGATGAACGTGACGGGAAAATTGAGGATATCCGAAAGAATTTTGAAGATGAAAGCTATGTGGAAGGGAAGATTTTGAGTGAAAAGAAGCGACAACTCGGAAGACTCGTCCATAACTATAAATACAACAGCGCGATGATGGAGATCCCATTGGCGTATAGCCTTTGGCCGGTTGGCGGCGGGGATACCATTGAAGGCGGGGAAGTGAAGGGACCTATCGGTTATGAGCGAAAGTTCAATACGCAAAACGGGTATTTGAAGCTTAGTGGTATGGACTCGTCATTTACCGATATCAATTACTATGAAGAAACCTCGACCTATATGGACAACGCGGTACAGCAAGGCGAAGGTGTGACACTTTCAAGTGATGATTTACAAGCGATTGCTCAGCCGGCTGTACTATATGAAGGAATGGTAGCAGTCCTTAAGTCTGCATTTCAAGAGGGCGGCGTGCTCTACGAAGAGGCGAAAACATACCGATCCATAAAAATTATGCTTATTGTATCGGGGCTGGCTGCTATTGCATCAATAATTATGCTCTTTACAGTCTGGAAGTTCAAATGGACTTGGTTTGTCGATCTCCCCTTTACAAAGCGTTATGATTCATTTCGAATCGATTTGAAAGCCGGGATTTTCCTTTTTCTTTTGTTAAGTCTTGTGAATTTCACACGAGAGATATCCGGCAGACTGAATAATATGGCGAGCGGAGGCTATTCTTTCAGTATTCCGAATGCCGTGTTCATGTTTACTATGAGTGCAATCGTCATCGCTTTCCTTGCGTTCCAAATCGGGAATGCCATCACGCGTTATCAGCAGCCGGGTAAATTAGAAAATGATTTTAAGAACAGCTACACTATGCAGCTAATGGATAGTGTGAAAGAAGTGTTCTTAAACCGTTCCATTGCTATCCAGACTCTTCTTTTACTCATTGGGTTTTTCCTTGCCGGGGTAGGATTTGTAGGATCGATGCTTGCCGTAGAATTGTTCATGATTTATGTGTTGTGCGTACTATTCATCGGTTTGCCAATCTTGTTCATCTACATGCGACGCATGGGCTACTTGAACAAAATCTTTAAGGCGACAGAAGATATGGCAGCTGGCAGACTGAACAGCGATATCAAAGTGATTGGCCGTTCACCGTTTGCTAACCATGCAGCCAATTTGAATAATCTACGTGAAGGTGTGGAGCAGTCCGTTACCAGTCAGGCGAAAAGTGAGCGGTTGAAAACGGAATTGATCACAAATGTTAGCCATGATTTACGGACACCTCTCACTTCAATTATTACGTATACGGATTTATTGAAAAACCCGAATTTAACTGATGAAGAGCGATGGGAGTATGTAGATGTATTGGATCGGAAATCTCAGCGCCTGAAGACGCTGATTGAAGATCTGTTCGAAGTGTCCAAAATGTCGAGCGGTACGATGGAGTTATACAAACAGCGTATCGATCTATCCCAGTTAGTGCAGCAAGCAATTGGGGAACATGCAGAGAAGATGGCGGAAATCCCACTTGACTTCAGAATATCGGTTCCTGAAAAACCCGTGCCTGCTGTACTGGATGGTCAGCGGTGGTGGCGGATGCTGGATAACTTGATTGGCAACGCATTGAAATATTCACTTCCTGGTACGCGGGTATATGTAACGTTGCGGGAAGATGATGGTATGGCGGAGTTAGTCGTTAAAAACATTACAGCGTATGAGCTAAACGAAAATGTAGATGAGCTATATGAACGGTTCAAACGAGGGGACGCATCCCGGCATACGGATGGCTCGGGTCTTGGTTTGGCGATTGCGCAATCGATTGTTGACATGCATGGAGGTACAATGGCGATTGACGTAGATGGTGATTTGTTTAAAGTGACAGTACGCGTACCATTAGCTTAAATAGAAGAGGGTACAAACGGCAAATACTATCTGTGCCCTTTTCGCGTTTAAATTAGTTTGAGCAAGGGAATAATAGGGACAGAACCAAAGCCGCTAATAGAATTACGCTGTGGAGGGAGAGATGCAAGTGACTATTAAAGATGGAAAGTATCCAAACAAAAAGGATTTAGAACCCAAAGTACCCAAACCGGGGAAAGTGGCAGGACCTTCAGACGAATTGCCTTTGTCAGATCCGGCAGACTCCAACTTTTCCTATGAGTTCAGAGATAACGAACAGGATACAACGGGAGAACGTGATTCTTCCCTATTTAAAGAGAACGTGGAAGAGCCCTCCAAGCAACCGAATCACAACGAAAAAGCCCATAATGAATGGAACGAATCCAAACCTAGTTCTTGAGCCAGCTGATGTTTATATTCAGCTGGTTTTTCTTGTGATGAATTGGTCATCCGCCACGTGTTAAAACGAGTTGAAGGAATCCCCCTTTTTGAGAATCTTTTTTTATTCAGGTTTACAAAACCTTGTTTATAGGAATAGGTTAGTAGACTTATTACAAGAACGGAGGATCTTAATGTTCAGAGACCCGTACTATTCAAACCTTTTCAGCTGGCTGCCAGATTTGCTGCTTGGAATTATCGTATTAATCATTGGTTTTATCATTGCCAAAGTAGCAGAAAACCTAGTAGTTAAAGCTATGAAGAAAGGTCGCATGAATGAAAGACTGAATATGCAGCACCAAAAGTGGAGTGCTGATCGGATTGCTGGGAAAATTGTATTTTTTGGTATTTTATTATTAACTATTCTCATCTTCTTCAATATGATGAATCTCAACACAATTTCGTCCCCGTTCTTGAATGTATTTGCGGGGCTCAGCGGTGCGGTGCTCGGTATATTAAAAGCGGGTCTTATTCTTTTACTTGCTTGGGTGCTTGCAACTGTTGTCAGAAAACTGATTCTGTCAGCTGGACACAAAGTGAATCTTCACAAGTATGTATCAAAGGTGGGAGGTTCTGCTGAATCAGTCGACAAAGTACAGTGGATTTCAGCGGCCGCTAACGTCGTATTTTATCTGATCTTACTTCTTTTCATCCCTGCAGTTTTAAATGCGTTAGGGCTAAATGGAGTAAGCGGACCGTTTGAAAACTTGTTAACAGGGTTTGTCGCGTTCATCCCTAAATTGGTTGGAGCAGCGCTGATTTTTGCAGTGGGAATCATTGTTGCAAGAATCGTTCGTATGATTGTTACAAAGTTATTAGAGTCAATTGGTACAGACAAAATAGCGGATAAGCTGAAGGTATCTTCTGCTATGAAAGGAACTAGCATATCAAAAGTAATTGGAACAATCGTATTCGTTCTGATTTTAATTCCGGTAACAATTTCTGCGCTAGAAGTGCTTGATTTAGATGGGATTTCACAACCAGCAATCGCGATGTTAAACGATATCATGGTTATGCTGCCTAAGATTGTAGTAGCTATTGCCTTGATACTCGTTGGAGTATACATTGCGAAATGGGTCAAAGGTGTCGTGGAAACACTACTTGCGAACCTTGGCGTTGACTCACTCTCAAATAAGATGGGGGTAAAATCTACAAATCGTTCAGGCAGTTTAACTGTTTCGTCAGTAATTGGAACGATTGTACAAATTGTAATCATATTACTCTTCGTTGTAGAGGCACTTCAAATTGTGCAATTAGCGTTTATGGTAACTCTCGCAACAGCAATATTCGCTTACTTGCCAATGGTTCTTGCAACGGTGCTGATTCTTGCAGTCGGCTTCTGGCTTGCAAACCTTGCCGAGAAGTTTATCGGAAGTGTCATGCAGACAAAACAAGGAACACCGCATATCCTCCGCTACGTTGCAAAATATGCAATCTTAGCGTTTGCGTTCTTTATGGCGCTTAGTCAGCTTGGTATTGCACCTGCCATCATTAACGCTGCGTTCATCCTCATCTTGGGAGGCGTCGCATTGGCATTCGGACTTGCATTCGGTTTAGGTGGACGTGACCACGCATCACGCTATTTGTCCAAAATGGAGTCGAGTCTTCAAGATGCCGATGTATCTAAAGAAAAGTGGGAAGAACAAAAAGAAGAGATGAAACAAGATGTAAACCAGGTTAAGAAAGAAGCAAAAGACGGTATGAATGAAACTAAAGCAGATATGCAGCATGAAAAAGAACAGATGAAACGAGCTGCAGATCAGGCGCAAGCGTCTCCTGTCAATCCGATTGATGAAGTTCCGGGTAATCCTGAGGAAAGCCTAAGAGGTCCAGCTCATTCGGATGTGAATGAGACACCTTTAACTGAAAACTTCGGAGGAAGTGAACCTGCTTCATTCACTGAAGAAAGTACAGATCCGGGCTACAATGAAGTTGAGCCTGGAGAAGAATATCCGTTTGGTGAGCATGATCGTCGCAGTCGTTTTAACAAAGAAGCACATGATCAATGGAATAGCCAAAAACCGAATAACGATTCACCTCAATAAGTATTTAAAAACGCACAGCCGGTTCATGGCTGTGCGTTTTTCATTGGACTAATTTATGGTGAAACGCATAAATGACCGCTTGTGTGCGATCTTGGACTTCCAGTTTAGATAGGACATTACTAACGTGTGTTTTGACGGTTTTTAGAGAGATGAACAACTCATCTGCAATTTCCTGATTGGACTTACCTTGTGCTAGTAACAACAACGTTTCAAATTCACGTTGGGTTAGCTCATCGTGCAAGGGCTGATCTGAAGAACCGCTGCGCATCTTTTCCATCATCTTGACAGTTACTTCAGGCTCCAAGACAGTTTGACCTTGCACAGTTTCCCGTATTGCTTGAGCAATACGCTTTGCATTCGATGTCTTTAATATGTAGCTGGAGGCACCGGCTTCGAGCGCTGGGTAGACTTTGTCGTCATCCAGAAAACTTGTGACTACGATGATTTTGGCTTCTGGCCATTTTTGTATTATAGCTTTTGTTGCTTCTGCCCCATTCAAAACGGGCATCACCATGTCCATTAAAATGATGTCTGGCCGTAAATCCAAAGCTTTCTCTACCGCTTCTCCGCCATTTTCTGCTTCACCCACGACTTCCATGTCGGCTTGGGTGCCAAGGTATGCAGACACCCCGATACGAACCATCTCATGATCATCTGCTAGTAGTACGCGTATCATTACCTTCCACCTCCTCAGTTCGAATTGGTAATTTTACTTCCACAATCGTGCCTTGCGAGGGGACGGATACAATTTTACAGACACCGCCAATTTCAACTGCACGTTCTTTAACGTTCTGAAGACCATAAGAACCGCCTTTGCCGCTAGTTTCACTAAATCCAACACCGTTATCTTGGACTTTAAAAATTGCTAAACCATCACGTTCAATGAAGACCACATCGACTTCTGTAGCTTTCGCGTGCCGCAGCGTGTTGGATAACGTTTCCTGAGCAATGCGAAACAAATGATCTTCGGAACCTTTAGATAATGTAACTTCCTCAAGTCGATAACGAATGGTGAATGTTACTTTTTCCCTTAGTTCTGTAAGGAGTTCTTCCAAACCTTCTTTGAGCGTTTTGTTGTTCAAAACTGCTGGTCGTAAATGCAAAAGAAGTGCACGCATTTCAAGTTGTGCTTGTTGAACCATTCGTTCCACTTGGAGCAAGGGCTTTTGAAGTGTTGATTTTTCAGGCCTTTCAGTTAAAGAGGACAACAACATGGACGCCGCAAACAATTGCTGGGAAACGGAGTCGTGAAGTTCTCGTGCGAGACGCTGCCGTTCTTCAATGAGCCGTTGCTGAATAATCTCATCTTGGTCTTCAGCACGCTGATCTGTGATTCTTTGTAAACTGCGTTTTTGAGTTTCTAGGACATCTGAAACTGTCAACAGAGTCCGGTTTAACTTTCGCGAGATGCCTTTCTTAGAAGGTGAACTCCCTTCTTCTGTAAGTTGTATGAGCCTGCGCTCGATCGTTATCTCCTTAGTTCGCGCGATGCTGTACATCCAGAAAGAAAAGAAAGTACCTAATGCAATTGGGATTATAAGCAGCCAGAACCCTATAGGGACTTCCAGAAATTCGTCATTGTACAGCTGCTGCCATTCCAATGTAGGGCTATATTCAATTACATAATAGACAGCCCCGCCACACAAAGCGATGAACAAGGTCGATAGAAGCAATCCGCGCCAAAAAAGTCCCGTCATTTACGAATCACCTCGACATCCCCGAAGCGGACGGATAGAGAAATGATGAGTTCAGCTTCGGTACCAATTGAGCGGTCGTAGCCATCTTTCATATGGATTGACTCATTCAACAAACGTTTCGGCGTTAGGTCAAACAGCCGACATTCCCCAAATAATGCCGAGCAGTGGATTCGCACAGGTAAGTCATAAGGTAATTCAATCTTCACTCGGCCGAAACTTTGCCGAATCGAAATGAATGAAGTCCGTTTCGGCAGTACAGTATCTGTTACATCGATATAGAAATCACCAACGATACCTTGTACGTGAACGTCTTGCCATTCATAGGAAGTAAATGGAGTCGATTGGCTGGAGAAAAGCCGATCTTTCCAAATACCATTCTGTGTTTCCCGCGTCGTTTCTTTTAAAGGACGCATAATTTCTTCTGCAGGCGTTCCTTTCCACAAACGAACGACAAGATAAAGCAGTATTCCAAAAATGAGTAATCGCAAGCTCCATAAGGATAGCAAAGCAATCACAATGAAGGCGCCGCCTGTGATAACAAGCCACTTGGAGCGTCTTTGAAGTCCGAAATACATGGCAATGGCACCGAAAAAGAAGAAGATGACGTTCCCGTTGCCGAACAAACCTGCTTCAATCACGATTAGCAGGATGAAGGTCATGACCCAAAGTGTTGTCCGTTCTGTAATGCTGCGTTTCATGTTGAATCCTCTCCTTTCTCGATGTCAGTATGACGCTTTTTGCAGAAGGGTTTTGATTCTGTAGATGGATTTGTTTGATTGCTTGGTGTGGATGGTTGAGACTCTTCGGCAACCCGCCCGATACCTTAGGCAACTCGCCCAATTGCAATACACATATACCAAAACACTCGGTAAAAAAGAACTGCCGAGCGGTCAAGTTGGACTCGACCGTCCGGACAGCTCGCTGCTGTCTTTCCAGTTTACACGATTTTCTCAATCGTTGCTTCTTCTGCTGTAAGATTATCGAGACGGCGTCGCATCGATGCGATGTCGTCGCCTTTAGTGAAAGTAGAATACGTATCTTCTTCAGAAGAGGGTTCAAGATCTGCAGAGAAAATACGATCCATACGGCTGTTTGCCCGTTTTGCATTCTCTTCACCCATTAACTTCAATCGGCGCACGTGCATGTCTTTCACTTTGTGTTTCATGCTTTCAAAACGGCGTTCCAACGCAATCATCGACTCTGTCGTGTCTGACTCGAGTGAATGTAATTCGTCTCGTCGGCGGCTATAGGCTTCCGCTTCGTCTTTCGCATAGCTGATAAGTGCTTCGTCTCCTGTTGCTTCTGCTAGAAATAGCTGCTCTGTTCGCTTTTCGGTAAGCTGTTCAGCTTCTAGAAGTTCTTTTGTGACTTCGTCTCGCAAAATCCGCTGACGTTCCAATAGTTTCCCAACCGCTTTCGTTTGTTGCTCCGCTTCTTTGATTGTTTCATTTAGTACGTCTGCTGCATTTTGTGTCTTCCGTTTCGATGTCACCTGTTCGAGATCTTCTTGTATTGCAAATTTGAATTTGTACCATAGTTCATTCATAAATAGTCCTCCTTATTTTGTGAATTCGTTCCATTGCTTTTCAAACTTTGCAAATGGATCCGCGTCAATGACATTGCTGTTTTTCCGTTTGCTTACCTTCCAAGAATGCCAAGCGTAATACGCTCCTGCGGCAGCGAGAATTCCAATGAATGCTGGGATGTTGGAAATACCTGTGAGAATCCCGAACAACAATACAATGCCCCACAGGATACGGCCAATTGTAGAATCACTTTTTCTAAAGTAGTGCCATCCTGCGAATGCCGCTGCTGCAGAAAGAGCTAAGGCTACGATCGATCCGATATTTGCGACTGCCACAATCCCCGCGATAATTCCTAATACAACTAATGCGAATTTTTTCATGTTTTGTGGTGCCTCCCTTCGTTTGTATCCTAATCATAAGGTAGAAATAAAATTTGCCAAACGGGCGGGGTACGGAGATTTCTCTCATACTTAAGGCTGAGGGGGAGAACCGGTGAGAAACAAGTATTGTAAACGTTTTCACTAATTGCTATAGTTATTAGAAAACTATAACTATTTTAATGTGGAGGTTGAGTACATATGAAAGAGACTGTAATTGTTGCAGGCGTGCGTACACCGGTTGGCAGAAGAAAAGGAAGTTTAGCGGGAACGAGGCCTGACGAACTTGCAGCGCTGGTTCTCGATGAGTTAATGACGCGTGCGGGAGTGGCGAAAGAAGAGGTGGATGATGTCATTCTTGGATGTGTGACTCAATCAGGCGAACAAGGCGGCAATATCGCGCGGACTGCTGCGCTAATTGGCGGATTTCCAGTGAGTGTACCCGGTGCGACGATCGACAGGCAATGCGGTTCAAGCCAGCAGGCTGTTCACTTTGCGTCCCAGGCGATACTAAGCGGGGATATGGACGTAGTAATTGCTGGAGGCGTAGAAAGCATGACGCGTGAACCAATGTTTTCTAATATGCACGCGGCAAAGCCCAGCGCAAAGTTAACTGCACAATATGAAATCATTAATCAGGGTCTTTCCGCTGAAAGAATCGCTTCTAAATGGAAGTTATCAAGAGAAACCCTCGATCAGTATGCATATGAGAGTCATCAAAAAGCGATGCAGGGGATTGATGGGGGACGGTTCGACGAAGAGATTGTACCTGTGACCATCATGGATGCAGATGGCAACACAGAGTTATTTTCCATAGATGAAGGCCCGCGTCCTGAGTCAACCCTTGAAGCGCTGTCAGGCTTGAAGACTGTATTTGATGAAACGGGTGTCATCACTGCCGGAAATGCGAGTCAAATGAGTGATGGGGCTTCTGCTGTGTTACTGATGAGCCGTGACAAAGCAGAAACACTGGGTGTCAAACCGATTGCGCGAATTGTTGCCCGTTCGGTTGTAGGTTCAGACCCGACGCTTATGCTGACAGGACCGATTGAGGCGACACATCAAGTACTTAAAAAGGCTGGATTGACAATTGAAGATATGGATCGCTATGAGGTGAATGAAGCATTTGCTCCAGTGCCACTTGCATGGTTAGCAGAAACGGGTGCTGACCTTGCAAAGTTAAATGTAAATGGAGGCGCGATTGCATTAGGTCATCCACTCGGTGCTACAGGAACGAAGCTGCTCGTATCGTTGATGCACGAATTAAAGCATTCAGGAGGACGTTATGGACTGCTGGCCATTTGCGAAGGAATGGGTATGGCGAACGCGACAATTATTGAAATGCTTTAAACCCAGTAAAGGGGAGGTCAATTTCATTGAAACGCTATCGATTCGAAACAGAAGAACATATTTTGTTTAGGAAAACGCTTCGAAAGTTTCTTGAGAAAGAAGCTGTACCTCATTATGACGAGTGGGAAAAGAATCGGCTGATTCCAAAATCTTTTTGGCGGAAGCTTGGTGAAATGGGATTCCTTTGCCCTCAAGTTGACGAGCAATACGGCGGACTGGGATTGGATTTCAGCTACGGCGTCATAATTGGAGAAGAGATGGAACGAGTCGGTGCTGGTTTGACAGGAATTGGGCTGCATAATGATATCGTCGTTCCATATATTGAATCGTACGGAACAGATAAACAAAAACAACGATTCCTGCCAGGCTGTCTGACAGCAGACGTCATTACAGGGGTGGCGATGACGGAGCCTGGCACAGGTTCGGATTTGGCGAACGTTCAAACAACTGCTCGAAAAGAAGGCGAATACTACGTAGTGAATGGACAGAAGACATTCATAACAAATGGCATTAACGGCAACCTGTTCTTAACTGTTGTCAAAACAGATACACAGGCCGAGCCGAAGCATCGCGGTATTAGTCTTCTATTAATAGAAGAAGGGATAGAAGGGTTCACAAAAGGCCGTAAGCTGGACAAAGTGGGGATGCATTCACAAGATACTGCAGAACTCTATTTTGAGGATTGTAAAGTGCCTGTTGCCAATTTAATTGGCGAGGAAAATAAAGGCTTTCATTACTTAATGCAAAAGTTGCAGCAGGAACGGCTTATCGTCGCGCTTGCTGCACAAACCGCAGCGGAAGATATGCTGGAGTTGACGCTGGCTTATGTAAAAGAACGTCACGCGTTTGGCAAGCCGATATCATCGTTTCAAAATACGCAATTCAAACTGGCGGAGATTGCAACCAAAACGGAGTTGGGGAAGACGTTTTTGGAGTCTTTAATCGAAGAGCATATGAGCGGTGCGGATGTTGTCACGAAAGTTTCGATGGCGAAGTACTGGATTACGGAAAGTGCCCGGGAGATTGCAACGGAGTGTATGAAACTGTATGGCGGTTACGGTTATATGGAAGATTATAAGATTGCAAGACGCTATCGGGATATTCCTGTGACATCGATTTACGCGGGAACGAACGAAATAATGAAAGTGATCATCGCTAAAAATCTCGGACTTTAATGACCTTAAGGTAATAAGGAATGGCCAATTTAAAGGATAAAGGGAGATGGCTACAATGATGCAAACACCACTTAACTTATCGTCGTTCATCCGGCGTGCCGAACAATTCTTTCCTGAAAAACTCATTATTTCACGTACTGCTGCTGACAAAATACACCGCATTCCTTATCGGGAGTTTGCAAAACGTACACGAAAGCTCGCCGACGCCCTTACAAAGCTAGGTATGGAACACGGGACGAAAGTGGCTACGTTCGGATGGAATCACCACCGTCATTTAGAGGCGTATTTCGGGGTGCCTTGTACAGGTGCGATATTGCACATGGTAAATATCCGCTTGTCTCCTGAGCATATTGCATATGTCATTAATCATGCGGAAGACGAAATTTTACTCGTAGACGATAATTTGTTTCCGCATTTAGAGAAGTTAGCGCCACTTTTGAAAACCGTAAAGCACTACATCATTATGGGCGACAGTAAAGAAGTGCCCGAGACGAGCCTGTCGAATGTCCATGCATACGAGACCCTTCTTGACGGGGCATCTGATGCGTTCGAGTTTCCAGAGGATTTGGATGAAAACACTCCCGCCGGCATGTGCTATACATCAGCGACTACGGGCAATCCGAAAGGGGTTGTCTACACGCATCGCGGAATCGTGCTCCATAGTTATGCACTTGGACTTGCGGATGCAATGGGGTTGAATGAGCGGGATGTCATTATGCCAGTCGTCCCGATGTTTCACGTTAATGCATGGGGGCTTCCTTTTGCTGCGGTATTCTTCGGTTCCACACAAGTATTGCCTGGACCCGGGATCATTCCGGATCTATTGTTGGATATGATCGAACAAGAAAACGTGACGCTGACTGCGGGAGTGCCGACAATTTGGATGGCTGTTTTGAAAGCTCAAGACGCTAAACCACGCGACTTGTCTTCTTTACGCGCTATTGTATGCGGAGGATCCGCTTCTCCTAAAGGTCTTATTCGCGCATTTGAAGAACGTTACAAAGTTCCGTTCATTGTCGGATATGGAATGACTGAAACGTCGCCACTCGTAAGTTTGTCTGTATTAACATCGGGTATGGATGACGTCACGATGGAGGAAAAAATAAATCTTAGAGCATTGCAAGGGCTTGTGATGCCAGGTCTCGATGTAAAGATTGTGAATGAAAACGGTGAAGTTCCATGGGACGGAAAAACGATGGGAGAGCTTGCGGTGCGCGGACCATGGATTGCGGATGAATATTACAAAGACGAACGGACAGAGGAAGCCTTCCGAGATGGTTGGCTGTATACGGGTGATATCGCGGTCATGACGGAGTTTGGTTATTTGAAGCTAACGGATCGTACGAAAGATTTGATCAAGAGCGGGGGCGAGTGGATTTCGTCTGTAGACTTGGAGAATGCATTGATGACGCATGACGCTGTATTTGAAGCAGCCGTAATCGCCGTGCCACATGAGAAGTGGCAAGAGCGCCCGCTTGGTTGTGTGGTTTTGGCAGATGGCCATACTGCGGACGACGCTATGAAGAAAGAGCTGCTAGAGTACATGGATGGGCAGTTTGCTAAGTGGTGGGTTCCTGACGATATTGTGTTTATGGAAGAGATTCCGAAAACGTCTGTAGGCAAGTTCTTGAAAGCAGAACTGCGTAAACAGTTAAGTGAAGTGAAGTAACTAGAATATGGAATACCCGTCCGGCATAGAGTGCTGGACGGGTTTTGTTGTGCTGCAGTCATAGAAAGAGAGCTTGTTTCGTAAACTCATATAGATGGGACGAAACTTGTAGCGGGAGATGACGTCTTTATGACGAGTTAAAAGAGTAGGGACTTGATTGGTGATATTGTGATTTATGAGCGGAAAGCGCGGGTTATGATCAAAGATTTAGAGTTATGAGCGGAAAGTGGAATTTATGATCACAATTCTAGAGTTATGAGCGGAAAGTGGAATTTATGATCACAATTCTAGATTTATGAGCGGAAAGTGGAATTTATGATCACAATTCTAGAGTTATGAGCGGAAGGTGGAATTTATGATCACAATTCTAGAGTTATGAGCGGAAGGCGGAATTTATGATCACAATTCTAGATTTATGAGCGGAAGGCGGAGTTTATGATCACAATTCTAGATTTATGAGCGGAAAGCGGAATTTATGATCACAATTCTAGATTTAAGAGCGGAAGGCAGAGTTTATGATCACTTCAGCAGAACATAAGGATGGTGGCTGGTTTTGATTGATTAAAAACTTAGGACGGGAGGGCGTGGATGGATGGTTGGATCATGGATACGTTGGCAAAATACGGTTATTTTGGGGTGTTTGCGCTCATTTTAATTGAAAACATTTTTCCACCAATTCCATCTGAGCTGATTCTAACGTTTAGCGGATTTTTAGTTGTAAGCCATGGTCTTTCGATGGGGTGGATGATCACAGCGGCTACAGCTGGATCTGTGATTGGCGCTATGTTTTTGTATGGAATCGGTATGTTTCTCGACGTTCCCCGGCTGGAAAGTCTTACGGATCGGTATGGCCGTTGGCTGAGGCTGAAACGGAAGGACATTCGACGTGCGGATGCGTGGTTTCACAAACACGGTCCGTGGACAGTACTCATTTGCAGAGTGATTCCGCTAGTCCGGAGTCTGATTTCAATACCTGCAGGAATGTCGGGAATGAATTTCCCTCTTTTCATTGTCCTAACTGCTTTGGGCAGTTTAGTTTGGAATAGTATACTCATTTACTTGGGTGTAAAGCTAGGGACGCATTTTGAATCGGTCCTCCGATATATGGACATCTATTCAAACGTTGTGTATATTTTAATAGGAATTGGCGGAGTGGTTGTATGGAGTAAGTATGTCACTTTTCGCAGAAAGCGGGTATAACAATCTATGGATTTATTTGAATTTCTAAAAGCACTTATTTTAGGGTTTGTAGAGGGAATGACTGAATTTGCACCTGTTTCTTCGACAGGTCACTTAATTATTGTGGATGACATGTGGTTGAAAAGTGAGGAGTTTCTTGGGAAATATCCTTCAATCACTTTTAAAATAGTCATTCAGCTGGGTTCAATCTTAGCGGTCGTAGTTGTCTTCTGGAAACGATTATTCAGCTTGGTCGGTCTTTACAAAGTGGAAGGTCAAAAAGCGAGCAAGAGCTTCAACTTGCTGCACGTTATCGTTGGAATGCTGCCAGCCGTAATACTCGGGTTTGCATTTAAAGATTTAATCGATGATTATTTGTTTGGTGTAGAAACAGTTATTGTGGCGCTCGTTGCTGGTGCAATTTTAATGATTGCGGCGGATCGGTTTGGTCCTAAAACACCACGCGTTCAAAATCTTGACCAAATTACATATCGACAAGCATTTACAGTCGGTCTCGTTCAATGTCTCTCGTTATGGCCAGGGTTTTCACGTTCAGGCGCTACAATATCAGGTGGTGTATTGTTCGGGATGAACCACAGAACTGCGGCGGACTTTACGTTCATCATGGCTGTTCCGATTATGATGGGAGCCAGTCTCGTTTCTGTGTTGAAAAACTGGGAATACCTATCGATGGATCATATTTCGTTCTATATTGTTGGATTCCTTAGTGCATTCGTGTTCTCGCTGCTGTCGATTCGATTCTTCTTGAAACTAATCTCGAAGATCAAACTCGTCCCATTTGCAATTTATCGTATTGTATTAGCAGTTATTTTGGCGATTATCGTATTTCTATAAGAAGCATTCCCGCACACAAAGCGGGCTGCTTCTTTTTTGTTTGCATTTAATTTCTCTCACTAGATGATAAACTGATAGAATTAAAGAAAAGTTATCTGTAAGTGGATCAGTACTTAAAATGGAATAAAGTAATTTTACTAACTAAGCGGAGAAAAAGGTGAGCGGATCATGGCTGAAAAACTATTGGTTATAGAAGACGAAGAAAGTATTGCGCGTGTGTTGCAACTGGAGCTTGAGTTTGAAGGATATGAGGTTTCTACGTCTCATACATGAACAGATGGACTTATTATGTATCGCGAACAGGAATGGGATCTTGTCTTATTGGATTTGATGCTGCCTGGATTAAATGGATTGGATGTATTGCGCCGGATTCGCGCAGATGAAACAATGACGCCGGTTATCTTATTGACAGCCAAGAGCGATATGGAAGACAAAGTCGCGGGACTCGATTTAGGCGCAAATGATTACGTAACGAAACCTTTTGAAATTGAAGAGTTATTGGCCAGGATACGTGCGGCATTAAGATTTTCATCAAAAGGTAAAGCTGAAGTTGCAGAAGACGTTCATTTACATGAATTCAATGGACTTTCCATTCAAGATCTTACACGGGAAGTACGTTGTAATGGCGTCCTCGTGGAATTAACGCCCCGCGAATATGACCTATTGTTTCATTTGTTGAAGCATCCCAATCAGGTATTGACGCGAGAGCAGCTGCTGGATGCAGTTTGGGGATACGATTATTACGGAGATACGAATGTAGTGGACGTCTATGTCCGGTATGTCCGGAAGAAGATTGATCCGGAATGTGGACCTTCGTTCATTCACACTGTACGAGGGGTAGGGTATGCGTTAAAGGATTCACGTAATGAAGCTTAAGACAAAAATTCACTTTCTATCCACGTTAATGATGCTTATTTTGCTTATTTTGAGTAACTTAGGGATTTACTTTACATTTGACCGGACCCAACATAAGACAGAATACAGTCAGCTGCTTGGGAGTGCAAAAGAATTGACGGTGGCGCTCAATAAAATGACGGATGAAGAAGAAGCTGAAATTATTTTGCGTGCTTACGTACCGCCGAACGGAGCACTTCGTGTAGTGGGAGAGGAAGGAAAAGATATTTTATCCGTCCAATCGATGGAAGGGTTTGATAAAAAGTTTCCGATACCTAAAAAAGATGAGCAGTATACACTTGTTCCATTTAACGGATATGAAGCCCTGTCAATTGCCATTCCGACAATTTGGCCGACCGAAGAAGTGGTGCAGTTAGAAGTGACTCAGGTACTGACCGATCTAAAGGCGAATTTGAAGCTGCTTCGTGTGGTCATGATTGGGATAACGCTATTTGCAATGATTCCAATCGTAATCTCAAGTATGACACTGGGGCGGATTGTTACGCAGCCAATTGAAAAGCTGATCCATGCAATGACAGCCAGCCGGAAATCAGGAACTTTCCAGCAAATCGCTGTTCCTGAACAGGGAAAAGATGAGTTAGCCCAAATGGGTCAGACTTTTAATGAACTGATGATTCAGCTGGAACAAAACTATCGTAAACAGGAGAAGTTCGTATCGGATGCTTCCCATGAATTAAAAACACCAATTACGGTTATCGATAGTTATGCCCGATTACTCGAACGGCGCGGTATGGACAAGCCTGAGCTTACAGAAGAGGCATTGACTGCAATTCGCAATGAGACGAAACGCATGAAAGAAATGATAGAGCAAATGTTGGATCTTGCCCGAAATAATGAACCGGCCTCCTATGTATTTGAAGAAACGGATCTCCGTATACTTGTCGATGACGCTGCCAGAATGATTACAAGCGCTTATGGGAGAGCGGTTCACGTAAAGGGGCCAGACCAATTGAAATTATCGACAGATGGCACTCACTTGAAACAATTGCTTATTATTTTGCTCGATAATGCGCGAAAGTATAGTGAACAGAACATTGATGTGGAAGTTGAGTTATTGAATCAATATGTTGCTGTTCGTATTCGTGATTACGGTAAAGGAATTCCGGAAAAAGACATACCGTTTTTGTTTGACCGTTTTTATCGGGTAGGCGAGGACCGTAATCGAAAAACAGGTGGAACTGGATTAGGACTTGCGATTGCCAACGAAATTTCAATTGGATTAGGGACAAAATTAGATATCGAAAGTGAAGAAGGAAAAGGGACAGTAGTTACCATTTGGCTTCAGAAAAAGCCAGATTCTCAGTGAATTTTAATATACACCTGCTACGCTATAGAAGAGGTGAACCGACATGAAAAAGAGCAGCAAGTTCATACTGCCATTCAGTCTAGTGTTACTCTTAGTCATCGCAGGTATATTCTATATGAAAAGCATCGTCTCACACGCGGATACAATCCCGTCTGAATCGATTAAGAGTCAACTAGAAACAATGTATAGTGGTAAAGTAAGCGACCTATTATTGAATGATGATATATATGGAGCTACACTTACCCGTGAAGGGTCTATTTACACAGTTCGTGTAGATGGTGAAACGGGTAAAGTTTTGTCCATGGTGTTAAAGGAACCGTCAACGGAGCTGGCTTCAAAGCAAAAAAAAGAGGCTGAAACTGCTGATAAAGACAAAAAAGAAAAAGACGAGTCTTCAGGTGTAAAGGACAAAGAAGATCCAAAGCCGCCGGTAAAGGAAGAGCCCAAACCACAACCTGAAACTCCAAAACCGAATCCGGTACAACCGAAACCTGACCCGAAGCCAAGTCCTAAGCCGCCGCAACAAAACAATCAGAACCAGCATAATAATCAGAACAACCAGAACCATCAGCATGAAAACAAACCTGCACAGCAAAATACAGTGATCATTAGCGAACAACGAGCAGTCCAGATCGCTTTGGGGCAATTGAATGGGGAAGTAGATGACGTTGACTTTGTCAAAACATCAGAGGGTGGCTACTATCTCGTTGAGATTGAGATAGACGTAGATGACGGACCGGATGAAGCAACCTATCAAATTCATGCAATCTCAGGGAAAATCATGTCTGTTACTTGGGATGACTGAGAAGGACAGAATGTATATAAAGGAAAACCGATCAGCCTGCGCTGATCGGTTTTTTAGAGGGGAATAGAAGATATAAAGGCTTTGCATGGTTTTATGAGCGGCCAGATGATTTTATGGTTACAGGATTATAGGCGAAATGGAGAATAGATGATTATATTTCACGAAAAAAGTGCAATGTCCCTCAAGCATTGGATACTTTATGCCGAAATAGACTAATAGAGACGCTATGTATGGAACAACAGACATATGAAAAGTCAAAAAATATGGATACGTGAAAAGGACTGAATGAAATGTCTTACGAAAATGGAATATTACTAGAAAGCGGAACGAACGAACTAGAAATTGTTGAATTTGAAGTGGCTGGGAACAAATATGGTATTAACGTCATTAAGGTGAAAGAAATTATTGTTCCTATGACTATTACCCCCATTCCTCACTCTGACCCTTCGGTAGAAGGTATCATTCAACTTCGTGGTGAAATTTTACCTGTCATCAATATGGAATGTGTTTTAGGCGCGGGAACATCTTCGGATCCGAAAAATGATAAATATATCGTGTCATCTTTCAATAAGCAGCAGGTTGTGTTTCATGTACATAACGTGACTATGATTCATCGTATTTCATGGGATTCGATTGAGAAGCCTACTGGAGCATACTCCTCTGGGACTTCCGCAATTATTGGCGTTATAAAATTAGGTGATGAGATGCTTCTGATGCTGGACTTTGAAAAGATTGTTATGGAAATCAGCCCTGAAACGGGGATACGTGTCGAAGAAGTTCAGAAATTGGGGCCCCGCGAACGGTCTGATAAGCGGCTGCTAATTGCCGAAGACTCACCGCTTTTACGGAAGCTCCTGCAAGAGACATTGTCAGAAGCGGGATATGATCGACTAGAGTTTTTTGAAAATGGGAAAGAGGCACTCTCCTATCTGGAGCGTGCATCAGAAAAAGGTGACATTGCTGATGAAATCCAATTGGTGATCACCGATATAGAAATGCCTCAGATGGATGGACATCATCTAACAAAACGAATTCGGGATCATAAAGGACTCTCCAAATTACCTATCATCATTTTTTCATCGCTCATCACGGATGATTTGAAACATAAAGGGATTAGTGTGGGAGCAGATGAACAAGTGAGCAAGCCTGAAATTGCAGATTTAGTTTTAAAAATTGACCAATTCGTACTATGAAAACTGATGACTTTGTAATGCTCCATAACTAGATATATAGTGTCAGTGGTTTAGTAAACCATCGGCACTATTTTTTGTGTCTAGATGCAGAAAAAAGAGGGTACAGAAGAAACGAGTTGAATAAGACGTAGAAATGATAGTATAGAAATAACAAAAAAGCGGAGGTGGAATTTGATGGTGACAGACTTTTTAGGCTGGGTGACGGGGTCGCTCAACGATTATTTGTGGTCTTATATATTAATCGGTTTATTGTTATTACTCGGAATCTACTTTACGATCGGTACAAAATTCGTTCAATTCCGTCTCTTTGGTGAAATGTTTAGACTAATCACAGAAAGAAAAGAAAGTGAAGATGGTGTTTCAGCATTCCAAGCGTTTACAATTAGTGCAGCATCACGTGTTGGAACCGGGAATGTAACGGGCGTGGCACTTGCCATAGGCATCGGTGGTCCTGGAGCCGTATTCTGGATGTGGCTGATTGCAATCGTCGGGATGGCAACTGCTTTCATCGAAAGTACATTGGCACAAGTGTATAAAGTACGTGACGGAGATACATACAGAGGCGGACCCGCATATTATATGCAGAAAGCATTAGGGATGAGGAGTCTCGGAATTGTTTTTGCTATTTTAATAACGCTTTGTTTCGGTTTCATCTTCAATGCAGTGCAATCGAATACGATTAGTCAGTCGTACTCAGACGTTTTCAATATTCCTGAGTGGGTAATCGGGGTTGTACTAGTTGTCTTGACGGCTATTGTTATTTTTGGCGGTGTAAAACGGATTGTTAAAGTCACTCAATTCATAGTACCCATCATGGCAATTATTTATCTTTTAGTCGCACTTTATATAGTAATTATGAACATTACTGAAATTCCTGCTATGTTTATGCTGATTATTGAACATGCATTTGGTATTAAGGAAATGATAGGCGGAGGAATTGGAGTAGCGATCATGCAAGGTGTTCGAAGAGGTCTCTTCTCTAACGAAGCCGGAATGGGCAGCGTACCGAACGCAGCAGCAACCGCAAACGTTACACACCCTGCTAAGCAGGGACTCGTTCAAAGCCTGGGTGTGTTCTTCGATACAATCGTTATTTGTTCAGCAACTGCCTTTATCATCCTGCTTGCCGGTCTTTACGACACTAGTGAGAAAGATGGTATTCTACTGACTCAAGCTTCTATGGCTGAACACGTTGGATCTTGGGCACCTTATTTTATTGCATTCGCTATTTTGTTCTTCGCGTTTAGTTCTATTATCGGGAATTATTACTATGGTGAAACAAATATTGAATTCATCAATGCACACAAAGTGTGGATGACTGTTTATAGGATTGCTGTACTTGGTATGGTGATGTTTGGTTCAATGGCGAAGGTACAAACTGTCTGGGATCTTGCAGACGTCTTTATGGGGTTAATGGCAATCTTGAACTTAATCGTCATCGCAATACTAGGACGTGTTGCATTCAAAGTACTAAATGATTTCACAGCGCAACGCAGAAAAGGACTTAATCCAAAATTCCAGGCTAAATCGATACCTGGTTTAAAAGGTACGGAATGTTGGGGCGAAGAACGACCAAAGTAACTTTTCATATTTGCAGAATGAAAAAACCTACTGGATGAACTATTATCCAGTGGGTTTTTTTGAAGAAAGTGATGTTTTTTCACAGTTATAAAGGAAATGGTTGCATTCAAAGTGTATAAATATTTCTTGATATTCTGCAGAGAAGAGATTCAAAAATAACTTCTTTGTTTATAAATAGATGCAACTGAAAACCAGTGCAGTTGAAAAGCGGAATAGGAAGAAAAAAGCAAGGATTTCGTCTCTAAATATTTTGAGCGGTACGAGTAACTGTCGACAGTGAAACTGTGATAGACTATTATTTCGTGGTAAAATCCCGGGTGCATTCAACTTGTAAGTAATGTGAAAAATTTTCGTCACTTTTTGCCTATTTACTGTTTTGACACAAGATGTTAGGGTAGATAAGTACATAACACACTATATATAGTGCTGATGTCGAAATGCCGCCATATAGGCTTTCGCAAGAAACTGACACAATGTGCAGTTCTTCAGCTCTTTTTTAATTGCACGATACTGAGAATAAATGGAAGGGGACAGTCGATATGACACTAACTCGTGAAACGAATAATACAACACGCGTACTTGAAACTTTGCAGGAGGAATTTGGTCTGGAACGAACGGCTCCACTAACTGAAGCGAGTAATAAATGGCTGGCTAAGCATCCTGAAGGTGCACTTTCTGAATGGACCAATGCAATGATCCTAGAATCGCTTAGCTATATTGACGAGGCTGCTAGCTATTGGACATTTGTTGCTGCACGACTCTACTTGCAAAAACTGTATGCAGATCAGCAACAGCATCGTGGAGTTGCTGTGTACACGGATTTCGCGGGTCACGTCGCGTCCCTTGTAGAGCAAGGACTTTATACAGAAGAATTGACGAAAAACTATACGAAAGGCGAACTGACAGCAATTGGCGGACTCATTCAACCGGAACGTGACAAGCTTTTTACGTATATTGGATTGAAAACACTTATCGATCGCTACGCAGCTGTGAATTACTCTAAAGTATCTGTAGAGTTGCCTCAGGAACGCTGGCTCGTTATTGCGATGACACTTATGCAGAATGAGAAAGAGGATCGTATAGGTAAAATCGCAGAAGCTTACTGGGCAATGAGTAACTTGTATATGACGGTTGCGACACCAACACTGTCGAATGCTGGAAAACCTCACGGACAGCTTTCTAGCTGTTTCATCGATACAGTCGATGATTCTCTTACAGGTATTTACAACAGCAATACAGATATTGCGAACTTGTCGAAATACGGCGGAGGAATTGGTGTGTACATGGGGAAAGTCCGTTCACGAGGTTCGTCTATCCGTGGATTTAAAGGGGCTTCAAGCGGTGTCCTCCCATGGATTAAACAACTGAATAACACAGCAGTAAGCGTTGACCAGCTTGGACAGCGTCAAGGTGCTGTCGCTGTCTATTTGGATGTGTGGCATAAAGATATCAATACGTTCCTGGATCTTAAATTAAATAACGGAGATGAGCGTCTTCGCGCGCATGATATTTTCACAGGTGTTTGTTTACCAGACTTATTTATGGAAGCTGTGGATGCTCGTGCAGACTGGCATTTATTTGACCCTCACGAAGTACGTACGGTAATGGGCTATTCACTTGAAGACTCTTATGATGAAACAAAAGGAGCAGGCACATTCCGTGAGCGTTACGAAGCCTGCGTGAACCACCCTGAAATTTCAAAAGACACAGTACCGGCAATTGAAATCATGAAACGTATTATGCGCAGTCAGCTAGAAACAGGAACGCCTTATATGTTTTACCGTGATGAAGTGAACCGAGCAAACCCTAATAAGCACGCTGGTCTTGTTTACTCAAGTAACTTATGTTCTGAAATCATGCAAAATATGAGTGCTACTGAATTTGAATCGGTCACATTGGAAGATGATATCGTAGTAACTCGTTCTAAACCGGGCGACTTTGTTGTCTGTAACTTGTCATCTGTAAACTTAGGGAAGGCAGTGCCGGCAGGTGTGTTGGAGCGCCTGATTCCGATACAGGTGCGTATGCTTGATAACGTAATCGACTTGAACAAAATTCCAGTCGTCCAAGCGCAGCGTACGAATAGCCGGTATCGTGGAATTGGACTCGGAACATTCGGATGGCATCATCTCCTTGCACTTCAAGGAATTCAGTGGGAGTCAGAAGAAGCCGTTGAATTTGCAGATGATCTATATGAGAAAATCGCATTCCTGACAATCCAGTCCTCAATGGAAATCGCAGCTGAGAAAGGCGCATATCCACTATTTGAAGGATCTGATTGGGAAACGGGCGCTTACTTCGACAAGCGTGACTATTCGACAGCTGAGTGGAACGAGCTTCGTAAAGACGTAGCTGAAAAAGGAATCCGTAACGGATATCTCATGGCGGTTGCCCCCAATAGTTCAACGTCAGTTATTGCAGGTTCTACAGCATCGATCGACCCTGTGTTCAAGCCGTTTTACCATGAAGAGAAAAAAGACTATAAATTGCCAGTTATTGCACCGGATTTGAATCACAATACGTACGATGTATACCGTCGTTCTGCATACATTGTTGACCAACGCTGGTCCATCAAACAAAATGCTGCACGTCAGCGTCACATCGATCAGTCGATCTCATTCAACTTCTATGTACCGAATAATATCCGTGCTTCTGTATTACTCCAGCTTCATCTGCAAGCATGGAAATCCGGGATGAAAACAACGTATTATACACGCTCGACAGCTTCAGAAATCGAGGAGTGCGAATGGTGTCATTCTTAATTGCCTATGCTTCTTGGAGTGGCAATACAGAAGAAACTGCGGAAATGATTGGGAAGACGCTAACGACAGGCGGTGCATCTGTTCAGATGCACCGTATTGGTACGGGCCCTGTTCCAGACTATCGGGATTTTGACGCTCTGATTGTCGGTTCATTTACGTGGGACAAAGGCTCTACGCCAGATGAAGTAAAAGACTTTGTGCTGGACGTAGGCGCAAAACCAGATCATGTATACGTATTTGGAACGGGAGATACTCAATTCGGCGGCGATGATCTATTTTGTAACGCAGCCGTAAAGTTAGCTCGTTTTTATAATTCAGCGTTTGATCCGCTGAAAATAGAACAAAGCCCACGCGGTGCACAAGAAGTCCGTGTTACAAATTGGGCAGAAGGAGTGCTAGAGCATTGGAGACACTTACAAGAGTTAACGTACTGAATCCAGCAAATCCGAACAAAGCAACTGCGATTTTTGGCGGAGAAGCCAGCGGTATTCTGAACTGGAATAACTTAGCGCACCCCCATTTCTATACATTACGTCAACGAATTCGTTCATTGTTCTGGACAGCAAACGAAGTGGATATGACACAAGACGTGAAGCAATTCGCGAATCTTTCAAAAGCAGAGCAAGATGCTTTCTTGAAGATTATCGGTTTGCTAGCTACTTTAGATGGCCCACAAACAGTAATCGCTATGAAGATTGCAGATTTTGCGACAGACCCATCTGTAAAATCGATTATGGCTACAATTGCAGATCAGGAAAGCGAACATAACCATAGTTATGCATACGTCTTATCGTCTGTAACAACATATGATAAGCAAGTAGCATCGTTTGAAATGGGACGTACGGATGAAGTACTAATGAAGCGAAACGAACGTATCGTTGAAATTTATAACGAATTTGCAACCAATCCCACAATCGAAACTGTATTGAAAGCAATGGTGTATACAACATTGCTGGAAGGACTATTTTTCTATAGTGGATTTGCTTTCTTTTATAACATGGCACGTCACCAAAAAATGGTAGGTACGTCAACCATGATTTCCTACATTAACCGAGACGAGCTGCAACATGGAAAAGCAATCAGTGATATTTTCCGCGCGGCACTTGCGGAAAACCCTGAGTATAATACAGAAGAGTTCACGGAATGGATTTACGACCAGTTCCATCATTCTGTTGAGCAGGAAACTATTTGGAGCCGTTATGTACTGGCTGACATCGAGGGTATAGACCTAGATGAAATGGATGGCTATGTAAAATATCGCGCAAACAAAATGCTGCGTATGCTCGGACTAAGTGAGATCTATCCTGAATTCATTGATAATCCCATGAAGTGGATTCGTGCTTATACAGATAACTTTGATGGTACGAAGACCGATTTCTTTGAGCAAACATCCCGTCAGTATGTTAAAACAAGTGATTTAAACGGATTTGATGATCTATAAGTAGAGAGAAAGCCGAGTAATCAGCGATTTGCTGATTACTCGGCTTTTTTATGACTGAATTTATTGAAGAAGAAAGTAGATTGGAACGTACCATTTGAAAAGCACGAGTCCATTCTCCACTTCCCTTATTCCTCGAAAAATCACTAACGAAATTGAAGTTTGAAATAGGACTATCCCTCATATATCTGCCTAGGCAACAACGGTATAATCAACTTGAAACAGTATTAAAAAACTCAGAACAGTCAATTTGACAAGTGAATTATTTAAAGTAAGCATGTGCCGTTCTGTAACCGAAGTCCACTCATTCCCTTTGAGTAGTAGAAATAAACTGATACTTTTTATCAATTTTCAGCTGAGAAAAAAGAACTGAATTTAGTAATAGGGAAACCCCTAATAGAAAATATTCAGAATAGATTATAGTATGTAGATATAGATGAATTTTAAAATGGAGCATCACTGCACGTCCTGTTAGCCATTAGAAGGGAGCATGAAATTCAATGAAGAAAACAAAGTTCAATTTGAATTACTTTAAACCTGTGGAGAAGTATTCAGGGAATTGGTCCGCGCTCGAAGAAAAGAACCGCGATTGGGAAAATATGTATCGACAACGCTGGTCGCACGATAAGGTTGTTCGTACAACCCATGGAGTGAACTGCACAGGCTCTTGCAGTTGGAAGGTATTCGTCAAGAACGGAATTATCACTTGGGAAAACCAGCAAATTGACTACCCTTCTTGTGGCCCAGAGATGCCAGAATTTGAACCACGCGGTTGTCCGCGCGGTGCCTCATTCTCCTGGTATGAGTACAGCCCGCTGCGTATTAAATATCCATACATACGAGGAAAGTTGTGGCGTATGTGGGGACAGGCGCTTGAAACACACAAGGATCCTGTCAAAGCATGGGCAAGTATTGTGGAAGATCCAGAAAAGTCCACAGAATACAAGAAAGCCCGCGGTAAAGGCGGACACGTTCGAATTCATTGGCGTGATGCCACGATGCTTATTTCCGCTCAGCTAATTTATACAATTAAAAAGCATGGTCCTGACCGAATTGCCAGCTTCACTCCAATTCCAGCGATGTCAATGGTCAGCTATGCCTCAGGAGCTCGATTCACTTCGCTTATCGGTGGGGAAATGCTCAGTTTCTATGACTGGTATGCCGATTTACCACCATCTTCTCCACAAATATGGGGAGAGCAAACGGACGTACCCGAGTCGAGTGACTGGTTTAACGCAGGATACATTATCATGTGGGGATCAAACGTTCCTCTTACTCGCACACCAGATGCTCACTTTATGACCGAAGTCCGCTACAAAGGAACAAAAGTTGTTTCTGTTGCACCGGATTATGCAGAAAGCGTAACACACGCAGATGACTGGATTGCGGCGAATCCTGGTAGTGACGCAGCAGTAGCACAAGCGATGACACACGTAATCTTAGATGAGTTTTATGAGAAACGAAAAGAACCGATGTTCTTGAATTACGCAAAACAATATACGGATATGCCTTTCCTTCTTCTATTAGATGAACACGAAGGAGCTTATAAAGCAGGTCGTTTCTTGCGGGCGAGTGATATCGGGCAAGAATCACAGCATGCGGAATGGAAACCGGTTATTTTGGATGAAAGCACGAATGAAATTATAGTTCCAAACGGCACGATGGGTCAGCGTTGGGAAGATGATGTGAAATGGAATCTGTTACTTGATAAAGAGGATGGAACACGCACCGAACCCGCGATGTCAATGGCAGACCACGGAGCAGAGTGGAATGAAATCCATTTCCCATTCTTTGATAACTTATCGAACGGAGTCTTTACCCGCCCGATTCCTTCAAAAGAGCTGACACTCGCTGACGGAACAACTCGCCGTGTAGCGACAGTGTATGACGTCATGCTTAGTCAATACGGTGTCCGTCGCATCGATCATGAGTTAGAAGCGAAAGACTACTTTGATAAAGAGTCCATTTATACGCCAGGATGGCAAGAGAAAATCACAAGTGTGAAACCTGAACTAGTCATACAGATCGCTCATGAGTTTGCTCAAAATGCCATTGATACGGGCGGCCGCTCAATGATTATTATGGGTGCCGGCATTAACCACTGGTTTAACAGTGACACGATTTATCGTGCGATTTTGAACTTAGTCACATTAACGGCTTCACAAGGCGTGAACGGCGGCGGTTGGGCGCATTACGTTGGTCAAGAGAAATGTCGTCCAATTGAGGGATGGAGTACGATTGCCTTTGCACGAGATTGGCAAGCACCGCCACGTTTACAAAACGCTACTTCTTTCTTCTACTTCGCAACTAACCAATGGAAGTACGAAGAGTCAGGAACACAGTCGCTGATGTCGCCGCTTGGCGGAAAAGCACGCTATGAGCACCCTGCGGATTACAACGTGCTCGCTGGACGACTTGGATGGCTTCCTTCGTATCCGCAATTTAATAGAAATAGTTTGCAGATAACAGAAGAAGCATCTAAAGAAGGTAAAACAACGACACCTGAAATTGTGGAGTATGTAAAAGATCAGCTCGTATCCGGAAAAATGGATTTTGCAATTGAAGATCCGGACGCACCTGAGAACTTCCCTAGAACTCTATTCGTATGGCGTTCAAACCTAGTATCCAGTTCAGCAAAAGGTCAAGAGTATTTCATGAAGCATTTATTTGGTGCGTCAGATGGCCTGCTTGCTAAACCGAATGAGCGTATGAAGCCGGAAGAGGTTGTTTGGCGCGATGAGGTGGAAGGAAAGTTAGACTTACTTGTTGCACTCGATTTCAGAATGACAACGACACCGTTATACGCGGATATCGTGTTGCCAGCAGCTACATGGTATGAAAAAGTTGATTTGTCATCTACGGATATGCACCCATTCGTACATCCATTCAACCCAGCAGTCGATCCGCTTTGGGAATCTAAGTCGGATTGGGACATCTTCCGTGCGATTGCAGAAACGTTCTCGAAAATGGCGGAAACGCATTTACCAGGTGTCTATAAAGACTTGGTGACGTCTCCACTTGCCCATGACTCGGTTCAAGAGATTGCACAACCGCATGGCGAAATCCGTGATTGGAAGAAAGGCGAAGTCGAAGCGATTCCAGGCAAAACAATGCCAGGTATGACAATTGTTGAACGAGATTATACACAAATCTACAACAAATACATTACACTCGGACCACTTCTTTCAACAGGAAAAGTTGGCGCGCACGGTGTTAGCTTCTCCGTTGCAGAAGAGTACGAAATGATGAAGGGTATTAATGGCGTGTATGAAGACGATAGCATTAAAGATGGCTTACCAAAGCTCAACACAGCAAAGCATGCTGCTGAAGCCATGTTGACACTGTCATCTGCAACGAATGGACGCGTTTCCCAAAAAGCATTTGTATCAGCTGAAGAAACTACAGGTGTTGAGCTGAAAGATATTTCGGCAGACCGTGCAGCAGAAAGATTTACGTTTGCACAGATTACCGCTCAACCGCGGGAAGTTATTCCGACGCCAGTCTTTAGTGGTTCTAACAAGTTAGGCCGCAGATACTCACCATTCACTACGAATATTGAACGAATGGTTCCGTTCCGCACCTTGACGGGAAGACAGCATTTTTACTTGGATCACGAAATGTTCTTAGACTTTGGAGAGGCGCTGCCAGTTTACAAGCCGACATTACCGCCGCTTGTTCTCGGACCTCACGATACACCAGTAGCTGGATCAGAAGATTCACTCGTACTTCGGTACTTAACGCCGCATGGCAAGTGGAATATCCACACGACATATCAAGACAACCAGCATATGCTGACGCTATTCCGCGGAGGTCCGACTGTTTGGATATCCGACGTAGATGCGATTGCACATGATATTGACGATAACGCTTGGTTGGAAGTTTACAACCGAAACGGAGTTGTTACGGCACGTGCCGTCGTCAGTCACAGAATTCCTAAAGGTACGATGTATATGTATCACGCGCAAGATAAGCACATTCAAGTACCAGGTTCTGAAATTACTGAAGAACGGGGAGGCAGTCACAATGCTCCTACCCGTATTCACATGAAGCCAACGCAAATGGTTGGCGGCTATGCTCAGCTCAGTTATGGATTCAATTATTATGGACCTATAGGAAACCAACGGGACGAATACGTAGCTGTTAGAAAAATGAAGGAGGTTAACTGGCTTGAAGATTAAAGCGCAAATTGCAATGGTGATGAATTTGGACAAATGTATCGGATGCCATACGTGCAGTGTGACATGTAAAACGACATGGACGAACCGTGAAGGTGCAGAATATATGTGGTTCAACAACGTAGAAACTAAACCAGGTATCGGCTATCCGAAACGATGGGAAGACCAGGAGATCTACAAGGGCGGATGGAATTTGCGAAAAGGGAAGTTAGAATTAAAGTCAGGTTCTAAGTTATCTAAAATCGCCCTTGGAAAGATTTTTTACAACCCGGATATGCCGGAAATGAAAGATTACTATGAGCCATGGACTTATGATTACGAAAAACTAACGACAGCACCCGACAGTAAGCATACACCTGTAGCGCGTGCGAAATCCGTTGTCACTGGCGACTATATGGATCTAGAGTGGGGCCCTAACTGGGAAGACCAACTAGCAGGCGCCCACGTGACGGGTCCAGAAGATCCGAATATCAAAAAGATTGAAGAAGAGATCAAATTCAACTTTGAAAATGCTTTTATGATGTACTTGCCGCGACTCTGTGAGCACTGTTTAAATCCAAGCTGTGTTGCGTCTTGTCCTTCAGGTGCAATGTATAAGCGAGATGAAGACGGTATCGTTCTCGTTGACCAAGAGGCTTGTCGCGGCTGGCGTTATTGTATGACGGGCTGTCCTTACAAAAAAGTGTACTTCAACTGGAAAACAAACAAAGCCGAGAAATGCACATTCTGTTTCCCGAGAATCGAATCAGGGTTACCGACAGTTTGTTCAGAAACATGTACAGGAAGAATTCGCTATTTGGGCGTCCTTTTATATGATGCGGATCGCGTATTAGAAGCAGCTGCAACTCCTGATCCAAAAGATTTGTATAAAGCACAGTGTGATTTATTCCTTGATCCGAACGATCCTGAAGTTCAGGAGCAAGCACGAAAAGATGGTATATCAGAAGCATGGATTGAAGCAGCTCAAAACTCACCGGTGTATAAATTGGCTATCGAGTATAAGCTCGCATTTCCATTACATCCAGAATATCGAACTTTACCGATGGTTTGGTACGTTCCGCCGCTTAGTCCAATCATGAACTACTTTGAAGGAAAAGATTCCATCAAAAATCCAGACATGATCTTCCCTGCTATTGAAGAGATGCGGATTCCGATTGAATATCTGGCAAACATGCTGACTGCAGGTGATACAGAAACTGTAAAAGGCTCACTGCAGCGGATGGCGATGATGCGTTCCTTCATGAGGGCACAATCTTCAGGTAAGGAATTTGACGAATCGAAGTTAGAGCGAGTCGGATTAACAGCCTCTACAACGAAGAAGATGTACCGACTGCTTGCAATCGCAAAATATGAAGACCGTTTCGTTATTCCAACCAGCCATGCTGAAGGACAGATGAACGTTTATCGTTCACAAGGTTCCGCAGGTTATACGGGCATGGGAACGTATGGAGAAGCAGCACCCCAGCCGGATAATAAATATAGCTATTCCGTTATGGGCTCAAATGGGAGCTGTGATGGATGCGGACCAGCGGAAGGTGCCCCGATGAAGACAGGTAAAGAAATTTACGAAGAGAACTTCTATGGGGGGATCTGGCGTGATTGATTTAGACCTTCTGTATGACAAAAAACAAGTCTTTGGTTTTTTTGCAAAGCAATTGTCTTATCCGGAAAAAGATACGTTCCATCCAAATGTGTTTGAAGGGTCGCTAAGAGAGTCCGACCCTTCTTACGCTGATGTGAAAAAGTATTGGGAGACGATGCAAACGTACAGTCTCGATGACATCCAAGAGTTATACACATATACGCTCGATTTTCAAAGCGATGCGACATTGTTCATGACGTATGTTAAATATGGTGACTCTAAAGAGCGTGGACAAATGCTTGCCAGGCTAAAAGTACTGTACGAAATGTTTGGCTTTAATATGTCGGATAGTGAACTATCAGATTTACTTCCGCTCATGTGTGAGTTCATATATATTTGCGATTGGAAAGGGGATCCTCGGGCACAGCAAAGTTTTTCGATGTTGCTTGCTGTGTTGGAAGATGGATCCTATCATTTAATGAAAGCGTTGGAGAAGTATAACAGCCCTTATCATTCGCTTGTGAAAGGGATGAGAGAGGAATTTAAAGCGTGCATCCGTCGGGAGGTTCCAGCCAATGACTAGTCAATTTTTATGGGTAATATTCCCTTACCTTTGTATAGTGGTTTTCATTGTAGGCCACATTTTCCGTTATCGACATGATCAATTCGGATGGACAGCAAAGTCCAGTGAATTCATCGAGAAAAAGCAATTGATGATTGGTAGTTTGCTCTTCCATATTGGAATATTTCCAGTAATTCTCGGTCACGTAGCAGGGCTCGGAATTCCAAAGGAATGGACACGCGCAATGGGAGTCAGTGATCATATGTATCACATAGGTGCAGTGTGGGGCGGCGGTTTCTTTGGAGTTGTGACGCTTGTCGGTATGATCATTTTGACAAGTCGCCGGTTCACCAACAGCAATGTGCGCCACTTGTCATCAGCTTCAGACTTAATCGTCAACTCATTCTTATTATTCATCGTATTCATCGGTGTTTACAGCTCACTTATAACGAATACGACAACGCCAGGTTTTGACTATCGTTCTACAATTTCTATTTGGTTCCGTTCGTTGCTCATTTTACAGCCGCAAGCTGAGTTTATGGCATCGGTTCCGATTGCGTTCAAGCTGCATATTTTAACGGGATTCCTTATTTTTGCGATGTGGCCGTTCACTCGCCTTGTGCATGTGTGGAGTGTTCCGTTGAATTACGTTGGCAGAAGTTATATTCTGTACAGAAAGCACAACAGGAATTGAGAGAGGCGTGATGAAACCTTTCTCTAGTTAGAGGGAGGAAGACTCATGGAAAGCCACGTAGCATTCAATTATCAACAACAAGTTGAACAAATTAGAAATCAGATGCAGTGTGATTTCGTTGCACTTGCACTTGTACAATCAGAAGATCGTCATTTCCAAATTCGTTGGGAATACGCATCAGGAAATATCAGCCAACGCTTCAAGCGGATTGTCTTACAATCCGGTAAGGGAGTAGCGGGAATTGTATTTAAGACCGGTAAACCAATTTTTGCTCCGGTCGCTCATGAGTATTGTGAAAAAGATAACTTATATAATTATCCGATTATTTTGGCGGAGCAGCTTGAAAGTTTCGCTGCTGTCCCACTATTTAAATACAATCGGGTGAAAGGAATTGTGATTGCAGGCTGCCGCAGTAAAGGCTGTATGTCAGAAGAGAAGTTCAAATTGTTGAAATCGCTAGTAGCACCAACATTCGGACCTTATTACAGTGAGGAGTTGACCGGGAATTGAATGGGATTAGTCAAAGTGGTATGAGTAATTTGTTAATGCAGCTCTATGATAATTCCACAGAAGCTATATTTTTCTTCAACAGTGACGATAGCGTACTGTCGATGAACAAAGCTGCTGAAAAAATTCTCGATCCCCAAGTTAGTGAGCTTATGAAAGCTGGTAATACTGAAGCGATTTGTATGGCGTGCAAAGGGTTTACTAGTACAGAAGAAGAGCAAACATGTATTTCTTGTTATATGTCTAATCCTAATTTGGATATCCCTTCTTTCCAAGTATTTTTAGAGACGGCGGGAAGAGGAGTGGTCCCTTACACGGGAAGTATTCAAATGATCGATTCTGAAAAGGGCATTCGCGCATTCATGCTGCGTGATCTGACTCCGCAGTTTAAAACGTCAGAAACGCTTCACCAAAAAACTCTTGTTAAACGAGTCATTAAAGCTCAGGAAGACGAACGTAAACGAATTTCCAGAGAGCTTCACGATAGTGTAGCCCAAGAAATGCTGAGTTCGTTAGTAGATTTACGCGTGCTGAAGTATATGAACGTGGAAGAAGACGTGCTGAAAAAAGTGAAGCAGACAGAAGGCTCACTTATGAGACTGCTCGATGATATCCGTCATCTGTCCGTTCAATTACGGCCTGCAACACTTGATGATTTGGGGTTAGAGGCAGCGTTTCGCACCCACTTTAAATGGGTGGAAAAAAACTACGGTCTTCTTGTATATTTTAACAGCGACATACGTTCGAAACGGTTTGAAGGAGAGATTGAAACCGTTGTCTACCGTGTATGTCAAGAAGCGGTATTTAACGCATTGAAGTATGCAGAGATAGAAGAGATTCATGTGAATCTTACACTGACGTCAGGAGAATTGAAACTAATAGTTTCTGACGAAGGAGTGGGATTTGACGTAAATGCACCAACGTATAAAGGCACAGGACTTGGACTATTTGGAATGAATGAACGAGCAGAATTAGTTGATGCAGCACTGAGCGTTCAATCTGAAATCGGAAACGGAACAACCATTGTACTTACCGTGCCTCTAATGAAGGAGGAGACGGAAGTTGAAAATCATAATCGCGGATGATCATGCGGTAGTAAGAAGCGGATTCATGCACATTTTAAATTTCCAGCGGGATATGGAAGTTGTAGCAACAGCGGCGGATGGACTGGAAGCCTATGACTTGGTTGCTAAGCATAAGCCGGATGTTCTCTTAATGGATTTAAGCATGCCGCCAGGTGAAAGCGGTCTGATTGCTACTGGAAAAATCAACGAAGACTTTCCTGATACAAAAATTGTGATTTTAACGATGTATGATGACGAAGAGTATTTGTTTCACGTATTGAAAAACGGTGCCTCAGGATATGTATTGAAAAATTCGCCTGATGAAGAATTGTTTGCAGCGATTCGCACGGTTTACGATGGAGGTACCTATATTCAGCCGTCTATGGCGACATCGCTCGTACGTGAATTTGTGAAGAAAGACGAAGGAGAAGTTGAAACGGATCCATTCAAAATTCTATCCAAACGAGAAATCGAAGTGCTTCCTCTTGTTGCAAAAGGGTACGGCAACAAAGAAATTGCAGAAAAGCTATACATCTCTGTCAAAACTGTGGAAGCGCACAAAGCAAAGTTGATGGAGAAACTAAACTTGAAAAGTAAACCGGAACTTGTCGAATATGCATTGAAAAAGAAGTTCTTGAATTTTTAAACTGGTCAAGTGAAAACGGAGGCTTCGTAATGGAACCTAAACGATTCAAATTCGATTTGCCTGCGTTGCAGGTGTTAGAAAATGAGCATCAGTATTTAACGTATTTAATGGACAATTGGCATCCGATTGTACTTGGATTCGAAAACAAAATTTATTCTTTAGAAGAAGCCCAAGAGGCAATGGGATCGTTACGAAAAGCATTGATTGAATTTATCGAGCCGTTTAAAAACCATACGGAGAAAGAAGAAGACGTCTTGTTCCCAGAGCTGGCACAATATATTGGCGGAGATCAGGGACCGGTCAAGGCAGTGGAAGAAGAGCATGAAGAACTTGATGCGTATATTGGACACTTCCTTCATCATACGAGAGTCAGTCTGAATGACCTTTCTCTGGAGGATTTAGAGGCGGTGGCGAAAGACGCTGGGGAAGCTTACGAGGCGATTACCGTACATTTCATTAAAGAAGAATCGATTGTGTTCCCGATGGTGGAATCGATGTTGCGGATTGAACAGCAAGACGCGTTATTTGAAAAGTTGTATACACCTATTGTGTAACGCAGGTGAAGGCTCAGTAGTACAAAATCTATTAATCCCTATAGAAATGGACTGATATGGATGATTAAAAAAGTGCAGTTGCCATTACAAACTGCCAACTTAGTTGTTGGGTTTATGGTCTGGGTGCTTATTTCATCGCTACTTCCTTTCATTCGAGAAGATGTGGCAATCCCAGCGTCGCGCGTGGCCATTATTACCGCTGTTCCAGTCGTTCTTGGTTCGGTCTTGCGAATTCCGCTAGGCTACTACGCTAATATATTCGGTGCGAGAATCATTTTCGCAGTTAGTTTTATTTTACTTCTATTTCCAGTGTTTTACATAAGTGCAGCATCGTCGTTTACAGACTTGGTCATTGGCGGAACGTTCCTGGGTATTGGAGGAGCTGTATTCTCTGTAGGTGTAACTTCACTGCCTAAGTATTATCCGAAAGAAAAGCACGGACTTGTTAACGGGATATACGGAATGGGAAATGTCGGAACAGCCGTCACAACATTCGCTGCCCCGGTTCTAGCTACACAATTTGGCTGGAGTGTAACTGTAAAGTTGTACCTCATTCTGTTACTTGCATTCGCGGCACTTAACTTTGTACTTGGGGATCGCAATGAACCGAAAGTGAAAACATCGTTAGTCGGGCAAATCAAAGGTGTCTATAAAAATGAAAAGCTATGGTTCTTCTCATTATTTTACTTTATTACCTTTGGTTCATTCGTTGCGTTTACAATCTTTCTTCCAAACTTTCTCGTAGACTACTTTGAACTCGAAAAAGTTGATGCGGGTATGCGTACTGCTGGTTTCATCATCGTAGCAACGCTATTCCGTCCAGTAGGCGGATGGCTTGCGGACCGTTTCCAGCCATTGTTCTTGCTAATGGGTGTTTTTGCTGGACTAACACTCGCAGGAGTTATGTTGGCATTCTCACCTTCGATTACACTGTATACAATTAGCAGTATGCTCATTGCTTTGACAGCTGGAATCGGAAACGGAGTCATTTTTAAGCTGGTTCCATTTTACTTCAGTAAACAAGCGGGAACTGCGAACGGTATCGTTTCCATGATGGGTGGACTTGGTGGGTTTTTCCCGCCATTGCTTCTATCGGCAGTCCATTCGATTACAGGATCCTACTCTATAGGATTCATGGCCTTTGCCCAATTTTCACTCGTCAGTCTAGTTCTCGTTATTTGGCTCTATTATATGGATCGTCTATCTCTTGCTAAAGAAGTTTTTGACTCAACAGGTCAGGGAATACTAGTGACAGACGGGTCAGGAAAGATTTTGTCCGTCAATCCGGCATTTACTAAGCTGACAGGTTATGAACAAGACGAAATTATCGGCAAAAATCCTAGTGTTCTGAGTTCAGGCAGGCAGTCGAAAGAATTCTACACAACGATGTGGGGAGTTATCGGAGATGAAGGCTCTTGGCAAGGAAAGATGTGGAACAAAAAGAAAGACGGTACTGAATACCTTGAGTTATTGACAATCAACGCTGTGAAAAATGACGATGGCGACGTAACCCGTTATGTCGGCACATTCAGTGATATAACACAAACATAACACGGGGACGGCCGGTCATTTTGACTGGCAGTCCTTTGCTTACTTTATAAGAAAGAGAAGGTGCCTATATTGGAACAGCGCTATTCAAGACAAACCCTCTTTAAGCCAATCGGGGAAACAGGACAACAAAAACTTGAAAATTCACATGCCTTTGTGCTTGGTTGTGGAGCGCTCGGATCCTCAATAGCGGAGACACTCGTTCGGGCAGGGATTGGCAAACTGACCATTGCAGATAGAGACTATGTTGAGCCTTCCAATCTACAGCGCCAACAATTATTTTCAGAACAAGATGCTATACAGGGGATACCTAAAGTGGTTGCGGCAGAAGCTAGATTACGTGCAATCCGAAGCGATGTAGAAATCGTTCCTTTGCTCGATCATATAGATGGACCGCTTCTTGAGCGTTACGCTTCAGATGCTGATATTTTACTAGATGCCACAGATAACTTTGAAGCACGATTATTGCTCAACGACTACGCTTGGAAAGCAGACATTCCATGGGTGTACGGAGCGTGTGTCGGCAGCTCGAGCAGTATATTTCCATTCGTTCCAGGTAAAACCCCATGCTTCCGCTGTTTACTTCCAACACTTCCTTCGGTCAATGAAACCTGCGACACTGCAGGTATTATCGCCCCCGCGGTCCAATTGACATCGGCACATCAGAGCGCAGAAGCGCTCAAGTGGCTGACAGGTAATAAGGAAGCGCTGCGCACCAAGCTGCTGCATGTGGATATTTGGCATAATACCCAGGTAGAAGCAGGCATTATACGATTGAAAAAAGACAGTTGCGAGACGTGTGGAACTGCACCTACCTATCCATCTTTGCACATGGAGTCAGGAACAAATTACGCTGTGTTGTGCGGGAGAGAAACCGTTCAAATCATTCCAGCTGCTGAGCGGGAGCTTACAGGAAATGACGTTCAGCGGGTGGCGGAACGTCTTGGAACAATCGTGAAACAGAACCCTTATTTTGTGGAGTTTTATGCAGAAGGATACAGATGTGTCGGATTCTCGAATGGCAGGATGCTTGTACATGGGTTAAAGGATATTGGCAAGGGCCGTAAAATCTATCACCAGTTGTTTGGATAGGGGGAGAATAGCGTGCATAAAGAAGTTGGGAATCTAAACGAGAAGTTAAATGTTTGCGTACTGACAGTGAGTGACACTCGTACGGAGGAAGATGATAATAGCGGCCGTCTCATTCGCGAAAGAATTCAAGAAGCGGGGCATGAAGTGATTGCCCGCGTCATTTGTCCAGATGATAAAAACGCAATTCTTAAAGTCATAGAATCATGGATTGGTAAGAAGGATGCCGATGCGATTATTATTACTGGAGGAACGGGCATCAGCTATCGCGATGTCACGATTGAAACCATTCGGCCGTTCTTCACGAAAGAGCTGGCTGGTTTTGGGGAACTTTTCCGTTACATAAGCTATGCAGAAGACGTAGGATCGAAGGCATTACTCAGCAGGGCCGCAGCAGGTGCTGTTGGGGAAAAAGTATTGTTTGCGCTGCCAGGTTCTGTTAAAGCGGTGACACTAGCAATGGATCGGCTGGTCATGCCGGAACTGATGCATATCCATTACGAATTGACGAAGCATTTGTAAAAGAGAAAGGACGGACGCAAGTTACGCATCCGTCCTCGTGTAATCACCGTTTTTGCCGCCTGTTTTTGACTGAAGCATAGTCGGTCCAATAACCATTTCTTTACCCGAAGCTTTGCACATATCGTAAACCGTCAATGCCGTTGCAGAAGCCGCCGTAAGTGCTTCCATTTCGACACCAGTTAGCCCGGTTGTTTTAACTTCCGTACGAATGAGTACTTCATAGTGCTGAATAGATTCATCGATATTCCACTCAAATCGAATATCGACGCCAGTCAGCGGAAGCGGATGACACATAGGGATGATTGTCGCAGTATTTTTAGCTGCCATGATGCCGGCGACTTGTGCAACGGCGAACACATCGCCTTTTTTATTTGAACCGTCTTTAATTTGATGGTAAATGGCTTCATTGACAACGATAGATGTACTTGCAACCGCAGTTCGTGAAGTAATCGTTTTATCAGATACGTCCACCATGCGTGCGCGACCCTGATCATTAAAGTGTGTGAGCTCAGACATTCGAATCATTCCTTTCAACTCTGATACACTTAGTATAACAGAAGAAAGCAGGTGCTTTTCAGTGGAAATCAGAAAGCCAATTCCAGTAGCAGATGCTGTAATGCATATTATGAACCATGTTAAAAAGTTAGGTGCTGAAACAATAGTTCTTGAACAGTCTATAGGTCGGGTTTTAGCTGAACCAATTGTTGCACGGCACAGTGTTCCGCCTTTCAATCGTTCTCCGTATGACGGCTTTGCGATACGTGCAGAAGACAGTAAGGGAGCGTCTGGTGATAATCGTCTTGAGTTTACCGTGATAGGTGAAATCGGTGCAGGATATGTGGGAGAAAGGCCGGTTGAAAAGAAAGAAGCATATCGAATTATGACGGGGGCTCAGATACCGACAGGCGCTGACGCTGTTGTAATGTTTGAACAAACTGTGGAAACAGAAAGTGGATTTACTGTGCGGAAACCTTTTGAAACTGGAGAAAATATTTCATTCAAAGGTGAAGATGCTGCAGAGGGAGATGTACTAATTGTCGAAGGGACTCTTATCCATGCTGGAACAATCGCATTGTTAGCTACGTTCGGATATGCAGAAGTCTCTGTTTACCAGCAGCCCGTTGTCGGGGTTTTATCGACCGGAACTGAATTGCTTGAGGTTACGGATGAATTGGTACCGGGGAAAATCCGGAATTCCAACGGTCCTATGGTGAAAGCGCAATTAACTCGTGCTGGTGTTCCTTTTAAAGAATACGGAACAACCAAAGATGATTTGGATGCATGTACGAAATTGGTGGAGCGTGCATTGGAAGAAACGGATGCGCTTATTACAACAGGCGGTGTTTCTGTTGGCGACTATGATTATTTACCGACTATTTATGAACGCCTAGGTGCAACTGTATTATTTAACAAAGTAGCGATGCGTCCTGGAAGTGTAACAACTGTTGCGGTACTCGGGGACAAGTTCTTGTTTGGGCTTTCAGGGAACCCTTCAGCCTGCTTTACTGGGTTTGAATTATTTGCCCGGCCTGCTTTACTCGCAATGATGGGAAACAGAGCACCCTATTTACCCCATCTAAAAGCCTATTTGGCCGAAGACTTTACGAAACCCAATCCGTTTACTCGATTTGTCCGCGCGGTGTGGAAGTTGACAGAGAACGGCTTGGCGGCAGCACCTGCAGGTTTTAACAAATCGAACGCAGTGTCATCGATCGCAAGAGGGAATTGCCTGATTGTACTGCCAAGCGGTACTCGCGGCTATTCTGCAGGAGATGAGGTTGACTTGTTACTCATCGGTTCAGAACAAGGTGCAAAGGACTGGGTGCTTTGAAAACTCTTCACATCGTGGGATATAAAAATAGCGGGAAAACGACATTGCTGGAACGCTGGATCGGTATTGTGAAGTCCCAATGTATGACCGTTTCTGTGCTGAAGCATCATGGACATGGAGGAGGAATTGAGCTATCTTCTGAAAACACCGATACTAGCCGTTTTTTTAAAAAAAGTGCCGATGCCACTCTCGTTGCAGGCGGTGGACAGGCTCAGCTGTTGTTGAATGACGAGCCCCCGTTTAAGACGTTAAAAGAGCTGGCTTCAGGCAATTCCCCAGATGTGCTATTGATTGAAGGATATAAAAGTGAACCAGGAAAGAAGGTCATCCTCGTGCGAAGTGAGGACGACTGGGAAACATTGAAAGAACTCGATGGAATTCAGCTGGTAATTGGCAAGATTGCCTGTAATGACTGGCCTGTCATCGAGAATCGCAGCGATGCGATACAACTCGACAGGTGGTTTGCGGATTGGCTGAAAGAGGAGGAGCACAATGAAACCATTTGAAGTAATTGAGTCACCTATTAATCCACAACAATATGCAGATTATGTACTACACGCAGGGGCCGGCGCGGTGACGCTGTTTACAGGTCATGTCCGTGAGTGGACGCATGGCGTACGAACTGTGTATTTAGCGTACGAAGCGTATGTGCCAATGGCTGAGAAAAAACTAGCGGAAATCGGTGCTGAAATGGAAGCTAAATGGCCAGGCGTTAAAGTCGCGATTGCGCATCGCATTGGTGAACTGCATATTTCAGATATCGCAGTCGTCATTGCTGTTTCTTCTTCACATCGTAAAGCAGCGTATGAAGCGAACGAATATGCGATTGAACGCATCAAAGAAGTGGTGCCAATCTGGAAGAAAGAAATTTGGGAAGATGGCGAAGAGTGGTTAGGCGCTCAGAAAAAATATCCTTCTAAGGGAGAGGAATCCATATGATCCGTGTTAATTACTTTGCAAGACTTAGAGAACTCGCTGGTAAAGGACAAGAGACGTTGGAGCGGGACACTATGACGGTTCAGGAACTGCTAGATTGGGCAGAAGAAACGTATCCTGGATTTGGAAAAGATGACATTCAAGTAGCGGTGAATGAAGAGTACGCCTTGCTGGATGATGTAATTCAATCAGGTGACGAGTGTGCATTCATTCCCCCTGTCAGCGGAGGCTGAAGCTATGATAGGTATTGTATTAGCAGGAGGACAGTCGAGAAGATATGGATCTCCAAAAGCATTCGCAAAATTTCGGGGAAAGTATTTTTACGAGTACGCTATGGATGCATTAGCTTCTCATTGCTCGGAGATTATAATCATAGCAAGACCTGAAGATGTTGACCGTTTTCCTGATGCTGTAACGGTTGTGACAGACATACTTGAGTTTGCGGGACAAGGGCCGCTGGCGGGAATTTTGACTGGGATGTGCACTATTAAAAGCGACTGGTATGCGGTGCTGCCTTGTGACGTTCCTTTTGCTGATGGTTTGATCATCCAAAAACTAGTGAATCATAGGGCCGGCTTTACGTCTGTTGCAATTGAAGAAGCAGGTAAGCTACATCCGCTGCTCTCCCTTTGGAGCAAGGAGGCGGAGTTCGAGATCCGCTCTTTGCTCGAGCAGGAGAAACGAAGTGTCAGACCTCTGATCGAGAAATGGGTAGATGGATCTGACCTATTGAAAGAAACCCCAAACCTCTTTGAAAATGTGAATAGACCTGGACAACTTGAAGGGAGATGACGACATGGAGCCAATAACCGACAAATTTGGTCGGCCGATTCGTGACTTAAGAATATCTGTGACTGACCGCTGCAACTTTAGATGTTCCTATTGCATGCCGAAAGAGATCTTCGGTGATGATTATGTATTCCTTCCAAAAAATGAGTTGTTGTCATTTGAAGAAATTGAACGTCTTGCACAATTATTTGCAAAGCTAGGTGTCAAGAAGCTGAGGCTGACGGGCGGAGAACCGCTTATGCGGCGCGGACTTCCTGAGCTTGTTGGCAAACTTATGAAGATTGAAGGTATTGAAGATATCGGGCTGACAACGAACGCCGTGTTACTCGGTCAATATGCCGAGCCTTTGTATGAAGCGGGCTTGCGCCGGTTGAATATCAGTTTGGATGCACTTGATCCAGATTTATTTGGAGAGATGAACGGCAGAGGCGTAAAACCTGAGCTCATTCTGAAAAATATTGATAAAGCGCACGCATTAGGCTTTACTATTAAAATGAATATGGTTGTAAAAAAAGGGACGAACGAACAGGAAATCTTACCAATGGCACAATATTTCAAAGAACGCGGGATCACACTGCGATTCATTGAATTTATGGATGTAGGCAACGATAACGGCTGGAGTTTTGAGAAAGTTGTTACGAAAAAGGACATCTTAAAACGTTTGCAATCAGTGCATGCACTTGAGCCTGTTGAAGAAGAGTATTATGGAGAGGTCGCAAAACGTTGGAGTTATAAGGATAACGGGGCAGAGGTAGGGTTCATCACCTCAGTTTCCGAGTCATTCTGTTCTACTTGCACACGGGCTCGTCTCTCTTCGGAAGGAAAGTTATTTACCTGTTTGTTTGCTTCAGATGGATTCGATGTACGCGAGCTAATACGTGACGGTGCAACAGACGAAGAGCTTGCTGCCGCTGTAACGGGTGTATGGGAGAATCGGGCAGATCGGTATTCGGATGAACGCACAGAGCAAACTGTGAAAAATCGTAAAAACAAAAAAATTAATATGAGTTATATCGGGGGCTGATCATCAGCCCCCCTGAATAGTCAGGGGGATTTGAAACATGACAGGACGAAATGATCCATGCCCTTGCGGCAGCGGGAAAAAGTATAAGAAGTGCTGTGGGAAAGTGGGAGACGATTTATTAAGCGCTGTAGTCAATGAAGAACTCGATCATATTCTTACACAATTTTTTGATACATATCCAACAGGGACAACTCATGAGTCAATGATGCGCCTAATGCGGCAGTGGGCTGAACAGCTGCGCGGCAGTTGGGAGCCGGCTCATATTGAAGAGGCAGCCTCTGAATTTTATTTATTCATAGAAGATAATGAGCAATGGAAAGCGTATATTCGCAAACAACAAAAAGAAGCAGCCCGCGGAACAGTTCAGGACGTTCTTCGCAAATGGGAAGAGCCATTCATGCTGCTCGGAGAAATTACGGCAGCTAAACCGAATACGTTGGAAGTCACGAAGTTGTTAACGAATGAAGTGATTGAATTGGCACGGATTGAAGGAATGCCCGCCGATGAAGGAACTCTGTTGTTCGGTGTCGTACTTCCAGATGCGAGACGCGGTGAAAACGCAGTAGCGCCGGTATCATCTATGCTGTTCTTAGCAAAATGGAGCAAACAGACGAAAAAGTCATTGCTTGAGTTACGTGAGAAATCATCTGATGATACACCAGAAGAATTCATCAGGAAGCATACGCTCGAAATTTATGAGCTGCTCGTAAAACGCAGTATGGCTTCTATGAACGAAATGATTGAAGATGTACTCGCTCCAGCACAATTGACTGCATTAAAGAAGCTTGACGAACAGCTTGCTCGGGTTGACGAGCCAGCAGATGTCCGTGAAATGCTTCAAAAGTTGGCGGTTGCCTACTTTTTGAATACCGAAGTATTAGATAGTGACGAATTAGACGGTACAGCATTTGTGCAAGCGGCCATTTTAGTGGGCCAGTCCTTATCACTCGTGAAATCAGAAACTGCATTTGAAATAGCGGGAGACAGTGAAACGGTTGAGCAGTATCGTACTGAGTTGAAAGAGTTGTATGATGCGATGATGACTGATGGTGACGCAGCCGCAGCAGCAATCTATGAAATTGGAACGGATCCGAGACCAACGGAATCTGAATTGTGGGAAACGGCAATGACGACCTCAGGCGTCGTCGAACCTGAACGTCGACCGGGAGTAGATGAAGGACGTGCCCAGCGCCTTGCTTATGAAGCATTCGGTGCAGAAACGGAAGAGGCGCGACGGAAATTAGCTGAATCATCCTTAAAGATTGTCCCATCGCTGTCCGACGCACTACTTCTGAAAACAGAAACGGTACATGATATTGAACAGGTAAATGAGCTTTATGAGCGGGCTATCCGTGAGGCCAGCAAACGCTTTGAAGCAGGTGAAAACCCGTGGCAAAATATACCGAACCGACCGTTCATGAGAGCTGCATTTGCTTACGGAGCGCATCTTTTCATGCATGGTGAATTCCATGAAGCGGCAGAAGTTTTCCTGGATCTCGTTCGCATGAATACAACAGACAACCAAGGCGCTCGTTATGAAGCGATTGCTTCGTTAATTCATGCGGGGCGTTTCAATGAAGCAGGCGAGCTGCTCGTTCGTTATGAACGCGGATCTGAAAACGATGCTACGTATTTGTATTTGGATTGGAAATTAGAAAACGAAGCAAGCGGCGGTGCTTCTGAAGAGGAAGCGGAAATGCTGAAAAAAGCATCAGCAGCAAACGGAAATGTCATGCACTTGATGGCCTTCCGCGCACAGACGATTGCCTATCCGCGATACGAACGTCTGGAGCCGGGGAGTAAAGAAGAAGCCCGCTACATTTGGCTGTTGTTGAATGGTCCAAGTGGGGTTAAAGAATAGTCGTAGACTGTTAGGGGAATACTGAAAGATAGTTCTATTGTTTCTTATACAAGATAAATAATTGTAAGTACATGACAAACTATAAAAAAAGCTGTCCGCATACGCGGGCAGCTTTTCAAAATGTGAAACTTATTTTCCACCGAGTAAATCGAACAATCCGCCTGCAACACTGCCTTCGCCTTTTGAACTGCTGCCCGGAACTTGAGGAGCAGAAGCAAATACACGACTTGCCAGACGTGAAAATGGAAGTGACTGGATCCATACTGTACCAGGTCCTCTCAATGTAGCGAAGAATAGACCTTCTCCGCCGAAAAGTGCAGTTTTGACACCTTTCACGGTTTCGATTGAATAATCTACATCGTGTGTCATCGCAACCAGACATCCCGTATCAACGCGAAGAGATTCACCAGGCTGGAGTTTTTTCTCGATAATGGTTCCGCCAGCATGTACGAAAGCAAGGCCATCACCTTCTAATTTTTGCATGATGAACCCCTCGCCGCCAAAGAAACCTGTACCGAGCTTGCGCTGGAATTCTATTCCTACAGACACACCTTTAGCAGCTGCAAGAAAAGCATCTTTTTGACAAATGATCTTTCCGCTATGTTCACTTAAATCCATTGGGATAATTTTGCCGGGATAGGGAGAAGCAAAGGAAACATGTCGTTTTCCAGACCCAGTATTCGTAAACGTCGTCATAAACAAACTTTCCCCAGTAAGTACACGTTTTCCTGCTCCCATAATTTTACCGAACAAGCCGCCGCCGTTGCCGGATCCATCACCGAAAATGGTTTCCATTTCAATATGATCTTCCATCATCATTAGCGCTCCAGCTTCAGCTACGACGGTTTCCTGCGGGTCTAATTCAACTTCAACAAACTGCATATCATCCCCGTGAATCTTGTAGTCAATCTCGTGGTTATTCATTGGCAAATCCTCCGAAATTCGTATTTGTTATAAGGAATTACGGTGAGGCAGACACAAAAGTTTCAATTACCCAAGAAAGTCTATACTTTTTTCCCGTAACTCATGGAGCGATTGTATCTGGTTGGCAAGTTTTTCTGCACACTGTGCATATGCTGTAGTGGAATAGTGTTCTTGAAAAGAGTTCGTGACGGACTCCAGTATAGTAGAGCCGCATTTACCTGTTACAAGTTCATCGGTCAAAAATGTTATATATTCGACGCCTTTGTCTTCTCCATCTTTTTCAAAACGCGCAAGCATGTCGCGCAGCTCTTTTAACAAAACTTCTTTTGCATCTTCGTCATCGGAATAAGCAAGCTTTTCAAGAAGCGCTTTGCCTAACAACTTATCGTCATTTGCAAGCATACCTGCCATTAAGTCATCTAGCCGGCGAATGGCAAACGGCACGAGCTGTTCATAGTTGAACGAACTCTTTTCTTTTCCTCCCACTTTAACGAAATGCAGAATATGCTGCATTATCCCAACGAGCATCACAGCACCATCTGCATTATAAGGTTCGGATTCTGGACCGTACACTTCTAATAACCTTCCTGATAACCATGTAATTTCCGACAAGTACTGTTTCCGGACGAAAGTTCTCATTTCTTCATCATTAGAAAAGAAAACCGCTTCGTAGATAGGTAGTAAATTACGTTCTCGATCCACATGTGCCCGTGTCAAAATTTGTTGTGCGAACAGTGTTTTATCCGTACGGTCTTGTCCAAGAAGCAATTTGCGTCTTCTTGTGATTGATTCATCATTCGCCATTTCCAAAATTGCCAAGAGGCAGGCGTTTTTAGAAGTGAAGTAATTATAAAATGTACCTTTAGAGATTCCAGCTGCAGTTAAAATGTCTTGGACTGAAGTTGCGATAATGCCCTTTTCTTCAAAAACTTGCTGAGCAGCTAGAATTACTTTCATTTTCCGCTCGTTCATCAAATCACCTTTACCTTTGTAGTATACTGCAAGTCTACTCTGGAAACGTTGATTTATCAATGAAATTCAATCATAGAGATTTTTATGTTGATTTATTTGGACTGTGAGTATAAAATGTTCTTCATGATGTTTTTCGGTGTTCGAATCAATGGATAAATGGAGGAATAATTAGATGGAAACAGTAGAAACAAATGAGCATATAAAGAAGATGCACGAAAAGCCTCCATACGGCATAATTTCAATTTTATTCATCGGGGCCTTTGTTGCAATCTTGAATAATACATTACTTAACATTGCACTCCCGACAATCATGGTGGAGTTCGACATTTCACCTTCTCAAGTACAGTGGCTAACTACAGGATACATGCTGATCGGCGGTATCATGATGCCGGCCAGTGCTTTCTTCATTATGAGATTTAAGAACCGCAGTCTGTTCTTGACGGCTATGATTCTATTTTCTTTAGGTACTGCCTTAGCAATTGTTACACCTAATTTCTCCTTACTCGTAGTAGCACGGATGGTTCAGGCCTCTGGTGCTGCATTGCTGATGCCACTATTAATGAACGTCATGCTTGTTGCGTTCCCTATTGAAAAACGCGGTCAGGCACTTGGATACTTCGGTCTTGTAATGTTTACAGCACCAGCGATTGGACCAACACTTTCAGGGTTCATCGTAGAAAATTATTCATGGCGTGCATTGTTCATCGTCGTACTGCCAATTGCTCTTTTTACGATAGTATATGCGTTCTTTAAATTGCGAAACATTACGCCGAACAAACCAGTTAAAGTAGATACTGTGTCGATTTTCCTTTCAAGCATTGGATTCGGAGGACTGTTGTACGGATTCAGTTCTGCAGGACACATGGGCTGGTCTTCAATAGAAGTCTACGGCACAATTACAGCAGGTGTTATCGGTCTGATACTATTTGTAACAAGACAGTTACGAAAAGACGAACCTATGCTTGACTTTAGAATATATAAGCATCCAATGTTCGCTTTATCTTCTGTAATATCGGTAGTTGTCTCAGTTGCCATGTTCTCGGGGATGATTTTGACACCGCTATACGTACAAAGCGTACGTCACATTTCGCCTCTTGACTCTGGGCTGCTCATGCTGCCAGGTGCAATATTGATGGGTATCATGTCGCCGATCACCGGTAAGTTATTCGACAAATACGGACCTAAGGCGCTCGCTTTCACAGGTCTGTCTATCACAGTAATAACCACATATTTGCTCAGTCAATTGAGCATGGAGACAGGCTATTATGAAATCATGGCGATTTATACAGCTCGGATGTTCGGACTATCAATGGTAACAATGCCGATTATGACAAATGGCATGAACCAACTTCCTATGGTTTCCAATCCGCATGGTACAGCGATGAATAGTACGGTTCAACAAGTATCAGGTGCGATTGGCTCTGCTATTTTGCTAACCATCATGACGAAACGTGCAGAATCGACAGGTGCGCAGATTGCTCAGGACGCTGCCGCTGCAGGTAAGATTCCCACTGATGCAGCCGGACTTGCACAGTTCCAAGAACAAGTCGCTCAGCAAGCAGAGCTTCACGGTATCAATTACGCATTTTTCATCTCAACGATCATTGCAGCTGTAGCTCTGGTATTGGTCTTATTCATGAAAAGAGTTCTGCCTCCTAAATTCGAAGAGCAAAAAATACCAAAGACCCCTGTTGAACAGCGTGTCGAAGCACAATTGGATAATGATTAATCATCATCATGAACCTTTTACTGGATGTAAACCTTCCAGTAAAAGGTTCTTTTTTGCGATGAATTCTAATTTAGTGATAAATGAGCAGAATCATAGCGCTTTTAGCAAGACGATAACACCAGAAGTGCTCATAAAATTTGAGAAACGCTCATAAACTTGAGGAAGCGCTCATAAAATTTGAGAAACGCTCATAAACTTGAGGAAGCGCTCATAAACCCTGAGAAACGCTCATAAACTCGCGGAAGTGCTCATAAAACGTGAAAAGCGCTCATAAACGTGGGGAACTGCTCATAAACCCTAGAAAGCGCTCATAAACTTGTGGAACTGCTCATAAAACCTGAGAAACGCTCATAAACTTGAGGAAGTGCTCATAAACCCTAGAAAACGCTCATAAACTTGAGGAAGTGCTCATAAAACGTGAAAAGCGCTCATAAACGTGGGGAACTGCTCATAAACCCTAGAAAGCGCTCATAAACTTGTGGAAGTGCTCATAAACCCTGAGAAACGCTCATAAACTTGAGGAAGTGCTCATAAACCCTGGAAAACGCTCATAAACTTGAGGAAGCGCTCATAAACCCAGAAAAGCGCTCCCCACCTCTCAACCACAAGGACTCTATTAACTTGTTCATCTAATGAAAGGAGATAACCAAGTCCTGTCGAATATAGTAAGAAAGGGCTTACAAATCTATCAAGTTATCTCGAAAGGGGAATGCAGAAATGAAACTGAACAACTACATTAACGGACAATGGGGAACAGATACAGGTGCAGAGTATACAGCGGTGAAAAATCCAGCGAACGGAAAAACTATCGCGGAGGTCCGCCTATCTACTGCGGACGACGTCAACAAAGCGGTAGCCGCAGCGAAAGCAGCACAAAAGAAATGGGCACGGGTTCCTGCACCTAAACGAGCAGATTACTTATATGAAATTGGACGGATCATGATTGAAAAGAAAGAGCACCTTTCTCAAGTGCTGACAAAAGAAATGGGGAAAGTTATAGAGGAAGCACGTGGAGAGGTTCAGGAAGGCATCGACATGGCGTATTATATGGCAGGCGAAGGACGCCGTCTTTTCGGCGAAACGGTACCATCTGAATTGGACAACAAATTCGCAATGAGCGTCCGTGCTCCAATCGGTGTTGTGGGCTTGATCACTCCTTGGAATTTCCCGGTTGCAATCGCTACGTGGAAGTCATTTCCCGCTATCGTTGCAGGCAACACCTTCATCTGGAAGCCCGCGACGGAAACGCCAATGATGGCGTACGAAATGGCACTCATTTTTGAAGAGGCGGGCTTGCCTGAAGGGGTCGCAAACGTTGTATTCGGAAGCGGAGGCACAGTTGGGACCGCCATGATTGAAAACCCGGATGTCCGTGTCATTTCATTTACCGGATCTACAGAAACAGGACGACGTGTCGCAGAACTGGGCGGCCGTCATTTGAAAAAGGTATCCCTTGAAATGGGGGGCAAGAACGCCATTATCGTCATGGATGATGCGGATATTGACTTGGCCGTTGAAGGCATCCTCTGGAGCGCATTTGGAACCGCCGGACAACGATGCACTGCATGCAGCCGCGTCATCGCACATACAGATATAAAGCAGGAACTTGAGCAAAAGCTGCTGGAAGCGATGAAAGACTTGACGATTGGTGATGGAGCAGACGAATCGAATAAGATTGGTCCGGTCATTAATGCGAAAGCACTCGAGAAAATCGGCTATTACGTGAACGTCGGAAAAGAAGAAGGGGCGAAGTTGCTAGCGGGCGGAAATACAATGACAGAAGGCCATTATACAGGCGGGCACTATTTCGAACCCACACTATTTACTGACGTTGCAGCAGATAGCCGACTTGCGCAAGAAGAAATCTTCGGCCCTGTTATTTCATTGATTGAAATCAGCAGCCTGGAAGAAGCAATTGAAGTGAACAATAGCGTCGTATATGGCTTGTCCAGCTCGATATTCTCTCGTGATGTCAACAAAATCTTCCAAGCACAACGTGACCTGGATACCGGAATCGTTTATGTGAATGCCGGAACAACAGGTGCCGAGATCCATTTACCGTTCGGCGGAACAAAAGGAACAGGCAATGGTCACCGTGACTCCGGTGTTGCGGCGCTCGACGTCTTCACGGAGTGGAAGAGCATTTACGTAGATTTCAGCGGAAAGCTGCAGCGCGCACAAATCGATAACAACTAAAAGGAGGATGATTGGATGAAAGTCGTCGTATTAGGTGCAGGGTTGATGGGGAAAGAAGCCGTTCGGGACTTAGTAAAGAATGATGAGGTAACAGCCGTCTATTTAGCGGATCAAGACGTCCGGAAAGCGGAGAACTTCGCCGATGACCTCCTATCAGATAAACTGAGTATTTTAAACCTGGATGCGCGCAATGAATTGCAGCTGAATGAAGTGATGTCACTCGGTGACGTTGTCATCAACGCACTGTTCTATACGTTCAACGAACAAGTTGTAAAACAAGCTATTGCAGCGGGTGTGCATTGTGTGGATCTTGGCGGTCACATTGGCGGAGCGACAGATGCGGTTCTCAAGTTGCGAGAAGAGGCAGAAGCACGCGGTGTTACAATTATTCCTGATCTAGGAGTCGCACCTGGGATGATCAATATCCTGTCGGGCTATGGGGCTGACAAACTAGACAAAGTCGAATCCATTCGTCTGTATGTTGGCGGCGTTCCTGTTCATCCTGAACCTCCTTTAAATTATAATATCGTGTTTTCTTTAGAAGGTGTGTTTGATCACTATACAGATTCATCACGTGTTATTCGTGATGGAAAAGTCATTGAACTTCCATCGTTGTCAGAAATAGAAACCGTTCATTTCGATGAATTTGGGGATATGGAAGCATTCCACACTTCTGGTGGGACTTCGACATTACTTGAATCCTTCCCGGACGTGCAAACACTTGAATACAAAACAATCCGGTATCCAGGACACGCTGAAAAATTCCAACTGCTCGTAGACCTTGGATTATTATCTAGGGAGTCGACGATTCAAGTCGATGGGAAACCGCTGCGTGTCCGGGATGTGATGCGTGCACATTTAACACCTCAATTGCTGCTAGGAGAAAAGCAAGACGCTGTGCTGCTTAAAGTAGAAGTCAGTGGTGTTGCATCAGGAATGGCAGCAACTTACGAATACAATATGACTGTGAAGAAAGACACGGAAATGAACGAAACCGCAATGGCGCTTGCAACTGCTAATACAATTTCCGTTGTCGCACAAATGATAGGCAATGGTACGATTACGAAACGCGGCGTCTATCCGCCTGAAGCAATTGTTCCAGGTTACTTATATATGGAGGAAATGGACAAAAGAGGCGTTCATATCGCGGAAACAATCCACACTGGAGAGGCTTCACTCTAATCCGAGCACGGTAAGGAGGAACAGAGATGGATTTCAACTTTACAGAAGAGCAGCAGCTGCTGCGTAAAACGGTAAGACGTTATGTTGATGATCGAATCCTTCCGAATATCGCGAAATGGGATGCAGAAGGTGGTTTTGACTCCGAGGTCTGGAAAGAACTTGCAGACCTCGGGTTCATGGGGACGTGTATTCCTGAAAAGTATGGCGGCAGCGGTATGGATTACAATGCTCTTGCCATTTTGTGCGAGGAGCTGGAACGTGGGGACACCGCGTTCCGGACTGCGGTGTCCGTTCATACAGGCCTGAATTCACTGACCCTCCTCCAATGGGGGACCGAAGCGCAAAAGCAAAAGTTTCTTGTCCCCCAAGCCAAGGGAGAGAAAGTGGGCGCCTTCGGTCTGACAGAACCAGGGGCGGGCTCCGATGTAGCAGCCATGGTCTCAACTGCAGTTCGTGACGGAAATGAATACGTACTGAATGGTCAGAAAACCTGGATTTCCCTATGCGACAGCGCAGATCATTTTCTAGTATTTGCCTATACGGATAAATCCAAGAAACACCATGGCATTTCGGCTTTCATTGTAGAACGTACAATGCCCGGCTTTTCATCCAAAGCCATCAAAAACAAATATGGCATCAAAGCTGGAAATACAGGTGAGCTGTTTTTTGAAGATGTCCGTGTTCCTGCTGCCAATTTGCTCGGAGAAGAAGGAGAAGGCTTCAAGATTGCCATGTCTGCACTCGATAACGGACGCTTTACAGTAGCTGCAGGGGCTGTTGGCCTTATTCAGGCGTGTATGGAAGTGAGTGTCGCTTATTGCGCAGAACGCAGTACGTTTGGCAGGCCGATTGGGCAGCATCAGCTCGTCCAGCAAATGATTGCACGAATGGAAGCGGGCTATCAAATGAGCCGACTGCTCGTTTACCGGGCCGGGGAGATGAAAAATGCTGGTTTGCGTAATACACGCGAGACTTCATTGGCAAAATGGCAAGCATGTGATTTTGCCAATCAGGCGGCGGATGATGCGTTCCAAATTCATGGAGCGTATGGATATTCGGATGATTATCCGGCAGCACGATTCTTGCGTAACTCAAAAGCCCCGGTGATCTATGAAGGTACCCGAGAAATCCATACAATTATGCAAGCGGAATATGTTCTTGGATACCGGCAGGACAAGCCGCTCCACAACATGTTGCCGGCATGGCCATTTGAGTGAACTATGTAACCTTTCTGTACTCAAACCGACTCATCTAGTAAAGGAGATGGGTGATGATGAACAAAAAAGCGATACTTTCGACAGTAATCAGTACGGCGCTCCTCTTAACGGCATGCGGCACTGTGAAGGCACCCACGAAAAAGGGGGAACCAGAGCCAGAAAAAATCACCGCTTCTTTCGGAAAAGAGGACTACTTGAATTTAAGTGGGCCAACAAATGATTTGGGGATGAATTTGGTCCCTAAAGCAAAGCCGGATGACAATGGAAATGTCTTCGTGTCTCCTGTCAGTCTATTGATGGCGTTATCGATGCTTCAAAATGGAGCAGAAGGCCAAACGAAGGAAGAGATAATAAAGGCGATGCAAGCGACTGGAATGGACGCTGAATCGATAAATCGCGCGAATGCATCTTTGCTGAATCACATTCAACACTCAGCTGATGATTTGACACTTCAGACAGCAAACTCTATTTGGGTGAATGATCAGTATACACTTCAAGACAAATTCAAGAAAATCACCCATGATTACTATTTGGCAGAGGCCGAAGCCATTGATAGCAGCAATCCGAAGTCTGCAGATCGGATGAATGAGTGGGTTCAAAAAGCTACGAATAATAAAATCGGAGAAATCGTCCAATCGCCGCTTGATGATAGCCTCGTTCTATTTTTGTTAAATGCAGTGTATTTTAAAGCATCATGGACCTATCCGTTCGATGAAAGCTTAACAAAGAACGATGAATTCCAACTCACGGACGGATCAGTAACGGAAGTTCCATTTATGCAGTTGAATGAAGAGCTGCCGTATTTAGAAACGGAGCAGTTTCAAGCAGTTTCACTGCCTTACGGTGAACAAGGAAATATGAAAATGGATATTTACGTTCCTAAAGAAGGTCATTCTATTGATGGGGTTCTATCTTCTTGGACAGCTGAGAACCGTGAAAACTGGAATGACTCATTTGAAGGTCGTCCGGGATCTGTACGTTTGCCTAAGTTTCAGCTCGACTATGAAGTTTTATTGAATGATGTACTTCAGGAATTAGGGATGGAAAAAGCATTTAGTGATGACGCAGAGCTAGGAACCTTAGTAGAAGAGGAAAAAGAACGATTGGTTGTCAGTAAAGTATTACAGAAAACTTACCTATCTGTAGACGAAAAAGGGACTGAGGCAGCAGGGGTTACTTCCATTGCAATCGACACGACGTCTGCGCCAGCCGGAGAACCTTTCGAATTCAATGCAGACAAACCGTTCTTCCTTACAATCCGTGATCAGAAAGCGGACATCTTGTTGTTTGCGGGAAAGATATCCAATCCGGCGTCAAATAATTAAGAGTGAAAAGTCTCGTGCCGTTAGAAGGCGCCGAGACTTTTTTACAGGAATAACTAGTTATCTTTAATTCTGATAAGTCGAACAAAATAGTCTTTTAAGTAAATCTATGATGGTATTAAGTGGTTGGAAGAAATCAACAGTTTTATAAAGAATATGAAAGATTTTCAAGAGAGGGGAAACTAAAATTGAATATTACGATTGTTGGTTCAGGACACGGAGGTTCTACTGCGGCAGCTTGTCTAGCGCGCGATGGTCACCAAGTCAGTATGTTGAAGCTAAGCAATCAGCCAAACGAACATTTTGCTAAATTGGAAGAAACAAAGTGCATTACCTTGAAAGAGGGAGACGGACAGCAAACTTATCCACTTCATGCTGTGACACGCAACCCTGCAGAAGTTATACCACAAGCAGATATTATCCTCATTTATTATGTCTCAAATTACCACAAGTCCCTCGCGAGCGCTCTTGCTCCACATTTACAAAAGCACCAAACCATTTACATTTGTCCGGGGTATCTTGGAAGTGTTTACTTCTTGAATGAATTAAAACGAATCAATAGAACGGAAGACGCACCGCTGTTTGTTGAAGGCGAAACGTTGCCATACAGCTGTAGAATCACAAATTCCGGTGAGGTTACGCTGTACTCAGAAAACTATGGTCATCCGATTGCGTCCATTCCTGCAGATCGGGTACAAGAAGCATGCCATACATTAAAACCGATTCTAGGGAACTGTATTCCGCGTGAGAATATCGCAGAAGTTGCACTGCATAACCCTAATTTGATTATGCACACAGTCGGGATTGCATTGAACGCTGCCTATATAGAGAACTCAGAGGGACAATTTTCGATGTATACAGAAGGGTTCACTCCTTCCACATGGAAAGTGGCGCACCAGTTGGATAATGAAAAAATGGAGATGTTAGAGAGAATTGGTTCTAAACGACGTACGTATATCGAAGAATTCAAAGTACGCACATTTACGGAACCAGAACTCCATTCAGATGACGAAGCATTTGCCATCTACGCAGACAGTGTGAAAGATTTGCATACGAAATCAGTGAACAACCGTTACATCACGGAAGACGTGCCCATGGGTCTTGGGCTGCTTCATTCACTTGGGAAGCACTTGGGCATGCCAACACCAGTTGCCGATTCGATTATTACATTAGCAGGTACAATGGTTGGGGATGATTACTTCCTGGAAGCCCGTACTGTTGAAGAACTCGGATTTACAACTGCAGAAGAATTGTTATCATTCATCGGTGTGAACAAAACTACCGAAGTTTAAAAGTTGTTTTGAAAACGAAGGGAAGAGCCCTTCGTTTTTTATTTTTAGAGTCTAGGCAAAAGTCCCTTGCATTCTATTTAAAGAAAGCGTACTATAGGGATTGACCAAATGACCGTAATTGAATAACGGTCATTTTACAATGAAAGAGGTGGGCACATGGATCGCAGGACGGAGATTTTACAAGCCGCTGCAAAATCCTTCTCACTGTTTGGCTACAAAGCGACCACGATGGACCAGGTCGCTAAAATTGCAAACGTTGGGAAAGGGACAATCTACACGTTCTTTGCAAACAAAGAAGAACTGTTTAACGCCATTGTCGTCGGAATGATAGAAGAGATGAGGACAGAAGCGGAAGCGGCCGCAATTGAAGACGGTACATTTGAAGAAAATGCACATGCTCGCCTAATGTCGATTTTGAAATTCAGAACGACGCACCAACTGTATGCCAAACTAATTGACGAAGGAAAAGAAATCCGGACGCCTGCTGTGCAAGAAGTGTTAGCGGATATCGAAACACAGATTGTAGAATTCATTGCTGAAAAAATCCAAAAAGGCATTGATCGCGGTGAAGTCAAATCATGTAATGTCGAGATGGTTGCCTATTTGTTGTTTAAGTCGTATATGGCACTCGTTGTAGACTGGGGAAAAACCCATAATCATGAAATGAAAGAAACCGAAATTATCGATTTGCTTAGCAGCACCATTTTTAAAAGTCTCTTAATTTGAGACTTCTTTTTTCAAGCATTAATGACCGAAAACCAAAAGTGGTCAACCAGTCAAGGAGGATGAAAGATGAAGAAAACAATGACAGGCGCAGAATGGAAGCAGTTATTGCGCACACGTAAAATGATTGTGCCAATGATTGCGATTTTATTCATTCCGGTATTATATGCAGGAATGTTTTTATGGGCGTTTTGGGACCCTTACGCAAACATGGATGCATTACCCGTCGCGGTTGTAAATATGGATGAAGGTGCAGAATTTGAAGGGAAAGAGTTAGACCTGGGGAATGAACTTGTCGACAAACTTGTTGATAGTAAGCAGTTTGACTTCCAAAGTATCTCTGAATCACAAGCTAAAAAAGGTCTTAGCGACCAAGATTACTATATGACAATAGAAATTCCGGATAACTTCTCGCAACATGCGACTACTTTATTGGACGAAACACCGGAAAAACTGGCACTGGTCTACAAGCCGAACGAAGGATACAACTTCCTGTCCGCTCAAATTGGAGAAACTGCGATGGATCGCATAAAAGCGGAAGTGAACGAAAAGGTTTCATCGACCTATGCAGAACAGCTTTTCGACTCCATTAAAGAAATGGGAGACGGGTTTGGCGATGCAGCAGACGGTGCAGGTAAACTTCACGACGGATCCGGGAAACTTGTTTCGGGAACAGATGATTTAAAAGGCTATTTAGAACAGCTCGCTTCCAGCACGGTGACACTTGCTGATGGATCGAACAAATTGAAAAAGGGTGTTATCGAAGCTGCAAATGGCGCATCTTCTTTAAATTCTGGTCTTGGAACATTAACGCAAGGTGTTAACGAACTCCAAGGCGGTGCGCAAAAAGCATCGGCGGGTGCAAACGACTTGAATGCAGGACTGGCACAATATACACAAGGTGTGAACAAACTTGCAAGCAGTTATCAACAAATTGGTGCAAAAGAAAAAGAGTTCGGAGCAGGTGTGAATAACCTAGCTGAAAAATCAGGGTCATTGAATGCAGCTGCTGGTCAGTTAACTGGCGGCGCGCAGCAAGTTAACGCTGGAATCGGACAATTATCTGAACAGCTTGCACCTATTTTAGCTTCACTTCCGGAAGAACAAAAAGCTGCATTGCAGGGCGCACTTCGCGAATTGCAAGCGGGCAGTGCGCAAGTAGCAGGCGGTCTTGGTGAGTTATCACAAGGAACTGCAGCGCTGCAATCTGGTGCGAAGGAATTGAATGGTGCTGCGGGTCAATTGGCTGGTGCACATGCTCAAGCTCTTGCAGGTGTGAACGAGTTGAACAGTAAATCGGGTCAATTGCTTGATGGGTCATCGGCACTTGCTGAAGGCAATAGTGCATTACAGGCAGGTGCAGGTAAACTTGCTGCAGGTGCATCTGCTGCAAAAGAGGGATCTAGTAAGTTAGTAGGCGGTTTGAACGCGCTGACAGAAGGGTCACAAACGTTAACGGATGGTACAGGTACACTTGCTTCAAAGTCTAAGGATTTAGCAACGGGATCTGCAGCGCTTGCTGACGGAGCGAAAGAATTGAACGAAGGGACAGGGACACTTCAAGAGAAATTGACTGAAGCAAACGAGACGGCTTCTGAAGTAAAACCGTCAGACAAAACGTATGATATGGTAGCAGCCCCAGTGGACGTAGAAAAAGCAGCGGTCAATGAAGTGCCAAACTACGGTACAGGATTCGCACCATATTTCCTATCACTAGGATTATTTGTAGGTGCGTTATTACTTTCCATCGTATTCCCTCTCGTTGAACCGGCAATTTCCCCAACAGGACCGTTCCGCTGGTTTACGAGTAAAGTGTCAGTCCTTGCAGTAGTAGGACTTATTCAAGCATTGATTGCAGTGGGTGTCATTAAGTATGGTCTGGGTATGGATACCATCAACACACCGATGTTCATCTTGACAGCAGTCATTACAAGTTACACATTCATCGCACTTGTGCAGCTATTCGTTTCGGTATTCAGTGACGCAGGACGGTTCATGGCGATTCTCGTATTGATCATGCAGCTTGTCACAAGCGCAGGAACCTTCCCATTGGAATTGATTCCAGAACCGCTTCAGATTTTCAATAAATTCTTGCCGATGACGTACTCTGTTCAAGCATTCAAAGCATCCATTTCTACAGACGACATGACACATCTATGGACGTCGAATGGTATATTGCTTGGGTTCATGGTCGTATGTCTCGCATTGACAGCAGGTTATTTTGCTTTGCTGTTCAACAAACGTCATTCGAAAACAGAAGTTGTAGAAGCATAAAAAACGAGTTAAAGCCGGGAGATGCAACATGCGTCTTCCGGCTTTTGTGGATAAAGAATAAAATGATCTGAAAAGTTATCGACGGATTGGAGTGAAGTTATGCCCGATTGGGGATGGAATCCCACTTATCCACAGTGAATTCTATCGGTAGCTATACAAATTGGATTTTGGTTGTAGGTTATCCACTGAAAAAGTATATGACGTTCGAAAAAAATACAACGCATTCAATTGAAAAAAGCAGCGGCTCCAGTAATTAAAGAGCCGCTGCTTTTTCAATTTAGTTAGGATCCAACAAAATCTCCGCCATCCACGTGAATCGTTTGACCGGTCATATAGCTAGAGTCATTTGATGCAAGAAATACATATGCCGGTGCATTTTCAGCAGGTTCCCCCCGTCGCTTCATAGGAGTATCATCCCCGTGCTTTTCAACCGTTTGCGCATCGAAAGTAGCTGGAATAAGAGGGGTCCAGATTGGGCCAGGTGCGACTGCATTCACACGGATCTTCTGGTCGGCTAAGTTTAAAGCGAGTGAACGCGTGAAGGTAGTAATGGCACCTTTTGTCGCTGAATAATCGAGTAAGCCAGGCGAACCATTATAAGCTGTAACTGAGGACGTATTAATAATTGAGTCGCCTTTTTTTAGGTGCGGAAGCGCGGCCTTAGTTAAGTGGAATAAGCCGAAAAAATTTGTTTCGAACGTTTCGCGCAGTTGGTCGCCGGAAATATCCAGCAGTGATTTTTGTGGGAATTGCTTTCCGGCATTATTAACTAGCACGTCGAGTCCGCCAAGTTCTTTAACGACTGCTGCCACTAATGTTTCGCAATTCTCTTCTTCACTAATATCAATTCGCTTTGCAAATGCTTTCCCGCCATACTTTTCGATAAGCTTCACAGTAGTATTCGCATCGCCATCTTCTTCTGGACTTAAATAGGCGATTGCTACATCTGCTCCTTCTTTAGCGAAAGCTACGGCAACTGCTCGGCCGATTCCGCTATCTCCGCCTGTTATTAAAGTTCTTTTACCCTTCAATTTTCCGGATCCTTTATAGTTTACGTCATCATAGATAGGTTGGGGCGACATTTCCGATTCCACGCCGGGCTGTTGTTGTTGGGTTTGCGGTACTACTTCCTGATCGATTTTTTCATATTTATTCTCTGGCATGTGTCAAATCCTCCTCAATTAGTTGTGTAATCTAAGTATTCCCAAAAGAAAAGCTGGCAAACCGTACGGGTTTCTGAATATACTAGTAAAAAGAAATACTAACTATTGCACTAATCCAATTGAGGAGGAATCGACATGAACAAAGTCTCGGTTTGGCAACGATTTCAAATGCCTTTCGCTGCATCGATTTGGCTTGTTTCTGCAGTTGTGTTACTTTGGCTTCTTCAAGATACTGAAAGCTCATTTTATATAATGATTTTATTTGCAGTTTCTGCGATTGTCTTTTTTTCTGTTTCAGACAGAGCAGCATTCTTCCTTTATATTTTATTAACACTAGCAACGGTCTTTTACTTTTTATATCGGGCATTTGCAGAAGGATGGACGCCCGGAGAGCAAGCAACTGGTATTGCAACTCATTTCTTATTTTTACTTCATCTATTTGCTTTGTATAGCATTGCAAAATACGTTTACGGCTATCGTAAAGAAAACAGTGCGTTGAAAAACAAAGTGCAGGAACTTCAAGAATATATTTCTGAACAAGGTGTGTTGACAAAACGAGAATTCGAGAAGCAATCTGAAATTATTTTATCCACTATGGCGCGTCATAGTGAACGAGGATATTTCATACAAGTGGATCTTTCTGCTATTCGAAAAACAGCACGAAGACAGGCGTTACTCGGTTGTTCTGCCGTTATTTCCGAGACGTTAAGGAAGCATTATGACCTAGTAGGTAAATTGGATGACCAAACAATTGTCTATTTGCTTCAAAATATTCAAGAAGATGGATTTGTCATAGTCCAAAAACGTGTACAAGAAGCGCTGCAGCAACAAATTGAAGAGGATGCGTACAATAGAATTAAATGGAATATCCGCCAAATTGAAGGCCAGCGTTCCATAGAAGAATTGCTGGTGATTTCATGAGCAAGCGACTCATTGGGTTACTCGTGATTACGGGTATCTTTCTAATATGTCTGATTCTGGCGGCAATTTTTAATATTAAAATCGTTTTGTTCTTCACAACTGCCTTATTTTTAGCGTTACTTGGCTATTATTCACTACTGACGCTTGCTGGACTTTACAATCGACTAAAAGGCAGGCAAATTCCTGAACTTGATCATTATCCAGGCGTTGATATATTAATACCGGCGCATAACGAAGGAGTCGTTATTAAAGACACAATTGAAGCAATGATTGCACTTCGTTATCCAGGAGACTTACAAATATATGTATTGAATGATAATTCTTCAGACGAAACCGGTGACATTGTAGGGGATTTTGCCGATACATTCAAAAATGTTCATCACATTCAGGTACCTCCTGGTGAACCGAAAGGGAAGTCTAGAGTACTTAATTATGGACTCAGTATTTCGACAAACAAATACTATTGTGTCTACGATGCAGACAACCAGCCGGATTCAGAAGCGCTTGTAAAACTTGTTGCAACAGCTGAAGAAAATGAAAAGTCCGCGGGTGCAGTCGGTTACGTTCGGACCATCAACGAAAAGAAAAACTGGCTGACTCGAATGATTTCAATCGAATTTCAAGTGTTTCAGCTACTTATGCAATCTGGACGTTGGCAACTCTTCAAAACAGGATCCCTGACCGGAACGAATATGCTTGTGAAACGAAGTGTCATTGAAGAACTCGGGGGATATGATCCGTATGCAATTGCAGAGGATGCTGAACTGACGCTGCGAATAACGAGAGCCGGCTATTATTTGCCGGTTGTTCCAGACTCTATCACTTGGGAGCAAGAACCGGAAACCTTGGGTGTCTACTTAAAGCAACGCACGCGATGGCTGCAGGGAAATTTGTATATTGTCGAAAAAACGTTAACTGAACCAGGTTATTTTAAAGGTAAGTTGCTCGTGCATTCGATTCATCAATTACTCGTATACGTTATTTTTTGGCTGTTCTTGATCATCTCGTATGTATGGTTTGCGCTCGGGATCTTGAATATATTCTATATTGAGTACACATACCCGTTACTGTTCATCTGGTATTTAGCGTATATTGTCTATACGACCCAGCTATTTGCAGCTCAAGCAACGCAGCGAACCTTTACGCCGCTGAATGTATTTATCAGTGTGATCATGTATTTTACGTATGCGCAGCTGTTTTCGTATTTGTTTGTAAGAAGCTTGATTTTATATGTGAAAGCAAAGAAGAACAGACAGGTGATTGGCTGGGACAAAACAGAGCGATTTAAGTCGAAGGATTAGGGTATATCAATAAAAAAGAGCAATTCCGATTTGTCCATGTCAGGATAGCGGAAAAGCTCTTTTTGTTAGGTTTATTTCAAAATGCTCTCAGCTAATACAGGAGTACCGATGTAATATCCTTGGACCGCGTCCACGCCCATAGTAGTAAGTGCGTCGAATTGAGCCTTCGTTTCAACGCCTTCAGCGATTGTATATAAGCCCATCGATTTACCGAAGCGAATCATACCTTCAACTAATTGTTGGGTTTTAGGGTGTGTGAGAAGAGCGTCGGTATAGACTTTATCGATCTTAATTTTAGAGATAGGCAAGTGCTGCATATAACGGAAAGAGGCGTAACCTGTTCCGAAGTCATCGAGAATGAAACTCACTCCCGCATCTTGTAATTCTTTCATCTGCTGAATGATCGATTGTTCTTCCTCAGCTTGGAATGCAAACTTCTCCGTGATTTCTAACTCGAGCTGACTCGGTACACATGCGTTTACCTGGAGTATGCCGAGAATATTATTTTTCATGGGCTGATTGGAAAACTCACGAACCGATGTATTGACGGAAACATGAGGCGCTCCCTTAAAATCATTGAGCTTAACCGCAAGTTGTGCAGCCTCAGTTAATACATAAGAACCAATGTTAGTTATCAATCCATTTGCTTCAGCAATTGGAATTAACTCATCTGGCGACACAGTTCCAAGCTCTTCATCCTCCCAACGGACGAGTGCCTCGTAGACTGTAATAGTTTTTTGAGCAATATCATATTGGGGCTGATATACTACTTGAAGTGCATTATGGTCAAGAGCTGTTAATAGTTTCCGATTAATAAGGGAACGCCTATCCAGCACTTTGTGAGAAGAGGCAGACAATGAAGTAATTCTGCCGCCGCCTTGCAGACGAACTTCTTCTAATGTCATGGAAGAAGCCTCTACTAAATTTACAAAACTCTTTTGGTCTTCTGGATATCGAACGATACTGCCGCTAATTGACAGCGGCAGGGCTTCACTGCCTACATAAATCGGCTGTTGTTTTAGGAAATCTAAAAAGCCTTGCACATACCAATCACCAAAAGGAGTTAACACAACAAACTGGCTGCTGCCTGTACGAGCGATTGGATTGTCTTGGAAGTACCGCTTTAATCGGTTGGCAAACGCTTGAGTCAGCTCTGTTTCAGCGGTGCCTGCTTGAAGTTCTTTAAGTGTATAATAGTGGTCAATAGACAAATAGACGAATGAGAAACTTTTTTCTTCCTGAATCATTTCGTTCACGAGAACTTCTAACCGGTGGCGGCTCATCAAATTTGTCTCTAAGTCGATGAATGCAATTTGTTCGAGGCGTTCCTTCAACTCCACGGATTCCGTAATGTCTAGCTCTAGGAATAAGGCGCTTAACAGCGTATCTTCCTCAGACATCGTTGGAATGGCAAGCATATTTGTATAATAGGTTTCACCTGTACGTTTTGACTTCTTAGCGGTGCCAAACCATGTCTTGCCTTCTTGCAGCTCGCTCCAAATCGTATGCAAGGAAGTTTGTGCCGTTTCCGACTCATCAAACATTTGCCAAATTGTTTTTCCTAAAATGCGTTTTGGTGTCCAACTGCTTGTAGTCAGGAAGTTTTTGTTTACTGAAGTGATGAGACCTTCATCATCAGTTTGGGTTACCATATAGTAATGGTTGAGACTGTGAAGAATATCTGATAAGTTCAGCTGACTGTACTCTTGTAAATTTGTCACGGCAAGCACTCCTTTCGACTAGTTCATAAGACTAGTATATAGGAGTGTAAACAACTTTACACCTATAAATGATAAATAAAAAAGAGTAATTTGATATAGATAGATTTTATAGAAATGAAGGTGAATAGATGGAACGGCTAAAAGGACTAGCAATGATAATTATCGGTGCGTCTTTATGGGGGTTGTCTGGTCCAATGATGGAATGGACACTGGACAATAGTGGTATGTCGGTATCGTTCTTATTAACTGTTCGCCTTCTGGTGGCGGGCTTAATAATTATTGCTTACTTAAAATTGAAAGGTAAAAAAGTTATGCGGCCATGGCGCCAAAAAGTATGGGCTCGTCAAATGGTGATATTTGGTGTTTTAGGTATGCTAGGCGTTCAATTTGCATTTACATCAGCAATTGCTGAAAGTAATGCCGTCATCGCTACACTTTTTCAGTTTCTATCACCTATTTATGTAATCTTATTCGTTTCGTTCCGTCAAAAGTTCATACCGCCAATTGCCCAAATTATTGGTATGGTGGTGACGCTGGGCGGACTGTTCTTACTTTTGACGAATGGTTCGTTATCGGGCTTTTCGTTAAGCACGAGCGCAGTGTTTTGGGGTGTAGCAGTGGGCTTTGCGTTTACATTCTATACACTGTATCCTGTTCGCCTTATGCAAGAGTGGGGTGTTCTGCTATCTATAGGCTGGGCCATGGTAGTTGGCGGTGCTGCTCTTTTTGTCACAAACTTCTTGACAATGTTCCGGGAAATCCCATACTTATTCGATTGGAAAATAGCTTTGATGTTACTCGGGATAATTATTGTAGGAACTGTAGCATTTTTACTGTTTTTAGCAAGCATGAACTTCATCTCCCCTATTGAGACGAGTATTCTTTCAAGCTTCGAGCCGCTGACAGCTATGATTGTTTCTGTAGTCTGGCTAGGCGCTGTCCTAGGGGTGTGGCAACTTGCGGGAGCAGTTACCATGTTGCTTGGTGTTACTGGAATTTCCATAGCCGGTGGCAGAGTTAAAAAAGAATAAATAGAATTCTGCTGTCCTAAAAGTCTTCGTGGCTTTTTAGGGCAGCATTTTTAGTTTTATTGCGCATAAACCAAAACTGTTTCCGGTGCGTCAGATTATTCTGTTCAATTGCTATACAGTCTAAGGAGAATATGGCATACTTATGATAACTAATTCGAGAAACGAAACAGTTCAGGAAGGACGATGCTCATGAAGACTGTGTTTTCCTATGCAAAACCATATAAATGGCCAATTATCATTGCATTAATCTTAATGCTGATCGAGTTAAGTGTTGAACTTATACAACCGTTACTTATTGCAAAGATTATTGATGATGGAATAACAGCAGGCGATCGTGACACCATTATTCTATATGGAAGTATTATGATGGGGCTGGCAATTGTGGCATTAGTGTCAGGAGTTACGAATTCGTTCTTTGCAGCACATGCAGCACAAAGTTTTGGATACGATTTGAGACAAGCATTATTCAGACAGATTCAATCATTTTCAATGGCAACATTTTTACGTTTTCCTACCTCATCGCTGATAACCCGACTAACAAGTGATGTTACAATGGCGCAAAATATATTGTTCATGGGCCTTCGTATTTTGCTGAGAGCGCCGCTTGTTGTAATTGGCAGTTTGGTGATGGCAATGCTGGTTAACGTGAAGTTGGCTTCATTCCTTCTAATTGGTATTCCGTTTCTATTCATCTTCCTATTTGTCATGGCCAGAAAAGGAGTTACCTATTTTGCCAGCGTACAACGACGTTTAGACCGCGTGAACCGTGTTATACAAGAGAATTTACAGGCCGTCCGTCTTATTAAATCTTATTTAAGAGGCGTTTATGAGGGCAGTCGCTTTTCCAAAGTTGCTGACCATCTTAGAAAAGATACAGTGAAAGCATTTCGCATGATGGAATTGATCATGCCTGTATTACTTCTTATTATGAATGGCAGCTTAATGCTGGTTCTATGGTTCGGTGTTGGAGTTGTCAGTACTGGAGATGCCCAAGTGGGTGAAATAGTAGCAATCGTTAACTACGCTTTCCGCATTACGGGCGGATTTTCTATGTTTTCATTTCTAATCGTCGCTTTCTCGCGAGCGCAAGCTTCCTCAGTTAGAATGGAGGACGTATTGTTAGCAGAAGATGACCGGGAAGTTATTGAACCGGGAGTAGTAGAGAATGGCGAAGAAAAGCGGGGGGCACTATCTTTCATTAATGTATCTTTCCACTATCCCAGCCATCCAGAAAGTGTGTTATCTAACGTCTCATTCACTATTGATCCAGGAGAAAAAATCGCTGTTATGGGTGCGACAGGTTCAGGGAAGTCAACGATGCTGAACCTGATTCCGCGGATCTTTACAGCAACGTCAGGAGAAATTTTACTTGATGGAAAAAACATTAATGACTGGCCGCTAGAAGAGCTGCGGAGTGCGATTGGTCTTGTACCACAACAATCTGTTCTTTTTACAGGTACTATCCGCGAAAATTTGGCGTGGGGTGATCCGGAGGCAAGAGTAGATGAACTGGAAGCCGCAGCAGAAAAAGCCCAGATCCATTCTTCCATCCAGCGATTTCCTGCAAATTATGATACCCGAGTGGGACAAAAAGGGGTTAACTTGTCAGGGGGGCAGAAGCAGCGTTTGTCTATTGCACGGGCACTTGTCCGAAAGCCTGCAATTTTGCTTTTAGATGACAGCACAAGCGCGCTTGATGTGAAAACTGAGAATGCATTATGGGAGGCGTTAGAGGACGAAAGGTCTACAATGATTGTCATTACACAAAAAATACACACAGCTCAAGGCGCCGACCGAATTCTATTGCTCGATGAAGGAGAAGTAGCTGCATACGGCACCCATGAAGAGCTTATGGAACTATCGGCACTGTACCGAAAAATTGCCGAATCTCAGTTGGATGAGGAGGTGGCAGAGGATGGAAAAGAACATCAGGAAACCCTTCGGTTACGAACCGATCATTAAACGTGAAGATTTGAAAAAAGGTTCGAAACGTAAAAAAGAAGAGGTAGGGGACTGGAAGAAAGCGCTGTTGAATATTTGGCGTCTTGTGGATGAACAGCGCGGGCTGCTGATTACTGTTCTAGCACTAGTATTAATCAGTTCGATTCTTACATTGCTCGGGCCATTCCTCATTGGTAAAACGATTGATAATTTCATTATCCCTATGAAAACGGAAGGTCTTGCCACTCAAATCGGCTTCTTGCTGGCGATTTACGCAGGAACGTCGCTGACGATGTACTTCCAAAACTTTTGGATGGTTGGAATTGCGCAGAATACAGTATATAAACTGCGTGCTGGACTATTTAATCATTTACAAAAGCTCCCCGTATCTTTTTTCGACAAGCGACAGCACGGCGAGTTAATGAGCCGCATGACGAATGATATTGAAAACATAAGTCAAACATTGAATTCCTCATTCATCCAAGTGTTTTCAAGTATTTTAACGCTCGGTGGAACTCTGGCGGTCATGTTGTATCTCAGTCCATTGTTGACAGCGCTGACGATGATTATTGTTCCCGTCATGTTTATTGCAATGCGGTGGATTACTCGCCGCACAGGAATTCTCTTTAAGGAACAACAGCGTGCAATTGGAGAATTGAATGGGATGATTGAAGAAACCATTTCAGGACAACGAATAGTAAAAGCGTTTTCACAAGAACAACGTATGAAAGAAGAATTTGCAGAAAGAAGCGATAAGCTCCGTCGTACGGCATTTTGGGCGCTGACTTACTCTGGATTCATACCGAAAGTGATGAACATGCTTAATAATGCGGCGTTTGCGATTGTAGCAGGGGTTGGCGGTTTACTTGTACTCCGCGGCGATGGAATTGTGACTATTGGAACAATCGTCGTGTTTGCAGAGTATGCGAGACAATTCACACGGCCTCTGAACGACTTGGCAAATCAGTTTAATACGGTACTGTCTGCCATTGCGGGCGCTGAACGTGTGTTTTCGATAATGGGAGAGGACGAAGAACGTGATACCGCAGAGAACAATGGAGATATCCAATTAAAAGGTGATGTCGAGTTCCGCAATGTTTCGTTCGGTTACGCACCAGATACAGATGGCTATACGATAGATGATGTGTCGTTACATGTGAGAGAAGGAGAGACTGCAGCGCTTCTCGGGGCAACAGGTGCTGGTAAAACGACAATTGTCCAGCTGATTGCCCGCTTCTATGAAGTGGACAAAGGGAAAATTTTGATCGATGGTATTCCGATTGACGAACTTCCTCGAACTACGTTGCGCAGTCAGACCGCATTTGTCTTACAAGACCCGTTTCTGTTTGAGGCGTCAGTTAAAGAAAACATTCGTTATGGAAAACTGACTGCGACAGACGAGGAAATTGAAGCCGCTGCGAAGAAAGCGAATGCTCATGAATTCATCAGCAAGCTTGAAGAAGGCTATGATACGATGCTAACTGCTGACGGCAGTGAAATTTCACAAGGTCAAAAACAGTTGATTTCGATTGCACGTGCATTTGTCGCCGATCCAGTGTTGTTATTATTGGATGAAGCAACGAGCAGCATCGATACGGTTACCGAACTAGAAATCCAAGCGGCATTGGAGAAACTTATGGAAGGGCGTACGAGTTTTGTCATTGCGCACCGATTAAATACAGTAAAAAAAGCGGATACGATTTATGTATTGGACCAAGGGAAGTTAATTGAGTCGGGGAATCAAACGGATTTAATCGCTCAAAAGGGAATTTATTATAATATGTTGCAGCAATCTAAGTTATAGGAAAAGCGCTCTGGGTCTTTTAAAGCGCTTTTTTCAATAGATGGTGAGTTAAACTTATGACAAATCGAGAATGGAGAACTTAAATCTGACACGTATATAAATACTAGAAAAAAACCACCATAAGCGGTGGTTTTTTACTTCTGATCTTTGTAATTTAATTTTTTCCCATCATCGAATTCGATTTCAAGTTCAAACTTGGAATACTCATCGATCTGATAGTATTCCAAAATTTTGTCCCGTGCTTCTTCGCCAGACATATTACTTTCAAGGTTCGTCGTAATGAACATTTTATCAAGCTCGTCCATCGCTTTTGCGCCTTCTAAGTCAACCTTGGTCATTTTGTTTTCATACTCGGGTTTGAAATCCTCTTCGACTTTGTACTCGGCATCGACCGCATCTTCGTTGTTTACATCGATTTCCAGGTTAAAGTCATTAAAACCATATGCATCGCCAGTTTCACGATTTCCGCCTTCTTTTTCTTGGTCGGTAATAATATCCGCTTCTTCTCGATTGTCTTTTTCTGCGTTGTCGCCCATATTTCCGCAACCAGCCACTAACAGCATGCTTGCAAACATTACGGTGCCCATTGATAGCAACTTATTCAACCTATCACGTCCTTTCTAAGAAAGTTCGACTGCTTGATAGTACTTTACCTGTTTTCAAACGATACTAAACAGAATATCGGAAAGAGTTACCATTTCGCTTTAAATGTTTCGCATGATCCAAGAAGTTGCCGGATGGATAAGGATTCGCCTGAATCTAATCGAGCTTTCCCATTGAAATAGCCAAAGGTCTGAACGAAGTCAGCCTTTATGCCCCTCCTGCGTGCTGCTGCTTCTCGTTCGAAAAATGGTGTAAAGGTCAGGTCAATGCAATCTGTAAACTTAGTATGGATCGTCCAAGGCTCCATCATACGCTCAGGATTCAAAGAGAAGATTACGTCTTCGTGAATTTTAGTCATATCACCATCTACGAATACGGCGTTTTCCGTCAACCCTGTTCCGTCAGTCCATTGGCCGCCTAAATTCAGCCCAATTCTTCTCCCGCCAGACCGTTGTGAGGCCATCGCCCATTGCCATTGTGTTTCTTTTGGCCAAATTCCGCGAGTGAAATTAAATACGGTAAAACAATAATCCGGGTTAAAATCATAACGTTTCTCACCGATTTTTAAAAAGCCGGATGTCGGTAATGTATGTTGTTTTGAAGTGAATTGAAACGTATTTCTATTTCTAGGAATCACAACATTTAAAGATGCCTCGTGTGCACAATTTCCAATATGTACATCGGCATGCAGCGTTTCATTGTCAAAGTCGGCAATCGAGACATAAAGATGTGTTGCGTCAACTGTTTGAGTCACGTGAATGGACAGTCGGCTATCTACAAATTTAATATCCTCATGGACGCCTTCCGGCATTTTAACATGGCGGGCAAAAGGCAGTGTAATTCGTTTTTCAAAAAAACGTTCTGTCTCATAATCGAGAAAGTAGACAAGACAGACAGCGCCAATGTCAAAATGAGCGATAGTCGCGGTAAACAACACTTCTTCGCCGAAAATTGTCCATGTATTCCACTTTTTCTTATGGGGGAACTGACCTTTCAGGTTGCTTTGGATGATCGGCTTCTGAGAATAGCCGATAGCATCAGGATTCAATAATCCTTTGGATTCGCAAAGCAATACTGGAGTTGTCAGTTCGCGTTCTGCATGCTGCATATGCCGTCCTCCTGACTATTGTCTTCTATCGCGCTTCTTGCTATACTTCTAATTGTAGCAGAGTAAGGCAAAATTAGCGTTATTCAACTATCATTTTCACTTTCTAAACCGTTTTATAAAGGGGCATTAGTTCAGCGGGAGAATACTTCGCTGGCAGCGAAGGGGTCACCGGTTCGAATCCGGTATGCTCCATATGAGTGGCGTCCGCTGTGCGGGCGTTTTTTATATACAATTCAAGGATGAAATCTTCATGACTTACATAAGATAGGTCAAGGAGGCGAATCGATGTATGACCGCGAAGCCGCAGTATGGTATGCGAACAAATGGTGGGATGGACGTAATCCTCAATACCCTTCATTTGATGTTGATTGTACAAATTACATCTCGCAATGTTTACGGGCGGGCGGAGCACCTATGCACGGTGGACCGGCACGTGATCGTGGATGGTGGATAACGGATTCAAATTGGAGCTTTAGTTGGTCAGTAGCACACTCGCTGCGTTGGTATTTAGCGGGCTCGACACGTGGATTGACCGCAGTCCAAGTAGGATCTGCAGAGGAGCTTGGACTTGGGGACGTGATTGCCTACGACTTTCAAGGGGACGGAAGATTCGACCACACTACGATTGTGACTGCGAAAGATGGAGCGTCGCCTCTCGTGAATGCTCACACGTATGATGCGTTAAAAAGAAGCTGGGACTATAAAGATTCCTATGCGTACCGTCCAGAGGCCAAATACGTTTTCTTTCGAATAAATGATCATTTCTCATGAAATTAAACCAATCATCGCAATTCATATATGATTCTCAGCTTTAAGGTATACTAAACTTATTATCGTTAAAAAAGGAGACACAACAATGGATGAACAAGCATTATCAGTGAGAGACGCAATAATTACTCGCAGATCGATTAAAAGCTTTAATGGACAGCCTGTTGAACAACGTGAAATTACCGATATTTTAGAGGATGCAATATGGGCACCGAATCATGGTAACCGCAATCCATGGCGTTTCGTACTCGCTGCAGAAGAGGAATATCAACAGTTTCTAGATATCCTCCGTGATTTCGGTATTCCGAAATGGAAAGAGTTATCGGATGAAACGCTTGAAAAGCAAATGAGTAAATTTACAAATGCAAGTGCAGCCATGTTTGTCATTGTTCCAGAAGATGCTCGACAAAAACAGCGTCTAGAAGACTTTGCAGCAGCAAGCATGCTTATTCAAAATATCCAATTATTAGCGTGGGATAAAGGAATCGGAACGTGCTGGAAAACACCAGGATTCCTAGACGATCCGAAATTCCGTTCACTTCTTGGTATTCAGCCAGGTGAACGAATGATTAGTATGCTTCAATTTGGTCATTTTGATGAGTCACCGAAAGCAAAACCCCGTACGGCAGTTGAAGAGCTTGTAACCTTTTGGCAGCCGACAGAATCTTAATAGTAAAAAGACCTTCCATCGGATGCTTGCGCATCGGGCGGAAGGTCTTTTTAAAATTATTTCTTTAATTCATCTTTAGACAGCTCGGAAAGTTCTTGGTAATAGTCTCCAAGTACACGCAATCCTTTGTCGAAGTTCTCAAGTGTCAGGTGCTCGTTCGGTCCGTGTAAGTTTTCAGTTTCGAGACCGAAGCCCATGAGGACGACAGGTAAACCAAGAATGTCATCGAAGTCTGCAACAATCGGGATTGAACCTCCACCACGTGTGTACACTGTTGGTACATTGTATACTTTTTCATATGAACGGCTTGCCGCTTTAAGAGCTGGATGATCGAAAGGCGTAATGAATGGAAGACCTTGATCAAATGGCGTTACAGTCACTTTCACACCTTCAGGTTTATGCTTTTCAACGTGTGCTTTTAGTTTTTCTACAATTTCAGCAGGGTCTTGATCAGGAACAAGACGGCACGTGATTTTAGCGCCTGCTTCTGCTGGCAAGACCGTCTTAATACCTTCACCGCTGAATCCGCCGAATACACCATTCACTTCAAGTGTTGGCCGGGCAGATGTACGTTCTAGGAAGGAATAGCCAGCCTCTCCATGTAAAGCAGGAACTTCCATCTCATTTTTCAACTCTTCTTCATCGAAGTTCAATTCTTTGTACGCTTGGCGTTCTTCATCACTCAATGGTCGAACATTATCGTAGAAGCCATCTACAGTAATGGTTCCTTCTTGGTCATGGAAAGATGCTAAGATCTCTGCAATTGCGTGGATCGGGTTTTGAATACCGCCTCCATATACGCCAGAGTGCAAGTCGCTTTTAGCGCCATATACATCAATTTGTACACCGCTCAGCCCGCGAAGTGCGTAACAAATCGCAGGTTGACCAGGTGCATAAAGTGCTGTATCTGAAATGACGATCGTATCTGCTGCTAACTTTTCTTGATGCTCTTTAATGAAAGGAACTAGATTCGGACTGCCGACTTCTTCTTCTCCTTCAATGATGAATTTCACGTTAAGCGGCAATTTGCCATCGAGTTGCATGAGGGCTTCAACTGCTTTAACGTGCATGAACACTTGTCCTTTATCATCAGTAGATCCTCTGGCGAACATCTTGTCATCCCGAATTTCGGGTTCGAATGGCGCGCTCTTCCACAAATGCAACGGGTCGACAGGCTGAACGTCATAATGTCCGTAAATTAAAATTGTAGGCTGACCTTCTGCATGAAGCCAGTCTGCATAGACAACTGGATGACCTTTAGTAGGTTCGATGGAAATATTCTCAAGTCCAGCTTCTTCAAATGATCCGGCCAGCCAGTCCGCAGCTTTCTGCATGTCCGGTTTGTGTTCAGATAAAGCACTGATACTTGGAATGCTCAAAAATTCTTTCATCTGATTAAGATGTGTGTCGCGGTTCTTCACGAAATACTCATTCAATTGATCGATCGTTGCCATGAAATTACCTCTTTTCGATTGATATGTGTTTAGAATCTGCTTATTCCCTAAGTATACCAGAACCGAAACAGATTCTAAAAACAGGAGACTTATGATAGGGGTCCCACTGGTTCTTATGCTATACTATTTCAACAGCTATGAAATCGGAAACAAACCATAGCCTTGTTCGGTTATGCAACCTTAACCTCATGTAGCACGTCATAACATGCAAATCGAAACGAACTAGGAAATTTTTCGGGAGGAATCGCACTTGTTCATCGCACTTGCTTTCTTTTTGGTGATGTCTTTTATCTTATCAGGAAGTGAAACTGCACTAACTGCCGTTAACCGGATGAAAATCCAAATGCGAGCAGAGCAAGGGGACCCAAAAGCGATCCGGCTTCGCTCACTCGTTTCGAAACCCGATCGGATGATTACCGCAATCTTAATCGGTAATAACATTTCCAATATTATGATGCCGACAATTGTGACCATGATTGCCATCGACAAAGGGTTGAATGTAGGTCTTTTAACAGGGATTTTAACAGTTGTTCTCATTATATTTGGTGAAGTTTTACCGAAAACCATTGCTGCCACATTTGCAGACAAGCTAGCTTACACAGTCGCTCCGGGCATTCGAGTTCTTGTTAAACTTCTCACACCGTTAACGTATTTACTTGCTCTCTTTACCAATCTGTTTATACGGATTTTGTCTAAAGGAACTGTGACTGAGGCTACGTTAACAAAAGAAGATTTAAGATCGATGGTCGATATTGCGTCAACAGAAGGAACTTTCCAGCAAGACGAATCGTTACGTTTAAAAGGAGTGCTCGACTTTCCTGAAAAAGACGTTTCTGATGTTATGGGAACCCATAGAACTGATGTAGTTGCCTTACCTTTGGATTCAACATATGAAGACGTTCGCAGTACTGTATTGGAATACTTTTACACCCGTTATCCAATTTATGAAGAAAGCATCGATAAAATCATCGGTGTATTTTATTCGAAAAGGCTGATCGAATGGTCCATTACACCAGAAATTCCTTTTGAAGAAATGATTGACCGTGACCCGCTGTTTGTTGTACAGACAGCAAGTGTGGAAAAAGTGTTTAAAATGATGCTGGCTCACAAAAAGCACATGGCAATTGTTCTCGATGAGTACGGCGGAACACTTGGTATCGTTACACATGAAGACATCATTGAAGAGATGATTGGTCAAGAAATTGAAGATGAAACTGACGAAGCGGAAGACGCGCTCGTATATGAACATACTGAGGACACGCTTGTTTGCCAAGGACGGCTTGAAATCGAAGATGCGGTACAAATGCTTGGAATGGATTTACCAACGGAGAATGATACGATTGGCGGATTTGCTTTCCAAGAGCTTGACCACGTCCCGGAACCTGGCGAACGGTTCACATACGGACCCTTGTTATTTGAAGTAGAAGAGATGGATCGCAATCGAATTGTGAGACTAAGAATAACGCGGCGGCCTGAAGAACTGACAGTAGATGAAACGTAAAGCAGGACAACCTTACACGTTTGTAAGGAAACTGAAAGAAACTCCGATAGTTCAGCCATTTGTTCTAGTGCATACTAAGGGTAACAGCTAGAACACGGAGGCGTTATCGGATGAACCAAACACTTGATGAATTACATGAAGAATATGGAAGATACTTATATCATTTATGTTTAAAACTAACGCGGAATAAAGAAGAAGCAGAAGACTTAATGCAAGATGTATGGGTTAAAGTCGTCCGTACGAGTGACCGAATGGATGGCGTTGACCGTATGAAAGCATGGTTAACCACGATTTGTATGAATACATTCAGAGATCGATACAGAAAAGACGTGCGCCGCAGTAAATATGTGATGAATCAACCGGATACATTGGATATTCCACTTCTCGATCTTGTTCCAAGCGGAAGCCCGCTGCCAGGAGATATTGTCGAGCAGCAAGATCTTCGAGCAGCAGTACGCAGTAAAATCGACGAACTCGATGGGATTTACAAGCTGACGATTGAATACTTTTATGTAAACCAATATTCACTCATTGAAATTGCTGAAAAGATGCAAGTATCGATTGGAACTGTTAAATCTCGTTTGTTCCGGGCGAAAAAGTATTTAAAAGAGTTATTGACACAAGATCAGTCTGTTAATGAATTAGTAATTGCTTAACAAGACTACGGTTGCTCCTGAAGTGAATTTGTTTTAGACAACACCATATAAGTTTTACTAAATAATAAGAGCTATTCTTAAAAGTCACAATTGTGATTTTTAAGGATAGCTCTTTTTTTTCTCAATATTGTTTGTAATGATAGAGGAAGGGAATGTTATACTGATGGAATTGGAGCGGGGGTGCCGTATTGGCGAGAAAGAAACATAAACGAAAGAGATTTACGAAGAGACAGAAACAAATTCTATGGTTAGCCTTGGCTGTTTTCATCCTGATCTATATCGGGGTCATTTTATATCATACATACAAGCCATTACCTAAGGGAATCAGTTACGAAGGTGATGTACATCGAACCGATGACATAGAGATTTTTACAGATTTAACGTATTCAAAAGATAAGAAGAAAGAGAATATGAAACATGACCTGAATATATTTGACGAAGTTTACGCCATTATAGACAGCGCAGAGGAATTCATCGTCCTCGATTTCTTTTTAATGGATCATTATTCAGATGAAAAGCTGGATTTCCCGAAAATTGCTGAGACCATAACAGAAAAACTGATACGTAAAAAGAAAGAGAATCCCGAAATGCCCATTGTATTTGTTACCGATCCCATCAATAACGGGTATGGATCTTATGAATCAAAATGGTTTAAGAAACTTAAGGATGCAGGCATAGACGTAGTTTACACTGAACTGGATCCGCTTAGAGATTCAATGCCGCTTTACTCAGGTTTGTACCGAACGCTGTTCCGCTGGGGGGACATTGGAGGTAAAGGTTGGATTCCAAACGCAATGGCATCAGAAGCACCGAAATTCCGCCTGGCTTCGTATGTGAAGCTGCTAAATGTGAAGGCGAATCATCGAAAAATGATTGCGACTGAAAAGTCCGGACTTGTTACGTCCTCAAACCCTCACGATGCGAGCGGATTTCATGGAAACGTAGCCTTTAAAGTGTCAGGACCGATTATTAACGACTTAATAGAAGCCGAAGAAGCGGTAGTGAACTATTCAACTGGGAAAACAGGCCAGACATTGCCGCGAATTGATGACGAAGAACCAGCGGACGGGGAATATGCCATTCAATATGTAACTGAGAAAAAAATTAAAAGTGTGCTGCTGGACGATTTAGCGGCTGCACAAAAAGGCGATCGTGTCCGAATGGGCATGTTTTTCATCGCAGAACCAGCTGTAGTAAAAGCGATTACAGAAGCGGCGAAGCGCGGCGTTGAAGTACAGCTCATTTTAGATCCGAATGAGAACTCATTTGGTAACCAGAAGTCAGGATTGCCGAACCGTCCTGTTGTACAGAAGTTAGTGGAAGACAGCAACGAAGACGTTGAAGTTCGATGGTACAACACCGTCGCGGGCCAGTATCATACGAAACTTGTGATGATTGAACGCGGAGACAGTGTCTATGTATTAAATGGATCTGCCAACTTAACAGAGCGCACGCTGGATAACTATAACTTGGAGAATGATTTATATGTTATTGCACCTGTGGACAGTGGGTTTGCAAAAGAACTTGATGCGTATTTCAATCGATTATGGACAAATGAGGATGCTCTTTTCACGTTAGATCTAGAAGAGTATCAAGACACATTTACAAGGCCGCAACGTGTTATTTATGCATTGCAAGAGTGGCTGAAGCTCACATCTTATTAACAATGAAATTCTAAGAAAATATAAAAATCCTCTTATCTAATGCGGATAAGAGGATTTTTAGGTTTCATCGGAATAGAGAGACAACCCGTTAAAGTGCGGCTAACTGTTGGTTAAGCTCAGCCAAACGGTCTTCCATTTTAGCAAGCCGAGCTTCTGCTTTTTGTACCGAGTCGCCATGTCCGGTGGATTCCAGTTTTTCGATATCACCCTGTAAACTAATGTAATCCATTTTAAGTTCTGCAATTTCTGATTCAATTTGTGATTTAGTCATGTGTGTTGTCCTCCCTCGACATTTTCCCTCAGTTTACCACATCACGTAACGGTTTGCCGGGGACTGCTCGCTTTGGGTGGTCTAGTAAATAGCGTACAGTTTCAAAAACAGTATCCGCTTCACTTCCTAGTGGTAACGCAAGTTGACGATCGATATCCCGTTTACGAAGCGAATCGTGCAGGAGCGGTTCCATGATGGCATTCAATAGATTCGATTGCTTCACTTTACGTCCCAGTCCTAGATGCGTGAATCCATCGCGATCTACAGGGAATTGCAGTTCTGACTCAAATGTACTTTGCGCCAGAACAATGCAAGGGACACCCAGGGTTGCGACGTCATACGGCATATAGCCTCCTCCGCAAAGAACGATATCTGCTTCTGCTGCTAATTCTAAGAAATCATGAGGCTGCTTTTTAATAGTGGTATTGCGGCGACTAAGTGCCATCATCTGAAGCGTACTTGCATCATGCTCATACGATTTACCGAGTAAGATGGTAACGGCAAGAGGGATTTGTAAATTCATGACGTGGCGGAAAGCGCGAAACGTCAAATTGCCGGGATCTTTATCACCGAACGCAATAAGCAGACGGGGGGGATCGCCGAATGACTGCTGATCACGTTTTGTACGCAAGTCCGCGACTCGCACATCTGGTAAGAACGTACCAATGCCTGTTTTAATATGGTCTGGAACGTTTAACGAAGTTTCATCATATAATGTTTGGATTACGAAGTCGGCTGCTTGTCCGCCTTCTCCAAAATCGTCAAAGTGTAAAATTGAAGGGACGAGGCGGCGAAGTTCTTCTACCTCCTCTTTTACAGAGTTTCCAGTATCACATATGAGTAAATCCGGTTTCAGAAAAGTTACGACTTGAAAAAGGGTACGATGGTTACGGGCCTCCATGGATCGATACTTAGCAGGAATATCGGGAAGTGGACTTTCAGAGATGAAAACGACCGTGGCTTCAGTGGACAGTTCTTCAGCAATTCGTAACGCTCTCCGTAACGGAAAGCCATTTTTTTCTTCTGTAGATGAAAGACAGAGCGCAATTAGCTTATTCGTTTCGTGTGTAATGGGAATCATCCTTTCCATGCAGTCTCTTCACCTCCCACTCTATGAAGAGGCTGCTGAAGTTATGAATGATTCTATTTAAGAGATTGTTAAATTTGAGGAAATACGTTCAGGTTTGCGCTGTGTAGTACTTTTCTGGCCGCATAGGGTATGGAAGAGTGAAAGGTGCTGCGTGAAGAACAAATAGTTCATTGAAAAACTTCAAAAAAGTTGTTTCATAGAACCAGTGTGGTACACTAAAACGAAATTTGAACTCGATAGGAGTGGCGAAACCCTCAATGTTTGGATCATTAACTGCAGATCTCATGCTCGTTGTGCTGATCGGCATACTTTCCCAATGGGTCGCCTGGAGATATCGGCTTCCTGCAATCGTCGTTATGGCGATAGCCGGGTTGCTTGTAGGGCCAGTGTTTGGATTCATCAACCCGAAAGAATCGATGGGAGACCTTTTTAGCCCGATTATTTCGTTCGCGGTTGCCATCATATTATTTGAAGGAAGTCTTAACCTCGACTTCAGAGAAATTAAAGGATTCAGTAAACCGCTCACGCGCATTGTCACATTCGGCGCGTTCATTGCCTGGATTGCAGGTTCACTTGCAGCCCATTACTTAGCCGGTCTATCTTGGGCAGTTGCTTTCATTATTGGAGGACTGTTTATCGTAACTGGGCCGACAGTCATATTACCGATGCTCAGACAGGCGAAACTGAAGCCGCGGCCTGCCGCGCTTTTGAAATGGGAAGGAATTATTGTCGATCCGTTTGGTGCGTTACTTGCTGTGTTTGCATTTGAATTCATAAAATTCATCAATGGGCAAGAAACGTTAGCGGCACTCGGATTATTCGTAGCAGCATCCGTGTTTGCGGTATTTATCGGCTGGGCGTCCGCACGTATTCTTGGCTATGCGTTTGAAAAAGGAAACGTACCGGAGTTTCTTAAAGCGCCTGTCTTGTTTGCGGTCGTTTTATTTGCGTTCGTCATATCAGATGAATTGATGCATGAGACCGGGTTGCTCGCAGTAACGGCTATGGGGATTGTGATGGCGAATATGCACTTGACGTCTATTCATGATATTCGTCAATTTAAAGAAAACATTTCTGTATTGCTGATCTCAGGAATCTTTGTCATGCTGACGGCTTCGCTCAATCCACATATTCTCATCGAGATTTTTGACTGGCATATCATTATTTATGTAGTCGCGATGCTATTCATCGTCCGTCCTTTGTCTATTTGGGTATCGACAATCGGAACGGATTTGTCGAATCGGGAAAAGAATCTGCTTGGCTGGGTAGCGCCACGGGGAATTGTGGCACTCACCGTATCAGGATATTTTGCGTCAATCCTGCTTGAAAATGGCTACAAGGACGCGGAGTTACTTACTGCACTTACGTTTGCGCTCGTGCTTTCTACAGTAGTGCTGCATGGATTCACGATTGGACCATTTGCCCGCCGCTTGAAGTTAACTACTACAGATGAGTCAGGCGTACTGATTGTTGGCGGTACTAAATTTGCGGCAAAGCTCGCCGAGTCCATTCAAGAAACAGGAAATGCTGTATTGTTGATGGATACTTCTTGGGCGGGATTGTCCCATGCGCGGAAACTTGGATTATCCAGTCATGTCGGTGATATTTTAACCGAGCAAACGGAATATCATTTAGACCTGACACCTTATCGCTATATGCTTGCGATGACGAAAGCAGATACGTACAATGCTCACATTTGTGCAGATTTCCTTTACGATGTAGGACGCGAGAATTTATTTCAAACGTCATTCCATGTAGGTGAAGGTGTCGAGTCGTTCAACGTTACTGGCGGCAACACATTATTTACCCCTGCTCTATCGATTTATGACTTAGAAGAACGGATGAACGCAGGTCACGTTTTCCGTAAAACGGTGCTTTCTAAGCAGTATAGTTACACTCAGTATTTAAGGGAGCGTGACGATCGCTCCGTACTCCTGTATATACTAAGGGCGGACGGAAGTGTTGAATTTTATACACCTATTACAGAGCTTCAGGCTGCACCTGGGGATACGATAGTTGCGCTGTCACACCCGGTTAAACAAATTGAACGTGCAAAAGAGAGAATTGCTGAAGGAAAAGGGGAAGATGAAGTATTGCATCATCAAGTCGAAAAACGATTCGTAGAAGAGTCTGGGAAAACGAAATCTTCCTTACCTGGTGCTGCGCCTCCCCCAATTCAAGGAAACCTGCCGCGGAAACAGTCAGACTGACTTCAAGGATCTCTTTAGGAAATTCATCAAGCTAATTGCAAGTCAATTCTCCTTCAATCTGATAGGATTAATAGAGACATTATTATTAGGAGGTACGGTCATTTTGAAAGTTTTGTTTGTGGACGGGACCATTATCGGCAACAAAACGGGTGTCGTGCTCGAAACTGTGCAGCACTATATAAAAGAAACAGGTTGCGGTTTTGAAATGGAGAGATTGAATTTCTCTGATTACGATCACCAGTTTGTCGATGGACGCCCCGCTGAAGAGTATAATGAAGACATGAAACAACTGATTCGGAAATTCGAAGAGGCCGATGGTTATATTATCGCGACTCCCGTATTTCAGGCATCCATTCCAGGGGTACTAAAAAATGCGTTTGATATGCTGCACCCCCGTACGATGCGCTACAAGCCAGTTTCTATCGTAGCAAATGGCGGCACGCATCAACATCATCTCGTTGTAGAAAATCAGATGAAACCGATACTCGATTACTTCCGTTGTCTCGTTACGCCAAATTATGTGTATACGCATCGGGATCACTTCGATGAAAATAGTAAAATCATTGACGAAGACGTTCACGATCGCTTGAAAGAATTGGCGCGCGTGTTCGTGAAGTATACAGAAATGGGTAAAGAACTCACCCACGGTATCATAGACGCATAAATAAGTAAAAACGTCCGTCCGCACGGAAATTCCGCGGGATGGACGTTTTTCGTATGTCAGGACTGAAGAAACTGCGTCAATTGCGTATAATGGAATGAATGAAAGGGGACTGAACGATGTCTAAATCACTAGTACTTGCAGAAAAACCATCCGTAGCACGCGATATTGCGCGTGTGCTCGGTTGTCATAAAAAAGGGAATGGATTTCTTGAAGGAGATCGGTATATTGTCACATGGGCACTGGGTCATCTCGTAACACATGCCGACCCTGAAGGATACGGCAGTGAATTTAAAGAGTGGAAAATGGAGCACCTACCGATTATTCCGGAACCGTTTAAGCTAACGCCTATTAAACAAACAACGAAACAATATAACTCTGTAAAAGCACAGTTGCGCCGTAATGATGTGAAAGATGTCATTATCGCAACAGACGCAGGAAGAGAAGGGGAGCTTGTGGCTCGCTGGATTTTAGAGCTGGCGAAAAATCGTAAGCCTGTTAAACGATTGTGGATTTCATCTGTCACAGACAAAGCTATCAAAGACGGATTTGCGAATTTGAAAGACGGAAAAGCATACGAACATCTTTACCAGGCTGCGGCTGCGCGTGCTGAAGCAGACTGGGTCGTGGGCATTAACGCAACACGTGCCTTAACCGTAAAACATAACGCACAATTATCTACAGGCCGTGTGCAAACACCAACTCTTGCAATGATTGCTGAACGAGAGCAGGCAATTCAAAAGTTCCAGCCAAAACCTTTTTGGGGGATGCAGGCGTTAACGGAAGCGGGACGATTCACTTGGCGTGATGGCAGCGGACAAACGCAGTCGTTCGATGAAGCGTTTATCGACAGTAAAATGAGTGCTTTGGAAGGCGTTTCTGAAGGGAAGATATCAGATTTGAAATCCACTCCTAAATCACAGCCGGCTCCACCGCTGTTCGATTTAACGGAATTGCAGAAAGAGGCCCACCGACGCTGGTCTTGGTCAGCGAAAGAAACTCTATCGACTCTGCAAAACCTCTATGAGCGGCATAAAGCGGTTACGTATCCGCGAACAGACTCGAAGCACTTAACTGCTGATATGACGAGTACGTTAAAAGACCGAGTGAAAGCTGTTGAAATCGGTCCATATCGTAAAGCGGTCAATGCGTTGTTGCGAAAAGGTGCTGTTAAACCGCAAAAAGGTGTCATTAACGATAGTAAAGTTTCGGATCACCATGCGATCATTCCAACAGAAGAAAGCCCATCACTACATGCGCTTTCGGACAAAGAACAACGCTTATATGACATTATTGTAAAACGATTTCTGGCTGTGTTTTATCCGCCATTCCAATACAATCAGCTCAGTGCGGAGTTGCAAGCAGGCAGTGAAACATTTGCACTCAAAGGACGTACGATTACAGACGAAGGATGGAAAGCAGTATATTCGTCAGATGAAGAAGAGACGGATACAGACGCATTGCCAGCATTGAAAAAGGGGGAAACTCTTAAAATCCGTGCGTTTTCAAGAACGGAAGGAAAGACGAAGCCCCCTGCACGATTCAATGAGGGAACGCTGCTTGCCGCAATGGAAAACCCAACACAATTCATGGCAGGTGAATCTAAGGAACTTATTAAAACATTGGGTGAAACAGGCGGTCTTGGAACTGTTGCAACGCGGGCAGACGTGATTGAACGGCTGTTTGGGATGTTTGTCATTGAAAAAAAGGGGAACGATATTTACACTACTTCTAAAGGGCGCCAGCTTTTAGAACTCGTCCCTGAGGATTTGAAATCACCTGCGTTAACCGCAGAATGGGAGAGCGATTTAACGAAAATTGCTGCAGGAAAACTGAAAAAAGAACAATTCATCAGCAAGATGATCGATTTCTCGAAAAAGACTATTGTGGACATTAAAGCAGATGACACCAAGTTCAAGCATGATAATGTAACGGGTAAAATGTGCCCGGACTGCGGGAAGCCTATGCTTGAAGTGAATGGGAAACGCGGAAAGATGCTCGTCTGTCAGGACCGTGAATGCGGTCATCGCCAAACTGTATCGAAACTGACAAATGCACGCTGCCCGAATTGTAAGAAGAAGTTAGAGCTTCGAGGACATGGAGAAGGTAAGATTTTTGTTTGTAAATGCGGATACCGGGAAAAGTTATCTTCATTTGAAAAGCGCAGAGCCCAAACAACGGGTAAAAAGGCTGACAAGCGGGATGTCCAGAAGTACCTTAAGAAGCAGGAGAAAGAGGAACCTGAGAACACCGCAATGGCAGATGCGCTAAAGAAACTATTTGATAAGTAATAATTGAACACTATCGCCTCATGAAGGCACTGCCGATATGCTGTATAATTAAGTAACTAATTTAAGGCGGAGGTGAGTTTATGGTTACCATTTCAATGAACCCTGCAGTGACGGAAACGAATCGCTATGCTTCGTTGAAAAAACGTTCGGCAGAAGCGGCATATACGAAAAATGCGGAATACGCAGGCGGTAATGAGCAAAAGCGCAACGAGGCAGAGCAGCAGCTGACTGCATCTTCTGAACTGATGAGAGCCCGCAAAGCGGATGACTTTCAAAAACTAGGTGCGGGACAGCTGAAACAAATCACCTTACCTCTTGGCAAAACACTAGAAGAAACAATTTCCAGCTGGCAGGAAATTAGACGCGATGCATTGACCGGGTTTGACCCTGCTGAGATGGACCTTCAACTTGCAGCAGCAGCCTCCGCTAAAATCATGGAAACGGAAGGGCAATTGGCACTAGAAGAGCGCATGCGCTCTTTGGAATCACAAGAAGAAAGTGCCGGGGAGTCGAACAGCCCAAATGTCGTTAACGATTTATTTCTGACAGAAACGATGCAAAAGCGTTATAATCACGCCGCCACGGCCTATGCAATACAAGTAAATGCAAAACAGCAAGGATATGAAGTAGCAAGTCCTGCATACTCACTTATTGCATAATGGGAACAATCTGTCCGCCGCTCTTAGCGGCGGTTTTTTGACTTCAAGCTCAAGGGGGGAACTCATTATGGCTAAGAAGAATAAACATATAAAAACGAATGCAATTCGGATTCTAGAATCCGCTGGTATTCCACATGAATTGTTTGAACGGGATTTGTCTGAAGATGTGAATGCGGCGGCGGACGGAGGAGCTGATTCAGATGTTTACAAAACATTGGTGACAACAGCCGGGCCATCTCGTAATTATGTCTTTGTCATTCCGGTTATACGCGAACTTGACTTAAAAAAAGCAGCCCGTGCCGCAGGTGAAAAGAAGTTAGAAATGTTACCTTTGAAACAACTGACAGAAGTAACGGGCTATGTACGCGGAGGGTGTTCAGCAATCGGGCTCAAAAAACCGCTTCCTACATTTCTAGATCATTCTGCGGAGTCAAAAGATGCAATTTACGCAAGTGCAGGTAAACCGGGATTTCAAATGAAACTTCATCCAGTCGACTATGCAAAAGTAACAAGTGCACCATTTGTGGATTTGTGTAAGTAACGTTTGCAGATGTCACTGTTATCGATTCTCTAGCATGAACGTGTCTAAAATTTTTGAAAGCTAGAAACCTTTGCCCGCAATTTGTCGAACCATGCTACAATTACGTAAACGAATTCGTCGCTGATAAGGGATCAGCGGCATGCAGAAAGAAGAATGTGGATGCTTACGTTAAAAAAGTGGCGATGGATCTTTTTCGTAGTGGGTCAAATGATCTTATCCTTAGGTATCGCAATGACGATAAAAGGCCAGCGACTCGGGATTGGCCCATGGGATGTGTTACATGTAGGATTATATGAAAACATCGGGCTTACAATCGGTTCGTGGAGTGTTATTACAGGGTTAATCATTGTGCTGATAACAGCAGCATTTCAAAAGAAATTACCGAAATATGGAACATGGTTGAATATGCTTCTGCTCGGGTCATTCATCGATCTATTCAACTGGTTATTACCTGACGTTTCAACGATGACTGCTCAAATCTTTATGTTTGTCTTTGGTGTCGTGATTATGGCGTACGGTATTGGACTTTACGTTTCACCTAATATGGGGGCGGGTCCCCGAGATAGTTTAATGCTTTTAATCGTGCACAAATTCAATGTGAGTGTAAAAGTAGTCAGAACTTCTATTGAAGTGATTGTTGCGCTGCTTGGCTGGGCGCTTGGTGGGCCGGTTGGGATCGGAACTGTTCTAATTGCTTTGCTCATTGGGCAATTCGTCCACTATGCAATGCCGCAATGTCAGCGTCTTTTACTTCGCGCTGCAGGCGAGCAAAGTACAGAAGCATTATTATGATGAAAAGCAGAGTCTTCGTGACTGTGCTTTTTTTCGTGTTCATTTCATAAGCTATCCTGAAGAGTTAAGAAAGGGTGGTTATAATGAACGGAACACTTACCGAATCAATGGGGACGGCTTATACGGGAGCGGGTCTATCCCATAAATATGAATATCTCATTCAAAATGCAGAGAAAACAATATTCATAAAGTCACCCCCGACGTTTGCGCTATCACATGTACTGAATGAGCTGGCGGCAATGTATGTGAAACGGGGATATGATGTCGATCGATTTAGGAGTCCGCTGCATATCGAAAAAACGGATGGTATATATGTAAAAGGACCAGAACTATTTTATTTGACAGCATCGCATCCAATCTCACTCGAGCCGACACAACTTGGAGAGCGCCATCGCGTTGTAAGTTTCTATGATGTCTATGACGAGAATAAGCTGCGCATGAATAACAGTCAAATTGCGGAGTATATGGAATCTGCTGCAACCTACCTGGAAAAAGCACTCGAATCCCTTACTGAAGCAAAAGCCATTCATGATGAATGGGAAGCTGTCAATATTCGCAGAATGGATTGGCAAGCGCATGAGGCAAAAATCCAAGCATTGGCCAGTGATTTATTCGGATCACTGGATTTACGTAAAAAAGCGCTTGTCACACATCGTATAATTGGATCGCTATCTTCAAAAGGTGCACATGACTTCATACCATCCATTACGAAATCCTTGAAACGAAGAATACTGATTAAAGCGTTGCCAGGTACCGGTAAGTCCACCATGATGAAAGCGCTTGGAGACGAAGCGGAAAAAAGAGGAATCGATGTGCTTTATGGGTGGTGCGGGTTAGATGCAGGAAGTATCGATCTTGTTCAATTTCCTGAGCTATCCGTCTGTTTGTTTGATGCGACAGAGCCCCATGCCTACGACGTGGATCGAGAAGGAGACGAAATTCTTAGTCTTGTAGATATGTGTGCACCGGATGAAGCAGCAGAAATCGAAATCGACGATATCCGAGTACGTTACAAAGAAATGATAGGAAAAGCTGCGGCATATATGCACTCTTACGCTCGCCAAACTAGCCTGATAGATGCTGGGATGGATAGTGCCCTTGACCAAGAATTATTCAATAGCAAAGTAAGCGTACTGACAGAACTTCTTGCGCCGTAGCACCCTTGTCGTTACGGGTTAGGGCATAAATATGCTACACTAGTAGCATCATGTGTCTGAAAGGAAGATCATTTTGTCTAAAATATTAAATGCGTTTCTAGACGAGAATTTGCAAGAACTTCGTGATCAGGGGCTTTATAACGAAATTGAGCCAGTGGAAGGTCCGAATGGTCCAATCATTAAAATCAAAGGAAAAGATCTTATCAACTTGTCTTCCAATAACTATCTTGGATTGGCGACAGATGAGGACTTGAAAAAACTAAACATTGCAGCTGTGAATAAATATGGTGTTGGTGCAGGTGCCGTACGAACCATCAACGGTACACTGGACATCCACATAGAATTGGAAAAGAAATTGGCCGAGTTCAAAGGAACAGAAGCTGCGATTTCATTCCAATCTGGATTTAACTGTAATATGGCAGCAATTTCAGCTGTCATGAACAAAAATGACGCGATTTTGTCGGATGAATTAAACCACGCGTCCATCATCGACGGCTGCCGTCTATCAGGTGCTAAAATTATTCGTGTGAAGCACCAAGATATGGACGATTTGCGTGCGAAAGCAAAAGAAGCGACTGAATCAGGTCAATACGGAAAAGTCATGTACATTACAGACGGAGTCTTCTCGATGGATGGTGATATCGCAAACCTTCCGGGTGCTGTTGAAGTCGCGAAAGAATTCGACCTCATCACGTATGTAGACGACGCACACGGTTCAGGCGTAACGGGTAAAGGGAAAGGTACTGTAAAGCATTTTGGTCTTGAAAAAGAGATTGATATGCAAATGGGGACACTGTCGAAAGCAGTCGGCGTTGTCGGCGGTTATGTAGCGGGTACGCAAAAACTGGTTGACTGGTTGAAAGTCCGTTCACGGCCGTTCTTGTTCTCGACAGCAGTACCGCCAGGCGACGTTGCAGCGATTATGGGCGCACTTGACAAAATCAGTGCATCGACTGAACTGCATGACAAGTTATGGGAGAACGGCGACTATTTGAAAGCGGGTTTGAAAAAACTCGGCTTCAATATCGGAAACTCTGAAACCCCTATCACGCCTTGTATTATTGGAGAAGAAAAACTGACCCAACAATTCTCCAAACGTCTTGCTGAAGAAGGCGTCTACGCGAAATCGATCGTGTTCCCGACAGTACCAAAAGGGACAGGCCGCGTTCGTAACATGCCAACAGCTGCACACACGAAAGAAATGCTCGATGATGCACTTAAGATTTATGAAAAAGTAGGTAAAGAACTTGGTGTTATTCAATAAGTGAACTGATCCTCACCTGATGTAACTTTACAAGATAACTAAAAAGCAGTCTGGAAAAGGAATAATCCTTTCCAGACTGCTTTTATTTTGTTTTTAAACCAACAGGTTTTGAAACCTCTTCATGATATACGGTAATCAGTTCACCATCGGCGAGTTCAAGGTCATATTGAGTACGGTCATCCGCACGAACTAATACAATAAGCCCTTTTCGACCGTCATGCAGCTCAACATAAGTTTCTTCTTCGTAAATCATGGCCATCCCTCCTCTCAGATAATGGGAGATACTTGATCTTGACGTTTGAATAGAGAAACCAATACGTAATACTGAACACCGCGCGCGTGGGAGGTCGCTAATTCAACTTCTCTTCTGTACGCAGTTTGATTACCCGACTGCTTGGCAATACTTGCTTGCAGTGCATGTCTCATCCATGGCTTTTTAATAGCGGGCTGGATAGCTTCAGCGCGCTGCAAGTTGCCTTCTAACAAAAGGGCGCTCGCAGTGTAATAATTTACATAATCGGATGTCGGTAAATGGATCGCAATCCGATGGAGAGCTTCTGCATCCTTCTGCCAGATAGCAAGATTTGCACCATAAATCGCTTGGATTTTAGGCTGTTTTTGTGTCTGTAGAATATTTTCAATTGTGTCGATCACCATTTCATCCGATTCATGCCCGATTGCATAAGCGTAGGCGAACAAGGAATTGAATCGATTCTTTGTTAAAAAAGCATCGAGACGTTTCATATCTTTTGTTCCATACAGGATATAAAGCGGCCACCCAAGTGTTACTGTCAGATATACAATCATGACAATCAAGAATACTGCCCAAAATGGAATATTCGCAAATAATAGGACGATAGTGAGGACGATTCCTCCACCAAATAGTAAAAGCCAGCGAGCAACTCCGCGGATAAGAAATGGATTATCTTTCAAGCGATACACCCTCCAATTATTTATATTATAACACAAAATTCGAATAAAGAGAGCAGATGTTATTCCGATGATTGTATTTATCAGCAGAACAGTTTATAATCAATTTGAGCTAATAAAACTAGAAATTTTATTTTATTGATATAAATTGTCCGCCCCAAAAACACAAACAATCATAGGAGGTATACATATGAAAAAAATCATGGTAACTGGTGCACTTGGTCAAATTGGTTCTGAATTGATTTCGAAATTACGAGCAGAGTATGGAACGGAAAACGTGTTAGCAACTGACATTCGTGAGCCTTTAACGGAAATGGATGGACCGTTTGCAATTCTGGACGTAACGGACGGAGCAAAAATGACGGAGCTTGCAAAAGAATTCGGTGCAGACACGCTTATGCACATGGCTGCATTGCTCTCTGCTAGAGCAGAAGAGAATCCAATGCTCGCTTGGAACTTAAACATGGGAGGACTTGTGAACGCGTTGGAAACAGCACGTGAACTAAATCTTCAGTTCTTCACACCTAGTTCTATCGGCTCATTCGGACCATCAACACCGAAAGACAACACACCGCAAGATACATTGCAGCGTCCAACTACAATGTATGGTGTAAACAAAGTGTCTGGTGAATTGTTATGTGATTATTTTTATCAAAAGTTCGGCGTAGATACACGCGGTGTTCGTTTCCCTGGTCTTATTTCATATGTTGCCCAACCTGGCGGCGGTACAACGGATTACGCGGTGGATATTTTCTACAAAGCAGTGGAAGAAGGCAAGTATACTTCGTTCATCGCAGAAGGAACTTACATGGATATGATGTATATGCCAGATGCGCTGCAAGCGATTGTAGACTTAATGGAGACAGACGCTTCAAACTTGAAACACCGTAATGCTTTTAATGTAACAGCGATGAGCTTCGAACCATCCGAGTTAGCAGCGGCTATCCAAAAACACATGCCAAACTTCGAAATCAGCTATGACGTCGATCCTGTTCGCCAATCAATCGCAGACAGTTGGCCAAATTCGCTTGATACATCTGTAGCAGAATCTGAGTGGGGCTTCAAATCCACGTACGATCTTGATGCAATGGTTGCAGATATGCTAGAAAAAATTCATGAAAAAGTGAATGCTTAATATTGATAGAACCCCTTTGCGCCTTCAGGTGTGAAGGGGTTTTGTATGAAGTGAAAGACGACGGGTAGGGCAGGACAGATATCGGCATGCGCTAACAAAGCTAGAGGAATGCTCATAAGCATGGGAAAGCGCTCATAAAGCTGGAGGAATGCTCATAAACCCGGGAAAGCGCTCATAAAGCTGGAGGAATGCTCATAAACCCGGGAAAGCGCTCATAAAGCTGGAGGAATGCTCATAAGCACGGGAAAAAGTGCTGATAAAGCTTAGAGGAATGCTCATAAACTCACAAATGTGCTCATAACCTCTCGCACCTGCTCCATTGCGAAAGTAAAACTGTTTCCACATTTCTGAATCCAATGGTTGGTCAGCTCTTCCTAATGCAAAAACACCCCCATGCAGCCAAACAGGCGCATGGGGGTGTTTCCAATTTAACTCAAAATAATAAGTGAGCAACGCCTGCAACGATTGGCAGTGCGATCACTGTGCGAAGTAAGAAAATCACAATTAAATCCCAGATGTTGATGGGAATCTTAGTTCCAAGAATCAATCCGCCGACCTCTGACAAGTAAATGAGCTGAATGACTGAAATGGTCGCCACTGTGAATAATGTAATGGGATCAGAAATCATTCCGTCTGCAAGAAGTGCAGGAAGAAACATGTCTGTAATCCCGACAACCATCAGCGAGCCAGCTTCAGCTGCTTCAGGAATGTGAAGAAGGTTTAAGTAGGGAACGAATGGCTTCCCAAGAATCGTGAATAGACTGGTATACTCTGCAAGCATCGTCGCAATCGTCCCAAATGCCATAACAATTGGTGCTACGCCAATCCACATATCCAGAACATTACGGAAGCCATCACCTGCAATTTTACCTGCTGAGCGGTTCTTACCAGCAGTTTCAAGTGCATTCTCAATACCATGCGTGATGACGTTATATCCTTCCGGCAGACTTTCTTCTGTTCCTGTCTGTGGAGTACCATCGATGAATTCATCCGGCTTCTTCGAAAGCGGATAAATTCTAGGCATAATCAAGCCAAGAACAATTCCGATGAATGCTACTGTCAAATAAAAGGGAACGAAGTAGTTTTCAAGACCGACAGTTGTGATGATAACAATAGAGAAGGTGATTGAAACGATGGAGAAAGTCGTTGCTATAACGGCTGCTTCACGTTTCGTATAATGACCGTCTTCATATTGCTTACTCGTCAGCAAGACACCGATCGTTCCGTCTCCAACCCAAGATGTTAATGCATCAATGGATGATCGACCAGGAAGCTTGAACAACGGACGCATAACTTTTACCATCATCGTTCCGAAGAACTCCAGTAAACCAAAATTTAAAAGAAGCGGCAAGAACAAACCTGCAAATAGGAAAATCGTATAAAGGAAGGAAACAAGTCCATCAGGTGAAAGCAAAAGCCCGCCTGTATTTTCACTCCATACAGCTTCCGGTCCAAGTTTAAACGTTACCATAACAGCGAAAATTGCACCGACAACGCGTGTCAGCGTCCAAAATGGTGTTACCTTGAATAATGTTTGCATAAAAGTAGGTTTTGATGTGCGATCTGCCGAAACAAATAAGTATAATACCGACCCAACTGCTGAAATAATGATTAGCACCATCGCAGCGAATGGCATTGCGGGTTCTATAAATCCAGATAGTTTATCTGCAAGAAACGCAATTGGAACTTTCCAGCCATCCCCGATCTTCAGTGGAATCATGAATAATATGACACCAATAATAGATGGAACTAAAAACAATAACCAGTTGGATAATGACGCTTTTTTCATAGAGTAGGCTCCTTCTTAATTAGTTGTGCATACTATGTATATTTATTCATATTAATGAATGAATATCTGAAAGTAAACAAGAAATTTTCTCCAAAGCCTTATATGTATACCCGGACTCACTAGCCAAAAACTAGGAGTCCAGGAACCACCGCATTTGTAAGCGGTTACCTTCACTTAAAGGAATATGTGTAGAAATGTTCTGTCTTTAGCCATTTTAACGCATCAGCGTCTTCCGCGTCCAGACGTTTTTGCATATCTTCGATCATCCAGACAGTCTGAGATGCATGAGCATTCATAGCTCCAAGTTTTTTCTCTGTCACACCGGACACGTCATGGTGCACATCAGGGTGTCCAATTAGCTCAACTGTTTTGTTGTCAAAAGCAATTGTATACAGTTTTGGACGATCCGATTCTGGCATTCTTCCGAGAGCTTCCACTACTGCGCGACCTGTTGCATCGTGATCTGGGTGTACTGATAATCCCGGGTAGAATGAAATGACGAGGGAAGGATGCAATTCGTCTATCAAGTCTGAAACCATTTTAACCATTTTTTCATCGTCTTCAAACTCAACGGTCTTGTCCCGGAGTCCCATCATTCGCAAGTCTGTCAAGCCCATTGCGTCGGCAGAAGCTTGGAGTTCTTTCTTTCGGATTGCAGGCAAAGTCTCGCGGTTCGCAAATGGGGGATTGCCTAAGTTTCTTCCCATTTCACCTAGCGTCAAACAAGCGTATGTGACAGGGACACCCATTTCGATATATGTTGAAATTGTTCCCGAAACACCAAATGCTTCATCATCCGGATGCGGGAAAATGACTAATACATGTCGTTCTTTTTCCATCATGGTTGGTCCTCCTTCTATATTAATACGTAAACGGAGTTTCACTAATTTCAAGTGCGACGGCCAATTTACCATCTGGTCCAAGGCCAGCCATTAGGAGACGTCCGTGTTCGTCTAATTCATAATGTGTAATTCCTTGTGCGTAAATCCATCCTGAAGGCAGTTTTAAGCCGATTCGGTGAGGGGAGTCACCTGCTACTTTTCCAAGTTCATAGTTTACGACAATATTTCGGATGAACGCCCCGGCATTAAAGAACCCTTCTTGAAAATGCGCAGCATAGGAGCCATTTGTGGTCTCTAAATGAATATAAACATCCTTGCCCGCAAAGGAATCGATCAAGCGTTGGAGCTGATCTTGTTGTACAATTTCCACATTACTTCCTCCTCCGGCTAATTTTTTACTCTGCTTTCAATTATATCGGGAAACGGGAGCAATTGCGATTATGCCGTTTCATCCACAAAAAAAGCATCGCGGAATGGATTCCCGCGATGCTTTGGTGATTATACTTCAGTTGTTGTAATTTCAGGTCCGCCAAACCGACTTTTTGCACCGTGCATCACTGGACCTACATATTCGTTCAGCTTCCATCCATTTGCGATGGCAGCTGCAACAAAAGCTTTTGCTTCAATTACGGCTTCTTTAATATCTTTACCATTCGCTAAATTCGCTGTAATCGCTGCAGCAAATGTACATCCTGCGCCATGGTTATAATGTGTATCGGTTTTCTCGGATTCTAATAGAAGATGAGTCTTGCCGTCATAGAACAAGTCTGCTGCTTTATCGTGCTGCAACTGCTTTCCGCCTTTAATGACGACATTACGCGCGCCAAGTGAGTGGATCTTCTCGGCTACAGCTTTCATTTGCTCGACTGTTCCAGGTGTTTTCATACCTGCCAGTTGTCCTGCTTCAAACAAGTTCGGAGTCACGACTTCAGCACGTGGGAGCAAATACTCGATCATGGCATCGACAGTTCCGGGATTCAATACTTCATCTTCCCCTTTACAAACCATTACAGGATCGATGACAACATGTGGGGATCCCCATGCTTTAATCGCTTCTCCAGCTGCTTGAATAACTTCTTCAGTACTCAGCATTCCTGTTTTTACAGCGTCAATGCCTGTTGAGAGAGCAGTCTTAATCTGTGAGTTGACTACATCGATTGGAAGTGAATATACATTATGGCTCCAATTGTTGTCGGGATCCATCGTGACCACAACAGTCAGAGCTGTCATGCCGTAGGTGCCAAGTTCTTGGAAGGTTTTTAAATCAGCTTGTATGCCAGCACCGCCGGAAGTGTCGGATCCTGCGATCGTCAATGTCTTTTTTAATGTCATAATAATAGAAGACTCCTTTACGAATAGGGTATACTTTCAGTGTACTCAAATAGAAAAGCAAATACAAATTGAGTGTATTACGCTCGTGAAATCTTTAGAAGGATGAACCCAAGTCCGCTTCCGCCGAGTAAACAACAGACACTGCCAATATAATGTTCAGACTGTAGAAGACCTATAGTCAGCGCGATTAAAAACAAAATAGCGATACCAAAAATGCCATAAAAGAATAGCATTCCGGCACTTTTAGTGGACTCAGAATACGATTCTCCATCCTTTGCCGCTGCAGTAATACGTTTCACCTTTTCGCGTATAGGAACGTTGGACAAGGCAATCCCTCCCTTAGCGCAATCATACCATGATAGAATCAATACCTGAACGTGAAATTTTCTATATATAATGATGCAGATTGTTTTTATTCAAATGAAAAGATAGATCGATAACTCGAAACGTTTTTAAAAAGGGGGACTTACATGAAGGGCAAAAAAGGTACGAACGATGAGCGGAAATTAGAAGAAATCGAAAAGCTGCTAAAAGAATTAAAATCATCGGACGCAGAGAGTGCGGTAACTGTAGAAGAAGCCTATGGCCGACCGAAGAAAAGACGCAGAAGCTTATGGAGCATTCTGATGTTGTTTTTCTCCTTATGGCGAAAATCATTTCTTATTATAGCGCTTATCGCGATTTTACTTGTAGCGTCTTTACCGTTCATCGCATTCTACTTTGTGAAACAAGGAAGTACGTTCACAGAACAGAAAACCAGTTTCGTAGAACAGATAAAGGATTTGAATGAATTAGCTACAGCGGAAGCTCATACGAAAGTCATCATTGAAAGAAAAGATAATAAACTGTTTGGTCAGAGTATCGGGCTGGATATACCAGGTACAAATCGTCAATTATTAGTAGTAGTGCCAGGTATCATCAAAGCAGGCGTAGATTTTTCAACAGTAAGTGAGAAAGATATAGTTATTAGTGAGACAAACAAAACAGCAAAACTGACGTTGCCCAAACCAGAATTTCTAGGCGGCGCTGAAATTCTCTTTGATCAGGTTGAGGTGTATTCGTATGAGGGGGTATTCCGTCAAAAAGCGGATATTAAAGAGGGGTATGATCTCGCTGAAGAAGCGAAGAAGTTGATTCGAGAAGAAAGTGCTGGACAAGGGGTCTTGGAAACTGCGGAGCGTAATGCAGAACAAACACTGAAAGAAATGTTTTCCTTTGCAGGGTATGACGTGATGATCCAATTTAAGGAGTGAGTCAATTGAAACCACATTTCGGAAATCAATGGGATGAAGAACTGAAAGAAGCATTCGATGCGTCTTCTTATCAGCAATTGCGTCAATTCTTGAAAACGGAATATGCGCATCAAGTCGTTTATCCAGCAATGGATGACATTTGGAATGCATTTAGGCACACGCCTTACGAGAATGTGAAAGTCGTTATTCTGGGTCAAGATCCTTATCACGGTTCAGGACAAGCTCACGGACTTAGCTTTTCTGTTCAGCACGGGGTTCGTACACCTCCAAGTCTTCGTAATATTTTTAAGGAACTTGAAAGCGACGTGGGTTGTTCGGTACCTGAATCAGGATCATTAACAGGTTGGGCCGACCAAGGTGTGCTGCTCTTAAATACCGTGCTGACTGTTAGGGAATCAGAAGCCCATTCCCATCGAAAACAAGGGTGGGAAACATTTACCGATACAGTTATTCGAAAGTTGTCCGAGCGGGATGAACCCATTGTATTTATATTGTGGGGGCGTCCTGCACAGGAGAAAAAACGGCTCATCGATTTGACAAAACATGTTACGATTGAGTCAGTGCATCCGAGTCCATTGAGTGCCAATCGGGGATTTTTCGGATCCCAGCCGTTTTCGAAAACAAACAAATGGCTGAGTTCTTGGGGTGAACGTCAGATTGACTGGTGTAAAACGGAGCGTTAGTAAACATATCCGCAGAAAGGAAAGGAGCTGCTGCCATGACTGTGAATTGCTTTCAATGCCAAAATTTTTATGTGACCTGGGAACCAAGCCACCCGCGTGGCTGTAAAGCGTATGGATTCAAAACACGTGAGCTGCCTTCTGCAGTGGTTTTGCGTTCTTCAGGATTGGAATGTATGAAGTTTGAACCGAAGAAAGGAAGCGGTGGCGCATGATTTCGACTACGCGCGTTCTTGACGAAATGCAACGGCAGCTAACACACGCTAAATCATCCTCAAATGAGGCGGCAGTGCGTGAGTCGATTGCAGCAATACAATCGTTGTGCGGACTGATTTTAGCGAGTAATGGGGAGCAGACACAAACTATTCAAGCATCCCCTTCATTTACTGAGATGAAACCTCGGGAAGGGTCTGTCCCTTTGCAAACGGGTCCTCAATCTCTTGAAGGACAGCCGCTCGAAGAAGAGGACGCAAACGGCGGTTCGTTATTCGATTTTTAAAGTAAATTTGTAAATTATGTAGAGAGAAGGAAAACACAATGCCATTTTTCATTATTGCCGGTGCGGTAAACGGTGCAATAGCTGTAGCGCTTGGAGCTTTTGGTGCTCACGCATTAGCTGATAGATTATCTGCACACTACTTAGACGTTTGGGAGAAGGCTGTCACCTATCAAATGTTCCATGCGATTGCATTGCTGGCTATCGGAATTTTGATGAGTCCTGCATTATTTGGTTCATCGACTGCCTTATCATGGGCAGGGTATTTACTGCTCGCTGGAATCATTATTTTCTCTGGAAGTTTATATGTATTGAGCTTATCTGGAATTGGGATTTTAGGTGCCATCACGCCGATTGGCGGCGTTGCATTTATCGCCGGATGGATCATGCTAATTGTAGCAGCTGCGAAATTTAGTAACTGAAGAACATAAAACACCTGCACCACCTCTGAAAAAAGAGGCGGGACAGGTGTTTTTTGGTTACGGTCGCTGTGGGAAATAATTGAGTTCTTCGTTGAACTCTGCATAGTCGAAGTAAATCATTGGGAAGAGGAACCGTTTGCCAGTACTTTGTTCACTTAGGATTACGTGATCCCGGCCCGCGGCTTCAACCATGCCAGTGACAGCTTTTACGTTCGTTCCAGCCTCCATCGCATTTTCGAACGAAAAATGGAACGTCCCAACTTTCCCTCGGTTTAGCCGTAAGATATTCTCGATGTATGATTCCTCACGAAATGAACCTGCTGGCGGGCGTCCGCTGGGAATAGTGACTTGGGGTGGTACGTTTTGTTGTTGCTGCTGGTGTTGCTGTGGTGGAAAGGCGTATTGCGGTTGCTGCTGGTAGTTCGGTGACCATTGATATTGAACCATGCTGTCATCCTTTCAAAGTTAAATGTTCGGGCAGTCTTGTTCGGTTGGCGAGAAGAAACAATGTGATTTGTAACGCCCCGTATTGTATTGTCCATACCATTGTTCCGGACAATCCCCCTCAGGCATGAAAAACCAAAGCGATCGTTCAGCTGGCCTGAAGCGTTCTCCATTCACCGCACGTCTAGCCAATTTACGATCCTGCTCCCGTGCCCGTTGATAAAAATAGCCTTTCGTTGTTGCTTCAAAGCCGCCGGGCCGTTGAAATACCATATCGTCCAAGTTTCGAATTTCTGTAAAATCGAGACAGTCAGATCGCACTCGATTCACGCCGACATTGCCGACCATCAACATACCGAGCTGGCCCTCGCCCTCTGCTTCCGCACGCATCAAGCGCGCCAGCAAATCGATATGCTTATTAGTCGTCTTAATGACCGCCATACGACAACCCCCTCACACGTATCCTATGAACGAAGTCAGCAAAACATACCAAACAAGACTCTGCTTTTTGGTATGTTTGGATAAAGTCGGTGCGGGAGCATAATCATAAGGAAAATGCATATGAAGTTTTGAATGTATTCATAAGTTGTTGGAAGTGCTCATAAAGGGTAGGGAGCGCTCATAAAGTTTGGAAAGTGATCATAAAAAGTGTGAAGCGCTCATAAAGTTAGAAAAGTGATCATAAAAAGTGGAAAGCGCCCATAAAGTTTGGAAAGTGATCATAAAAGGTGTGAAGCGCTCATAAAGTTAGAAAAGTGATCATAAAAAATGGGAAGCGCTCATAAAGTTTGGAAAGTGATCATAAAAAGTGGGAAGCGCTCATAAAGCTTGAAAAGTCATCATAAAAATTGAAAAACGCTCAGAAAAAATGTCCATTTCCAGATTATCGACCATTTTTCAAACGACTCTACAAAATAGAAGCGTAGCGCCACAAATCAAGTCTTTACAATGTTTTCACAGTCTTTAATTGATGTAAAGATGCCATTTAAGCACTTATTGTAAGTTCCAAATTTCAAGTTTGGACCTCAAAAACAACCCAAAATGCTATCTTTGCAAAATCTATTCCATTCTGGCCGAGAACAAGCTACACTCTATGAAAATGAAAGGAAGGTTGCCAATGCTTTATAAACAACGGACAAAACCAAAACAATTAGAAGGACTACAATCACTAGCGAGAAGATTGACTCCCGCACACGAAAAGTACCGGTTCATCCAGGAAGAATTATACAAGATTCTTGCTGGTCATGGCGGCGAGCTTGAATACGACCGATGTATGAAAGAGGTTCATACTGACTTTCCACATGCAATATTGCATGACCTCAGTCTTAGCCAAAATGGTGTGCAATTCCAAATCGATTCGTTATTCATTGCTCCTGACCGAATCATCATTACAGAAGTTAAAAATATTGCAGATAAAATCATAATCAAAGCAAATCCAACACAATTTCTTAAAGAGTCGCAAACTGGGTCGCGAAACGTATTTCGAAATCCAATTGCAGAAGTAGAGCGTAAGATACACTTCCTAAATAGTTGGCTGCGCGCAAAAGACATTCACTTACCCGTTACTGGCCTCATCACGTTCGCACATAATAATGAAATCCTCATCGAAGAGCCACCAACCATACCGATTCTGACGAATTATGAAGCGCCCGCTTTTTTCCGAGAATTGCCTATTGAATCCACGATATTAGCTAAATCTGACATTCAAAAATTAGCGCATGTCTTGCTAACAGATCACCAAGATTACAATCCGTTTCCACTTGCTGCGAGATATGGCATTCATCCTAACGAATTAAAAAATGGTGTTCTCTGTGACAATTGTCCAAATGAACAAGCGATTGTGCGTGAAAAAGATCTGTGGAACTGCCCCATATGTGGCAATAAAAGCCGGGAACCTTATGAGCAAGCTATCAAGGAGTATTTCATGCTGATTGGGAAGCAGTTGACTAATCGCGAGTTTTGCAGATTTACAGGGCTTACATGCCGCCATACAGCAAAACGGCTGTTGTCCAGTCCGTTACTGCGTAAGGAGGGAACGCGTAAATCGACAAAGTATACGCTCACCACGTAAAACCAATACTGATTGGCCGCGCTTCGCCTTGCGAAGCGTTTTCTGTTTGGACTTTCTTTATCGCAGGGGATTGGTGCTCATAAAAATGGAAAAGCGCTCATAAACTCCGCGGAACGCTCATAAAAATGGAAAAACGCTCATAAACTCCGCGGAACGCTCATAAAAATGGAGAAATGCTCATAAACTCGGCGGAACTCTCATAAAAATGGAAAAACGCTCATAAACTCGGCGGAACGCTCATAAAAATGGAAAAGCGCTCATAACCTCTGCGGAACGCTCATAAAAATAGAAAAGCGCTCATAAACTCCGCGGAACGCTCATAAAAATGGAAAAATGCTCATAAACTCGGCCCATAACCCGCGGCAAACTCCTCACAAAACACAAAAAAGCCATCCTAGGATTCACACCCGGGGATGGCCCAAATTCAACTATATCTTCACACTGTAAAGAAATCAGCGCGTGTATCATCTTGCAAAATCGTGCCTACGAAGAACTCGCCAAACTCACTGTAGCGTGCGCTCACTTCGTCAAAACGCATTTCGTAGATTAGCTTCTTAAACTGAAGTACGTCATCTGCGAACAAAGTAACGCCCCACTCGTGGTCGTCGAATCCGACAGAACCAGAAATGATTTGCTTCACTTTTCCAGCGTAGCTTCGGCCGATTAAGCCGTGGCTGCGCATCATTTCTTTACGGACATCCATGTCGAGCATGTACCAGTTGACATCGCCTTCGCGCTTCTTGTCCATTGGATAGAAGCACACGTACTGACTGCGTGGAAGTTCAGGGTACAAACGTCCGCGAACGTATGGGTTTTGATACGGATCTTCATCCGAATCTCCACCAGCTAAGTAGTTGGAAAGTTCCACTACTGAAACGTATGAATACGCAGGCAAAGTAAAGTCTGCGATTGTGAGCTTGTTGAACTCTGCTTCAAGCTGCTGCAATTCGTCCATTGTAGGACGCAGCGTCATGAGCATGAAATCGGCTTTTTGACCGACAACTGTATAAAATGCATGGCTGCCTGTTTTGTTTTCGTCCGCTTGGTTCAGCTTATCTAGAAACGCGACGAACTCGTCAACCGCATGTTGGCGCTCTTCTTTAGAAATAAGTTTCCAAGAGGTCCAGTCCATTGTGCGGAAGTCATGTAATACATACCAGCCATCCAGCGTTTGTGCTGCTTCAATCATGAGAAATCGAACTCCTTTAAATTGAGATTCGTACGGGTGAACGGAGAAAAATCTCCGAGGCAGCCGTTCTTTTCCAAGTGTATCATATTGCGTAACTGGAATTCAGCCGGGACAATGGATGTCACTATTTTGACACGCAAACTCAAGTGGAAGCGAGAGTCGTTCTGGTGTAGACTGAGGACATTACTTAATCTGCATACAGGAGCTAACTTATGAAAGACATCGATCAGTATTTAACGATTCCAACTTGGCGGTTTTTAGATGAATCGCTTTCGGCTAGAACACGGTCAGCATTAGAGTCATTTGCAGCAGATGATACACTTTGCCAGCTCGTAGGTCAGCAGGTAAGCGTGCCGACCGTTCGCACATGGGTACACGACAATACGATTGTGCTGGGAATTCAAGACCATCGCCTGCCCCACTTAGAACAGGCCTTGCCTGCAATCCATTCAGCAGGATACCGAACAATAGTCCGAAATTCCGGAGGACTAGCTGTTGTTCTGGATGAAGGTGTGCTCAATATTTCCATTGTGCTATCTGAACAAAGCGGCTCAATCGATATTTCAGTCGGTTACGATGTGATGTTAGCCTTCGTTCGTATGCTTTTCCCTGAAGTGGCGGATAAAATCGAAGCATACGAAATCGTAGGATCCTATTGTCCAGGCAGTTATGATTTGAGTATTGACGGTAAAAAGTTTGCTGGGATTTCTCAACGACGTTTGCGGCAAGGGGTAGCCGTCCAAGTCTACTTATGCGTTGAAGGAAGCGGCAGCGCGCGGGCTGCCCTTGTGAAAGAATTATACGGAACAGGGCTTGGCGGTGAAGAGACAAAATTCAAGTATCCAGTTATCCGACCTGAAACGATGGCTTCTTTATCCGAATTGCTCGGTGAACCGCTTACCACAGGTGACGTGAATCTCAGAGTCCAGCAACTTTTGAATGGTCTTGCAGAGAACGTCCAAGCTGGAGGATTCCGGGAAGACGAGATGGAATTGTATACGTATTATTTAAATCGGGTAGTTGAACGAAACGCAAAAATGATTGCGCGAGGCTAAAAAAGTTTCCTTTCATCCTGCCAATCAATTAAAAGAAGAACCGCCTATTAGTGAGTCATAGGCGGTTCTTTCATGATTAAGTTCCCGTTTTGCTCCATTTTGAATGCAGGAGCGGTATGTTCGTTCTCTTCGTTCAATGTAACGAGGCGACGTGCGCGATTCATGATTTCAACAAACTGTTCATAATCATCACGGATCATTTTGTTGTCTTTCTTCAAGAGCTCAACGGTCTTTTCAAGTTCAGCCACCCGCTCTTGCGCGGCTTTAGCAGTTTGCTGCCAACGTAACGCATCATTATTCGTACCGCCTGAGTGATGCATACGAATCAGGAACGCAATGACCGTGTCCATTGATAACGCAGACAGCGGAACCGATGCTGCACGCTGCTCCTCTTCACTTGCAGGTACTGAGTAAAGCGGCGTTGCACGTCTTTTGAAATCTGTGCCAAGTACGCGTAAAGCCTGCTTTCGTTCTTTCTTTGCTTGTGCTAACTCTTTCTCGTAATCTTGTCGGACCACTGCGTTCCAGCGAAACCCGCATGCAGCCGCTGTTCGATTCAACGCATCGCCCACTTCTTCAAATGCACTTAACTGAGTACTTCCTTCTCGTACATGTCGGAGCACCGTATCTGCCAATAACTTGTCGTTTTCTTCTAACCATGCATCTTGTCTAATTTTAACCATCTCCAATGCCTCCCATAATTCGTTCTCTCTTTCTACCGACAGCATGGTCAGTACAAGAGAAATTTATACAGAACAAAAGATTAATACTTTCAACTTTTTTAAATGTGCCATTTGCCGCTGTTGAAAGAACGGAAATTTGGTATACTGGAAGGAACGTTGAACGGAGGTGCGAAATGTCGTACGAGCATGAAAAGCTGGCAGAAGAAAAGGTGTTTAAAGACCCGGTACACCGCTATATTCACGTGCGCGATCGCGTCATTTGGGATGTTATCGGCACACGGGAATTCCAACGGCTTCGCAGAATCCGGCAGCTCGGAACAACCTATCTCGTATTCCACGGAGCTGAGCATAGTCGTTTTCAACATTCACTCGGTGTCTATGAAATTGTCCGCCGCATTATCGATAGCGGATTTGGCGGACGTCCAGAATGGAACGAAGACGAAAGACTTGTAGCGCTTTGCGCAGCATTGCTGCATGATCTCGGTCATGGTCCGTTTTCGCATGCTTTCGAAAAAGTATTCGACCTTGACCATGAGAAATACACCCAAGCAATTTTGCTCGGTGATACAGAAGTAAATGCAGTATTGCGCCGTGTCAGTCCAACATTTCCGCAGCGCGTGGCAGATGTGGTAGGGAAGACGTATAAGGACAAGCTCGTAATTAGCTTAATCTCTAGCCAAATCGATGCCGATCGTATGGATTACCTACAAAGAGACGCGTACTATACAGGCGTTCAGTACGGTCATTTTGATATGGAACGGATCTTGCGAGTCATGCGTCCGGAAGAGGAGCAAGTCGTCATTAAATCGAGCGGTATGCACGCTGTGGAAGATTACATCATGAGCCGCTACCAAATGTACTGGCAAGTTTACTTTCATCCCGTTTCGCGAAGTGCGGAAGTAATCCTTATAAAAATTTTACATCGAGCGAAAGAATTGTATGAAAAAGGGTATGAGTTTAAACAGGACCCAATCGCATTCCGTTCTTTTTTCGATAAAACCATAACGCTTGAAGACTATGTTTCTTTAGACGAAGGCGTGCTATTTACGTATTTTCAACTTTGGATGAAAGAACAGGATCCTATTCTTTCGGACCTTTGCGATCGTTTTATTAATCGTAAACTGTTTCAATATTCTGAGTTCGACCCTGCGAAAGAATACCGTAAAATCGGTCAGCTCGATTCACTTTTCAAGCAAGCAGGGATTGACCCTGACTATTATTTAGTCACGGATTCTTCTTCGGATTTACCTTATGATTTTTATCGGCCAGGTGAAGAGAATGAGCGCGTCCCGATTTATTTACAACTTCCAAATGGGGAGTTGAGCGAACTGTCACGGTCGTCCGATATTGTCGATGCGATTTCAGGTAAACGACGCACGGACCATAAAATCTATTTCCCTGAAGATCTGCTAGAAGCAGGCAAAGAGGAAAATCCTCTATATCAGGAAATTTTACAGCTGGTGAGAGGCTAGAAAGGAGCGTGCGCAATGCTTGCGGAACACGCGAAAATCGTTCAGATGATCTCTTTGGCGGATGAAGTGAACGGAAGAAAAAAGTTGCAGAAGATGGTATACATATTGAAAAAAATGAATTTTTCATTTGTAGAGAAATACGAATTACACATGTACGGCCCCTATTCAGAGGAGCTGACACTGCGCGTTGAAGAGTTGTGTGAAATGGGCTTTTTGCATGAAAAATGTACAGACAAAGGCTCTTACGTCCAATATACGTATCACGCAACCGAAGACGGGCTCAAGTTCTCCGAGACAGGAGATGCTCCAACAGCATCACTTGCACCCTGCATCAGCAAGTTAAATGACCAGAGTTCACGCTTTTTGGAACTCGTGTCTACGTTGCTTTATTTCGATCACTTAGAACGCACTGAACAAATTGAAAAAGTTCGTATCGTTAAAAATAAATTGAACTTTTCAGATGAAGAAATGGATGCTGCGTTTGACTTCATCGCTGAAATGGCAGCGTGTGCTGTCGCATAATTCAATGCACTAAAAAACCGGTTGCCTAAGAATCTCCTTGGGCATCCGGTTTTTCTTATTGATCGCTTAGACGTTTTCCACCAACAGCGTAGTGGTTTTTAGGCATTTCTTCGATGAACACAACGACTTTTTCACGGGGAGCGTTTGCTGTTTCCATCACAGCCTCCGTTACTTTTTCAACCATTGCCTTTTTCTGTTCTTCAGTACGGCCTTCAAGCATTTTTACAGTTACATACGGCATACAATTTCCACCTTTCCAATAATTTCGGTATAGTAGATATACTACCAGATGGAAAGGGGTTTGCGGAAATGGCAGACGAACAACAACCAAAACCTAAACAAAAGTTAGGGTTCACCATTATAAAGAACGACCCGACAGACGGTCATAAAGGGTTCGGCATCGGCTCGTTATCACTAGAAAACGTAACGCCCGTAATGGTCGACAGTGAAGAAGAACTTGCATCTATTGAAATTGGAGCGATGCACGCGAAGAGCGATATTGAGCGGGGCATCAAATTTACAACGAATCGCGAAGACTCTGAAGGCGGAAAGTTATATTGGCTTGTCTGGGTAACGATCGACTTCAATGAAAACGGTCCTTATTATGCAGGCGTGACCTCATGCGAAATGATTGTGAACCGTGAAAAACGGAGAGGCTATAAGCTGCTTGCGGATCACGTAAACTTGATGGACAAATCCATGAAGCGCCGCATTATCGTTGACAATATGGATGAAAAATCTAAAAAGATTTTAGCTGGCTTTTTAAAAGAACACAACGAGCAGATGTGGAACAACAGCGAGCCGAAACTGCACATCGATCTTAGCGAATCTTCCCCTCATTTATGATAGGTTTGTGACAAATTATAATTGTTGGCAACATGTAGTTGAATGTCACAACAAAACGAAGTAAACTAAGAGATAGCTTGCAATTGTAAGCTAGGACACTCGGGTTCGCCCGACATAAAAAGCTTCTTGCCCGTTCGACCCAACAGGCAAGAAGCTTTTTTCGTTGTATAAAGCGATTTGTGATCTTTAATGATGCTGGAAGCGCCCGAAAGCGCGGTCAACCCGCCCGAAAGCGCGGCAAACCCGCCCGATACCGCGGGCAACCCGCCCGCAAGCGCAGCGAACCCGCCCGCAAGCGCAGCGAACCCGCCCGATACCGCGGACAACCCGCCCGCAAGCGCAGCGAACCCGCCCGATACCGCGGGCAACCCGCCCGCAAGCGCAACGAACCCGCCCGATACCGCGAACAACCCGCCCGCAAGCGCAGCAAACCCGCCCGCAAGCGCAGCGAACCCGCCCGATATCGCGGTCAACCCGCCCGAAAGCGCGGCAAACCCGCCCGATACCGCAGGCAACCCGCCCGCAAGCGCGGCAAACCCGCCCGATACCGCAGGCAACCCGCCCAATTCCGCGGACAACCCGCCCGCAAGCGCAACGAACCCGCCCGATACCGCGAACAACCCGCCCGCAAGCGCAGCAAACCCGCCCAATTCCAAAACCCGCGCCCCATCATCACTCAAAAAATGAGAAGGGGAACAACTCAAACTCTTTTTCCTTCTTCGTGCCTTTCATGATGGATTCGCGCAGCGTTTTATCCGTACACAGCTGCTTCGGGAGATCCTTTTCTTTCATGTAGACCAGGCGTTGCTTCGTACAACCTTCAACTGCCAACCCGCCCGTTTCGATGTCCACCGTCACCCCCTTCACACCTTTAGGCGGAAGGAATGGTTCCGAGATTATCCCTTCATGAGCTTTCTCCATGAAGTCAATCCAAATTTGTTTAGACGCCGCTTTATCCGATGAATGCTCTAACTGTTTCCCGACATCGAAGCCAGTCCAAATACCGGCAGTCAACGAGGGGGTATAGCCTATTAAATACTGATCGGATATCGTTGTGCCAGACTTCGCTGCATATGGCCGGGATTGTTTAGCCCGCATGGAAATACCTGTTGAAGTTAAATAATCGTTAAATACAGGGTCAAACATGCCCGTCATCAAGTGAGTCAGAACTGAGGCGTTCTGCTCTGTCATCGCACGTTTTTTCGTTTGTGCAGGGTGCTCGTACACAAGATTACCCCGAGAATCCAAGATGGATAAAATCATAACGGGCTCAATCTTTTTGCCCCCTGATGCAATCCGGTTATACGCCTCAGTCATTTCGAAAAGCGTGACAGAAGACGTGCCGAGCGCAACAGCAGGAGACTCCGGGAACTTCACATGGATACCGAGTTTTTCAGCCATCGTGTTGTATTTTCGATATCCGATCTCTTCAAGCGTTTTGACTGCGTAAATGTTGTCCGAAACTGCAATTGCTTGTGCAAGGGAAATGGGGTGGTCACCAAATTTCCCGTTGACGTTACTCGGTTCATAAGAAGAACGTCCGTCGTCATACGTGAAAATGGTTTGCTCTGTGGAAATATACGTCAGTGGATTAAACCCGTCCTCTAGCGCAGCTGCATACAAAATCGGCTTCATTGCAGAACCAGGCTGACGTTTGGCTTGCGTCACACGGTTAAAAGGACTGCTTGCATAATCACGGCCACCGACCATCGCCGTCACTTCGCCACTCTCCGGTTTCATCGCAACGAAGCCAATCTGTAAATCACTTTTCGGCATCCGATCGGCTATAACTTCCTCAGCCGTCTTTTGGTGCATCATATCTAAAGTTGTTTTGATGGTCCAGCCGCCTTCAGCAGGATATCGTCCTTTGTCCGTTAAAATTTGCTCTGCTTCTTGCCATACTTCGTTTAGAAAGTAAGGAGCGATGTCCTTCGAACTGGGCCAGTCTTCGTTTTTGAGCGCAAGGGTTTGCGCAGCTGCGCGTTCTCTTTGATCAGACGATACAAAACCCTGCTCCTCCATTAATCTCAAAACAATTTTTCGTCTCTCTGTAGACTTCTCCAAATTGGCAGCCGGAGAGTAAATCGAAGGACCTTTTGGAATGGCCGCGATGGTTGCTGCTTCTTCAAGTGTTAAGTCATTCGCTGACTTCGCAAAAAAGTACCGGCTGGCTGCTTCCACGCCATACATGCCGTGTCCAAAATAGACGGTATTCAAATAACCTTCCAATATTCTCTCTTTGTCGTAAAATAACTCCATACGGTACGCGTAAAGCGCTTCGTTTGCCTTGCGGACCCAAGACTTTTCGTTGGATAAATACAGATTCCGTGCATACTGTTGAGTAATTGTACTTGCCCCTTCGACTTTCCTCCGTGCTTTTACATCTTTCAACAGAGCGCCGCCAATGCGTTTGTAGTCAAAACCGTTATGCTTATAAAATTTTTTATCCTCAACTGCAACGAACGCGTCAATTAGAGAGGGGGACATTTCATCGATATCTACCCAATAACGCCGCTCGCCTGAAAAACGGTCTCCAATCTGTCGATCATTGCGATCCATGAAGACCGACGCTTCCGGTACGCTCAAAGAAGGCGGGCCAGCGATTTGTGCATAGACTCGCAGACAGACGAGCACTGTAAACAGCGCAGTCCCAGCAGTAATCGCTAACAGCCCTATGAAACGGTAACGTCCCCTGCGTTTATTCTTTTTCACATAGTCCGTACGCCGCATAGTATCCCATCCCTCTCCACGTTCTTTTGCTCGTAGTATGAGAAAGAATAAGGGAAATTAAACGGAAGACTTCAAAAAAGCGTTTCTCGTCAAGCAATGATTGAAATACTATTAGCAGAAAGGCTATAATAGAGAGATATATGAAACTTAAGGCGGTGAACAGATGGGAACGCAAAACACGGCAGTGCCGGTGAAGATTAAGCTAAAGTCGGCAATCCAACATCCCGGACAGGAATCCGATAAATACGAACTTGAAACAAACGGAACAATCGTTGAAAAAGCAGGGAATCGTTACTTGCGCTATGAAGAAGAACAAAATCGGGAAACCATCAAAACAATGATTAAACTCGATCCGGAAGATGCCCTCATCATGCGTACGGGAGCAGTTCAAATGCGGCTGCCATTCGAATTGAACGGTTCTAAACCAGGCACCTATGCAAATGGACCGCTAGCGCTAGACTTACTTGTAGAGACCAAAGCACTTACTATACAGGCTGAACGAACGAAAGGTAAATTTCACGTGCATTACGACATGCACTCCGAACAATCATTGCTTGGCAGTTACGAACTAACTATTCACTATGCGGAGGGAACACTATGAATGCAGTAGAACAGATCCAGCACGAAGTAAAAACCGCGTTGCACAATGCAGTTGTCGCAACGGGCTTAGTTGAAGAAACAGACGTGCCAGCCGTTATGCTGGAAACACCTAAAAATAAAGAGAATGGCGATTATGCCACAAACATTGCGATGCAACTGACGAAGTTAGCGAAAAAGCCTCCGCGTGCAATTGCAGAAGCAATTCTTGAAAAGTTGGACAAAACAGGGACTTCTATTGAATCCATCGATATCGCAGGACCTGGATTCATGAACATCATCTTGAAAAAAGATTACTTGGATGACGTTGTGAAAACTGTAATTGATCAAGCTGCAGAATACGGCCGCAACGATTCAGGCAAAAGCGAAAAGGTTCAAGTGGAATTCGTGTCAGCGAATCCAACGGGTGACCTGCACCTTGGACACGCTCGCGGTGCTTCGCTAGGGGACTCACTTTGTAACATTCTCGACTTTGCAGGTTATGACGTGTCTCGCGAATACTACATTAACGATGCTGGAAAACAGGTGGAAAATTTAGCGCGTTCCGTGGAAGTCCGTTATTTCGAAGAGTTAGGACTAGAGAAAGAAATGCCGGAAGATGGCTACCAAGGACCGGACATTATTGAAATCGCAAAACAATTAGTTGCAGAAAACGGAGATAAGTTCGTGAATGTGTCTGATGAAGACCGTTATGCATTTTTCCGTGAATATGGATTGAAAGTTGAGCTTGGAAAGTTACAACAAGATCTCGCTGATTTCCGCGTTCCTTTTGACGTCTGGTTCTCAGAAACATCGCTTTACAAAGATGGAAAAATCGATGTCGCATTGAACAAACTTCGCGAAAACGGTCACGTATTTGAAGAAGAAGGCGCAACATGGTTCCGATCCACAGAATTCGGTGATGACAAAGACCGCGTCCTTATTAAAAACGATGGATCGTACACATACTTAATGCCGGATATCGCGTACCACGAAGACAAGTTAAATCGTGGATTCGACAAACTCATTAACATTTGGGGCGCTGATCACCACGGCTACATCCCGCGTATGAAGGCTGCAATCCAAGCACTTGGTTATGATCGAGATACGCTGGAAGTCGAAGTGGCGCAGATGGTTCAGCTTTATAAAGATGGCGAAAAGTTCAAGATGAGTAAACGTACAGGCAAAGCGGTCACTCTTCGTGAACTTGTTGAATTAGTAGGCCTGGACGCAACGCGTTACTTCTTCGCGATGCGTTCTGGCGATGCACAAATGGACTTTGACTTAGATTTAGCTGTGTCTAAATCGAACGAAAACCCGGTGTATTACGCACAATACGCGCACGCTCGAATTTCTTCAATCTTGCGTGCAGCGGAAGAAAAAGGTGTATCTGCATCGATTGAAAATGTTTCCCTGTTAAAAGCGGAAAAGGAAATCGAGTTGCTTAAGAAAATCGGGGACTTCCCGCAACTTGTCAGTGACGCAGCCCGCCTTCGTGCGCCGCATCGCATCACGACGTACATTCAAGAACTCGCTTCTACATTCCACAGTTTCTACAATGCGGAAAAAGTATTGGATCCGGATAACAAAGAGCTATCCGAAGCGCGCCTTGCATTGATCACTGCTGCTCGCACAACAATTGCGAACGCATTGAAACTAGTCGGCGTCGCAGCACCCGAACGTATGTAAACTATATTTTGTTAGCCCTCCATTTTATATGGAGGGTTTTTTGTTGGGAATCAAACAAGTGGCGCTGCCAATTAATCCCTAAAACTAGCTTGAATTGTAGTCTATTACCGATAAATTCACTCACATTGCCGATTCTTCACTTGAAAGTTCCGATATCGTTGTCTATAGTTCCGATACCCATTGCGAAAGTGCCGATACCCACCGTTAAACTGCCGATTCTCCATTCGAGGAGCGATAGCCCAAACAAATCAAGCGAAGCGCTGCCAATTAATCCCTAAAGTCAGCTTGAATTGTAGTCTATTACCGATAAATTCACCCATATTGCCGATTCATCACTTGAAAGTGCCGATATCGTTGTCCATAGTTCCGATACCCATCACGAAAGTGCCGATAACCACCGCCATAATACCGATTTTCCATGCAGGGAGCGATAGCCCGAACAAACCAAGCGAAGCGTTGCCAATTAATCCCTAAAATCTGTTTGAATTGTGTCCAGTTATCGAGAAACTTTGCGTAGTGTCGGAGAAATCAGCCTAAGTGTCGAAGAAATCCAACCGTGAGTCGGAGAAACATCAGCGAGTGTCAAACAAACATGGCTCAGTGTCGGTCAACCTAAACTTCTACCATTCACATGAGATGACAATATTCGCCAACTCCTCTCGACAATTGCAGACACTTCTGTATAATAAGAATGTATCAAATTACATAACAAACACGAAAAAGGTGCCTTGAGTTTTCAAGGTTAAAAGGGAAGCCGGTTCCAATCCGGCGCGGTCCCGCCACTGTACGTGCCAGTTTATCCACAAAAGCCATCGGAACCATCTTCCGCAGAAGGCGTGGAATAAGCGTGAAAGCACAAGCCAGGAGACCTGCCTATTTCGGTAATCACCCGAAATCTACGAGGATAGACATGGTGAAATTTGGCGACGTCTGCCTTATTTCCAATGCGCTCATCCTCCGAAACTAGAACGGGGGATTTTTGTTTGGACAAAACAGGAGGAACTTCCCATGAAAAAAATGTGGCAGCTTTGGCTGACAGCCGTCCTTGCCGTCTTGCTTCTTACCGCTTGCGGCGGAACAGATGATAGCAAAGACAAAGGAACAGACAACAATACAACAACTGAGCAATCCGACAAAGAGAACGGGTCCGACTCAGAAGCAAGCGAAGACACTGACGCCGCTACCTATCCAATGACAATAAAAGATGCGACTGGCGTAGAAATCACTCTCGAAAAAGCACCGGAAACAATCATTTCTACACTTCCAAGCAATACTGAAATTCTATTTGCGCTTGGACTTGACGACGAAATCGTTGCAGTTGACGACTATTCCGACTATCCGGAAGATGCAACTAAAAAAGAAAAAATCGGAGACATGAACCTTAACATCGAAAAAATCATTTCCATGAATCCAGAAATGGTATTTGGGCACGAAATGTCACTTCCTGGTTCTGAAGCTGGTTACCAGCAAATCCGTGACGCTGGCATCCCGGTTTACATCGTGAAAAATGCGATGAACTTCGATGAAACATACAGCACAATTGAAGCAATTGGCGAAGCGACTGGTAAATCAGAAGAAGCAAGTAAAGTTGTAGAAGACATGAAAGCGAAAGTGGAAGACGTCGTTGCAAAAACTGCCGACATCGAAACGCCTAAACGTGTTATCGTAGAAACATCTGACGTGCCTGAAATCTACGTACCTGGTAAAAACACCTTCATGCAAGAAATCCTCGACAAAATCGGCGCTGAAAACGTCGTAACAGAAGAAGGATGGATCATGATCAGCCCTGAAGAAATCGTTAAACAAAATCCGGATGTCATGGTCATCATGCACGACTACACGCCTGACGTTATCAACAGCGTCAAAGAGCGTGACGGTTTCGCTGACATTACAGCTGTCAAAGAAGACCAAATTGTTCAAGTGGACGCTAACTTAACTAGCCGGACAGGTCCGCGTCTTGCAGAAGGACTTGAAGAAGTCGCTAAAGCAGTCTATCCTGAGGCATTTAAGTGAGAAAACCACTGATCGCCTACATCGTTTCAGCTGCCGTTCTCTTGACGGCAGTGGGACTCGGTGTATCTATCGGATCTGTCCACGTGCCAATTAGTACGCTGTGGAACCAAGGAGCAGATGCGATGGCGACTAATATTTTATGGAAAATCAGAATGCCGCGCGTCATCCTAGCTGGACTCGTCGGCGCCTCTCTTGCCATTGCAGGTGCTGCATTTCAAGGGTTACTTAAAAACCCACTTGCAGATCCATACACCCTCGGAGTGTCATCCGGCGCCTCTGTAGGTGCTGTGATGACACTCTTTTTTGGTATTAGCATTCCATTCCTTGGTCTATACACACTCCCTGTTTTCAGTATGGTGGGAGCCGCCATCACAATGTTTGTCGTACTCGGCTTTGCCAAACTCGTCGATCGCGGTCTTAATATGGAAACAATCATTTTAACTGGAATCATTTTCGGCTCGTTCCTCGGCTCCGTGCTCTCACTTATGATTGCGCTTACAGGTGAAGAACTGCGTCAAATCATCGGCTGGCTTCTCGGAAGCGTCTCAATGCGCGGCTGGAATTACATCAACATGATTCTCCCATTCACCATCATTGGTTCTTTTTTATTGTGGATGAACCGCAGAGAACTGAACGCGATGCTATTCGGAGAAGACAGAGCAAAGCACTTAGGAGTCGACGTCAAACGACGGAAACTTGTCATCTTGATCGGCGGATCGATTCTGACTGGTGCAGCTGTCTCCGTTTCCGGGACCATTGGTTTCGTCGGACTCGTCGTCCCGCACATGACACGTCTGCTGTGGGGATCAGATCATCGGCACTTGCTGACACTTTCGTTCATGAACGGAGCAACACTGCTCATCATTTGTGACCTTCTTGCTCGCACAATTATTTCGCCGACGGAACTGCCTGTAGGCGTCATCACCGCATTCATCGGGGCGCCAGTGTTTGCATTCATCTTTTATCGACAACGGAAAGGAGGGACAGCGTAATGTTACAAGTAACTGGGTTAACTGGCGGCTATGGCAAGGAACCGATTGTCAAAAACGTATCATTTAACGTACAGCCTGGAGAAATCTTGGGTATTCTCGGTCCAAACGGGAGCGGGAAATCGACGCTGCTGAAAATGATTTCAGGCATTTTACCGAAACAGGAGGGATCGGTTGAAATCGGTGGAAAAAATGCAGACAGTTACTCACCGAAAGAGTTCGCACGCAACGTTGCGGTTCTTCCTCAAATGCACGCACACGCATTTTCACACACTGTACGTGCGACTGTTGAACTCGGACGTTACCCGTACCAAACCGGGCTTTTCTCCTCGTGGACCGCTGAAGACGAAGCAGCCGTAACTCACGCTATGGAACGAACAGGCGTGACGCGCTATGAGAATACCTTAATCGAATCGTTATCAGGCGGGGAGCAGCAGCGTGTCTTTGTCGCACAAGCCTTAGCTCAGCAGGCCCCGCTTTTGTTACTGGATGAACCCACGAACCATCTGGATATTGCTTACCAGCAGCAATTGCTTGACACCGTCAGAAGTCTCGCAGCAGACGAAGGAAAAACTGTCGTTTCCGTCTTCCATGACATCAATCTGGCGGCGCTCTATTGCGACCGATTGCTGCTCATGGAAAACGGTGAAATTGCAAAAATCGGCTTGCCGCAAGACGTTGTACGGGAACCCATCATCCATTCCGTCTACAAAGCGGCAGTTAAAACACAAGCGCACCCGGAATTACCGAAACCGCAAATGACATTACTGCCATCCCTAAATGGCAACGCAGCAAAACCTTTCCTTGTGGATGAAACCCAGTTCAACGTTACCGCAGACAGTGTTCAATTTCATGCACCCCAATCACTCAAAACGGTTTCATCCGCCGTCCATAACCCTGGAACGGGCTGGTATACGACGTTCGTCAATCGTCATGTGGATGCAAACTATAATTGCGACGACGTGAAAAAGGAAATGGAAGAGTATCTAGAGAAGAGAGGCCATCATCTCACCGATACTGTCGGTATGATGACTGCCGTTCAGACATTGCACGCTGAAGTTGCGACATATGCAGATGAAGACATTTCAATCGTTATCGCTGTCACAGCAGGTGTTGGCAATGCAGTCGATGTCTCCAAAGCCATTACTAGAGAAGCGTATGTAGGCACCATTAACACATGGATAATCGTCAATGGACGTCTTTCCGATGAAGCATTCATCCAAGCAATGATCACCGCAACGGAAGCGAAAACACGTGCACTTCAAACGGAAGAAGTACTGGATCCGCTGACTGGGACTCAAGCAACAGGAACGTCCACAGATAGTTTACTAGTGGCCGCGACGCAGACAGGTCAAGAACTGCCTTACGCGGGACCTGTCACTGCACTTGGTAAATTGATTGGAGCTGGAGTCTATGAATGTACTGTCCGCGGGATCCAGACTTACAAGGAGGCGAAGGGGTGGAAGTCTTGATAGGATCCCATCTGCTTGCCGTAACACTCGGGTTTTTCCTCGATCAGCTTATCGGAGATCCGCCCAATTGGCCGCATCCTGTCCGTTGGATTGGGACGTATATCACGAAACTAACTACCGCTATGAATAAAGGAAGTAAGCGCAATGCCAAAGGGTTCTTCTTATTACTTTTAGTTGTTCTGCCAGCAGTTCTATTGGCTGCGCTTCTGACCGTCACAGCCTATTGGTGGCATCCAGCAGCAGGTGTGGCAGTAGAGGCGATCTTGATTGCAATCGGACTTGCTCAAAAAAGTTTATGCGACGCAGCGCTTGAAGTCGCAAAACCCCTTACAGCCGGAGATATAAAAGAAGCGCGCGTGAAACTTTCATGGATTGTCGGCCGTGATACAGAAGGGCTAGACGAATCCGAAATCACTCGCGGCGTTGTAGAAACGGTATCGGAAAACATTTCAGACGGCATCACGGCACCGTTATTCTTCGCATTCCTACTCGGTGCACCTGGGATTTGGCTGTATAAAGCCGTGAATACATTGGATTCCATGGTCGGTTACAAAGATGAAAGGTTTAGTCAATTCGGGACGGCTTCCGCACACGCAGACGACGTGCTGAACTTCATTCCAGCGAGAATAACGGGTGCTCTCATCCTCATTCTGTCGAAAAATGAAGGCGGCATCCCGCTTCGCGAACGATTCGAAGGCTGGCGAATGGATGCGCAGAAACACCCGAGTCCGAACAGCGGTTTCCTTGAAGCAGCAACTGCCTGGCAGCTTGGTGTTCAGCTTGGAGGAACAAATACATATAAAGGAATCGTGTCGCATCGACCTGAATTTGGACCGAATTTACAAAAGCTCACATCCGTTCATATCAATCAAACTCTCGTCCAATTGAAACGTGCATCCTTTGGCGTTTGGACGCTCGGTATCATCATTGGAGGAATCAGTTATGTCATTGCCTAACCATGGGGCGAACCCGCACAAATTATACGAATCCTTGAATCTTGAACAACCGGCAGCGCTGCTCGATTTCAGCGAGAATTGTAATCCGATAGGTCCGCCGAAAGCGATTCAAACTACCTGGAACAAACTTCTCCCAGCGATTACCCGTTATCCGGATCCGAACGGAGAACCGTTCCGCTCAGCAGCCGCAGCATTTCATGAAATCGAAGTTCATCAACTCATTCTCGGCAATGGAGCGGGAGAAATTCTATCACTCGTTGCCCGTCAATATCGAGGGAAACGTGCAGTCCTCGTCCATCCGACGTTCTCGGAATATGAAGCGACGTTAACCGCTGCAAGTGCACACATCACACATGTCCAAGCGAGCGAAGAAAACGGATTCGCACTGCCGGTTAATGAACTCAGAGTGGCTATGGAAACTGCGGACGTCTTGTACATATGTACACCCAACAATCCGACCGGTGTTTTGCCAAGCCGAACCGAACTGATCTCACTCATTCAATACGCCGAATCGGTTACCTGTGATGTTGTTCTGGACGAAGCATTCATTGACTGGGTAGATGAATCTCTGTCATTCATCTCAGAGGTTGAGAAGTATCCGAATGTTATCGCCGTCCGTTCGATGACGAAATTATATGCGATTCCAGGCATCCGGCTTGGATACGCAGTCGCACATCCGGATCGAATTGAAACACTAAAACGAAGTGCGCCTCATTGGAACATCAACGCGATTGCGGCACAGCTTGGCACGATTTGTCTGCAGCAGGCGGATTACCGCGAGCGTGCAATTCAACAAGCCGCCAAAGAACGACTTAAGATGACCACCTTTTTAAACGAAAATGGCTGCAAAGTCGTCGATTCTGTCGCAAACTTCATTCTATTTCAGCCGCCTGGACAGGGTGCTGCAAATGACATATTCATTGGGCTTCTCAAACAAGGAATTGTCGTCCGTCATACTGAGAACTTCAAAGGGCTCGACGGTCGCTGGCTCCGAATTGGCATGAAATCTGCCCAGGACATGGAAATTCTACGGAATGCTTTAGCTCCTCTATTGGATAAAACCGGTGGCGCATTAACATTCATAAGCGGTGGGGTGCGAAGCGGTAAAAGCGCATACGCAGAACAGCTTGTGCGAACAGAAGCAAAACAGACAGGAGGACGTCTCGTATATATAGCTTCGGGTACCGCAACGGATGACGAAATGGCAGAACGGATTGCACGTCATCGATTAGACCGAACGGACGATGGCTGGACAACAATTGAGCAGCCGACTCATATTGAAAATGCGCTGCTTCATTTGCAGCCAGGCGATCATGTCCTATGGGATTGTGTAACGACGTGGCTTGGAAACGAAGCGTTCGAAGGTTGGGAGTCAGGAATACCTTGTATTTTGAAGCCGGAGTGCATCCAGGAAAAGGTGAATACACTGCTGGAAACAATCGAGCGTATCCGAAAACGTACGAACCAACTCGTCATCGTCTCAAATGAAGTATTTGACGAACCACTGAAAACGGAGGAAATCACCCGGACATACACACACCTACTCGGTAACATCCATCAAGCCATCGTTGCAAAAGCGGATACCGCGATTGAAATGGATAGCGGGTTGGCGATTGTCCATAAGCAAAGGGGGAAAACGTGATGAAAGGAATCATGGTCATGGGAACTGCTTCAGATGTTGGGAAAAGCCTTGTCTGTACGGCACTATGCCGACTGCTTGCGAATGATGGAATACGTGTCGCGCCGTTCAAATCCCAGAATTTATCCCCCTATACGGAACTCACAAACGACGGGACGCCGATCAGCCGCGCGCAATTCATCCAAGCAGAAGCGGCAAGGGTCGAGCCAACTTCGGACATGAATCCGATTATCTTGCAGCCGGGAGCAGAGGGCATGCTGACGGGTACGTTTTGCGGTAAACCGCTTGAGCCTGTTAGCGGTATGGCTTATCGCGACGTCTATTACGAACAAGCCATCCAAGCGATTGAACGGTCACTCGAATCGTTGCGTGAATCATTCGAAGCAATCGTTATTGAAGGTGCGGGAAGTCCTGTGGAGATGAACTTACTCGAAAGAGACATCGTAAATATGCGGGTTGCTGAATTGGCAGATGTTCCAGTCGTACTTGTTGCAGATATAGATCGGGGCGGGGTGTTTGCATCGATTGTTGGAACGCTCACATTGATGCAACCATCGCAGCGAGACCGAGTGAAAGCGATTGTTATCAATAAATTCAAAGGAGACCCCGCCGGGTTTCAAGAAGGTGTCGAATTCATCGAATCCAACACGGGAATCCCAGTGGCAGGCGTGTTGCCATACAAAAGTGACCATGGAATTGCCGAGGAAGATACGAATCGTCTTCAAACACATGCACCGAATGGGATTGACCCATATGAATCGTGGGCAGAACACGTGCTTCAACATGTTGACTGGCCGCTGTTGAAGCGGATTTGCGGCTTGAAAGAGACAAGCCTATGAACGGGATTCTTCTTGCGCTCCAGTTTTTCACAAGCATTCCAATACGGAATGAACTGCCGATGGAACGGCGGCATGTCACAGCGATGTATGGCGCGCTGCCATTTGTCGGTGCATTGATCGGCCTGGCAATGTTCGCAAGTATTTGGCTAAGTGACTGGCTCGGTTTCGGGGCACTTCTAACGGCTGTGCTGACGTTAACCGTTGGGATCGCGCTAACTGGCGGCTTGCATTTGGACGGTGTTGCGGACACGAGTGACGCCTACTTTTCTTATCGTGACCAGCAACGACGCCATGAAATTCTCGCAGATCCTCGAATCGGGGCTTTCGGAACACTGGGACTCATCGTGTTCATCCTATTGAAATTCGCGCTTTTGCAAGAATTAATTGCTGGGAATCATGTTGATCTAATATTCCTCATCGCAGTTCCGTTTTTCGCAAGAGGTGCTATGGTGCTCTACTTTGTGTTGACAAAACCTGCTAAAACGAACGGTATGGCGTACTTCTTTCTCGAAAAGCTGAATCGCGGGCCGCTAATTGGCTGGACGATTGTATGGATGGCTGGAGGATTAATAGCCATCGCAATTGTTCTCGAAAGTATTGTGTTGCCGATAGGAATAGCCGGTGTAATCGTTCTTGCACTACTGCTTTATCGGTCGTGGACTATTCGGAATTTTGGAGGTGTCACGGGGGATTTAAGCGGGGCATTCATTGAAGGAATGGAGGTCGTGTTATGGATCGCGGTATTGAGTTGGTTGTAATCCGTCATCTTCCGACTGTCGGGAATGCAAAACGTCAATACATCGGATGGACGGACGAATCGATTGTCCCTGCCGCTGTCAAGCCGCTCGATGTTGGGTGTGACCTAGTTTACGGCAGTGACCTATTGCGAGCGCGGCAAACCGCTGAATTGTTGTTTCCGAATGCTGGGTACCAAGCGGACGAACGGTTTCGGGAATGTAATTTTGGTGAATTTGAAGGAAAAACGTATGCGCAGCTTGAAGAGAGAGAACATTACCGAAGTTGGGTGGATGATCCGACGACCAGTGCACCGCCTGAAGGCGAATCGTTGAAGCAGGTGGAAATGCGCGTACTTGAAGCGTTCCGACAACTGCCTCCCGGTGCCCGACTCGTAACGCACGGTGGACCGATTCGATTGCTGTTAGCGCGATTTGCACCGGAACAACGCGAATTCTGGTCATGGAAAGTCCCGCATGGCGCTATTTTCCGCTTTCACTGGGACTCAGAAGAACAGTGGAAGGAGGGGGAACGATGCACATCGTTATCGGAGGCGCAGCTAATGGGAAGCGAAAATACGTAAGCGAACTGATGGCTACGGGGTCTCGCTGGTTGGGGGATGAAACCCCTCTTAATCTAGTAGAGATTTCGCAGTTAGATGCCGATCTGCCCGCTGTCGTTTGCAGCGTTGAACAGTGGATGGCGCAGCATCTTGACGATGAAGAACAAGCCATTCAGGATTTCGTGAAAGCCATTTCAGGAAAAAGTCTAACTATCATTTTGACGGACATTGGCAGAGGAATTGTGCCCATGGATGCGAGTGAACGTGCACTACGTGATGCATGCGGAAGGCTCAACCAGCATTTATTGGAAGAAGCAAAAGAAGTCACACGAATCTGGTTCGGTATTCCACAAAAGTTAAAGTAAAGGGGAGAGTTTACATGAGAATCTATACAAAAACAGGGGACAAAGGACAAACAAGTTTAATCGGAGGACGTGTCGACAAGGACAGCCTGCGCGTCGAAGCGTATGGCACGATCGATGAACTGAATTCATTCATCGGAAAGGCAATGGCAGAGCTTGACTTAGAAACGTGCAAGGACATTTTTGACGACCTGGAAGCCGTTCAGAACGAATTGTTCGATGGCGGCGGAGACCTCGCGAACGTGATGAAAGAGCGCCATTACAAGTTGTCCGATGAGCCAATTGAAGTGCTCGAGCAGCGTATTGACGAACTGATGGAAGAAGCACCGCCACTGGAGAAATTCATCCTTCCAGGGGGAACGCATGCGGCAGCATCCCTTCACATTTGCAGAACTGTCACACGCCGGGCGGAACGAATCACAGTGACGCTTTTGAAGAATGAAGAAGACGTTCCTAGTACAGTTCAGCGGTATTTAAATCGTCTTTCGGACTATTTGTTCGTCGCAGCGCGTATTGTGAACAAGCGCGCAAATGTTTCAGATAACGAATACGTCCGCAGTGCAAAAGTTTTCCGGACAGGAACAAAGGACAAGAAAGATAACGCAAGCGAATGATCGCATATCGAAACGCAATTCAGCTTGGTGATTGGATTGTCACGACGGACAATTCAGGCGGCATCGGAGAGAAAATGGATGATCTCGTTGCCGTTCCTGACCAGATCACTGCACGTTTCGCTACCCGAGTCGCTCTACTAGAACAGTGGGCTGCGGGGGCGGAGCCTGTTGCTGTATTGCTCCATAACTTTAGCGGAAATGCGAGTTGGCATCGTTATTGTGAAGGGATCCGTGATGTGTTCGATGAAATCGGTATTACGATGCCACCAATCAGCGGCAGCAGTGAAACGAATATGTCACTGCGCCAATCCGCAGTTGCGGTGACTCTGATGGGGAAACAGAAACTCGAGTCTAGCGAATCAACCGGAGATTGGTATACATATGGAACACCACTCGTAGGTGAAGAGGTGCTCACAAAGGAATCTGAAATCGCGTCGCTGACGGTCCTGGACGAAGCGCGTCGCACTGGTCTCATACAGCGGCTTTGGCCAGTCGGCTCGAGTGGGGTTTTGGCGGAATGGCGAGCAGCCACGGGGAATCCGGATTGCGATGCCGCCAGTCCGCTTGACGTAACTTGCTCGGCAGGACCCGCGACAGTAGTGCTGCTGCAAATTGATAAGGAAAAACTACCGAACGCAAAGCGGCACTTTGGTACGCTGCTGCATGCTTTAAGATGAAACCGTGAGCGCTGCTTCATCACAATCTTGAGGTTCAAAGGATTGATTGGCAGCGCTTCGCTTGTTTCGTGCGGGTTTGTAAGTGAGTTTGTTGGATTCACTGGAAGTTGAAATCCAAGTGTCCGCTCCAAAATAGAGGGATTTGATCATAAATCGCGAATTATGCTCACAAACCTTGGGAAGTGCTCATAAATCAGTGAAAGTGCTCATAAACCAGAGAAAGTGCTCATAAACCTAGGGAAGTGCTCATAAACTTGTAAATGTGATCATGAACTTCAGAAACCACCCATAACACCATCCACACGAAATGCTCGAGGGACAACCTGGCTGCAACTAGTCAACCTAATCCGAGTCCAGTCAGTACTTCATCAGAATTCACCGTTATTTCAAAATTTTCGTTGACTGAATGCTCATTCATATCTTAAACTAATAAGGAACGTATCGACAAACTGCCTCAATTCATCTAGACTAGTAAGAACATTCACTACATACAAACAAAGGGGAGGACATCATGACACCTTTATTAATCGCCAACTGGGTTTTGTTCCTAGGTGTTGTCGCATATGGGCTGGCGCTGTTTACTTACTTAATTAAAACACGCACGCAATTCATCCGACTCGGGCAAAAAGAAGACTTTGATAACAATGTACAAAAGCGCTTGAAAGAAGTTTGGGTTAACGTATTCGGACAAAAGAAATTATTGAAAGATAAAAAGAGTGGCTCCATCCACGTCATGTTTTTCTATGGATTCCTGCTCGTTCAATTCGGTGCAATTGACCTGATCTGGAAAGGATTGAAGCCGGATTCACACTTACCATTCGGGCCCGTGTACCCATTCTTCACATTTTTCCAGGAGATTGTTGTAGCGGTTATTCTCGTAGCGGTCGTGTGGGCATTCTACCGTCGTTACATGGAAAAGCTTGTACGCTTGAAGCGCGGATGGAAATCTGGACTGGTCCTTATCTTTATCGGATCCCTCATGATTTCAACACTTGTCGCTAACGGCATGAATATGATTTGGCATGGCCACTCGACAACGTGGACGGAGCCTATGGCGTCAGGAATTGCAAGCGTTTTCAGTTTCTTGCCTCCGACGGCTGCAGCTGCAATCTTCTTCGTCGCATGGTGGGTTCACTTGCTTACATTGCTCACATTCCTCGTGTATGTGCCGCAATCGAAGCACGCACACTTGATCGCTGGACCTGTCAATACGTACATGATGCGTTTCGACCGTCGCGGCAAGTTAGCGCCCATCGATTTTGAAGCACTAGAAGAAATTGAAGACGAGGATGAAATGCCAACACTTGGTGTCGGCAAAATCACGGACTTCACGCAGCTGCAAATGATTGACTTGTATGCATGTGTTGAATGTGGCCGCTGTACGAATATGTGTCCAGCTACCGGAACAGGAAAAATGCTGTCACCGATGGACTTGATCACAAAACTGCGTGATAACTTGACGAACACAGGGGCATTGACAACGAAACAGAAACCATGGGTGCCGACTTTCATGTTTAACAACACGAAAGGAAACCAGATTGCACTAGCTGCAGGTCTTGAAGGCGCAACAATGGACGACATTTACAATCCATCTTTGATTGGCGATGTCATCACTGAAGAAGAAATTTGGGCATGTACGACGTGCCGTAATTGTGAAGACCAATGTCCAGTAATGAACGAGCACGTCGATAAAATCATCGATCTACGCCGCTATCTCGTTATGACAGAAGGTAAAATGGATGCGGATGCACAGCGCGCGATGACAAACATCGAACGCCAAGGCAATCCGTGGGGACTGAACCGTAAAGAGAAAGAGAACTGGCGTGACGGACGTCCGGATCTCAAGATTCCAACGGTAAAAGAACTGAAAAAAGCGGACGAATCCTTCGAATACTTGCTGTGGGTCGGTTCAATGGGTGCCTTCGATAACCGTTCACAAAAAATCGCGTTATCATTCGCTCACTTGTTGAACGAAGCTGGAGTTTCATTCGCAATTCTGGGTAATAAAGAGAAGAACTCCGGTGACACACCGCGTCGCCTCGGAAACGAATTCTTATTCCAAGAGCTTGCGACTGCCAACATTGCTGAATTCGAAAAAGCGGAAGTGAAAAAGATCGTCACGATTGACCCGCACGCATTCAACATTTTCAAAAATGAATATCCAGACTTTGGCTTTACCGCTGAAGTATATCACCATACTGAATTGCTGCATGAGCTTGTCGAGCAAGGTCGTTTGAAACCGCAACACGCCATCGAAGAAACGATTACGTTCCACGATTCGTGTTACCTTGGCCGGTACAATGATGTGTACGATGCACCACGTGAAATTTTGAAATCCATTCCAGGTGTCAACTTGGTAGAGATGAAACGAAACCGCCAAGATGGCATGTGCTGTGGCGCCGGTGGAGGTCTCATGTGGATGGAGGAAGATGCGGGTCACCGCGTTAACGTCGCCCGGACAGAGCAGGCAATGGAAGTGACACCAGGAATTATTTCTTCTGGATGTCCGTATTGCTTGACGATGTTGTCGGACGGAACCAAAGCAATTGAAGTGGAAGAAACGGTCGGAACGTATGATATCGCTGAGCTTCTCGAACGTTCTGTATTTGGAGAAGGAATTGCGGACGGTTCAGAAGTAGAAATGGAACCAGTTCTGCAATAAGAAAAGTTTGCCAGACTGCCAGATTTGTTTTACAATTAGAACAATCGAACTGAACAGAATTGTTGAAATATAGTTGGTCGAAGGGGAAGCGACTTTGCTTCCCCTTTATGCCGAAAGTAAACCGAGCGAGCGTTCAGTCGCTCCTTTTATTCTGAAATGTAAACGCTATCAAAAAACTGGAGGATGATGAAGAATGGCTAAAACAGTATTGATTGACGGTGCACGAACTGCTTTTGGAAAAATGGGAGGGGCTTTGCAAACGCTAACGGCTAGTGATTTAGGCGGAGCGGCTATCAAATCAGCTCTAGAACGTTCAAATGTTGACGTGACAGATGTAGATGAAGTCATTTTCGGAACTGTATTGCAAGCAGGACAAGGGCAAATACCATCACGACAGGCTGCAACAAAAGCGGGTCTGCCATGGAAAGTGAAGACGGAGACGATCAACAAAGTATGTGCTTCAGGTATGCGCAGCGTGACGCTTGGCGATCAGCTAATCCGTCTGGGAGATGAAGAAGTCATTGTTGCAGGCGGTATGGAATCCATGTCAAACGCCCCGTACTACTTGCCAAAAGGCCGTTTCGGATTACGAATGGGAGACGCGACATTGGTCGATGGTATGATCTATGACGGTCTTTCAGATTCGTTTTCACCGGGAAATGTCCACATGGGTACGTTCGGGAACTCAACAGCAGAAGAATTCAATGTGAGCCGTGAACAACAAGACGAGTGGGCGCTTCGCAGCCATCAACGTGCTGTGACTGCGATGGAAAAAGGCGTATTTGCTGAAGAAATCACAGCGGTTGAGATTCCGCAGCGTAAAGGGGATCCAATTGTTGTAGATACAGACGAAGCACCGCGTAAAGATACTTCACTCGAAGTGCTGGCGAAATTACGTCCAGCCTTTGGCAAAGACGGTACTGTAACGGCGGGGAACGCACCAGGGGTAAACGATGGCGCATGTGCACTTGTGTTAATGAGCGATGAACGGGCTGAGCGCGAAGGCAAAGACGTTCTTGCAACAATTATTGGTCACGCGGAAGTCGCGATTGAACCAGAAAACTTCCCGCAAACTCCAGGTCTAGTCATCAATGAACTCTTGAAAAAGACTGGCAAAACGATTGAGGAAATCGATCTTTTTGAAATAAATGAAGCCTTTGCAGTCGTAGCGCTGGCAAGCTCGGACATTGCAAAGCTAGACGCTGAAAAAGTAAACGTGAACGGCGGAGCTGTCGCACTCGGTCACCCAATCGGTGCAAGCGGCGCGCGGATCATCTTGACGCTGGCATATGAACTTAAACGCCGTGGCGGCGGGATTGGAATCGCATCAATCTGCTCTGGCGGAGGTCAAGGCGATGCGATCATGATTGAAGTTTCTAAACAGTAATTGGCTAGGCTGTCGCTCTGGAAGTTTATGGGCGGAAAACACGGTTTATGATCAAAGTCAGAGAGGAAATCAAGGGCTTGCTTCAATGAAGGAGCCAAATGCCCCGCCCTCCCTACAGAAAATGCTTCGCGAAGCGGAGCACACCAATTAATCCTGGTTTTGATTGGTTAAGAGCACTTGGCGCGACAAGGTGAAGACGTTTGTGATGTTGATTGTGCCACGTGCGAAAGGTTATGAGCGTAATTCACGAGTTGATGATCATTTTTCAAGACTTATGAGCAGGACTTCGTGTTTATGAGCACAATTTTAGTTTTATGAGCGAAATGACGAGGTTATGAGCACATTCTATGTTTTATGATCATAATCTCGAGTTTATGATCATTTCTAGATTATGAAATTGGCAACACCATCAATACGACTTTGAAAGGATGAATAGACATGAACATTCAAAACGTAATGGTAATCGGCGCAGGACAAATGGGCGGCGGTATCGCACAAGTTTGCGCACAGGCGGGATTCAACGTGACCCTAAACGATGTCAAAGATGAATCTTATGAAAAGGGAATCGCAGTCATCGCAAAGAACTTAACGCGCAATGTTGAAAAACAACGGATGACAGAAGAAGAAAAACAAGCGGTGCTCGGGCGCATTACAAAGTCACTCGACATCAATGACGCGAAACACGTGGATATCGTAATTGAAGCTGCTGTAGAGAACATGGACATTAAAAAATCAATCTTCAAGCAGCTGGATGAAATCGCGCCAACACATACAATTCTTGCAACAAATACATCTTCGCTGCCCATCACAGAAATTGCTGCTGTCACAAACCGGCCTGAACAGGTCATCGGCATGCACTACATGAATCCAGTACCGGTCATGAAACTTGTTGAAATCATTCGCGGATTATCCACTTCAGACGAAGTGTACCAAGCGGTTGAAGACATGACGAACAAATTAGGAAAAGTACCTGTGGAAGTAAATGACTTCCCGGGGTTTGTCGCAAACCGCGTGCTTATGCCTATGATCAATGAAGCGATTTTTACATTGCAAGAAGGTGTCGCAACGAAAGAAGCAATCGACGAAGTGATGAAACTTGGCATGAATCATCCAATGGGGCCGCTTCAGCTTGCTGATTTCATCGGGCTCGATACTTGCTTATACATTATGGAAACATTGCAAGAAGGCTACGGGGATCCAAAATATCGTCCGTGTGCATTACTTCGTAAATACGTAAACGCTGGCTGGCTCGGCAAAAAATCTGGACGAGGCTTCTACTCGTACTCATAAAAGGGGACTAACCTATGGATTTCCATTTCACCGAAGAACAACAGATGATGCGCAAACTAGTCAAGGACTTTGCCAAAGCGGAAATCGAACCGTTTATTCCGAATCTCGAAGCCGATGAATTCCCTACAGAAATCGTGAAAAAAATGGGGGAACTTGGATTGATGGGGATTACTGTTCCTGAAGAGTATGGCGGTGCGGGGATGGACTTCGTTTCGTACATAAGTGCAATTCATGAGTTATCGAAAGTGCACGCAACAGTAGGGGTGATTCTTTCTGTGCATACATCTGTCGGCACTAACCCAATTCTTTATTTCGGTACGGAAGAGCAGAAAGAGCGTTATTTGAAAAGAATGGCGGCAGGCGAATTACTGGGTGCATTCTGCCTGACAGAACCTGCATCGGGATCGGACGCAGGCTCCTTGAAAACACGCGCTGTGAAAAAAGACGGCGGTTATGTATTGAACGGCTCGAAAGTGTTCATCACCAATGGAGGCGAAGCGGACGTGTATATCGTCTTCGCTGCAACGGATCCTTCGAAAGGGTCCTATGGTTTATCGGCATTCATCGTGGATGGAGATACACCTGGACTGATTATCGGGAAAAACGAAGAGAAGATGGGCATGCATGGCTCGCGCACCGTACAGCTTACATTTGAAGACATGTTTGTACCTGAAGCCAACTTGCTCGGCGCAGAAAACGGCGGATTCAAAATCGCGATGGCGAATCTAGACGTCGGCCGAATCGGTATCGCCGCACAAGCACTGGGAATTGCAGAGGCGGCGCTTGAAGCTGCAACAGATTATGCAAGGGAACGCGTACAATTCGGCAAGCCGATTGCTGCTAACCAAGGTGTCGGATTCAAAATCGCCGACATGGCAACGGCTGCAGAAGCATCCCGCCTTCTCGTTTACCGCGCAGCGCAGTTACGTGCGGAAGGCAAACCATGTGCCCAAGAAGCATCGATGGCAAAATTGTTTGCTTCTCAAACAGCGATGGATAACGCAATCGAAGCCGTTCAAGTATTTGGAGGCTACGGCTATACAAAAGACTATCCGGTTGAGCGCTATTTCCGTGACGCCAAAGTAACTCAAATCTACGAAGGCACGAGCGAGATTCAACGCATTGTCATCTCTAAAAATCTTACTAAGTAATTAATAGATTAGATTTGGAATAAACCCTGGCAGACAATGTGATTAAGCAAGCGAGAAAGTGATCAAGCCGACGTCGAAACCGCTCAAGCAAGCGAGAAAGTGATCAAGCCGACGTCGAAACCGCTCAAGCAAGCAGAAAAATAAGCAAACCAACGCCAATCTAAAAGGCATCAATAAACCTTAAAAACTCATTCACATAGAAAAGGGGAACTCATCATGAATTTTACATTATCTGAAGAGCACGAAATGATACGCAAAATGGTACGCGACTTTGCTGTGAAAGAAGTCGCTCCAACTGCAGCAGAGCGTGACGAAGAAGAACGTTTCGATATGGATTTATTCAAAAAGATGGCGGAGCTAGGACTTACAGGCATTCCTTGGCCGGAAGAATATGGCGGCATCGGCAGTGACTACCTCGCATATGTGATCGCAGTTGAAGAGCTGTCACGTGTTTGTGCATCGACAGGTGTGACACTATCAGCGCACACGTCTCTCGCAGGGTGGCCTGTCTTTAAATATGGAACGGAAGAACAGAAGCAAAAGTATCTTCGTCCCATGGCGGAAGGATCGAAAATCGGGGCGTATGGATTGACAGAACCTCAATCAGGATCTGATGCGGGCGGCATGAAAACCACTGCAAAACTGGATGGCGATGATTATATTTTGAATGGCTCTAAAATCTTCATCACAAACGGCGGAATCGCAGATATCTATATCGTCTTCGCTGTGACAGACGCAGATTCAAAGCACAAAGGGACAACTGCATTTATCGTCGAAGCAGATTACCCAGGTTTTTCAGTTGGGAAGAAAGAGAAGAAACTAGGCATTCGTTCATCGCCTACGACTGAAATCATCTTCGATAACTGCCGTGTGCCAAAAGAAAACATGCTCGGTGAAGAAGGCCAAGGTTTCATCATCGCGATGAAAACATTGGATGGCGGACGGAACGGAATCGCCGCTCAAGCAGTCGGGATTGCCCAAGGGGCGCTTGACCATGCAACGGATTACGCAAAAGAGCGTGTTCAATTCGGTAAGCCGATTGTTGCGAACCAGGGAATTGGATTCAAATTGGCGGATATGGCTACTGCAACAGAAGCATCCCGTCTATTGACGTACCAGGCAGCATGGCTTGAGTCGAATAACCTTCCATATGGTAAAGCATCTGCGATGGCCAAACTGATGGCGGGTGATACGGCTATGAAAGTAACAACTGAGGCCGTTCAAGTTTATGGCGGTTACGGTTACACGAAAGACTATCCAGTGGAGCGCTTCATGCGTGATGCGAAAATCACACAAATCTATGAAGGAACACAAGAAGTGCAGCGACTCGTCATCTCCCGTATGCTGACGAAGTAAGAAGGGGGAACAGAGGATGGAACTGAAGCATGAAGTGAAATCGTCTGTCAAAGACGGTGAATTGATAGAAAAACGGCGTGAACAGATCATTCAAGGGGCTGTCCGGCTGTTCAAGCAAAAAGGGTTCCACCGCTCCACCACACGTGAAATCGCAAAAGAGGCAGGTTTCAGCATCGGAACACTGTATGAATACATCCGCACAAAGGAAGACGTACTGTACCTCGTCTGCGACACAATCTACGACGAGGTGCAGCATCGTCTATCGGGAATCGCGGATGAAGAAGCGACAATCGAAGGGCTGAAGCGCGCAATTGACGTATACTATCGACTTGTCGATGATCTGGCAGACGAATTTGTCGTCATGTATCAAGAATCCAAGTCATTGCCGAAAAAAGCGCTCGAGTATGTACTTGAAAAAGAGCGGGCGATGACAGGATTGTTTAACGCCCTGCTTACTGCATGTGCAGAAGCTGGGGAACTTCGCATTACAGACAAAAGCATTGGGCTCGCTGCGCACCACATCGTCATTCAAGGGCAAATGTGGGCGTTTCGTAGATGGGAATTGCAGCACATGTACGACTTAGATGGTTACATTGAATTTCAAACCGATCAATTATTAAACGGACTGGTAAAACCAGTTCAGGGATGAAGGATGTAAGATAACGTAAAAAAGGGGTGCTCGAATATGGCAACAGCTGAAACACAGCAAGAAATCTATAAACCGACACATCATGTACGTTTTGTAACAGCATCCAGCCTGTTTGACGGTCACGATGCAAGCATTAACATCATGCGGCGTATTCTTCAGTCGACAGGTGCGGAAGTCATTCACCTTGGACATAATCGTTCTGTAGAAGAAGTCGTCAATGCCGCCATACAAGAAGACGTACAAGGAATCGCGATTTCATCGTACCAGGGCGGTCACGTGGAATATTTTAAATACATGCATGACTTGCTCAAAGAGCGCGGCGCCGGCCACATTAAAATTTATGGCGGCGGTGGCGGAGTTATTATTCCGAAAGAAATCAAAGAACTGCACGACTACGGGATTGCATGGATTTTCTCACCTGAAGACGGTCGCAAACTGGGACTTCAAGGGATGATCAACCGCATGGTAGAAGAATGCGATTATGCAACTGAAGTGAAAGACGAAATGTCGTACTTGGAGCAAGTTGAAACTACGAAACCAGAAATCTTAGCGAATCTGATCACATATGCTGAAGAGCATTATGCAGATCGAGACGAAAAAGCAACGGAGCTAATGGAACGAGCACGTGAACTGACGAAGGGGACGCCTGTACTTGGTATAACGGGGACAGGGGGAGCTGGGAAAAGTTCACTTACGGATGAATTGATACGCCGTTTCCTTCATGAGCTGCCTGACCGTAAAGTTGCGATTTTATCAATTGATCCAACGAAACAAAAAACGGGCGGCGCGCTGCTCGGTGACCGGATCCGGATGAATGCCATCTTCAACAAACGTGTATTCATGCGCAGTCTTGCAACTCGCGGATCGCGAACAGAACTTTCCGGGGCACTGAAAGACGTGCTCGATATCGTCAAAGTAGCGGGCTATGACCTGATCATCGTGGAAACGAGCGGAATTGGTCAAGGGGATGCAGAAATCGATGAAGTCTCAGACGTTTCGATGTACGTCATGACAAGCGAATTCGGTGCGCCTTCACAACTTGAGAAAATTGACATGATCGACTTTGCAGATTTGATCGCCATCAATAAATTCGAGCGTAAAGGTTCGGAAGACGCTTTGAGTCAAGTCCAAAAGCAATATCAGCGCAGCCGACTGCTTTTTGATCAGCCTTTGGAGTCGATGCCGGTTTATGGCACAATCGCTAGTCAGTTCAATGACAAAGGAACGAACACGTTATTTGCTGCGATTGTAGATACGCTCAACAAAAAGTGCGGCAGTGACTGGACAACTTCTTACACGGAATTCGTGAAAACGCAAAAACAGAATGTCATCATCCCGAACGACCGCTTGCAATACTTGCGGGAGATTGCGAACACAGTTCGTGGCTATCACAAACATGCAGAACAGCAAGCGCACCTCGCGACACGGTTGTATCAGCTAGAAGGAGCGCTCGCAGAAGTACATGAGAAAACTCCTGACGATGCACTAGTTAAATCACTTGAAACACTTCACGACAATGTGCGTGATGAGATGACAGCTGAATCCCGACGTATTCTGGATAACTGGAACACGCTGAAAGAGTCGTATGCACAAGACGAATTCGTAACGAAAGTTCGGGATAAAGAACTCCGTACAGCTCTTACGACAACGAGTTTATCTGGATTGAAAATCCCTAAAGTCGCGCTGCCGAAGTTCAAAGATTACGGCGAAATCATTCGTTGGGTTTATAAAGAAAACGTCCCTGGTTCGTATCCTTACACAGCAGGCGTATTCCCGTTCAAGCGTGAAGGGGAAGATCCGAAGCGCCAGTTTGCAGGGGAAGGAACTCCGGAACGTACGAATCGAAGGTTTCATTATTTGTCGAAAGATGACGATGCAAAACGTCTGTCCACTGCATTTGACTCCGTGACACTTTACGGGGAAGACCCGGATGAGCGTCCGGACATTTACGGAAAAGTAGGAGAGTCTGGCGTCAACATCTGTACATTAGAAGACATGAAGAAACTCTATGATGGATTTGACTTATGCGCGCCTGCCACATCTGTTTCGATGACAATCAACGGTCCAGCACCGATCATCCTTGCGATGTTCATGAACACTGCGATTGATCAGCAAGTGAAGAAGCAGGAAGAAGAACTGGGTCGTGCGTTAACCGTCGAGGAATTCACGGAAGTACGGGAAGGCACGCTGAAAGTTGTTCGTGGAACCGTTCAAGCTGACATTCTGAAAGAAGACCAAGGACAAAATACATGTATCTTCTCGACAGAATTCGCGCTCCGCATGATGGGGGACATCCAGCAGTATTTCATCAACAAAAAGGTCAGAAACTATTATTCTGTGTCCATTTCGGGTTATCACATTGCTGAAGCCGGCGCGAATCCGATTTCTCAGCTCGCTTTCACACTTGCAAACGGCTTCACGTACGTTGAGTATTACTTGAGCCGCGGCATGAATATCGATGACTTCGCACCGAACTTATCGTTCTTCTTCTCGAACGGTCTCGATCCGGAATATACAGTCATAGGCCGTGTCGCACGCCGCATTTGGGCGGTTGCAATGCGTGAAAAATATGGCGCTAACGACCGCAGTCAAAAGCTGAAGTACCACGTTCAGACTTCTGGCCGTTCGCTCCATGCACAAGAAATTGACTTCAATGATATCCGGACAACATTGCAAGCACTTATGGCATTGCAAGACAACTGTAACTCGCTGCACACCAATGCCTATGATGAAGCGATTACCACACCAACAGAAGAATCCGTTCGCCGTGCAATGGCGATTCAGATGATTATTACAAAAGAGCACGGACTATCGAAAAACGAAAATCCGCTTCAAGGATCCTTCATTGCAGAAGAACTGACGGATCTTGTCGAAGAAGCAGTCCTTCAGGAATTCGACAAACTGAACGACCGCGGCGGTGTTCTTGGTTCAATGGAAACGCAGTACCAACGAGGAAAGATTCAAGAAGAATCTATGTTGTACGAGATGAAAAAGCACTCAGGCGAATTACCAATCATCGGTGTCAACACTTATTTGAACCCGAACCCGCCGTCTGAAGAAGACATCGACAGCATGGAACTTGCACGCGCTACACAAGAGGAAAAAGAAACGCAGATTAAAAACTTGCGCACGTTCCAATCCGCGCATAGCAGCGAAGCTGAACAAGCGCTGGCTGACCTCAAGCAACTTGCCATCTCTGGCGGTAACATCTTTGAGGCACTCATGGACACCGTCAAAGTCGCAAGTCTCGGTCAAATCACTAATGCCTTATACGAAGTAGGCGGCCAATACCGCAGAAATATGTAAAATACACCGAAATAGAGCGTGGGATTTCCCATGCTCTTTTTAGTACGTATATCTTTATAACCTGGTTCACCACGAAGGATATGACAGCTTTCACCCGAAAGGCAACGATGTCCACAATATGAAATGAAGGCTCGTCTCTTGCGACGGTTTGGATGAGAGAAGATTTTATCCCACTCTAAATTATTTACAGTGGATTTTAAGCATGATTTGGACGTATACTATAAAGAATGGCCGAAAAGGGGTGAGGTAGTTGAAGATGACGCTTCATCTTGTTATTATTATCACATTAATTGTACTGATATATCTACTCTATGGTGAGGGATTCGGTGCAGTGCCCTTCCTACTCACGGCCGTATATTTATTGTTTATCAGCTGGAAAGAGCTAAAACGATTCCGCAGTAAAAGAAAAACACAGTAACAAAGCAACACCGTTAGATACATGAACGAGTGACAGAAGACATAGAAAGGACGTGCGTCTCGTGGATTTTAAAAACATGACAAAAGAGCAACTAAAAGAAGAATCACTTATCGACATTACTTATGCGATCTTTGACGATCGTCGTGAACCCATCTTATTTCAAAAACTAATGGACGAAATCCGCAGTTTAGCTGGATACACTAAAAAAGATATGGAGTCACGTCTGCCGCAGTTTTATACAGACCTTAACATCGACGGACGCTTCATGGCCATGAACGACGGAGGCTGGGCGCTGCGTGAATGGTACCCAGTTGACCAAATCGAAGAAGAAACAGCGCCAGTCGTAAAGGTACGTAAGAAAAAGAAAAAAGTCTCAGACGATGACGATGAAGACTTAGAAGAGTTGGAAGACTTGGACGAAGAAATCTTCGAAGAAGACTATGAAGAACTTGGTGACGAAAAATTGGACGATGATGACGAAGACGATGTAGAGGACGACGAAGACGAAGTCGATGACCCGGCAGAAGGTCTTGAAATCATTCCTGATGAAGACATCGATCTAGACGAAGAAGAGGATGAGGATGAAGAAGAGGACGAAGACGAAGAATTATAATCGTTCCTTGACTTACAAAGTCATCCGCTATACAATCTAATTGGGCTCCTTTTTAAAGGACAAACGAACGGATGTTTAAGCGCTCCTTCTGCAGAGAATACTGCAGCAGGGGCGTTTTTTCGTTATTGAACCTTGTCAAATCAGCTTTTCCCGACTATTACACACATTGGAGGAATCATTCATGACGAAATATATATTCATTACAGGCGGTGTCGTTTCCTCACTCGGAAAAGGCATAAACGCAGCTTCACTAGGCAGACTTCTAAAAAATAGAGGCTTGCAAGTAACAATGCAAAAGTTTGACCCATATATTAACATCGATCCAACTATGATGAGCCCACTTCAGCACGGTGAAGTATTCGTCACGCAGGATGGTGCAGAAACGGATCTTGACATCGGTCACTATGAGCGCTTCATCGATATCGACCTAAACCAGTACTCCAATATCACGATGGGTAAAGTGTATTCACTAGTGCTTCAAAAAGAACGAAATGGCGAGTATAACGGCGCAACTGTTCAGGTCATTCCGCACATTACAAACGAAATCAAAACACTTATCAAACGCGCGGGACAGGAAATGCACGCAGATGTCGTCATTACTGAAATCGGCGGCAGTGTAGGGGATTTCGAATCACTTCCATACCTAGAAGCAATTCGTCAAATGAAAACAGATCTAGGAAAAGACGATGTTATGTATATCCACAACACGCTTGTCCCTTATCTGAAAGCGGCTGGGGAAATGAAAACTAAACCAACCCAGCACAGCGTAAAAGAATTGCGCAGTCTTGGAATTCAGCCAAATATGATCGTTCTCCGCAGCGAATACGCAATTCCGCAAGAAATGAAAGATAAAATTGCTCTATTCTGCAACATTAAGCCGGAAGAAGTCATCGAAGCAACAGATGCTGAAACTTTGTATGAAGTACCACTTCGTTTACATGAACAAAAAATGGACGATATCGTCGTGGATTTCCTTGGCTTAGACGTGAAGCAGCCTGAAATGGATGAAATGAGAAAACTGGTTAGTCTGGTAAAGAACTTGTCTAAAACAGTTCGCGTCGCGCTAGTTGGAAAATACGTTGAGCTCCAAGACGCATACATTTCACTTGTAGAAGCACTTTACCATGCAGGATATGCGTTTGACGCAGATGTCGACATTAAGTGGATTAATTCAGAAGAAATCTCGAAAGATAACGTTGCAGAATTGTTGGCTGACGTTGACGGATTGCTTGTTCCTGCAGGTTTCGGCGAACGTGGTGTGGATGGAATGATCCATGCAATTGCGTATGCCCGTAAAAACAACTTACCATTCCTAGGAACAGGACTAGGTATGCAGCTCGCGGCAGTTGAATATGCACGCGATGTAATGGGCTTAGGACAAGCGCATTCTGTAGAATTCGATGCTCACACAACAGATCCTATCTTCTTGTTACACCCGGACTACCGTAATGGCCGTGAAGACGAAAGCACGTTGCGTCTTGGCAGTTATCCTTGTGAAGTGAAAAAAGGATCTAAAGCATTCGAAGCCTATGGCGAGGAGCTAGTTGAAGAGCGTCATCGTCATCGTTACGAGTTCAACACAGCGTATCAAGATCGGTTTGAAAAGGCGGGGCTTGTGGTTTCAGGAATTAGCCCGGATGAGCGTTTAGTTGAAATTATCGAATTGCCTAACCATCCATTCTTCATCGGATGTCAGTTCCACCCAGAATTCGTATCACGTCCAACACGTCCTCAACCGCTTATCAAAGGCTTTGTCGAAGCAGTACTCGCTCGTCAAAACTAATAAGTTAAAAAATCCCTCTTTAGCATTTAGCAAAAGAGGGATTTTTTTAATGTTATCAATATCAGTAATTCATCAATTGATATACATAGGATTATTTCAGGTACTTATTACAAGTCCGTCAGCATTTCATCATAAGAAAGTTTGACTGCTTCGTAAACAAATAACGAAGCCAGCAAGTGCGGCTGAACAACGCGGTCTCCTTCGTCATTTGGCAGCAGGCCTTTAGTTATCCCAGTTGAGATGTAAGCATCTGCGAGCTCTGCTAATTCATTTGTTTCGGATGCTTTATCTGCCGCGACTGCAGCAAAAGAGATCGCTTGGCTTGATAAAAACCGGGCAAACTCAAGAGCCTCTTCATCATGAGCATTTCGTGTGAATAACCAAACGCGATCCGTGGATTGGGGATTTACGTCAGCCGCCATTCGAGTTGCATACGCAAATGATTCCGCGCCTTCAGTTGCATTTGTTAAAATCCCGTTCATTTCTTTACTGCCGTAAATGACAACTTGCCCGTCTCCAACAGCTGCCTGTGCCAGCAAGCGTGCAGTATCTTCAATCGCCTCTTCTTGCTTAGTTGCGATTCGCTGAAGAAGACCAGCAATTTGTGTCGTTAACATTTTCATACGCTCACCTCCATAAGAATAGTATAGGGAATTCAAAAGTGTTTGGCGATAAAAGAAGGAGTTACCAACCTTTTGTCAAATTAATAATAATATTCGAGGTTTATAGAACATTGGCTCAAATAGTAGAGGGGGTCACTCAATGAAGCTGCTAATCGTGGACGATCAAGCTGGAATTCGTCTACTTCTTAAAGAAGTCTTTAAAAGTGAAGGATACGACATAATACTTGCATCAAACGGAAAAGAAGCGTTGATGCGAATGGAATCCGATGCACCAGACTGCGTCTTGCTGGACATGAAAATGCCCGGTATGGATGGCAGTGAGGTTTTGCAAAACATGAAAAGTAAACGTCCAAAGCTTCCGGTTATCATGATGACAGCTTATGACGATATTGAATCTGAGAATTCGCCTGTACTCCATTTAGCTGATCATTATTTTACCAAACCTTTCGACATACATGAAGTGAGAAGTACAATTAACGAGATGATGCGAGAAAAATAGGAATGACTCCTTAAGTGGAAGTGGCGGTGTTTTTTTGATATGATAGAACAGGTATCTATCAAATTAAAACATTTCAACACATTCTGTTTCAATATTCGAAGGAGGAACTCCATTTGGCACTCGTATCCATGAAAGAAATGATGATTAAAGGTAAACGTGAAGGTTATGCAATTGGGCAATTTAACCTGAACAACCTTGAATACACACAAGCGATTTTAAAAGCTGCTGAAGCAGAAAAGTCCCCAGTAATTCTAGGTGTATCTGAAGGTGCAGCTCGTTACATGGGTGGTTTTACAACGGTCGTTCACATGGTGAAAGGTCTTATGCATGACTACAAAATCACTGTACCTGTTGCAATCCATTTAGATCATGGCTCTAGCTTTGAAAAGTGTAAAGAAGCGATTGACGCTGGATTTACATCGGTTATGATCGATGCCTCATCGAAACCTATCGAAGAAAATATTGAAATCACGAAAAAAGTTGTAGAATATGCACATCCTAAAAATGTCTCTGTCGAAGCTGAACTTGGTTTAGTTGGTGGTCAAGAGGACGACGTGATTGCTGAAGGAGTTATGTATGCAAATCCTGCAGAATGCAAACGACTTGTCGATGAAACCCAAATTGACTGTTTAGCACCTGCATTAGGCTCAGTTCACGGTCCTTATAAAGGGGAACCCAACCTAGGGTTCAAAGAAATGGAAGAAATTTCGAACCAATCTGATCTTCCGCTCGTCCTTCACGGGGGAACTGGAATTCCAACGAAAGATATTCAACGTTCTATCTCACTTGGGACTTCTAAGATTAACGTGAATACTGAAAATCAGATTCAAGGAACGAAAAAAGTTCGTGAAGCACTTGCAGCGGACCAGGAAGTTTACGACCCGCGTAAATTCTTGACACCTATGCGTGAGGCAATCCAAGAAACAGTAATAGGAAAAATGCGCGAGTTTGGAAGTTCAAACAAAGCGTAACAGTACTTCCATTTTGAACGGCTAATAGTACTAAACAAAAAAACAATAGGGGGAGACATCCCGAAAACGGATGGATCTCCTCCTTTTCAATTTGAGAGGGGTAAACGAATTATGAAGTTTTTCATTGATACAGCAAACTTTGAAGAGATTAAAGAAGCACACAGCTGGGGGATTTTGTCTGGCGTTACAACAAATCCATCACTCGTAGCAAAAGAAAATATTTCTTTCCACGATCGTTTAAAAGAAATTACAGCGCTCGTTCCAGGTTCTGTCAGCGCAGAGGTTATTTCTCTCGATGCAGAAGGAATGATTAAAGAAGGACGGGAATTGGCTGCAATTGCACCGAATATTACAGTGAAACTTCCAATGACAGCTGAAGGCTTAAAAGCATGTTCAGTATTTTCAGCTGAAGGAATCAAAACGAATGTAACGCTTATTTTTAGTGCAAACCAAGCACTTATGGCAGCGCGAGCTGGAGCTACATACGTTTCTCCGTTCATTGGCAGACTTGACGATATCGGACAAGACGGTCTTGCTTTAATCGAAACGATTGCGGATATCTTCACAATCCACAATATTGACACTGAAATTATTGCGGCATCTATCCGCAGTCCACAACAAATTACAAACGGCGCACTTGCAGGTGCTCATATCTCAACAGTGCCGTTTAAAGTACTTCAGCAGCTGTTCAGCCATCCACTGACAGAAAAGGGAATTGACCAATTCTTGAAAGATTGGGAAGCCCGCGACAACAAGTGATTGTGTAAAGGAGATTGAAATGGAAGTATATAAAATAAAAGGCGGTACCTCTCTTAAAGGAAATATTAAAGTCAGCGGTGCAAAAAATAGTGCAGTCGCATTAATACCTGCATCGATTTTAGCGGATACTCCTGTCACAATTGAAGGGTTGCCCGAAATTTCCGATGTCCATACATTGCAAAACCTATTAGAAGACATCGGCGGAACAGTCGACTTTACAGATGGAACAATGACGATTGATCCAACTGAAATGATTTCCATGCCGCTTCCAAATGGTAACGTGAAAAAATTGCGCGCCTCTTATTATTTAATGGGTGCAATGCTTGGGAAATTTAAAAAAGCGGTTATTGGACTTCCAGGTGGCTGCCACTTAGGTCCAAGACCGATCGATCAGCACATTAAAGGATTCGAAGCACTTGGCGCTAAAGTTACAAACGAGCACGGTGCAATCTATTTACGTGCGGATGAATTAAAAGGCGCTAAAATTTATCTCGATATCGTCAGTGTGGGTGCAACTATTAATATCATGCTTGCTGCAGTAATGGCTAAAGGCCGCACAGTCATTGAAAATGCTGCAAAAGAGCCAGAAATTATAGATGTGGCAACATTATTATCGAATATGGGAGCAAATATTAAAGGTGCTGGAACAAACGTCATTCGCATTGAAGGCGTGGAGCGTTTAAGCGGCACAAGGCATACAATTATTCCTGACCGCATTGAGGCTGGAACGTTCATGATCATGGCGGCAGCTGCGGGAGACGGTGTCACAATCGATAACGTCATTCCATTGCACGTTGAGGCGGTCACCGCTAAACTTCGTGAAATGGGCGTCGTTGTAGAAGAGGACGAGGAAAAGATCTTTATTCCGAAACCGAAATCACTACAGGCAGTCGATGTGAAAACACTTGTTTATCCTGGTTTTCCAACAGATTTACAGCAGCCGTTCTGTGTGTTATCGACACAAGCTGATGGGGCATCGATGCTGACGGATACGATTTATTCGGCACGCTTTAAGCAAATTGACGAGCTCCGTACGATGAATGCGAGCAGCAGAGTAGAAGGACGCTCTGCGATCATTCATGGGCCGACGCCGCTTCATGCAGCGAAAGTGAAGGCGAGTGATTTGCGCGCGGGTGCGGCACTGGTAATTGCAGGGTTGATCGCTGAAGGCGAAACTGAAATTCAAGGAATTTCACACATTGAACGTGGTTATGGCGGCTTGATTGAGAAACTGCATGGTCTTGGCGCTGACATTGAAAAAGTGGAAGTTCCTGATGAAGACGATTCGCAAAGCAAATAATAAAACAGTTTAGTGCTCATGAAATCGTGTGCTATAATAGGTTGAACGATTGAGACGGTCATACCATCTGCAACTTTGCAGAAAAACGGGAGGAATTCTAGAGATGGAACGCAGTTTATCGATGGAACTTGTACGTGTGACAGAGGCGGCGGCAGTTGCTGCATCGCACTGGATGGGACGAGGTTTGAAAAACGAGGCGGACGACGCAGCGACAACAGCAATGCGAACAGTATTCGACACAATTCCTATGCAAGGCGTAGTTGTGATCGGTGAAGGTGAAATGGACGAAGCACCCATGCTATACATTGGGGAAGAGCTTGGAACGGGCCATGGACCATTTGTTGATGTTGCGGTTGACCCGCTTGAAGGGACAAACATCGTAGCCTCAGGCGGCTGGAATGCACTCGCGGTCATCGCTATCGCGGACAAAGGAAATCTCCTGAATGCTCCTGATATGTATATGGACAAAATTGCTGTCGGTCCAGAAGCTGTCGGTAAAATCGACATAAACGCTTCTGTGACGGATAACTTGAAAGCTGTTGCGAAAGCTAAAAACAAAAAGTTGAATGAAATTACGGCAACGGTTCTGAATCGTGAACGTCATGCAGATATCATCGAGGAAATCCGTTCTGCGGGAGCTCGTATTAAACTCATCAATGATGGTGATGTAGCAGGAGCTATTAACACAGCGTTTGAAGGTACTGGCGTTGACATTCTATTCGGTCTTGGCGGCGCACCTGAAGGTGTTATTTCAGCAGTTGGTTTGAAATGCCTTGGAGGAGAAATTCAAGGTAAACTGATCCCGATGAATGACGCAGAACGCGAGCGTTGCGTGAAAATGGGTATCGATGTCGATAAAGTCCTTTATATGGATGATCTTGTTAAAGGCGACGACGCAATCTTTGCGGCAACGGGTGTAACAGACGGCGAGCTTCTTCGCGGTGTGCAATTCACTGGCGGACATTCAAAAACGCATTCACTTGTAATGCGTTCAAAGTCTGGAACTATTCGTTTTGTAGAAGGAAGACATAGTATGGACAAAAAACCTCATCTTGTGATGAAAGACTAAGAACCACTCCAAACTGCCCGGCACAAACGCCGGGCAATTCTTCTGTATCTTTGCAGTTGACAACTGTATCCCCAGAATACTTACCCTAAATCTAAATCTCTGTTTGTTACAATAAAAGAGTGCAATTCGTTTTGTTTTTTGTGAACTCGTTCCTGAAGAACAAATTGTGTCATTGCTGACTGCCTTAAGACACCTATCCAAGGTACGATCTACCCTTGTTTCTAACAGAGTCAAACTTTAAAAGAGTGGTGCGAATAATGACGATGATAACCCTAGCTGACTTGGAAAACATGACGCTAAAAGAGCTGTATGCTCTTGCCAAACAATACAAAATCAGCTATTACAGCAAACTGACGAAAAAAGAACTGATCTTTTCTATTTTAAAATCACGTGCCGAACAAGAAGGCTTTTTCTTCATGGAAGGCGTTCTAGAAATCATTCAATCCGAAGGTTATGGCTTCTTGCGTCCGATCAATTACTCGTCAAGCTCTGAAGACATTTACATCTCTGCTTCTCAAATCCGCAGATTCGATTTGAGAAATGGCGACAAAGTCACAGGAAAAGTGCGCCCGCCAAAAGAAAATGAGCGGTATTATGGTCTTCTTCAAGTGGAAGCGGTAAATGGTCAGAACCCTGAAGTAGCTAGAGAACGTGTTCACTTCCCGGCACTTACACCTCTATATCCAACACGACACATTAAGCTTGAAACAGAATCACGAAATTTATCCACACGAATCATGGACTTAGTTTCACCTGTAGGATTCGGACAGCGCGGTCTCATTGTTGCACCGCCAAAAGCAGGGAAAACGATGCTTCTTAAAGAAATTGCCAACTCCATTACAACGAATCATCCCGATGCGGAATTGATTGTTTTACTAATCGATGAACGTCCCGAGGAAGTAACGGATATCGAACGATCAGTCGATGCAGACGTCGTAAGCTCTACATTTGACGAAGTTCCTGAAAACCATGTTAAAGTAGCAGAGCTAGTACTGGAACGCGCAATGCGCTTGGTTGAACACAAACGGGATGTCGTCATTCTGATGGACTCCATTACGCGACTTGCTCGGGCATACAACCTAATTATTCCGCCGAGCGGACGGACATTATCAGGCGGAATTGACCCGGCTGCTTTCCATCGTCCAAAACGCTTCTTCGGAGCTGCCCGTAACTTGGAGGAAGGCGGCAGCTTAACAATCCTTGCAACTGCACTAGTCGATACAGGATCACGTATGGACGAAGTTATTTACGAGGAATTCAAAGGAACAGGCAACATGGAACTTCATCTGGACAGAACACTGGCAGAGCGTAGAATCTTCCCGGCAATCGACATTCGTCGCTCGGGTACACGTAAAGAAGAGCTCCTCGTTCCTGCAAACCAGCTTGAAAAACTATGGGCAATCCGAAAAACATTTTCAGACGCACCTGATTTTGCAGAACGTTTCCTAAAAAAACTGCGCCAATCAAAATCCAACATCGAGTTCTTCGAGAAGTTGAACGGTGATATGAAAAATCAGCGTAACGGTAAAGGGTTACTCTAAAGCGGAGGCGGCTATGTAGCAAAAGCGAAGCGTTAGGAGCAGCACTATCCTAAGGTGAAAGGCTTGGCAGCATCCCCGAAAGTTTAAATAAATAAAAAGCAGGCAGCCAATCGATGGCTGCCTGCTTTTTTACCTCCAGATCAAGATTGAATCTTCAACTTCGCCGATGATGGGCGACTGGCGGCGAGTTTATGAGCGTTTTTCAAGATTTATGATCACATTCTAGAGTTTATGAGCGGAATTCGGAATTTATGATCATATTTCTGAGTTTATGAGCGGAATTCGGAATTTATGATCATATTTCTGAGTTTATGAGCGGAATCGGGAATTTATAATCACATTTCTGAGTTTATGAGCGGAATCCGGAATTTATGATCACATATCTAAGTTTATGAGCGGAATCAGAGATTTATGATCACATCCCAACGTTTATGAGCGGAATCGAGAATTTATGATCACATTCTAGAGTTTATGAGCGGAATCCGGAATTTATGATCACATTCTAGAGTTTATGAGCGGAATCCGGAATTTATGATCACATTCCCTTGAATGGTGATTTACTACGTAACTTTCTCAAACAAAAACCTTGCGCACATCCAAACAATTTGATAAAATTAACTCATATGATTCATATACGACTGACATACACGGGTCGTGTAAGGCATCTGTCTTTTACTGGAAAGGCGAAAGCCGACCAGAATAAAAACTCTGTACCAGATGGTCCAGGGCGAGAGGAGAGAGACCGATGAAAGTAGGAATTCACCCAGATTACAAACTATCAACTGTTTCATGTTCATGTGGTAACACATTCGAAACAGGTTCTGTCAAAGAAGACATTAAAGTAGAAGTTTGTTCAGAATGCCACCCATTCTACACTGGACGTCAGAAATTTGCTGCAGCGGACGGCCGTGTCGACCGCTTCAACAAAAAATATGGCATCAAAGAAGAAGGCAAGTAAGAACGGCTTTCCAGTTCCCGTCCGGTGCATTGCGCCGGGCGGGAATTTTATTTTAACTTGCATTTATCCTTATTTTTCCGACATACGAAAGGGGATTCACCATGTACGTATCTATGCAAGGCGGATGGATTGAAGTCATATGCGGCAGTATGTTTTCAGGGAAATCTGAAGAACTGATTCGTCGGATTCGCCGTTCCCAATTTGCTAAACAGAAGATTGCAGTATTTAAACCCGAATTGGACGACCGTTACAGTGAAGAAGCTGTCGTCAGTCACAACGGAACAACTGTGATTGCATTGCCTGTCGCATGTTCTGCGGACATCGTTTCACAAGTAACGGACGACTGTGATGTCATAGCAATTGATGAAGCCCAATTTTTTGATGACGGAATTGTTGATGCTGTCATGGAGCTGGCAGATCATGGATTCCGTGTAATCGTTGCCGGACTCGATCAGGACTTCCGCGGGGAACCATTCGGTCCAATGCCTAGAATTATGGCGATTGCTGAAATGGTCACGAAACTCCAAGCTGTTTGTACGATTTGCGGTTCACCTTCAAGCCGAACCCAGCGTCTCATCAATGGTAAACCTGCGGGATTTGATGATCCTGTCATTTTAGTAGGTGCGGCAGAAGCTTATGAACCAAGATGTCGCATGCACCATGATGTCCCAAAAGGCGTTTCTATTCAGTCGCACGCAGAATGATATGTGCGGATTTTCATAAAAGCCTGCAAAACAGGGTGTCGCAGGGGGCAGTGCTTACTGACCTTCTAGGCATCCTTTTCTTGATTTCGGAAGTAATTCATCAAACACTGCACATTCCCCTATTGCTTCTAGTATATTTGAAGCCAACAATCCCGTACAATAACATTAAGACTAAACTACTTAAGAGGTGAACCTACCATGTATGACAGACTTCAAGCCGTCGAAGATCGATATGAGAGACTTAACGAATTGCTGAGTGATCCGGATGTTGTAAGTGATATGAACAAACTCAGAACGTATTCTAAGGAACAATCAGACCTCCAGGAAACGGTAGAGACCTATCGTGAATACAAACAAACGCTAGAAGAAAAGCAAGAAGCCAAAGAAATGCTGGAAGAAGCGACAGACGCGGATATGGAGGAACTCATAAAAGCTGAACTGTCGGAGCTTAACGACTCCATCGAAGTATTGGAGGATCGACTCAAGCTATTATTAGTTCCAAAAGATCCGAACGATGATAAAAACGTCATCATGGAAATTCGAGGAGCGGCAGGCGGCGACGAAGCCGCACTATTTGCAGCTAAACTTTACCGTATGTACAGCCGCTTTGCGGAATTAAACCATTGGAAAATTGAAGTAATGGACTCCGCACCGACTGAACTCGGAGGATTTAAAGAGATTATCTTCATGGTAAGTGGAAAAGGCGCGTATTCTAAACTGAAATTTGAAAACGGGGCTCATCGTGTACAGCGTGTTCCGGAAACAGAATCCGGTGGGAGAATTCACACTTCCACAGCAACGGTCGCTGTATTACCAGAAACTGAAGAAGTTGAAATTGAATTGCATGATAAAGATATACGAACAGATACGTTTGCTTCTTCCGGACCAGGAGGACAATCCGTTAACACAACAATGTCAGCTGTCCGGCTGACACACTTACCAACCGGCATCACGGTTTCAATTCAGGATGAAAAATCACAAATCAAAAACAAAGAAAAAGCGATGAAAGTGCTGCGTGCCCGGGTTTACGACAAATTCCAATCCGAAGCACAGGCTGAATACGATGAAAAACGTAAGTCAGCTGTCGGAACAGGCGACCGCTCGGAACGAATCCGAACGTACAACTTCCCTCAAAACCGGGTAACCGACCATCGAATCGGTTTGACAATTCAAAAATTGGACCAGATTATCGAGGGTAAAATGGATGAGTTGATGGACGCGTTAACACTGGAAGATCAGGCACGCAGATTAGAAAGTCTGGAATCGAATGATTGAGACAATCCATCAAACGCTTAAACGCTTGGAGATTCAACTTGCCAACCGACAACTGGATCTAAATGCCGCATTGTTATTAATGGAACACGTGACAGAGTTATCACGTGCTTCATTGCTCGCGGAATTAAGAGAACCATTGACGGAACCGAAAGCAAAACGATTCGAAGTGCTTGCTGCAGAACTGTTAACGGGTAAGCCGGTTCAGCATATCATCGGACAGGAATGGTTTTATGGACGGCCGTTTATTGTTTCTGAAGACGTTCTGATTCCGAGGCCAGAAACAGAAGAACTTGTCCAAGGGGCTTTAGGACGAGCTGCTAAGATATTTGGGGATGAATCGATTCTTGCAGCGGATATTGGGACAGGCAGCGGAGCCATTGCCGTAACATTTCAACTCGAATATTCAAACGTAAGGATGACGGCAACCGATATTAGTGAAGCAGCGCTGACGATTGCTAGAAAAAACGCTGAGAAGAACGGGGCGCACATTAATTTTAGACAGGGTGACCTAGCGCAGCCGCTTAGCGGTGAAAAATGGGACGTTATTTTATCGAACCCTCCTTATATTGATCAGGAAGAAGCGACTTCTATGTCACCGACTGTGGTGAACTATGAACCTCACAGCGCTTTATTTGCAGAAGAGAGCGGTCTTGCACTCTATCGAAAGTTATCCGAAACCCTTCCTAGTATTATGAATGAGAGAGCATTGATTGGATTAGAGATTGGTTACCAGCAAGGTGCTGCTGTCCAATCATTATTCCAGAAAGCGTTCCCTAAAGCGAAGGTCGAACTCGTTCAAGACTTGAATGGAAAAGACCGAATGATATTTTGTGAGATTCAGTGAATAAACTCTTCCAAACCTGTCCACAATGAAGGACAGGAGGGGATGAACATGTTACCAGATTATCCACAGTTCGCATCACAACCAACAATTACTCATGAAGTGTCTTATAAATGGAGAAAGAGAGCAATTGCACTTATTGAATTTGTTCTTATATTGATTATGCTTCAAGCGATTCTTTCACTCTTTCAAGAGCATTCGAGTGAAGAGCCGATCCGCTATCGAATTCTTGCACACTCTGATACAACTGCCGACCAAGAAGTTAAAGCAAGAATCCAACAAGAAATTGAACCGATGATCGCGGGCGCTATCGCGCGTGCTGCAACGGAAGCAGAATTGCTGGTGGAGCTAGCTAAGCTTGAAGCAGATATGCTAACTGTAGCGGAATTGAATTCACCGGATCGTCCAGTAACACTCGAAAGAAAAATGGCATTGTTTCCTGCGAAGCGATCTGAATTTGGAATTTATCCTCAAGATGTGTACGATGCGTATATTTTAACAATTGGAAGCGGTCGTGGAACGAACTGGTGGTGTTCAATTTTTCCGAAGGTCTGTTATGCAGAAGAAACTGAAAAAGAGAGCGAAGAAGAAGTGAAATTCTTTGTGTGGGAGTGGATAACTTCTTGGTTTGCATAAGGATATCCACTGAAAAATGTGGGTAACTTGTTGAGGAGCGGTAAAAAGGAGGATGAGATTATGAACACACACATCGTGAAAGTGGATAAATGTGTGGATAACGATGAAAGTTATCAACAAACTGTGGATTGTTTGAGAAATGGAGGACTTGTCGCGTTTCCAACCGAAACAGTGTACGGACTTGGCGCTCTTGCTACAGATCCTGATGCGACAAAAAAGGTTTTTGAAGCAAAGGGCCGACCGTCGGACAATCCGCTAATTGTACATATTGGAACAAAAGAAGAGGTTAGCTTGTATGCTGACCCTATTCCTGCAAGTGCTAGCGAACTAATGGACGCGTTTTGGCCAGGGCCTCTCACTTTAATCTTTCATGAAAAACCAGGTGTTATTGCGAAAAGTGTAACAGTAGGAAAGGGCACAGTCGGTCTGCGTATGCCGGACCATCCAGTTGCCCTTCGGCTGCTTCGATTGTTAGGTGGTCCTCTTGCAGCTCCGAGTGCGAACCGAAGCGGGAAACCTAGCCCGACAAAAGCAAGTCATGTAGCGCAAGATATGGATGGAAGAATCCCGTTCATCCTGGACGGCGGTGCGACGGGTGTGGGTGTAGAGTCAACAGTCATCGATATGACATCGACGCCTCCAGCCATTTTGCGTCCAGGAGGCATCACGGCAGAAATGATCGAAGCAGTCATTGGTCCTGTCCGTTCGGAAACAAGTGCTGCGGAATCCGAAGCACCTCGTGCACCCGGTATGAAGTATAAACATTATTCACCCAATGCCCCAGTGTGGCTGATTGAACCAAATGGTGAGACGATTGATAACGCTGTTAAATCGTTTTCTGCTGACAGCCACAAAGTTGCGGTCATCGGACCGGATGAACTGACGACCGATGTCCCCGATTGGTACTTCGCCACAGGTAAGCGCGCAGACTTGAGTCAGTTAGCTTCGAATTTATATGATGCACTCCGAGCTTGCGATGGGACAGCTGCAGATATTATTTTAGCTGTAGAAGCACCCCTTGAAGGAATGGGAATAGCTGTCATGAATCGATTGAATAAGGCTGCGGACGGCAAGCGGTATTCTGTGGATAAATTCCAATAATACATCTTGTGCGTTTTTGTGAGATGGTTAAGGTACGGTAATTTAATAGTTTTCATGAATGACCTCCCTAGGCGCCGCATAAGATGGACTGGCGTAAACTCTGGGGAGGTTTCTTCTATTGGTAGAATTCGTTGCAGCGCTAGTTACCACAATTGATATCCTCGTTATTTACACATTACTCGTTGTAAGGAAACGAAAATGGTTAGTGGCCTTGTGGACTGCATTTTTAAATGTGTTATTTCCTTTAGTCGGTTTTGTGGCAGGGGAGTTTTCTGCGGAAATTTTTACCGACTGGAGCAGCATTCTATCAAGTGTGATTCTTGGATTAATCGGCTTGCACATGATTCTGCAAGAAGAGGATCCAAAAAATATGAAAGTTACGGGGCCCTTACTCATCGCGGTTGCAGTAAGTCTTGATGGATTTTCTGTAAGTATGTCTTTTGGATTAATGCACTTAAACAAATACCTCTTCATCTTATCAACAGGCATCTTGTCATTAGTTCTTTCCTACGCTGCATTACGAACGAATTTTACAATATCCCCTCGCTCTAGAAGTATATTACGGCAATTTGCGGGTATTGTATTAATTTGTATGGGGATATTGTCATGGATTTCATGAAAATAACTATTCCGATTTCATGACAAATCAGGTAGTATGAAGATAGGTGATAAATGATGAATATTTGCTTTATTTGTACAGGAAATACTTGCAGAAGTCCTTTAGCGGAAGGAATTTTAAAATCAAAAAAGATTCCAGGTGTCGTAGTTCGTTCGGCAGGTGTATATGCGACAGACGGATTGCCGATTTCTAATCATTCACGATCTATTTTGGAAGAACATGGGATGCCGGCCGCGCCGTCATCACGAACTTTTACAGAACAGGATATGGAATGGGCAGATTTGGTTCTAACGATGACAAATTCTCACAAAGACATTTTAAAAAGAAGGTTTGTTAATGAAGCTAGTAAAATACACACTTTGAACGAGTATACAGGTACCAGCCCATACGACATTCAAGATCCATACGGTGGAGACTTAACTAGTTATAAACAGACATTTGAAGAGCTGTCCGAACGAATTGACGTGCTCGCTCGCAAGCTGATGGGGGAAAAAAGATGAATGAAGAAAAGAAAAAGTTTGGACTTAAATGGAAACTTGTCTTATTCGTAACCATTCTCGCGATTGTCACGTATTCGACGAGTGCAGTATTTATTAATTTTATACAACCTCAATTTTTTCCGAATGTAAGTCCGATGTGGTTCGGTATTTTGACGTATGCAATGGGTATTTTTTGGTCTGGTGTGCTTGCGGCACTTTTCAGTACAATCTTAACTAGGCCGCTGCAAAATCTAGAGAAGGAAGCAATGCGAATTGCGGAAGGAAAAATCGGGACTGATATTGAACTGCCTAATTCGTCCGATGAAATCCGATCCGTTGCCGAAGCGTTCCAACAGGTTGTAGTCAATTTGCGTGAAATTGTAGGGCAAATTGAAACGAACTTTGAGAAAACTTCCCGTTCTGTAGAAGTGTTACATAACGAAACGGGTTCTGCATCGAAACAGGCAGAGCAAATTGCGTCGACGATTGTGGAAATCTCTGCAGGAGCAGAGGCTTCAGCAGTGGCGATTCAAGAGACGGCAGAAGCGATGGAAGACGTTCGAGCTATTGCGGCGGACGTCAATAGCCGTGCGGATGAATCCTCTAATCAGTCGAGTGCGATGCTTGCAGAACTCACGCAGACGACGGACGCATATCACGCGCTGGTTGTCGGGATTCGTGAAATGTCTACGCAAAGTGAAGCATCACTGTCTACAATTCAAGAATTAAATCGCAATGCACAAAAGATTGGTGAAATCGTCCAATTGGTCGGCGGTATTGCGAATCAGACGAATTTATTGGCATTAAATGCATCGATTGAGGCTGCGCGAGCTGGTGAACACGGAAAAGGTTTTGCTGTTGTTGCAGAAGAAGTTCGTATTCTTGCGGATGAAAGTTCGAAGGCGGTAAAAATGATCGGCGGACTTGTCGGTACAATTCAATCGGATGTAGCAAAAGTAGTGAAGGAAATAGAGTCACAAGTGAAAACTGCTGTTCAAGAAGCGGATCGTGCAGACGAGACGAACAAAAGTATTGTCGTAATGGCTTCAACCGTGACCGATATGGCAAGCTCTATAACAGGCATCACGGAACTCGTAGAACACCAGCTGAAAACAATTGAACAAACCGCCCAGCAGTCACAAGAAGTTGCGGCAATTGCGGAAGAAACTTCAGCAGGTGCGGAAGAAGTGCAAGCAGCAACTGAAGAACAAGCTCAATCCATTGAACAGACTAATAATTTGGCAAGTGAACTGAAAGTCCAATCAGAAGCACTTTACGGAGTTATCCGTCAATTCGATACTTCACGATGAATAATGAGTAAAAGCCGGCCTGCGCGCCGGCTTTTTGTATGGTGTAATTGGATGGAATGGTATGCATCACAGCGAAAATTCTATGAAATTTACTAATGTACTTCCTACTGTGTTTTTCTTTGTAACAATGATAGAATTAGTTGTAAGTATATTATGAAAAGAGGGACGCAATGAAACTCGCGATTTCTTCCGATCATGGCGGAAACAATTTACGTCATGAAATCACACAACTATTAACTGAATTACACATTGAATTTGAAGACTTTGGTCCAGAGTCTGGGCAATCTGTCGACTATCCAGACTATGCAGCAGAAGTCACAGCTGGCGTGGCATCAGGAAAGTTTGACCGCGGTATTCTAATTTGCGGCACAGGAATTGGAATGTCCATTGCGGCTAATAAAGTGAACGGCATCCGCTGTGCACTTGTCCACGATGTATTCAGCGCCAAAGCGACTCGAGGCCACAATGATTCTAACGTGTTAGCGATGGGCGAGCGCGTAATTGGACCTGGTCTTGCACGTGAAATTGTACAAACTTGGTTAGAAACACCTTTCGAAGGCGGCCGTCACGAACGTCGTATCGAAAAATTGATGAAACTCGAAAACAACTAAGAAAGTGGGGATCGGCATGGATGCGTATATCTTATGGAGGCTTCAGTTAGAGCAAGTTCTTGCCGAACTAGCTGAGCAAGCCCCGCCAGAACCGAATACATTTTTCGTTGTCGGCTGTTCGACATCGGAAGTAGCCGGTAAACGAATTGGCACAGCGGGAGCGCTAGAAGTTGGAGAAGCGCTCTATGGCCCCCTTTCTCAATTTGCTGAACAGTACAAGCTGCATCTTGCCTTTCAAGGTTGCGAACACATTAACCGTGCAGTAACCATAGAGCGGAAAGCAGCTCGGAAGTTCGGACTTGATGAGGTCTCTGTCATACCGGTTCGAAGTGCAGGCGGAGCAATGTCTGCGTATGCGTACGAACATTTGGAAGATGCTGTGGTCGTTGAATCTGTGCGAGCACATGCGGGTATCGACATTGGACAAACTTTGATCGGCATGCAGTTAAAGCCAGTCGCTGTTCCCGTCCGTACATCTGTGAAACAAATTGGTGAAGCAGTCGTTACCTGTGCGACCACCCGACCGAAACTGATCGGCGGTGCGCGAGCGCAGTACGAATAACTCAAGCTGAAAATGCGAGAGATAGTAAGAACAATAGACGCTAAAGGGGAAATGATCATGGATTTGAGCAATGTGAAACGCGAAGATAGTGCTGTTTTTGAAGCAATTATGGCAGAAAAAAATCGTCAAAACGCTAATATCGAATTGATTGCATCAGAAAACTTTGTCTCTGAAGCGGTTATGGAAGCGCAAGGTTCTTACCTTACAAACAAGTATGCGGAAGGGTATCCAGGTAAGCGTTATTATGGCGGATGTGAACACGTGGATGTTGTTGAAAACCTTGCACGTGATCGCGTCAAAGAACTATTTGGTGCAGCGTATGCAAACGTTCAAGCACACTCAGGAGCACAAGCCAACATGGCGGTATACTTCACAGTACTCGAGCCGGGAGATACAGTTTTAGGAATGAATTTATCTCATGGAGGACATTTAACACACGGCAGCCCGGTAAACTTCTCGGGTAAGTTATACAACTTTGTGGATTACGGCGTAAGTGAGACGGACGAGCGCATTGACTACGAAGACGTTCGTCAAAAAGCACTTGAGCATAAGCCTAAAATGATCGTAGCGGGTGCAAGTGCATACCCGCGTGAAATCGACTTTAAAAAGTTCCGTGAAATCGCCGATGAAGTTGGCGCATTCTTAATGGTAGACATGGCACACATCGCTGGACTAGTTGCGGTTGGTGAGCATAACAGCCCGGTCCCGCACGCACATTTCGTAACATCGACAACGCACAAAACATTGCGCGGACCACGCGGCGGACTGATTTTAGTAAATGAGGAGTTTGCTGAGCAATACGGCAAAAAAATAGACAAGACGATCTTCCCGGGTGTTCAAGGCGGTCCATTGATGCACGTAATTGCTGCTAAAGCGGTTGCATTCGGTGAAGCGGCTCAACCAGAGTTCAAGACATACATTCAACAAGTGAAAAAGAATGCTGTCGCTCTAGGTGAAACGCTTGTTGCAGAAGGAATCGACATCGTTTCTGGCGGAACAGACAATCATTTACTACTCCTCAACTTGACGGGCCTAGGAATGACGGGCAAAGTCGCAGAGCATGTATTGGATGAATGCGGAATTACAGTGAACAAAAACACGGTTCCATTTGACAAAGAAAGCCCATTCGTTACTTCAGGTATCCGTATTGGGACGCCAGCAGTAACATCTCGCGGATTCAAGGAAGACGATATGAAAGAAGTCGGCGCAATTATCGCAAAACTTCTGAAGAATCACGAAGACGAAGCTGTGAAAGAGGAAGCTAAACAACGAGTGAAAGCACTGACAGATAACCACAAGCTGTACGCATAAAAATTACCGGAACCGCCATCTCTGGATGGCGGTTTTTTCATGGATAGAATCGTGGCGGACTAAAATCAAGAGAAGCGCTACCAATTAATCCCTTAACCCGGGTGAATTGTGTCCCGATATCGACAAACTCTGGTTAGTGATGGAGAAGTGATGATTAGTGATAAAGAAACCTGCCCAATGTCCGACAACCGGCGCGATGTGTCGGACAACCAGAGCGAACTGTCGAACAAACCCTATAAATTAATCCACTAACCAACACTACTGATAAATACACAAAATAACTCCACTGCAGTGCCGTGTAAATCTTCTACCAATTCAAAACTTCACACCAGCCAACCACGAACGACATCATTCTGTTATACTGTATGGGATAAAGTAAAAGGAGCGATCTCAATGGCAAAAGTACACGTATTCGATCACCCGCTCATCCAGCACAAACTAACATTCATCCGCGACGTTAACACAGGAACAAAAGAATTCCGCGAACTCGTAGACGAAGTTGCAACACTAATGGCATTTGAAATTACACGAGAGCTGCCTCTTCAAGAGGTGGACGTTGAAACGCCGGTTTGCATGGCGAAATCCAACGTACTGGCAGGTAAAAAGCTCGGAATCGTACCCATCCTGCGCGCAGGAATTGGTATGGTAGACGGCATACTTAAACTAATCCCGGCAGCAAGAGTGGGACACGTTGGTTTATTCCGCGACCCGGAAACACTTCAGCCACACGAATATTTCGTGAAATTACCTTCTGACGTATCTGAACGTGAACTTATTGTTGTAGATCCAATGCTCGCAACAGGCGGAACAGCAGTCGAAGCTGTAAATTCACTTAAGAAGCGTGGAGCAAAACACATTAAATTCATGTGTCTAATCGCAGCTCCTGAAGGCGTAAAAGTTTTTACAGATGCACACCCTGACGTTGACGTCTACATCGCAGCACTTGATGAAAAACTGAATGATCACGGATACATCGTACCTGGACTCGGCGACGCTGGGGACCGCTTGTTCGGAACCAAATAATTGGGGAAGGCGTGAACACTTTGAAACGCAAATGGAAAGTAATGACTATTTTTGGAACGCGTCCGGAGGCCATCAAAATGGCTCCACTCGTTCTCGAACTACAGAAGCATGAAGAAGAAATCGAATCGATCGTGACCGTAACGGCACAGCACCGTGAAATGCTGGACCAAGTGCTAAAAACATTCGGCATCACACCTGATTTCGACCTGAACATTATGAAAGATCGTCAAACCTTAATCGACGTCGCTACCCGCGGACTCGAAGGACTTGACCGCATTATGAAAGAAGCACAGCCGGATATCGTACTTGTTCATGGAGATACGGCGACAACATTTGTTGGAAGTCTTGCTGCGTTCTATAACAAAATCGCAGTGGGTCACGTGGAAGCTGGTCTTCGCACGTGGGACAAGTACTCTCCATACCCAGAAGAGATGAACCGACAGCTAACAGGTGTTATTGCAGACCTGCACTTTTCACCAACTGAAAAGTCGGCTCAAAACTTACTAGATGAAGGTAAGCCGGAAAGTCGTATATTTGTAACAGGGAATACGGCAATTGATGCACTGCACACAACAGTGGACGATACGTATTCACATCCGATATTTGAAAAACTCGGTGACGACAGACTCGTTTTGCTTACAGCACACCGTCGTGAAAACTTAGGTGACCCAATGCGTAACATGTTCCGTGCTATAAATCGTCTGCTTGACAAGCATGACGATATTCAAGTGATATATCCAGTCCACATGAATCCTGCAGTCCGCGAAGTAGCAGACGAACTGCTTGGAAACAATGACCGGATTCACTTGATTGAACCACTGGAAGTTGTTGACTTCCATAACTTTGCAGCGCGTTCGCATATTATCTTAACTGATTCTGGCGGCATTCAAGAAGAAGCACCATCACTTGGAAAGCCTGTTATCGTTCTTCGCGACACAACAGAGCGTCCTGAAGGTATCGATGCAGGGACCCTTAAACTCGCTGGAACAGACGAAGATACAATCTTCAACTTATCGGATGAACTCTTGTCTAACCAAAAAGCTTACGAAGAAATGTCGAAAGCTTATAATCCTTATGGTGACGGCCATGCATCCGAAAGAATTGTAGAAGCACTTAAAACGTATTTGAACGAGCAAAACCAATAATCTAATACAACGAACAAAAAGCAGCGGTTTTAAGCCTCTGCTTTTTATTATCAAAATAATGTATAAGACTTCTATCTTGGTCTCACACTCTAATAGAAGCAAAGCTCGATAAAAATCTCTGAGTTAGAGTTCTACTTTAAGATGTACACGATTGAATAAAAACAGAGGAGAGTAAAAGAGGTAAGAAGTCGGCGTTCAATGCATAGTTATTAACAAACAGAAATTAAGGGAATTCCCTAATTTTTAAAAATGCAAGTAATATCTATGAAAGTGTGACGATTGTTTGACAGTCACAATAGTATGTGAAGAATTTCACGGGAATCAATTGACATCAAAATACCGCTATTGTATGCTTACAGAGGGTAATAATGATAGGGTTTATACATAGATAAATCAGCTAATTGCGCTCGATTTTCAGCTAAGTTCTATCATCAACTCGTAGCCTATCGCACTCAGAAATGTGGGCATTTGTGCGATAAGTTGGACAACGTGTCCTGGTGAACGCCAAGCAGACGGTCTTCCACTTACCTTTCTAAGACTCGGATAACTTCCGATGCTGTCGGATTAGTAAGCTGTTGCCGTAAACCTAGGGGCGATCCAAAACGTACCAACCTGCGAACCTGCTCGCTGTTCGACACGTACTTCGTACAATCGGACGATCCAGCTTCTAACTAAACTTATCGTAATAGGAGACTCACCTACCATGCAGACAATGCGGGAAATTTACACAAGGCAAAAGAGGGCTCTATTTTTTTTGCTCGCATTGCTAATACTAGGGTGGGCATTTACGGGAGCTAAGGAGATTTTTGCTGGGCTGTTGCTCGGACTAGTCTTCGGATTGTACAATTTCTTGATACTCGTCAGGAGAATGAAACAATTCGACAAGAAAATGGATCAGGGCAAAAGGATTTCGCTCGGTTCGGGATTGCGTTTCGCTTCCGCAGTGGCTGCGGCCGCCATCGCGATGTCGATGCCAGAATACTTCAATCTGATCAGTACTGTGATCGGTTTGATGATTCCATATGCCCTATTGCTTATCGATGGGATTTTCTTCAATGCGAAGCATCAATCTTAAACTGATCACAAAAGGGAGGTGAACCAAACGTGGAACATGAAAATCCGCAGGAGGTCCTGTTCGGTATTAGCTATAACCCGGCCAATATCATAATGTTGTTCGTCACATGTCTGATCGTTTTCATCATTGCAGTGCTCGCTACGCGAAAGATGCAGATGAAACCGACGGGAATGCAGAACTTCATGGAATGGATCATGGACTTCGTCAAAGGAATCATTAAAAACAACATGGACTGGAAAACAGGTGGCCGTTTCCACGTACTCGGCATCACGCTTATTATGTTCGTGTTTGTTGCCAATATGCTTGGACTTCCATTTTCAATCCAATGGGATCACAAGTTGTGGTGGAAATCACCTACAGCTGACCCAGTCATCTCAATGACGTTGGCGGCAACTGTTGTAATCTTGACGCACTTCTATGGTGTAAAGATGCTCGGTGTAAAAGGATACTTCAAAACTTACACTCAGCCGATGGCTTTCTTGGCACCGCTGAAAATTATTGAAGAGTTCGCAAACACGCTGACACTCGGTCTGCGTCTTTACGGTAACATCTTTGCAGGGGAGATTCTGATTGGTCTTCTTGCAACACTCGCAGCTGGCAGCATCGGCGGATTCGTCGGAGCGATCATTCCTGCACTTGCTTGGCAAGGGTTCTCGATTTTCATCGGAGCAATCCAGGCATTCATTTTTGTTATGTTGACGATGGTTTACATGTCACACAAAGTGACAACAGACCACTAAACATAAAGCCCGCTAGCGGGTGAACAAGTAACAACAAACCAAACAACACTTAGGAGGAAATAACACTATGACAGGTTCAATAGGTCTATTAGCAGCAGCTATCGCAGTTGGTCTTGGCGCACTCGGCGCTGGTATCGGTAACGGATTAATCGTATCACGTACAGTTGAAGGGATCGCGCGTCAGCCAGAACTTCGCGGAGCTCTACAAACTACAATGTTCATCGGTGTTGCATTGGTTGAGGCATTGCCAATCATCGCTACAGTTATCGCGTTCATCGTTATGAACCAATAGTCTTTAAAGTTTCTAATCGGTTTAACAAGTGCGGATAGGGCCAGGGCTGCGAAGCGGTCTTGCCAGCCTGTATAATCCCATTTTGTTAAATAACCACTTTATAGCAATCATAAACAATGGCGAAGAATGGAATAAGCTGGATCCTTCGCCATTCGTTTATGTCAGAGAACATCTCGAGTCGCAGACAACCTTTGCGACTCATCATTCTAACCAATATGCAGTTTAACTAGTAGGTAAGTTTTTGAAGGGAGTGAAACAATCGTGTTTTTGGATACCTTCGTCCTCTTGTCAGCAAACCCTGACGCAGGATTCTTGGCCAGCCTGAATAATCGGCTGAACTTAGGTGACATTATTGCAACAGTAGTATTCTTTACTATTCTCATGCTTCTTTTGAAGAAGTTCGCATGGGGACCGTTGATGGGAATTATGGATCAGCGTGCTGAAATGATTGCAAATGAAATCGAATCGGCAGAACAAAGCCGTGTAGAATCAAAGAAATTGCTAGAAGAGCAACGTGCTCTTTTAAAAGAAGCACATGCAGATGCGCTTGTTATTGTTGAAAACGCGAAAAAGCAAGGCGAAGCACAGCGTGAAGAACTCATTCAAGCGGCACGTTCAGAAGTGGGCCGCATGAAAGATAACGCAGCTGTTGAAATCGTTACAGAGAAAGAAAAAGCAATCGCGGCTGTCCGCGAAGAATTCGTATCTCTTTCTATCATGGCGGCATCTAAAGTACTCGGCAAAGAAGTATCCGAGGAGGATAACCGCGCATTGATCGAAGAAACGATTGTGAAGGCAGGGGAAGGTCAATGAGCCGTTCAATCGTAGGAGAACGTTATGCAATTGCACTGTTTAAAGCAGCACAAGAGCAAGGCGTTCTGATCTCAGTTCATGAAAACGTGATAGAACTTCAAAAAGCTCTTAGCACTAACGAAGAATTCTCGGAACTCATGAGCATGCCTCAACTGTCTTTACAAAAGAAACGCAGTCTTATTGCTGCAGTTCTACCAGGTGCTGAGCAACTTTTGCTTAATGCACTTTACGTGATGCTTGATGCAAATCGTATGGATGAACTTAATGATGTACTTGAAGACTTCCACCAACTTGCAAATGGCGCATCGGGTGTTGCAGAAGCAACCGTATACGCAACTCGTGAGTTGACAAGTCAAGAACAAACTGCAATTTCCAGCGCGTTTGCACGCAAAGTGGGCAAGCAGTCGCTTCACATTACAACAATTATTGAACCACAATTGATCGGAGGCATCCGCCTTCAGATCGGAAACCGAATCTTCGACAGCAGTATCAGCAATAAGCTGAACAATCTGCAACGTACGTTGATTGGGTAAAATCTTGAAAGATGAGGGGTGACATACATGGGCATCAAAGCTGAAGAAATCAGCACACTGATCAAGCAGCAAATTGCAGGTTATCAGTCTGAGATGGAAGTTAGCGAAGTTGGTACTGTTCTTAACGTAGGTGACGGTATCGCCCGTGCTCATGGTCTCGACAATGTCATGGCTGGAGAACTTCTTGAGTTCTCTACTGGTGTACTTGGTATGGCGCAAAACTTGGAAGCGAACAACGTAGGTATCGTTATCCTTGGACCATACAAAGATATCAAAGAAGGCGATGAAGTACGTCGTACAGGCCGTATCATGGAAGTTCCGGTTGGAGAAGAATTGATTGGACGCGTAGTCAATTCACTTGGACAACCAGTTGATGGACTAGGTCCGATTAACACAACAAAAACACGTCCGATTGAAAGCCCAGCGCAAGGCGTTATGGCTCGTAAATCGGTTGATGAGCCACTTCAAACAGGTATCAAAGCGATTGACGCGCTTGTACCGATTGGCCGTGGACAACGTGAATTGATCATCGGTGACCGCCAAACAGGTAAAACAACTGTTGCGATCGATACAATTCTAAACCAAGCAGATCAGGATATGATTTGTATTTATGTAGCAATTGGTCAGAAAGAATCCACAGTACGCGGTGTAGTTGAAACGCTTCGTGAAAAAGGCGCTCTAGATTATACAATCGTCGTAACTGCATCGGCTTCTCAACCTGCACCACTTCTTTACCTAGCTCCTTATGCGGGTATTACAATGGGTGAAGAGTTCATGTTCCAAGGCAAGCACGTCTTGATCGTCTATGATGACCTTTCAAAACAAGCTGCTGCTTACCGTGAGCTTTCCTTGTTGCTGCGTCGTCCTCCAGGCCGCGAAGCATACCCAGGAGATGTATTCTACTTACACTCTCGTTTACTAGAGCGTGCTGCAAAATTGAACGACTCCCTTGGTGGCGGTTCAATCACAGCATTGCCATTCGTTGAAACACAAGCAGGAGATATCTCTGCATACATTCCAACGAACGTAATCTCAATCACAGATGGTCAGATTTTCCTTCAATCGGATCTATTCTTCTCGGGCGTTCGCCCAGCGATCAACGCTGGACTTTCCGTATCCCGGGTAGGTGGATCTGCACAGATCAAAGCTATGAAAAAGGTTGCAGGTACATTGCGTCTTGACTTAGCTGCGTTCCGTGAACTTGAAGCATTCTCTGCATTTGGATCATCACTTGACCCAGCTACTAAAGCAAAACTTGACCGCGGACACCGTACGGTTGAAGTATTGAAGCAAGACTTGAATAAGCCAGTTAAAGTTGAATATCAGGTTGTCATTCTTTATGCACTTACACGTGGATTCCTAGATGATGTACCAGTTAAAGATATTCTTCGCTTTGAAAGTGAAATTACAATTTGGCTTGAAAGCAACCACACAGAAATTTTAGAAACTATTCGTACAACGAAGGGTCTTCCTGCGGACGATGCATTTGCAGCTGCAATCAACGAGTTCAAAAAGAACTTTACAATGTCTGAAGATTGATTTCTGCGATTGTAACGATATTAGGAACTAAAACAAAAAGGTGGTGAATAGCCAATGGCCTCATTACGCGAGGTAGAACAGCGCATTAAATCAACGAAGAGCACCCGTAAAATAACAAAAGCAATGCAAATGGTCTCTGCTTCAAAATTGAGCCGTGCGGAGTCAAATGCAAAGCAATTTGTTCCATACATGGACAAGATTGAAGAAGTAGTCGGATCGATCGCTTCTGTTACTAAGAATTCCGGACATCCAATGCTGAATACCCGTCCAGTCAAAAAAACGGGATATTTAATCGTCACATCTGACCGCGGACTTGTAGGAGGATACAACTCCCACATCCTGCGTAAAGCGAAACGAGCAATCGAAGAGCGCCATGCGTCGAAAGACGAAGTTGTGCTTATCGTGATTGGAAGTAAAGGAACTGACTTCTTTAAACGTCTCGGATTCGAGGTGGAAGATACTCTAATCGGTGTTTCTGACCAGCCTTCGTTTGAAGAAGTTAAAGACATCGCGAATAAAGCTGTTGGCATGTTCACGGAAGGCAATTACGATGAGTTGTATCTTTATTACAACCATTTCGTCTCCGCCATCTCCAACGAACCGACGGAACGGAAATTGCTTCCGCTTACTGATTTAGCACCTGCTGGCGTGAACTCGTCATACGAATTCGAACCTTCTGCAGAGGAGATTCTTGAATCCTTATTGCCGCAATATGCGGAGAGTCTCATTTACGGCGCAGTGCTTGACGGTAAAGCGAGCGAACATGCTTCCAGTATGACAGCAATGAAAACTGCTACAGATAATGCTACTGATTTGATAGATGACTTGACGCTCGTATTCAACCGTGCCCGCCAAGCAGCGATTACACAAGAAATTACCGAAATCGTTGCCGGTGTTGCAGCGCAAGAATAGGACGTAACAAAAAAAGAACGTACCAGTACGACAGGAGGGAAAAGCATGAGTAAAGGACACATCCTTCAGGTAATGGGTCCGGTTGTTGACGTTCGTTTTGCGGACGGCAACCTTCCAGAGATCTATAACTCCCTGAAAGTCCAAATCAATCGCCCAGGTGCTGAAGCAGAAACGCTTACACTTGAAGTTGCCTTGCACCTTGGAGACGATTCTGTACGTACGATTGCGATGTCCTCTACAGACGGTTTGAGACGCGGCGAAGAAGTAACAGATATGGGCGCGCCAATCTCAGTGCCTGTTGGAGACATTACACTCGGACGAGTATTTAATGTTCTTGGTGAGGAAATCGATCTTGGAGAGCCGATGGCAGCAGACGTTCAACGTGATCCGATTCACCGTGAAGCACCATCGTTTGAATTCCTTTCAACTAAAGTTGAAATTCTAGAAACAGGTATTAAAGTTGTTGACTTGCTTGCTCCTTATATCAAGGGCGGTAAGATTGGTCTCTTCGGTGGTGCAGGTGTAGGTAAAACTGTACTTATCCAGGAATTGATCAACAACATCGCACAAGAGCACGGCGGTATTTCGGTATTCGCTGGTGTTGGAGAGCGTACTCGTGAAGGAAACGACTTGTATTTTGAAATGACAGACTCAGGCGTTATTAAGAAAACAGCGATGGTATTCGGTCAGATGAACGAGCCGCCTGGTGCACGTATGCGTGTTGCCTTGACTGGTTTGACAATGGCAGAACACTTCCGTGACGAACAGGGCGCTGACGTTCTTCTCTTCATCGATAACATTTACCGTTTCACTCAAGCCGGATCTGAAGTTTCAGCCCTACTTGGCCGTATGCCATCTGCGGTTGGATACCAGCCGACACTTGCAACGGAAATGGGTCAGCTTCAAGAGCGGATCACTTCTACAAACAAAGGTTCAGTTACATCAATCCAAGCGATCTATGTACCAGCCGATGACTATACAGACCCAGCTCCTGCTACGACGTTTGCTCACCTTGATGCAACGACGAACCTTGAGCGTAAATTATCTGAGATGGGTATCTACCCAGCGGTGGATCCTCTTGCTTCAACATCACGCGCATTGAGTGCTGATATTGTTGGTAAAGAACACTACGAAGTTGCAACACAAGTACAAGAAACGTTGCAGCGTTACCGTGAACTTCAAGACATCATCGCAATCTTAGGTATGGATGAGTTGAGTGAAGACGACAAGCAGGTTGTTGACCGAGCTCGCCGTATTCAGTTCTTCCTGTCACAAAACTTCCACGTTGCCGAGCAATTTACGGGCCAAAAAGGTTCGTACGTTCCGGTTGCTGAAACTGTATCTGGCTTCAAGGCAATCCTTGAAGGTAAATACGACCACCTTCCTGAAGATGCATTCCGCCTTGTCGGACGTATCGAAGAAGTTGTGGCGAAAGCAAAAGAAATGGGCGTAGAAGTCTAATACTAGGGACCAGGAGGGAAAGTTATGAAGATAAAAGTTAATATCGTCACTCCCGACGGCCCTGTCAGCGAAACAGAAGCGGATATGGTGATTGCAGTCACTGAAACGGGTGAACTAGGTGTTTTGCCAGGTCACATCGCAATGGTGGCACCGCTTGACATTGGTGCACTGCGTTTGAAAAATGGAAATAAGACAGAACACGTAGCAGTCAATGGTGGATTTTTAGAGATTCGCCCTGATGTCGTTACTGTTCTTGCACAAAGTGCAGAACTTGCTTCCAACATCGACGTAGCACGTGCTGAACTTGCGCGACGCAAAGCAGAAGTTGAACTCCAGCAAAAGAAGGATAAGGTGGAGCAGCACATGGCTGAACTAAGCTTGCGCAGGGCCATTAACCGTATTAAAGTTTCCGGCATGTAAGGCGGATACGAGCAAGTCGGACAGAAGGGAAACTTCTGTCCGATTTTTTAATAATCTATTATTAAGTACTTCTATTACAATGGAGTGCGTCTCGGGAGTAGATGTATATGGACGTGTTCGGAGTCAATCCACTACTAGCACTAGGATCACATATTTTTTTCATTGGAATTTCGTTCTTTGCTTTGCAAGCGATCTTACCACAAGCGATTATTCGTAAAAATCGGGTGTTTCAAACACAGTTATTGTTTATCTTGTTGAGTATTGCCATTGGATCGACTGTATCAAATTTCTTTTTAGACATATCCTATTGGTCAGGAAGACTCCCATTCATGTTTGGATGATCCGTCTTATCGCCGCGAAGACAAAAGGATGCCTTTGGGGCGATGAGACGAATCGAACATTAGAATTCGATTAAAAAGGTTTATCCTGTAAAATACGAGGGAACAAAATGGAATGTAACCTGTTTGTAATATTCATACCACGCGGATTGAGTAAAATACCCACACGGGACAAAGATGCTGTACATAATTTAGACTATGGCCATCATTTGTCGGAAAGAGTCACAATGACGCTTGTTAACAGAGTCAAGTCGTTGTACAATGAACTGAGTTTGATTTGATTTTTTTACTCACATAACTAACTGACTTTGGATATTTAAATTTGACATGATATGAAAGAATTAAAACTTTGAGTCGGAGGGGCTTGTTTTGGATAAAATTATTATTAATGGTGGGCATCAATTGCGTGGAACAGTGCGCGTTGAAGGAGCTAAGAACGCGGTGCTGCCGATACTCGCGGCTGCGTTGCTTGCTACCGAGGGTGTAAACGTCATCCGCGAAGTTCCGAATTTATCGGATGTACGCACAATTAATGAAGTACTTAAAAGCCTATATGCTAAAACAGAATATAAACCTGAAATCGGTGAGCTGATCATTGATTCTTCAGAAACGCTTACAAGTGAAGCGCAGTTCGAATACGTACGCAAAATGCGTGCATCCATTCTTGTAATGGGTCCGCTTCTTGCACGTAATGGCTTTGCACGCGTTGCTATGCCAGGAGGATGTGCAATTGGATCCCGTCCAATCGATCAGCATTTAAAAGGCTTCGAAGCAATGGGAGCAGATATCTCATTTGGTCACGGGTTTGTAGAAGCACGTGCTGAAAACGGTCTTCAAGGTGCGAAAATCTATCTCGACTTCCCTAGCGTAGGCGCAACTGAAAATATTATGACAGCGGCTGCACTTGCTAAAGGAACGACAACGATTGAAAACGCGGCTAAAGAACCTGAAATTGTTGATCTTGCGAACTTCATCAATGAAATGGGCGGTCGGGTAATTGGTGCCGGAACAGATGTTATTCGTATTGAAGGTGCGGAAAAGTTAGTAGGGGCTGTACACAATATTATTCCTGACCGCATCGAAACAGGAACGTTCATGGTTGCTGCTGCAATTACAGCAGGAGACGTCATCATTGAAAACGCATTGCCGGAACACAATGCTGCATTGATCTCTAAGCTTCAGGAAATGGGAGTCGTCATTACTGAGCTTGATGAAGGAATTCGCATTACGGCAGAGCATCCACTTAAATCAGTGGATTTAAAAACGATGCCGCATCCTGGATTCCCTACAGACATGCAGTCACAGATGATGGCACTCATGCTAAAATCTGAAGGCACTGGCGTGTTGACAGAAACTGTATTTGAAAACCGCTTCATGCACGTTGAAGAATTCAGACGTATGAATGCTAATATCAAAATCGAAGGTCGTTCTGTAATCATGAACGGACCATCAGACTTTCAAGGTGCAGAAGTCGCAGCAACTGACTTGCGTGCGGCAGCAGCTCTTATCCTTGCAGGATTAGTAGCCGAAGGCGTTACACGTGTCACTGAACTCATTCACTTAGACCGTGGCTACGTCAATTTCCATCAAAAATTGAAAGCATTAGGCGCAGATATCAGCCGCGTCTCAAGCGAATCTGAAACAGCAGACTCAGAAATCGTGCATTCATAATATAAACTAGAACTGTCTCCTTATAGGGGGCAGTTTTTTTGTGTTTAGCTTTATCGAATCAAGGATGTAGACTTTGCCGACTGTTCAGGGAAGAAGACTGTCTTTGTTTATTACTCCAATATATCCTTCAAGCAGAATCATATTTTATAGAAAACCAACATAGCATGCTACATGGACAAACGATTACTAGTAGTATTCATCATTATTCTATTTTTTATACCTGTGCTTCTGAATTTGAAGTACAACAGACCGCTAGAAAGCAGCCCGTTGGAAGAGATAGCTTGTGAGACCGAAATAACAGTAGAAGGGGAGGACGAGCCCCTGCCGCTCGAAGAGTATCTGATTGGTGTCGTAGCCTCTGAAATGCCTGTGGCTTACTCTCTTGAAGCACTTAAGGCACAAGCAATTGCTGCACGCACCTATGCACTCAAAGAGACGGCAGAAGGTACAAAGCCGATCGGTCGCGATACTGCCGCACAAGTCTATATGAACGAAAAAGAACGTAAAGAGCGCTGGGGGAAAAGTTTTAAAGAAAACGAAAGCAAAATTCAGCAAGCGATTGAAGAGACTAAAGGTTCGATCATCGTGCACAACGAAGAAATGATCACGGCTATGTTTTTCTCTACTTCCAATGGACAAACGGAAACCGCTGAGAACTTCTCGGGAAATCCGGTACCGTATTTGCAAAGTGTGGACAGTCCTGACGAACAGACAGTTTCCGAAGAAGTCGAGCGTTCTGCCAATATGCCTCTGAAGGAATGGAATGAAAAATTAGGAGTGGTATGGAAGGAAGACGATTTCCGTTCACTGCAGCTCGTCCGTAACGAGACAGGCCGTGTTCAGCGGGTCCTCTCGGGAACTTTTGAAACAACCGGCAGAGAATTACGTGAAAAACTAAAATTGGCATCGACAGATTTTAATATTGGATTTGACGTTGCCAATAAAATTGTCCACATTACTACTAAAGGATACGGCCATGGAGTGGGAATGAGTCAAAACGGGGCTGAAGCCTATGCAAAAAAAGGTTGGACTGCAGATCAGATAGTAAAACACTATTATTCCAACACAGAAATAAAAACTTTTGAAAAATCAAAAGATGAATGTTTAAAAAATCCTTAACTTGCAGAGAATAGCGAGTGAGGTGATCACAAATGAGAGAAGAAAAAAAACCGAACGCCCCTTCTCAGAAAAACAAGAGCAAGAAAAGTAACTGGTTCTGGCCATCCGTCTATGCAAGTTTCGCCCTGCTGTTCGTTGGAATGGTATGGGGATATAATGCATTGACAACATCAGATGCACCTGAACAGGCATCTGTGGATCAAGAAAAGCCGAAAGACGATGTAACACTCGAAACGAACGCATCAAGTGAAAACTTGAAGTATCCGTTTAACGAAGAATTGCTAGATCAAGTCGCTATTCTTCAAGACTTCTATGACGCAAAAGCAGACGCAGCCAGTCGTGAGAATGCACTACTCGTATTCAAGCAGACCTACGTTACAAATGAAGGTTTGACGCTTTCAGTCGATGGTAAACCATTTGAAGTTGTCGCGGCAATGAGTGGGAAAGTTGAACAAATCGTATCAGATCCATTCAAAGGCAGTGAAATTGTTATCACTCACAAAGATGGATTGAAGACAATCTATCGCTCCGTTACAGGTATCCTTGTAAAAGAAGGCGATGAAATTCAACAAGGTGAAGTACTTGCAACAACAGCAGAAAACGATTGGAATCCGCAAGCAGGCATCCACTTACATTTTGAAGTGAAAAAAGATGATGTCGCTGTGAATCCACGCTCTTACTTGGCATTTTAACTCAATCATTTTCCCAACCTGCCCCCCCCCCCCGGCAGGTTTTTTTCTGGATTAATTCTAGTGAAGAACGATTGAAATTTCCCGTCAGAACATGAACCTGTGTAAAACACCACCGGTTCATCCTTTCCTATCTTATCCGTAAGAACCATCCTGTTAATCGAGAAGCCACATCAACTGTCAAAGAAATAATAAGAGTTTATTGGTAAAACGCACTTTGTAATCGTGAACTCCTCCAAGTGTCTGACAATACCAATAGGGTGAAGGAGAACGCTTGCAACGTACAAAGCATGAGCTTTAAAAGGAATAGCCCGCAATCCCGTCGCATACAGTTAAAGAACAAATGGACTGACGGGAAAGGAAGAGGGTGTGCACGAACAAATTCGGAGGCGCTGCGTTCGCCTCGGCAACTTGCTCATCGAAACCGGTCTTACTGTGCGGGCACTCGCGAAAGCGACGGGCTATTCTAAAAGCACTGTACACAAGGATTTAACCGAGCGACTGCCCAACATTGATGCCCAGCTGTCAGAAGAAGTCGCGAAAATTCTAGCGTATCATAAGTCGATTAGGCATTTGCGAGGGGGGGAAGCCACACGTCAAAAGTGGAAAGTCGAACAACGAAAAATGAATGAATCAGCAGCAGCCAAACCGGATTAGCTCATAAGCTAGCCCGGTTTTTGTATGGATTGGAAACTTAGCGAACCTCCCCTGAGAAAGCAGTGAAAGCACGGAAAATAGCGATTTTTTCTATTCTTTTTTAGAACACTGTGATAAAATGTTAAGTTAGGAGAACGTGTAAATTTATGATTTACCGGCTGAATGAACGGAAGGGGCAGGGATGAGATGTTTGCGAAGGATATCGGCATTGACCTGGGAACGGCAAATGTATTAATACATGTAAAAGGAAAAGGGATTGAATTGAATGAGCCCTCAGTTGTGGCTGTGAATCCTAAAACGAAGGAATTGGTCGCAGTAGGAGAACAAGCCAGGCTCATGATAGGAAGAACCCCTGAAAATATCCAGGTAATGCGCCCGCTTAAACATGGTGTCATTGCTGACTTTGACAGCACGGAAGCGATGCTCAAAGGATTCATTGACCGCCTGAAGGTAAGAGGGTGGTTTTCAAAACCGCGCATTCTAATCTGCTGCCCTACAAATGTAACGAGTGTAGAACAAAAAGCTATAAAAGAGGCTGTCCAAAAATCAGGCGGCCGGCAAGTCTTTTTAGAAGCAGAACCCAAAGTTGCCGCAGTCGGTGCAGGGATGGACATTTATCAGCCCAGCGGTAATATGGTAATCGATATTGGCGGAGGAACAACAGATGTTGCTGTGCTTTCGATGGGAGATATTGTAACTTCGGAATCCCTTAAAATAGCAGGGAATACATTTGATCAGGACATCACTGATTATATTAAAAAGCAACACAAGCTGTTAATCGGTGAACGTACTGCAGAGGACATTAAAATGACTGTCACTTCGCTCTTTCCAGACACCGATCTAGAGGAAATGGATGTTCGTGGGCGTGACATGGTTTCAGGGCTGCCTCGTATAGTGAAGATTAACTCCAAGGAGATATCCAAAGCAATGGAAGAATCGATTGCTTGGATTCTTCACACAGCTAAAAATGTACTCGAAAAGACTCCACCTGAACTCTCTGCAGATATTATAGATCGCGGAATCATTTTAACTGGAGGGGGTGCGCTCATGCGCGGACTGGATCAGATACTGGCAGAAGAACTCAAAGTACCTGTTTTCGTTGCGGACGATCCGTTAGGGTGCGTTGCAAGAGGGACAGGCATTATGCTTCAAAGTTTAGATAAGAAACGAAATCGAACGTAATCTCATGCCACTGGATCATTTGTAACACACCTACAAAGGAGGCGGAGCTCATGTTCCGTGGTTTTTATACAGCAGGTTCTGGAATGATTGCTCAGCAGCGCAGAACAGAATTACTTGCAAACAATATGGCGAACGCAAACACACCGGGATTCAAAACAGATCAGTCTTCAATACGTTCTTTTCCTGAGATGTATTTATCCAATCTTGAAACGACTAAAGTGCCGGTTCAAAATGGCTTTCAGATGAAAGGGCTCAGCCCGATCGGTCCGATATCAACGGGTACATACATGCAAGAAACGCTGCCGCTTTTCACACAAGGGCAGCTGCGTGAAACAGAGCTGACTACTGACCTAGCGTTAGTTGACGGAGCTCTTCCGGTTGATCGTGAAACAAACCAGCCCGGTGCAATCTTTTATACGCTGGAAGGATCCAATGGACAACGGGCGTATACGAAAAGTGGAAACTTTGCACTTAACCCAGAAGGATATCTTACATCGGCAGCCGGTAATTATGTTCTCGATGAAACCGGAGAACGTATTCAATTGCCAAGTGATGATTTTCAAGTGACAAAAAAAGGTGTCATTCAATATGGGGATTTTGAAGTGGCGACTTTAGGCATCAGTTTCGCAGCGCGGCCAGGTACGTTGGAAAAACGTGATAATGGATTGTTTTATGCACAGACAGACTTACCGGATGCAAATGGGATTCAAGGCGTCAATTATTCTGTACAGCAAGGGTTTATCGAACAATCGAATGTAGATGCCTCTCGAACGATGACGGACATGATGACTGCTTACCGAGCGTTTGAAGCAAATCAGAAAGTGCTGCAAGCATACGACCGCAGCATGGAAAAAGCGGTATCCGAAATTGGCCGTGTCAATGGTTAATCGAATGTTCTGTGATAGTGAAAGGAGTCTATATAGATGATTCGTACGATGACTACAGCTGTAAACACAATGAACCAGCTGCAAAGCAATTTAGATATCATTGGAAATAACTTGTCTAATATAAATACGCACGGGTATAAGAATAATCAAGCAAGCTTTCAAGAAATGCTTTATCAACAATTTAATAACGACAAAGCGGACACAGCACAACGACAGTCACCTGAAGGGATTCGCTATGGTGTAGGAGCGATGCTTAGTCAAACACAGATGAACTGGAAAGTCGGAGCACTGCAAGTGACGGATCGCAATCTTGACTTTGCGTTAACAGAACCCAAACAGTACTTCAATATCATTAAACAAGGTGCTGACGGTCCTGAGACGGTCTATACGCGGCAAGGGAACTTCTATCTGTCACCAGGCACAGGAAACCAAGTATCACTCGTTGACGGCGAAGGGAACGCTGTTTCTGACCGCGCAGGCAATGCGATTCAATTTACTGGTCCAGTCGATCAGTTCGAATTAAAACCTGACGGGACACTCGTTGCTGCATCTGCTAATGGAAATGAACAGACAGCTGAATTAGCTGTGACTGTGATTGAACGGCCGAATCTGATGACTCGATTGTCTTCAACGCATTTTACACTTCCTGAAAATATGGAAGAAATGAATATTACCGAAACTGATATTTTAACTGAACTGACGGGAGCGAATACCGCGGAAATCGGTATTCAACAAGGCGCTCTTGAAGGTTCGAACGTGGATTATCAGAAAGAAATGACAGACCTCATCAATGTACAGCGATCGTATCAATTCAACTCACGTACGGTTTCAATCGCTGATCAGATGCTCGGCCTGATCAACAATATCCGGTGAGCTAAGTGGGGAGTATTGATATGACAGATGAAAAAAGAACAACTAATATCCCGCCAAAATCGACTTCTAGGACGAATCAGTCAGCAGTTAAAACCCGTGCAGAAGCGCGGGCAAAACATGCAGCAACGGCTCAATCTGCATTAGATAAAGAGCCTGCTACAAGAAGCAGACGGAAAGCGGAATCAAAGCCTGCAGGGAAAAAAGCTGCACAAAAGACCTCTCGCAAGCAGCGTCATGATGTAACTGCTGAAAAAGAATCGGCAAGTGGAAAACCGGTACGTTGGGTTCAAATTCGGATTCTTCCGATTTACGTGCGTATCATTTTAGTTATCTTGCTGCTTGTGGGAGCTATTATCGCTGGGGCACTCATCGGGTATAGCATCCTTGGCGATGGAACAGCGGCTGACGTTTTCCATAAAGAGACGTGGATGCATATCTTTGACATCATGAATGGTAAAGAGTAGTAAATAATAATATTAAGTACGTGGAAGGAGCACAACTATGCTAACAGCTGACCAGATCCAAGCGATTCTTCCTCATCGCTATCCATTCCTGCTTGTCGACCGTATTCTTGAAGTAGAAGAAGGTGTACGCGCGGTAGGTTTAAAAAATGTAAGTATTAACGAAAACTATTTCAATGGTCATTTCCCTGGTTATCCAGTAATGCCGGGTGTTTTGATAGTAGAAGCGTTGGCCCAAGTTGGAGCGGTGGCGATTCTTCTAAAAGAAGAGAATAAAGGACGTCTGGCATTTTTTGCAGGTATTGATAACTGTCGTTTCAAGCGTCAAGTGGTTCCAGGTGACGTACTTCAATTGGAAGTAGAAATTACACGGATGCGCGGTTCAATCGGTAAGGGAAAAGCAAAAGCGACAGTCGAAGGTGAAATTGCGTGCGAAGCGGACATTACGTTTGCACTTGGTGCGAAAGAGTAAAGTTGGTTAAAGGTTGCATCAATCATAAATATTCGCTAAAATTTTACATAGTGTGACATAGCACTTTACTATGTGCGCAAATGTACGTCAATAAATCATATATGCAGCTTATGTAGCATGTACATCGTGGGAGGTACTAAACTATAATGTTCAAAAGTCTTTCACCAAATTTAAAAAGCAGCATCACGAGGTCGATTACACAGACCTTTGAACAATACATGACCGAAATTGAATGGAATCCGGACCGTTATGATATGGCAGACTTCATGAAACGCTGGAGTGAATATATAACGAAAAAAGCACTTTGGTATGAAAAAATTCCAAACGATATTAAGCACTCACCAAAATTTCACGAGGAAACAGCAACACGGATTAACGAAGTTATCCAAAAAATCCTAAGTGAGCCACCTTCTGAGGAGCAAATTGTCACTATACAGAAAATGCAAGAAGAGCATAATACGCGTTATGGTTATGACTGCAAGGCCGAAGCGGCATTTGTCGAAGCAGAGTTAAATAAACGATATAAATCATAAAGGAATTATGGATAGTTCCCTCTTTTCAAGCCAAGCTATGTTGGACGGCTACTTGAAAGGAGGGAATTTTACATGTTGAAGAAAGCATTGCCGGTAGCGCTGGCAGCAGGATTCGTATTAGCTGGATGTGGGAACAACGATAAGGACATGCCAGACAAGAACGAAACACCAATGGAGGATCTCGATGACCGCGCTCGTGACTGGACTCCAGAAACAGAAGGCAATGGTGTTGCGCCAAACGGAACAACAGGTCCAAACCTAGATGGTCTTGAAGACAACGATCGTGGAATGAATGACGACGATGTCATCAACCGTGACCGTGCCAACGACGATACACTTGAAGGCACTGGAAACGGAGAAGGCGGAACAATGGGACAAAACAGTGTAGAAAATGGCAACAACAGTGCAGGAACTGGAACGAACGGCGGTTCACCACAGGAAGATGCACAAAAAGGCATGTCCGGCAATAAATAAGCTGTAAAGAAAAACCACGGATTTTCCGTGGTTTTTTTGAATTTATTTTTTATTTAACCGTGGTCTGGATTTCATGTCGCTCTCGAAACGTTCAAGCAAAGCATCCCCTTCAAATCCTTTGTCCATCAGTTCACTCAGCAATTGCTCCGCATATTCCGAACGTTGGCGCTTCAAACGTCCTTTGAGCAGAACGGAAACACGATCACCAATTTGGTGAACAGTGTCGATTGCAAGAACAAATGCGGCAGGTTCGTTTTCAGGATACGAAATCACTACTTTAGCTTCGATCAATGCCTCGTCAGCTTGCAGCTTTTCAAAGCGTTCTTTGTGCTCCGCTTCTAAAAACATTTCCAAAATCCACAAACGGTGACTATTCTCTTGGTTAATGATAATGCCATCCAACATAGGCAAGTAGTCAGTCTGATCTCCATTCAGTAAACTGAATGAAATCATTTTAAACGTCTTCAAACCAATCGCCTCCCCCTTTTTTTACTCAGTATACCACAGCCGAAAAAACTTCTTTGAAAAATGGTCAAACCCGAGTTATCGACAAATCGACACAATTAAGAAACTTGATACCTACAACAAAAAAATGAACTTGAGCTAAAAATAACCAGTTCAAACTTGAAATACGGTGTTCAAAACAGCCCCAAATCCCGGAAATGGAGATTTGTTAGATTTGAACACAGTCCGTATGATGAAAGGAATCCAAGGAGAGGAGGGGAAAAGGTGAATCATGTTGCTCTGGTAGGAAGGCTGACAAAAGATCCTGAATTGAGGATGATTGGGGAACGAAGACTGCAAACAAGCTTTACGCTTGCCGTGAACAGAAGTTTTAAAAATCAGCTCGGTGATATCGATGCAGACTTCATTCTGTGCACAGTGTGGGGGAAAACGGCTGAAAACACCGTGAAGCATTGCGGAAAAGGATCAATGATTGGCGTTAGTGGCAGGATACAAACACGCTCTTATGAGCGGGAAGATAAAACCCGAGCATTTGTTACTGAAGTGGTAGGCGATGATGTCCGCTTTCTCATGACAAAGAAGCCAGTTTCTTCAGCGGATGTAGGAAGCGCTGCTATGGAGCATTTTGAACTGCCGCCAGCATCAAGTAAAGAAAATGAAACGCTGCCGATCTTCTGATTTCATGCCAGATACATAGGCATCAGAAATTGGCTGAACAAGGGGGAGTGTTAACGGACAACGATCCGGAAAAAACGCTAATATCCACTGTTTGCGTCCTACTTGGGAAGAAAGGCGCTTACGAAATAACCTCGGAATTTGTGCAATACAGTTGTACGCGGCAAAAGGCGTGGGGACTCCATTTGCCGTGCGGGAAAGTTGAGCAGTCGTTGTTACGAAGTGTGTCAGGACACAGTTAACAACGATACAGTACGTAAGAGTAGTGGTGGCTCTAACCACCAACTAACTGTAATTTTGCTGTTGGATGTAAAGAGACCGCTTCTTCTTCATTCGACAGCAAAATTGCCTAAATTAGGAGGGATTTCATGAGTAAAGAAGAGCAGTCAATACTACGTATGGAATTGCAAATTGGTCAGCTTATTCGATTAGTTGCGAACCTAAATGAACGAGTAGATCGACTAGAACTTCACCTGGAGGAAAGGAACACCTCTTCACCAGGAGTTCTGCAGATGAAAAGAATGAGCAGAGCCTGAATGTACATAAAAAACCGCAAACCAGAATAGCGGTTTGCGGCTGAAAAGAATGAGTTATCCGAATGACAACAAATCATCCAACTCTCGATCAGATAGATCGGTCAGCCACTGGCTGGATTGAATGAGGTCTGCAGAAAGCGCAGCTTTTTCTTCAAGCATTTTATCTATTTTTTCTTCAATCGTACCAATGGTAACAAACTTATGAACATGGACAAATTTTTCTTGTCCAATCCGATAAGCACGGTCAGTTGCCTGGTTTTCAACAGCAGGATTCCACCAGCGATCGGCATGTAAAACGTGGTTTGCGGCAGTTAAGTTCAAACCGGTACCACCTGCTTTTAAAGAGAGGATGAAGATTGGAAACTCACCTTTTTGAAAAGCCTCAACAAGATGATCTCGTTGGCCCTTTGGCATGCTGCCTGTAAGGAACGGAACTTCATATCCATATAGTTCAGTCAAACATTGTCGAATGAGCTGTCCCATACCGATATACTGTGTGAAAATTAAACATTGCTCACCATTACCAGCAATTTCAGCTGCCAATTTCACAATTCGCTCCAATTTGTCGGATCGTGACAACATGACGTCCGCCTGTGTAAATGGCTCTTTTAAAAACAACGCTGGATGATTACAAAGCTGCTTCAGCCGGCTTAACATCTTCAAGATAAGACCTTTTCGTTCAAATCCAGAAAGTGTTTGCAGCTTGAATTTCGTCTCTTCAATAAAACTTTCATACAATGCAGCTTGCTCACTCGTAAGAGGCACGTACTCATTTTGCTCAAGTTTTTTCGGTAAGTTAAGTTGCAGATCAGGATCGCTTTTCGTTCTTCGTAATAAAAATGGATGTATTTTGGAACGAAGTCGACTTTTCGTTCGTTCGTCATCATCACGTTCGATTGGAATAATGTAATCGTCTGTAAATCTCCGGAAGTTTCCAAAATAACCCCGATGAATGAAGTCGAAGATCGCCCATAACTCGGCTAAGCGGTTTTCAATAGGTGTTCCCGTTAAAGCGATATGGTGACCGCCCCGGAGTTTCCGGATAGCGCGGGATTGCTTCGTCTGCATGTTCTTAATGTTTTGTGCTTCATCGAGTGTAATACTCGCAAACGGGAATTCTGTTAGAAATTCACTGTCTTGTGTCGCCGTGCCATACGTAGTCAGCACGACATCAGGCTTTTCTGCTGCGAGATACGCATTGAATTGGTCTTCTTTTAGACGTCCTGGTCCGTAGTGGATGGCGGCTTTCAAAGAAGGTGCAAAGCGTTCCAATTCTTTTTGCCAGTTACCAAGCACACTTGTAGGACAAATGATAAGCGAAGGTGTTACGCCGGGCTCCGAGTGGACGTTGAGCAAATAACTAATTAGCTGGACTGTTTTACCAAGTCCCATGTCATCTGCCAGACACGCTCCGAACTTTTGTTCACGCATAAACATCAGCCAGTTGAAACCTTCTTGTTGATAAGGCCTAAGCTCAGTTTGCAACTGCTCCGGCACTTGAACGTGAGGCAATCCTTTTTTATCCATCACCTGATCAACATATTGGCGTAGGGACTGCTGCATTGTGAATGCCAGCAATGGATCTTCATCAAATTCATCTTCATCGGCTGGTACAATTTCTTCAGGAAGTTCCTGGAATAGCAAGTCTTTAACAGTCCACTCACCATTGTCTGCTTGCTCCATTAATTCTTTAATTCGCTTAAGCCAAGTAGGATCTATATGGAACCATTCGTCTCCTGTGCGGATGAATTCACGATTCTCGTCAACCATCTTTTGGAAAGTATCACGATCAATTTCATTACCAGCTAATGAGAAACTCCAGTCAAAGGATAGAACTTCATCAAGACCCGCAGCCGATTTGTACGATTGCACACCAGCATCTGTTCGAATCTTCATCTTCGTTTCTGTTACAGTCTTCAACCAAGAAGGGAGAAGAACCGCAAGCCCGAACGATTGGAAAAGTGGTAAATCGTGTTGGATAAACATACGAACTTCTGGGTCACTCATCTGCATATAAAGAAAACGGTTTTCTGACTCGGTTTCAACAGATTGTAAAAATGAAATCATTTCAGATTGTTGTTCGGAAATTGCATCAGCAAATGGTTTCCATTTTGCAGGCAGTGCATTTTCGATTGATGCATTTCGTTTAGACTTAGCAGGGATCCATTGTGTGCCGCGCTCATTTAATATCACAGTTTCTAATAACCAGTCTTCGGTTCCTTCAGCATCCGGTTCTGTTAGTCGAAGTGCGGGACGTACAGGAAGATCGGATTTCGTCTCACCAGGCCATCCATATTCTTGGAGATGGGGCAGCATGGCAGCCACCATGTCTGCGCCAACCCCGAGCGTTTGAAACTTACTAGCGATGGCTTGTTTGGTTAACTCCGAAGCAGTTTCAGATAAGCCAGCCTCATCACCCGCAAAGTGAATGCCCTGCTCAGCATCGGGGGTCGTATATGTCCACAGCTCTTTAGAGTGCCACAGCTTGGCGGCTTCTTCAACAGAGGCCAGCTCTTCCTCATCGGTATCTGTTGCACCTGAATACTCGACAAAAGGATGACGGTTTCCGCTAAATGCCTGCACCCATTCGTGAGGATGTAAAATAACGGTATTGTTTTCTATAGGTATAGTTAATCCAAAGAGAGAGGTCTCATCGGCAAAAAAGAAGAACGAGACGATTCGATCAGCCGGCAATGTGGTTCCGTAGTCATCTGCAGCTGAAATTGCAAAGTTGCCGCGATCCGTATGATGTATAGTCAGCTGTAACTTACGGGCAAGTCGATGTGCAGGTCTCATAATTCAAGATTCCCCCTCTCCATTTCTTCAATCAGTGCACGCAATCGTCTGTGCTTTTCTCGTACAGTTCGGATATACCGATTCCAAAATTCAGTCTGACCGCTTTTTTTGCAAGCCGTCCGCATCCGCTTAAATAATTTAACCGCTCTGCGATAACTAAGCCGGTTCTTCTCTGCAATGAATTGCTGCGCATAGTCATGCAGCAAGGGCAATGCAGCAGATGGCTGCTCTGCCAATACTACCTTCAAATCGGATTGTTCGACACTATCATAAGTGACATTAAAGCGATGTAAAAGGGCAGCCCAATCTTGAAAGCGGCCGCGTTCAATCAGAAAAGCAGAGTAACGGGGAATTCCGACTTTACCGTACATTGCGTATACGTTTTCCCGTTCTTCATCTGAAAAGTCACCATTCGCTAGTAACGTATCGATTTCCTGAGCTGCGGCAAGCTGTTCACTGCGGCTGGACTTTTGACTATAATAGCCTTCAATTGAAGGATAGAGACCTCGCGCAATGGAAGCAGCAGTTGGGGCAAGAGCCTGAGCAAGCGCAAATTTGGCAAGCATCATCCAGCTCCCGAAATCGGGATTCTCTTCATTGGCAAGTGCGTTTTCCAGCTGATCACCACGGCCTTCAATAATTGCGAAATACATTGCAAATAAGCGAGCGTCAACGGAAGAATCTTCAGCAAGTAGCTGCTTCTCTGCATTACGCTCATGGCGATCAATAAATAGCTGCCCCCAGATGGATTCATAAATTCGGAAACGGTATGGAAATAAGCCAATCTGATGTACACAAACGGAACGTACGAGTTCTTTCAGACGTTTCATAAATGGATCTGTTTCGAAGAGTTTCGGTTTGTTACTGAATGTCCCTGCAAGTTTCTCGATATCTGCAATTTGATCATTTAGCCATGAGGTGATTTGCCACGTTCCATATGAATACTGTGAATGATTTGCTGCAAGTACAGATGCAGCATACTCCCACGCGGCATCCAGTAGATGGAGGCGATAATATAAGTCAAACAAGGGTTTCCATTCATATTCAAACGGCATAAGCGGCCGTACACTGTTTTCAATTTCTGCACATTCATACGTAAACACTGACGAATTAGTAGAGAGTGTCAGCTTACGAAGTGGTGCTGTCACTTTGGTTAATACCGTATCCCATGCCTCTGGTGTTCGTTCGGTAACTTTCAATGCAAGTTGCTCCTTTTCAGAGGTCCGCCATTCTTGAAACCACTCTGTTAAAGAGTGGAACTGAGAGTATAAGTCAAATACGACCGTCAGCTGATGAACACAACGATCCTTACGGCCGCACGTGCAGCTTAACGTCTGTTCATTGAAAGAAAAACGGACAAATTCTGATGCCCGATCATTGAGTTGTGCCAATACTTCACTGTCATCTTGAGAATAACGGTATGAAGAAATAGAGCCTCTCCGAACAGCTGTTATGGCGTGTCGGACGAGCTCTAATTGATCCGGATGATCCGGACGCAATGTATAGTGGATGTCATTCATCATCTTTTCGATTTCTCGTTCATGCAAATACGAAATACGTTCTGCAGCGACGCGCAAAATAAAACCACTCCCTCGACAAAGCATTCTTTCTATTATACCCCAGTTCAGGGGACTTCGTAAATCATCACAACTGTAAATAGAAAAAACCTTCACGATTCCTTTTCAGGAGTGTGAAGGTATTGAGTCGATTATTGGTTTTTATCAATAAAACTTTTAAATACAGCGATGTTTGACTTAATGGAATTAAAGTAAATCCTTCGCTGTTTTGCAGAAAGTGAAGAGGCAATAGCAATCACTTCCCGGAGCTCATTGCTTTCTTCTAACAGCCCACGATGCTGCTCGATGAATTGATTTCGATAATGTGTTCGAATTTCGTTAGTCTTGCCAGCATGTTCATGTCGCTTTGACTTCACATCCCGTAAAGGCTCTCCCATAATCATGGCAAGAAAGTAATCATCTGGAATATCAAACGTTCGTTTTATCTCTGCGAGCATATCTGGAGTTAGGTCACGATTTTTCGTCTCATAATTCGATAAGGCTGAAGAGGAGATAGATAATCGCTCTGCAGCCTCTAGTTGCTTGATGTCCAAATACTCTTCTCTGTATTCTTTAAATTGCTTACCAAAGTTGCGGTCTTTACGATCCATAATCATCCTCCGGTTTTTTTCTAACCGTAAAGCAGATTTTAAACGTTTTAGCCAAATCCAACGAATCGTGAAAATACTTTTTCAACAAACTGTTGGATTGGATATCGGAGGAAAACTCGTATGGGATAATGTGATTAGTTTTATGAAATTTCAGTGAGTGATTAGAATTAGGAAGATTATGGAGGAAGAGGTGAAAAGTCATACCCAATCAATTCGTTCTATATATACCGGGGTTGGACAAAATGATGTCGAATCACAAAAATAAGCTTCAAAACATGCTTATGCCTGTTAATTTTTCAGGAGCAACTGATGTGAAAGAATCACAGACTTTATATTTAATCTCTGCAACAGTTGGAGGTGCTTATTTCGATTCCATAATTTTTAACTATGAACACAACCTGATTGAATTTAACCAAATCAGGCGAACGAAAGAAGGGATGGGGGAGTCTGTAGTGGCCGCGCTGCAGGAGTTACAGATTTATGACTATGCCCCGCGGCGTATGTCATATCTTTTTATACCCTATCTTCCTGAAAAGAATTAGGATTCGCCGATATAGAATCTATCGCGCAAACATATAATTGAAAACACAGGCGTTTACCATTCACAAATTGACCTCGGATGTGATAGACTATGAATAATCGGAATATTCAAATTCGGAGGGGATTCAGATGTTATCAGTCAAACGAATGACTCCATTTTATACGAGTAAAGAAGATTTTCGTCTGCGATTGGTGTTTGCCTATCAATACTTTTCCATCTTAAAAGGTCAAGAGGTCTTTCAATTTGTTCCGATTGAAGGTAAGGAGATTGTCATCAACATGAGAAGTTTGCAAGTAGAAAATTTGGGCGAAGTATTCGTCTTCCAGCGCGGCAGCAGGTTCATCCGATTACCGCTGTATCAGTTGCTGCTTATTTCCGACTTGCATCTGCACTTGTCTACTGTGTTAGAAGGAATCTTCCACTTAGCTCCTGAGTTATCAGAGCCTCAGGCAAGAGAAAATGAGCAGCTGATCAGTGAATTGGAAATGGTAAATCGTCTGAGAATGATTGACTATGCTTTAGAAAAGAACGACAGAGAATTATTCATTGAACTGACGGAAGGAATGCGTACAAGTAATGCTCAAACTGAATAACGCCATGTAAAAACACCTATCGAGAGTTAACGATGATAGGTGTTTTTAATTTGAATTAAAAGCTAGTTGATAGTTCTTCATACGAGAATATATAATAGCGCCACGAATCCAGTAGAGCCTGCAAGTCCAAAGGCGATATCCTGCCAAGACATTTGTACTATTTTTTTTGCTTGAATATTGTTTTCCATTGTATTCCGCTCCTTTTGTCGATTTCCCGGGAAATAACTTGTAATTTGCGGGAAGTGTTGTCCGTGTCTGAGGTGTGATGTAGTATGCGAAATTAGCTAATTAGTTATTCTTTACCCAAGTTGGGGGGTGTCGGAAACACATTTGTGCGAAAAAGTCTATTATTCTATTCAAAATATAGTTGAACCTGCATGAAATCTTTGCAAATCATTTATATTTTGCTAAAGTAGAGGATAGGAAGTTATTATCGAAATCCGTTTCCCTATTTTCGACAAGAAAGGAATTATCCTATGTTTTTTAACTTTTCGTTTTGGCGCTATGTAACAAATCCGTCGCAACTCGCCTTGAATCACCAAAGTTCGGCAATGCGCGGATTTAATATACGGATTGTTTTTCTATTTCTTTCTGGGATCGTAATCTTTGCATTACGAGACATATGGGGGATGACGACAGAATCGCTTAGCCCGATGCTCGCAACTGCAACCTATGGCGATTACACAATTGCGCGTTTCGTTTCCGTAATTGGATCTGCACTATGGGCGATTGTCTACATAAGTTTTCATCTATATGTTGTCTCTTACATTCTCGGACTTTTGACATCTATTCCTGTTCGCAGAATAGTGCCCCTCCAATTGCTTGTCACAGGTGTCTTATTAATAGAAAAAGCACTTGTATTTTTAGTGTTCGCTGTAAAGGGAGAAGCAACAAACGTTTCGTTCTTATCTTTCGGTCCGCTCACTTCAACATTTTCGGACATTTGGTTTCTAGTTATGTTTTTAAACCAATTAACACTAATTACCGCATTAATTGTAAGCTTGCAATTTAGCTTTATCCGCACCTATACGAAAACAATGAATTGGAAAAGCCTGCTCGCAGTTCTAATCGGACTGCAAATCGTATTTGCGTTGTTAACGACAGCAGTCGGATACATACCATTTGAGCGTCTCTTCAATTACATCGTGTCAGGGGGCGCTGCATAATGAATAAAACAACGAATGCCGTAATCGCTATAGTTGTCAGTGTGTTTGTCGCACTAAATCTGTATCTCATGTATTCAGAGAAAAGTGTGATTCCAAAGTCAGTCTATGTAAGTGAGTACGAGCAAATGTCAGCAAAAGAGTATAAAGAAAAACTGCCAAAAGATGGCCTAGTGGCACCAGCTGAAACGTATACCGTTTATACGAGCGAAGCTAACGCAATTGATGCATGGCTCGTACGCGAAGGAGATGCTGTTACAACAGGGCAAGAACTCGCTAGTTTGCAAACAGAACAAGCTGATGGACAGCGCTCTGTATGGGAATCCGAAAAAGAAGCGCTGCTTACACAGCAAAACTCAATTCGTTCCACAATTTCTGATTTGGAATCAGGGGACCAAACAAATAGTTCCGATTCTTCTAAGTCAGATCGTGCACAAACAGGAGACGATACGAAAGTCGAATTGAACGTTCAAGTAAAAGTCGATGTGAACCAAACAGGTTCTTACGCTCAGGCAGTTGCAGAAGCGGAACGCGATCTGGCCGATACGGAACGCCGACTAAAAGTCGTTGAATCCCAGTTGGACCAAAACTCAGCAACTCCCTCTTTGATAAGCCCGATAGATGGTGTTGTGTCGCGCATTAACAATGAGAATGATAAACCGACAATCGTGATTTACAGCAATGCCCAAGTCATTGAAACGTATGCTGAAGACGAAGAGTGGAGCAGGCTGGCTATTGATGACCCGGCAGTATTAGATGCTAAAGGTACAGAAGGTACTTTTGAAGGAAGTATTGAATCGGTTGACCAGGTTCCGGCACAATCCAATGAATTTTTAGAAGCTTATAAAACGCTTGCGGATAAGAAAGTAACCAATCCGTTAGCTTATTACAAAGTCCGCTTGAATACAGGCGAACAAGGAGTTCCTGCACCATTCGGAACGCATGTTAAGACGTTGATCACAACGGATACCGCTCAAAATGCAGCAGCCGTTCGCTCGGCGTGGCTCTCTAATGCAGGAACGGATCGTGCATTCGTTTGGCGATTAGATGAAAAAGGCTATGCGTCAACTCATAAAGTGGAAGAAGCGTTTGAGCACCTAAACAGGACTGTTGTAACGCAAGGAGTGGATGCGGGGGACATCGTGGTCTACGATAAATCATTACGTGATCAGGAAAGTGCACCGCTTGTCTTTTTCCCACTGCCTACGGATTTACCTGAAAAGGCAGAGTGGAAAGCATTCGGCTGGAAAAACTATTTCAAAGTATTGTTATTGAAACAACCATAGTTTAAAATAATCTTTACACGCAGTTACCCAGGGAATCAGTGAAAACTGATTGTCTGGGTAGTTTTTTTATGACTGGATCTATTTTGGCTGAAACTTGAATCTGAAAAAGTGTAATACCGTATGGAAGGTCACATTTATAGTGATTAAAGACTTAGTTTTATTAAAAAAAATAGGGGTGTCTTAAAATATTTATAAATTGCTTGAAATCAGGATTATTTTTCCTTGGAGCGGGGAATAAGTAGTTAGAACACCACGGTAAGGGAAGTGCAACTTATGGAAAATCAGCGGAAGAAAGTGCAGACAATGCTGAATCAACAGCCTATGCAAAAAAATATTCGTGTGCGAAAGCAAACAAAAAGCAGTAACTATATAACGACTGAAGATTGTCATCAGGACTACATTGTATTAGATTTTGAGACGACAGGAATGCGGGCAGGAGCCGATAAAATCATCTGTGTACTGGCGATTCAATATATCAATCACTTAGAAGTGGATCGGTTTGAAACGTTAGTGAACCCCCAGCGCCATATTCCACTCGAAGTCACACAAAGAACCGGACTTTCTGATGCCGAAATTGGCAGCGCGCCGATTATGGAAGAAGTACTTGGTGACCTAGTTACATTTATCGGTGAGTTACCCATTGTGATTCACGACAGCTCGTTTGAAATGGGATTTTTAGAATCATTACATGACTTTTCGGAGGTGCGTTTACCAAAGTATACAGTGGTGGACACGACGAAATTAGCGCGAAAAATTGCTAGTCAATTGGAAGATGTCGAAAAGATGAAAAGGTTAGCTTTTTTGCTTGGTACGAAGCAAGAGTCGCTTAGCGGAATTTCTGATTGCCGAGCAACTGCTGACATTTATAAGTATTGCTGTGAAGTAAGCAGTGAAGCCATTGAATCCTAATAGTTGCAACGCTCCAAAATATGGAGCGTTTTTTATATGGTCTTTTTTGAGGGTAGGTCAGTAAGCGCTCCAATATCTGGAGCAACCCGCCCATTATGCCGGCGAATCCGTCCGTTACGATGTGCAACCCGCCCGTTACGCCGGAGAACCCGCTCGCTTCCATGGGCAACCCACCCGTTACGCCAGCGAACCCGCCCGTTACGCCGGCGAACCCGCCCGTTTTGATGTGCAACCCGCCCGTTACGCTGGAGAACCCGCCCGCTTCGAAGGGCAACCCGCCCATTACGCCGGAGAACCCGCCCGCTACGATGGGCAACCCGCCCGTTACGCTGGAGAACCCGCCCGCTTCGATGGGCAACCCGCCCGTTACGCCTGCGAATCCGCCCGCTTCGAAGGGCAACCCGCCCGTTATGCCGGAGAACCCGCCCGTTACGATGTGCAACCCGCCCGTTACGCCGGCGAACCCGCCCGTTACGATGTGCAACCCGCCCGTTATGCCGGAGAACCCGCTCGCTTCCATGGGCAACCCACCCCATTCACCCACAAGTGCTAGATTCCAAACATCGTACCCATCCAATAATTATCTCCTACGAATGCACTACATTATAATCATCCTTCGTTTATCACGGAATCCGAAATATCTGTTGTTCCCAACGGACTACTCCAGGTGAACTAGATGAATGACTATTGAACGGTTTTTCAGAAAAAGGTGTTTAATTCAATAAACTGCACTAATCTAACGTTCTAAAATCTTCCAAACTATGATATTGTCATTTTGTCACTTAATTTAGTTAAGTCTGACAACAAACATTCTAAGGGGGAAGAAGAATTGGCCAATAAGAAATTCACAAGATTCTTGAGTACATTTCTCACGCTCATCCTGATTCTGTCACTTGTCCTGCCGTTTTCTAGCACTGCAAATGCAGCGCTGCTGAAACAGCCGTTCAAGCCGAATCCGCAAAATGAAAGTATGCTGCAGCAAAAAGCTGCGATTGCACAACAGACAAGCATACTGGAAGGGGACGCCAAGCTCCATAAAGAGTTGCAAGGGGTGTCTGGTAATAAGGAAATCCCTGTTATCATTCATTTATCCGAAAAAGCGGTTGGTCTTGAACAAGGGATTCAGAAGCTCAACGGGAAAAAAATGAGCCAAGCTCAAGTCACGCAAAAAAAGAAAGAAATTAAAACACAGCAAAACACAGCTCGAAAACAAATGGCGGTCAAAAATGTCGAATTCGACCAAGTTTACGCATACGATACAGTCCTCAACGGTCTCTCCGGTAAAGTGAAAGCAAACGACCTCAAGAAACTCCTAACAGTCAGCGGCGTGAAATACGTCGAACCCGATACGACAGTCTATGCATCTGAAGGTCTTCAAAAAGTAGACCCGAAAGTAGATGCGAAAATGGACACAAGCATTCCATTTCTAGGCATCAATAAGCTTTGGGAAGAAGGAATTGAAGGACAAGGTGTCAAAGTTGCAGTACTCGATACTGGAATTGACTCGACACACCCAGACTTGAAAGCGGTTTATAAAGGCGGAAAGAACTTCGTGCCTCACACAGAAGGCGAGTATGCACGTCCGCGCGCAGATGACGATGGTTCTGAAACATCGCCACTCGATCGCCCAGCGGACAAGCCAGAGTTTAACGACCGTGGCAGCTCGTTCTATACGACTCACGGAACGCACGTTGCTGGAACTATCGCAGCTCAAGGCAATAACGAATTCGGCATTAAAGGAATCGCACCAAAAGTTGACCTATACTCGTACCGCGTCCTTGGCGCATATGGAAGTGGTTCAACTTCGGGTATCATCAAAGCAATCGACACAGCAGTAACTGAAGAAATCGATGTCATCAACCTATCACTTGGCGGCGGAGCGAACTCTGAAACAGACGGCGCATCATTTGCTATTAACAACGCAATGCTGGCAGGAACGATTTCAGTGATCGCAACAGGAAACTCAGGTCCGAACCGCGGAACAATGGGGACTCCTGCAACATCACGACTTGGAATCGCAGTTGGAAACACAACAAATCCTGAAACGCATTACAAAGCGAATGTAAACGTGACTGCAGGCGATTTCACTTACAGCAAAGTGAATGACTTGATGGCAACAACATTCGGTAAAGACGTAGAAGCACAATTAACAGGTGACTACGATTTAGTTGCAGTCCCAGGCGTAGGTGCTGAAAAAGACTACGCGGATTTAGATGTAATTGGCAAAGTGGCACTCGTTTCTCGAGGGGAAATCGCATTTGTCGATAAAGTCGCAGCGGCTAAGGAAAATGGCGCAGCAGCTATTATTATCCACAACTTTGCAGGCGGTACAAATGCGCCGAACAAGTCAGATGTATTCCTCGGTGATGCGTTTGAATTCATCCCGACATTCGATATGTCTGTTACAGATGGAGAAGCGCTGCGCGCAGCTCTAGCAGCAGCTCCTGGAACAATTTCGTTCGATCAATTCACTAGTGTTAAGACGACAGGCGATGACGTCAACGACTCAAGTTCACGTGGTCCATCTACACCGAACTTCGACATTAAACCAGACGTATCAGCACCTGGGACAAACATCATGTCAACAATCCCGATGTACGGTAAGGATTTCCCAGACGCAGATTACAGCGAAGCGTACTCACGTAAAACAGGTACTTCCATGGCAACTCCGCACATCGCGGGAATTGCAGCACTCGTGAAACAAGCGAACCCGACATGGAACGCATTTGACGTGAAAGTAGCACTTTCGAACACAGCAACAATTCTTGATACTAAGAAATATGACGTATTTGCACAAGGCGCAGGACGCGTGGACGCTTACAAGGCAGCACACGCCAATGTTTTGGCATACGCAATTGACACAGCGAATAATGATGGAACAGAAGTTGAAAACTTAAAAGGAACTGTTACATTCGGTCCTCAAAAGTTGGACAAAGACTTGTCTGTAACGAAGAAAATCAAAGTAAAAGATTTGGCATCAACTGGCGGAGAGTACAAAGTTTCCGTTGAAGTGACAAAAGGTTTTGGAGACGCGGCACTAACAGTCGACAAGCCGGAGTTCACATTGAATGGAGAACAAGAATTGAATGTCACGCTAACTGCTTCAAAAGCAACAACAAAAGCAGGGGATGAAATTCTCGGTTATATCCACATTAAAGGCAATGGCAAAGATCTTTCATTACCATTCGCTGCAGACTTTGGTGGTGCGGCTGCAGTCGCAGTGAAAGATATGACGATTTCAGAAACGGATCTTTCATTCAATGGAGACGGAGTGAAGGACGAAGCGTTGCTGTCTTTCGCAATTACTGGAGATGTAGGATACAACTACATTGAATTGTGGAATATCATGGATCCTACAGGCGGAGAATTTGCAGATGGCTACATCGGATATTTGCATGCCGGCACTGAACTCGCAGCTGGAGCCTATACGCTCAAAGTTTCCGGCGGATACACACCGTGGGGAGGAACTGGAGAAACACAAATTCCTGATGGATTATACACAATCGACTTCTCGGCTGAACCTAAATCCGGAAATCCCAAAACAATTTCCGCTTACGTGGGACCAGTTGTTGTGAAATCGACAGCAGGTACAATCGAAGGATCCGTTGAAGACGGAAAAGCAACTGGTAAAGTCATCGACAAGTATGTCGACTACCAGAAAGAACTTGTGAAATACGGAATGGGTTACGACCTTAACACAAAACTTTCAGCAACATACGAAGTAACGGCAGAGGAAACGGTGGTTGACTCAGGTGAGGTTAAACTTGAACAGGATGGTACATTTGCATTTAACCTTCCAACGTTCGATAAAACCAAAAATAACGTCACTGTGAAATACACTGATGCTGCAGGCAACAAAGCAGAACAAGTCATCTACACAGCGGTCGACGTGCCAGAAGACACAGTTTCAATTTCTGTAGACCAATCGGCACTTGACTTGAAAGTGGGCGACACAGCTCAACTTCTAGTCACAGAAACAACGACGACTCCAGACGGTACGTCAACTGACCGCGATGTAACTGCAGAAGCAACATTCGCTTCAAGCAATGCTGCTGTTGCAACAGTGGCAGGCGGAAAAGTGACAGCTGTTGCAGAAGGTACAGCGGATGTCACGGTAACGTATAATGACTTCTCGCAAACAGTTCCTGTAACAGTTACAGCAGAACCTGTAAAAGAAGAAGTCAGCTATGCTTTGAACAAGAAAAATCTTTCACTGGGTGTTGGCCAGCAAGAACAGCTGACAATCACTGAAACAAAAGTACAAGCAGACGGCACAGTCGTAAAAACAGACGTTACACCAACTGTTAACTTCAACGTCGTCGACAACAAAGTAGCAACTGTCCATAAAGGACTCGTAACGGCTCACAAAGCAGGCAAAACGCAAGTACGCGTGATGATTCCTGGACAAGATACTCGCTTCGTTTATCTAGAAGTAAAAGATCTTCCACAAGACGTTGTCACGTATTCAGTTGACAAAACAGCACTGAAACTGGGTGTTGGTCAGCAAGAACAGCTTGCAATCACACAAACAACTGTTAAGCCGGACGGCACAGTAGTCGAAAAAGACTTCACGCCATCGACTAGCTTCAACGTTGTAAACAACAAAATCGCAACAGTTTCAAAAGGACTCGTTACCGCGCACAAAGCAGGTAAAACACAAGTCCGCGTGATGATTCCTGGAGAAGACACAATTTTTGTTTACCTGGAAGTTGTGACACCTCCGCAAAACATCGTGACGTATTCGGTTGATAAAACCGATGTGAAAATGCAAGTGAACGAACAAAAGCAAATTAAAGTAACTGAGAAAACAGTTACACCAGACGGCAAAGTTACTAAAAAAGATGTAACTGGCTCAAGTAGCTACAGCGTCATTAACAACAAAATTGCTACTGTTAAAAAAGGATTGATCAGCGCGCATACACCAGGTAAAACGCAAGTGAAAGTCGTCTTGCCAAATGGTGAAAGCCTGCTTGTCTACCTAACAGTTAAAGGCGAGCCCGCTCCAATCATTACGTATGCGTTGGATAAAGACAGTGTCTCCTTGAAAGAAGGGGACACAGCTTCTGTCCAGCTGATCGAAACAACAACAAAAGCAGATGGCACGGCGACAACAAAAGTGGTAACTACGGATGCTGCATACCAGTCGAATAACCCTGCAGTAGCAAAAGTGTATCAAGGTAAAATCACTGCAATTGGTGCAGGAGACGCAGAAATCAGCGTGACGCTTGGTGAATTCACAACAACTGTCAAAGTTCACGTTGAAGCACCGGCTCCAAAAGCAGTTGTCGTAACACAGGACATGGTCCAATCGTTCATCGGGGACAAAAAAGCGAAGCAAATCGTTTTGGATATCCCAGTAACGGCGGACTCTACGGACGTTGAATTCTCGAAAGCGGTTTTGAAGCAAATCGAGAAGTCGGAAAAGGATCTCGTATTGAAAGCTGGAGACGCAGTGTACACGTTTGAAGATGACGCAGTCGAAGAATTACTCGATCGCGCAGGCGATGCAGTCATCACACTAGGTACGTCATCATCGGCTGACGTGAAAAACGCAGCATCTGATGTGTTCGTAATCGAGTTTTCAAAAGGGACGGCAGACAACAAGTCAGCACTTGAAAAGTTCGATGAAGAAGTTCATGTTGCCATTGCAGTGGATGATGCAACAGGGAAGAAAATGAAGAAATCAGAAGCGTTAAACTTGAGCACAAACAAAACTTCCAAAGTTAAAGTGAAAAAAGGCGAGGCTCAATTCACTATTGAATCCGCTGGAAGTTATGTGATTGTAACGAAGTGATCGAGTAAAGGCTGCCTGCGGGCAGCCTTTTTGTATGGGGCTAGGGTGGTGCGCTAGATTCTCGCGGCTGCATACTCGAGCCAATCGAAATCCAAGTTCGCGACCAATCCATCTTTCCCCATTTAAAACCAAGACTAATTGGTCAGCTGCGCTGCGCTCCGCATTTAGTGATGGGGAGCGGGGTGCATAGGGTTTTTATGAAAGCAATCGTCTATTAACCACTAGAACCCGCCCGCTTTGCTGCGGAACCCGCCCGCTACCGTGTGCAACCCGCCCACTACCGTGTGCAACCCGCCCACTACGCCGCGGAACCCGCCCGATACCACGGACAACTCGCCCGCTTTGCCGCGGAACCCGCCCGAAACCACGGACAACCCGCCCGCTTTACCGCGGAACTCGCCCGATACCCCGGGCAACCCGCCCGATACCCCGGGCAACCCGCCCGCTTTGCCGCGGAACCCGCCCGCTACCATGGGCAACTCGCCCGCTCTGCCGCGGAACTCGCCCGATACCCCGGGCAACCCGCCCGCTACCACGGGCAACCCGCCCGCTCTGATGCGGAACCCGCCCGATTCCACGCCAATCCCACCACTCCAAGTCACCCAGCAGTTGACTCCAACGCCTAGAAGTAACTCGGAAGTTGATTGAATAACCTACCAGTTAACATATACTAAAGATAGACCATGAAAAGGAGGGGACGACATGCTTCAAATCGGCTCCATCATTTTGCGCGAACGTCAGCGGCTCAGCATTACACAAGAAACGCTGGCCATACATTGCCAAGTTTCAAAAGCGTCTGTATCGAAGTGGGAAAAAAGGCAAAGTTATCCTGATATTACACTGTTGCCGAAACTAGCTGCCTACTTTGATATCACAATTGATGAATTGCTTAGCTTCGAGCATCAGCTATCTAAACAAACCGTCCAAGAACTTTATAATGACTTCTCGCAAAGGTTCGGAAAAGAACCCTTTCCACAAGTATTTCAAGAAGTTGAAAACCAAGTAAAAACATATTACCAAGACCCCTCATTTATCCTGCAAATGAGTGTTCTAATGCTCAATCACTACCATCTTGCTGAGGACCAAAAGAGTGTTTTAAGCAAAATTACACAATGGACCGAACGCATCCGACAGCTCAGTAACGACGTCTGGATTCTGCGGCAAGTAAACACACTGCAAGCGAACGTTGCGCTCATGCAGGCAAATCCGCAAAAAACACTTGAACTGCTGGATGGAGTTATCCAACCCAGTATCGGTGACGAAGTCTTGCTGGCCACCGCCCATGAACAAGTAGGGAACGCCGAAGAAGCCATGCGTGCCATCCAAGTGATGATCTACCAAAGTCTCCTTCAAATTGTTGGCGGCAGTCCGATTTATCTAAGACTCACTTCATCGGAATCGCCTTTATTTGATGAAACCATCCGTCGCATCGAAGGGGTAATTGAGCTGTATGATCTGAAAAAACTGCATCCGAATATGTGTATCCAGTTTTACATAAGCGTCGCGCAGTCCGCAGCTATTGAACATAATCGGGAGCTTCTCTACAACTATCTAACGAAGTATGTTGACGTGTGCATCCGCCACTTATGGCCGATTGAGCTTCGAGGAGATGATTATTTCGATTTATTGGATGAATGGCTGGAACAGCTGGACCTCGGGAAGACTGCCCTTCGCAATGATGAGCTCATTAAACAATCCATACTTGATTTCATGAACGCACCGTTTTTTGAACCCTATCAACAAGACGAAGAAATGCATGATTTAAAAGAGAAATTACGTTGGGGATTGGAGGATAAATGATGAATACAGACATCGGATTGCTCATGGAATATTTGCCTTTCATCATTCCGTTAGCCTTACTTCAATTCGGACTCGCAATTTTTTCTGTCATTCACGTCATTCGGCACCCACATTACCGATTCGGCAACCAAGTCATGTGGCTGCTCATTGTGCTGCTGATTCAATTCATCGGACCACTTATTTACTTCGTTGCGGGAAGGGGAGATGAAGATGGTCGTATCGATTAACAATGTCAGCAAGCGGTTTGGCACAAAAGAAGTGTTGAAAAACGTTACCCTTACCATCCCGGACAAATCCATTTTCGGCTTTGTTGGAGCAAATGGAGCAGGCAAAACGACTCTCATGAAATGTATGTTGGGACTGCTCCCGCTGACATCAGGATCCATCACCATCGCAGGTGAACCGGTCACATTCGGTCAAACGAAATCGAACGCTCATATCGGCTATTTGCCGGATGTTCCAGAATTTTATCCATATTACACTGCACGAGAATACTTGCAGCTATGTGCTGTCATCACCAAAATGCCGAAATCTGAACGCACATCCCGCATCAAAGAATTACTGGAACTGGTAGGGCTAAGTCAAACAAATTCTCAGATACAAGCCTATTCAAGGGGCATGAAACAGCGGCTCGGAATTGCTCAAGCACTTTTAAACCGTCCGAAACTGCTCATTTGCGACGAACCCACGTCTGCACTCGATCCCGTAGGACGTGCACAGATTTTGTCCATATTACAAGCTGCCAAATCGGAAACGACCGTATTCTTTTCAACTCATATACTATCGGATGCGGAACAGATATGTGATCGCGTTGCCATGCTGCACAACGGCACAATTATTTTTGAAGATGAACTCAGTGCACTCCAACAACAAGTGGAGCATCAGTTTGTTTTCACATTCGTCCAATCTGTGGAACAAGCGCAATCTCGATTAGCTGACCTTGAATATGACATGACGATTGAAGACGGTTCACTGATTGTAAAATTATCAAACGAATCGGAACGACTGCAATTCATGCGTGAGTTAACGGAGCGGAATCTCGTCATTCAGTCCATGCATCCTCACACTAGACTGCTTGAAAAAGTCGTGCTGGAGGTGTTGAAATGAGTCCATGGTTTGGTTTTCTTAAGAAGGAGTGGACAGAAAGTGTGAAGTCCTACAAACTGCTGCTTACTGTCCTCATTTTTTCTGTGCTTGGTATTTTAAATCCATTTACCGCAAAAATCACTCCAGTTGTTATGAAAAATTTCATGCCGGAAGGAACCGTTTTAAACTTGCCGGAACCGACGGCACTCGATTCGTGGCTGCAATTTTATAAAAACTTCCCGCAAATGGGATTGCTCGTTTTCATCTTATTGTTCAGTACCATGATGTCTAAGGAAATCGAAAAAGGTACACTCGTCATCTTACTGACCAAAGGATTACGAAGAAGCACAGTTGTCACAACAAAGTTCGTCACGGGCGCACTGTACTGGACGCTTGCATTCTTACTGACATTTTTCATCACATATAGCTACACTGCCTATTATTGGGATCAAAGCATTCTACACCATCTGTTCCTTGCAGGGGGATGTGTATATGTATTTGGATTGCTTCTGTTTACAATAACGTTGTGGGGAAACACTTATTTCGCATCAGCATATGGCGGTCTTTTGGTGACATTGGTCGTCTTAGTAATATTGTTTATCATCGCGATTTTCCCTTCGGCTGCAGAGTGGAATCCGCTTCAGCTGCTGACGGGATCCAGCGGACTGTTAACAGGGGAAGTGGCATCGAAAGAAATGGGGGTCCCATTCCTCGTTGCAATCGGAACTCTGCTCGTTTTTCTAATAGGAACGATTTCTCATTTCAATAAAAAACTTCTGTAGCGCACGTCATTCAGTCAGACTTTCAAAACCTGAAGTCTGTTTTGTGCAGTGCTTCCGGGGTATACTAGCTATATTAGGTTAGTAGAAGGAGTGCTGCTGTATGGACATCCATGAAAGAGCGATCCGACTGTTACAGGAAAAGGCAGAGCAACCGAATCGCTCGCGCAAAACGACCACGAAAAAGTATAAAAAAGGGACAAAACCTGTGAACGATTATGTAGTATTAGACTTTGAGACGACAGGTTTGCGAGCGGGTGCCGATCAGATCATTCAAATTGGGGCTATCCGTTATTTTAACCACTGGAAAGACGGGGAGATGGATGTGCTTATCAATCCTCAGCGGCATATCTCGCCGACAATCACTCGTTTGACAGGAATCAGCAATGAAATGGTAGCCGACGCGCCAACGATTGGTGAAAAGGTGGGGGAGCTCATCGACTTCATCGGTGAGTTGCCGATTATCGCACACAATGCGTCATTCGATATGGGCTTCCTATACGCACTCGACAACATCCACGGGGTATCGATTCCGGAATACACCGTCATCGACACAGTGAAAATCGCCCGCCAGAAAATCAAAGACACACCCAATCACAAACTTACGACGCTCACTCAATACCTGGAGCTCGAACACAACGCCCACAACGCAATCGGCGACTGCCTCGCAACCGCCGCCATCTACCAATACTGCACCAAGTAAAACCCCGCCGATGCGGGGTTTTTGTTCTTGATTAGCGCCCATTTGCTTACCAACCCGCCCGCTTCGCCCGTGAACCCGCCCACTTCCACGGGCAACCCTCCCGCTTCGCTCAAGAACCCGCCCACTCACACGGGCAACCCGCCCGCTTCGCTCAAGAACCCGCCCACTCACACGGGCAACCCGCCCACTCACACGGGCAACCCGCCCGCTTCGCTCACGAACCCGCCCATTCCCACGGGCAACCCGCCCGCTTCGCCCGTGAACCCGCCCACTCACACGGGCAACCCGCCCGATTCGCTCACGAACCCGCCCATTCCCATGGGCAACCCGCCCGATTCGCTCACGAACCCGCCCATTCATCACGAGCAACCCGTCAGATTCCCGTCCCGCGGTCCCCAATCAAATGCCTGCAAGAGACAGTCTCGCGACCAAATATTTTTTCATGTGATCTTAAACCAAGATTGATTGGTGTGCGCCGCTGCGCGTCGTGTTTTGGGACGAATTCCCTTACCGAGTAGTACTTGAAAGTGCAATGAAAATTGTGTCAAAAAGCCAATAATTCGGCTTTGGGACATTCTATATCTTTCCTTCGAAGGACACGCTACACTTAAAGAAAAATAAGAGGTGAAGCTGTTGCTATACAAACAAAGAGGAAAGCCCAAAATGCTAATTGGACTGCAAGCACTTGAAAAACGCATGTCCCAATCACATGAAAAGTACGAGTATATTCAAAGTGAACTTTACAAAACACGTGCCGGATATGGGGGAGAACTAGAGTACGATCGTTATATGAAAGAGGTACGGACCGATTATCCCCATGCAATTCTCCATGATCTCTACTTACAACATGAAGGAGTCTATTTCCAAATCGACTCATTGTTCATCACCCCAGACACTCTTATCATTTCAGAAGTTAAAAATATCGCAGATAAAATTATGATTACGGAAAATCCTATACAATTTATCAAACAATCTATCGATGGCAAGAGAAAAGTATTCCGCAGTCCTATTACAGAAGTTGAACGTAAAATACACTTCTTGAGAAAGTGGTTACAGTTAAGAAAGGTAGAGTCTGAAGTGAAGGGACTCATTGCATTTGCACATAATAATGAAATAATCATTGAAGCCCAACCGAAGATTCCCATCATGACCACCTATGAAGCCCCTGCATACTTCCGATCACTCGTACCAAGTGAAAAGGGGATGGACCAAAAAGGAATTATGAAGTTAGCTCAAGATTTGGCAACTGCACATCGTGACTTCATACCGATTCCTCTTTTAACCCGCTATCGTGTGGAAAAACATGAAATTCGCGGTGGAGTATTTTGTGTGAAATGTGAGTTTGCAGCAGTGATGAAGTGGAAAAGTTTACGTTGGGAATGCACAACGTGTGGCACTCGTGAACTGCATAGTCATGAAACGACTATCAACGAATGGTTCATGTTGATGCCGGAACACCTTACAAATCGTGGCTTTTGCGAGTTTACAGGTCTTACAAATCGGCATACTGCAAAAAGGATGTTAGCCAGGTCTAATACCCAAAAACGTGGGAGGGGCAGGGGGATAAAGTATAGCCCGCTATCTCGATGAAAAATAGAGGATTAAAAACGCTTCGCTTTGCGAAGCGTTTTTTTAGTGGAGATGAGTCGCCAGTTTATAAGAACCCGCCAGATTTCGTCCGATACCCGCCCGTTCTCGCCATCAACCCGCTCACTACTACAGTGAACTAGCCCGTTTTATCGTTTTACCCGCCCGATTTCAACGCTAACCCGCTCGATTCCGGCCCGCGGCAGCCAAACGAGTTCCCACATCAAGCTGTCTCGCGACCAATAAAGCACTTCCATGCTTGAAAACCAAGATTAATTGGTGTGCGCCGCTGCGCGCCGCATTTTTGTGCAGCGTAAAAGTAGATAGTATCTCACCTTTGAAGGACCCGCCCGTTCTAGCCATCAACCCGCCCGCAACTACAGTGAACTAGCCCGTTTCAACGTTTTACCCGCCCGCTTCATTCATCAATCCGCCCATTCCACCTTTCAACCCGCTCGCAAAGTCGCTCCAAACCACCCCACCCACCAAATTCCCCCTACCAACCACCCACAAAATAGGCTATACTCAACAAAAACAGAGCTCACACAGGAGGAGGCACCGCCATGCTACCCGACACACCAAATACATCCAAAACCACACAATATAAGCAAGATCCGCGCTTCAAAACGGCGCATAAAGAAGCATGGATCGGCGTCGTGCTGGCCATCTTCAACTTCGTCTGGTGGTTTGGCTTCGCTTATGGACTCGGCGGGAGACCAGTCGAAGAATACACATACATCCTAGGCCTGCCCGACTGGTTCTTCTGGAGCTGCGTGGTCGGCTTCATACTCATGTCCATCATCACCGTCGTCCTCGCGAAATTCGTACTCACCGATATGCCGCTCGACGATGACCCGGCGTACCATCCGGAGCCGCCAAACTTCTCGGACCACCGCGGACAGAAAGGACCCACTTCATGAATATAGGCGTACTCATCCCACTCATCATCTTTCTAATTGGCATATTCGCGATTGGATTCATCGCATCCAAAAAAATGGGCAGTGGCGGCAGCTTCCTGCAAGACTATTTCCTAGGCGGCCGCGAACTGGGCGGATTCGTTCTTGCAATGACAATGGTCGCAACTTACGGAAGCGCATCCAGTTTCCTCGGTGGACCCGGAACCGCGTACACAGTGGGATTCGGCTGGGCGCTGCTTGCCATGACACAAGTCGTCACAGGCTATTTCGTCCTGCTTGTGCTCGGTAAAAAGTTTGCAATCCTGAGCCGCCGCTACGACGCGGTCACCATGATCGACTTCCTGAAAGCACGCTACAACAGCCCAACGGTCGCAATCCTCTCAGCCATCGCCATCATCGTCTTCCTATTCTCCGCGATGACAGCGCAGTGGGTAGGGGGCGGTCGTCTCATTGAATCGCTCACCGGCCTCAGTTACACGTCGGCGCTCTTCATCTTTGCGATCAGCGTCCTCGTTTACGTCACAATCGGCGGATTCCGCGCCGTCGCACTCACCGATGCTGTCCAAGGGGCCATCATGGTCGTCGGAACGCTCGTCCTGCTCATCGGCGTCATCATCGCAGGCGGCGGAATCCCAGCCATCATGCAAGACTTGTTGAATGAAAACCCGCGCCTCGTGACTCCATTCGGAGCGGACGGCAGCTTGACCGCTGCGTACGTCTCAAGCTTCTGGATCCTTGTCGGTGTCGGTGTTGTCGGACTGCCTCAAATGGTCATCCGCACAATGAGCTACAAAAGCGCAAAGGCCATGCACCGCGCTCTCGCAATCGGGACTATCGTCACCGGTTTCATCATGCTCAACATGCACTTGATCGGGATATTCGCACGTCCCGTCTTGCCAGGAATTGAAGTGGGGGATAAAGTCATCCCGCTCATCGCGCTGGAAGTATTGCCGCCTTGGCTAGCTGGCATCGTTCTCGCCGCACCGATGGCTGCAATCATGTCCACAGTCGACTCGCTCCTGCTGCTCGTCAGCTCCGCAATCGTGAAAGACGTGTACTTGAACTTCGTCAAACCGGACGCACCCGAAAAACGAGTCAAAATACTCAGCTTCGGCATTACGGGCGTCCTCGGAATCATCGTATTCCTGCTCGCTCTGCAGCCGCCCGACCTGCTGATTTTCTTGAATCTATTCGCTTTCGGCGGACTGGAAGCAGCCTTCATCTGGCCGATTGTTCTCGGACTTTATTGGAAATACGGCAACAAATACGGAGCCATCGCCTCTATGATGATGGGAATTGGCAGTTACATTGCCATCCATTTCTACAATCAGGAATTCGGTAATTTGCTTGGGGTGCATACCGTCACAATCCCAGTAGTCTTATCCTTCCTTGCCTATGTCTTAGGAAGTCTCGTCATAAAACGCGAACCTTTCCGTTTCTAATAGTCAACCGCTCAGAAGAGTCAATCCTCTGAGCGGTTTTTCATTTTAAAATCATGTAAATATAAATGAAAATGTATGCGTTTTCATTGAATGAATTCCTTTATTTCTAAAAACTCCAATTTCATCTAGTCGGAACACTCTGAAACTGATATGATAGACATGCATGTCCAAACTACCATACTAGGGGGCACAATCGAATGACGAAAAAAGTGAGATTCATGGCTACAGCTGTAACAGCAGCGGCAGTCGCAACTGCACTAGCAGTACCGAGCGCATCAGCTGATTCTTCTAAATTCACGGACGTATCAGATCGCTACCAAGACGCGGTCAATTTCCTTTGGGCGAACAACATCACACAAGGTGTTAGTGAAACGAAATTTGACACAATGGCTTCAGTAAAGCGTGCAGACGCAGCCATTTTTATCGCTAAGCTAATGGGCTTAGAGCCAGGCGGCGTTTACGATGACTCTGGTTTCACAGATGTGCCTCAAAATGCAAAGTGGGCAGTCGATGCACTAAAACAACACGGCATCGTCAACGGTAAAAGTGAAACGAAATTTGGCGCTAAAGAGCACCTAACACGCGGTGAAGCGGCGGCAATGATCGTGAAAGCTGCAGAAATCGAAGCAGACAGCACGATTATGAAAACAAAATTCTCAGATGTCAACAAACGCTTTGCACCATACGTTCAAGCACTTGTTGATGAAAAGATCGCAAGCGGTAAAGACGACAAAACATTCGGAACTTCCATGCCGGTCACTCGCGGTGAACTCGCACTCTTCCTCAACCGAGGCAACGCAAAATTCGGATTCTTCGACCTCATGGTGATGCATATGAACGACCATCATGCGTATCTTGACAACTTCCCGTATATTTCGACAGTAGTAAACGAGTTGCGTGCTAATAACGAAAACAACCTACTGTTGCACGGAGGAGATGTATTCTCAGGAGATTTGTATTGGAATAAATATAAAGGGCAAGCAGATGTTGTCATGATGAACTACCTTGGTTTCGACGCAGTCACTTTCGGCAACCATGAATTTGATGAAGGCGGCAGCGATGTTGGCCACCAAGCACTTCGCAACTACATTCTTGGAGCGACTTTCCCAGTGCTTGGCGCAAACCTTGACTTCAAAGGAGATCAGAAACTAAAAGATCTTTACAAGGGCGGAATTGCGGATAATGCAGGCGGAGGCGAAATCTACGATGGGACAATCGTTGAAATCGACGGTCAGAAAGTTGGAATGTTCGGTCTCACAACTGAAGATACCGCTAACATTTCAAGTCCTGCTGAGGTAGAAGTACTTAGCTATATTGATCGTGCTAAAGAAACAGTCGCTGCACTTAAAGCGAAAGGGGTCGACAAAATTATTGCGCTGACCCACGTCGGAGTAGACGAAGCCGCGCCTGCAGGCAGTGATCAGACACTAGCAAAATCGGTACCGGATATTGACATTATTGTGGGTGGTCATTCGCATACGGCACTCGAAGAACCACTTACAATTGCCAATGAAAACGGCAGCAAAACACTTATTGTACAAGCTGGCAATTATGGAAACTACCTTGGAACGCTGGATGTGAAGTTTAATCCAAAGGGTGAAATCTATTGGGACCATGGAAAACTTATCAAGATTGATTCGAAGACGATGAAAGCAGATAAGCAGGCGGCAGCTGTTCTTGCTCCATTTAAAGCTGGAACGGAAGAATTGAAGAAGGAATCGATTAATGTTACTTCAGATGTTGAATTGAGCGGTGCACGTGACTCTAACGCAGAAGGGACATCAAGTGTACGTCACAACGAAACGAACCTTGGTAATCTAATAGCAGACGCAATGCTGACTAAAGCGAAGACACTTCCAGGTATGGATAAGGAAACTGTTGTTGCGCTGCAAAACGGCGGCGGAATCCGAACTAGTATTGAAGCTGGGGACATCTCTGTCGGAAGCATCATGCAAGTATTGCCATTCGGAAATCCGTTAGCAATTGTTAAATCCACTGGAAAAGAAGTGAAAGAAGCATTGGAGCGCAGTGTTGGCGGTTCCCTGATTGCAGAAGGCAAAGGACTGAAAGAAGATGGCGGGTTCCTTCACGTCGGCGGCATGAAGTTCACGTATGACAGCACAAAAGAATCAGGTAAACGTGTACTTGAAGTGCTTGTTAAAGAAGGCGACGAGTACGTACCGCTTGAAGATGATAAGGCAGTCTATATTGCGACGAATGATTTCACTGCAAAAGGCGGCGATGGATACGATGTGTTCAAAAAAGCAACAGATGAAGGTCGAGTGTCTAAGCCAGGCTTCACAGATACTCAAAACTTAATCGATTACATGCAGACACTCGGAGAAACAATCAGTCCGAAAGTCGAAGGTCGAATCATCGATGTCTCTCTAGAAACTCAACAAAATGGATATAAAGTTCCAGTTGAAGAGACAACAACTAACTAAAAAATAACAAAAAAACGCCAAATCATCGCAATTGGGATGATTTGGCGTTTTTTACAAACAGCGGTATGTAAGGATTTCTAGCGACCTAGCTGTAGAATAGGGTCGTAATGGCTAGGCTGAATTTGTCAAAAACTATTAATATACCCTGATTTGGGTCGATAGAAACATAGAGAAATAAAATGAATTGTTGTATCCTTGACGGTAACGACAAAAAACTTGGAGGATTGTACCATTGAAGAAACTTGCAGCATGTCTTACCCTGTCTCTCGCAGCACTTGTCCCCTTCGGACAAGAGTCTCAGGCAGCAACCCATTTCACGGATGTCGGAACGACACACCGGGCACAAGCTGAAATCTATTATCTAGTCGAAGGCGGTATCGCCAATGGATATACAAGCAGCCGTTTCATCCCGGAAAAACAAGTGACGCGTGACCAAGCAGCAGCAATGCTAGGACGTACGTTAGGCTTGAATGGGGAACCCCGTTCAACTGAATTTAAAGATGTAGGTTCAAATAACTCTGCTTCAGGATACATACAGCAGCTTGTCGACAAAAAAATCATAAATGGTTATCCTGATGGATCGTTCAAACCGGGCAACACACTAAGTCGCGGAGAAATGGCTGTTCTTATCGGTCGTGCATTTAATTACAACTCAGGGTCCGTCAGTGTGGCAGCAAGCTCGCTTATGAAAAAAGGAATTGCACAAGGAATTGCAGACGGTACATTTGGTGAATCACTAACTATTAAGCGTGGTGACTTCGCAGTGTTCCTAGCACGCAGTATTAACGCAGACTTCCGTACAGCGAATACAGAGAAATTTGACTTAAGCGTCTACGTAGATACGAAAGACGGCACAAACTTAAATATCCGTACAGGTCCAGGAACATCGTATCAAGCAATCGGTTCTGCACCAACAGGAAAAATCGTATCTTATGCATACTCGGTAGGAGACTGGGCATATGTGACATCGAACAACGTAAAGGGCTTCGTTCATTCAGCTTATCTCCAGCTGGACAAGCCATCGGACAAGCCGGTTGTCACACCGCCAACAAGTCCAGTGCCAACACCGCCTGGTAAAAAACCGCTTAGTGATATTACTGTAGTAATTGACGCAGGACATGGCGGAAAAGATCCAGGAAGTCCAGGTCGTGGTTACACAGAGAAAAACGTAACACTGAACGTTGCGAAAAAGATGGAAAAGTATTACGACAAAGTTCCGATGAAAGCGAAAATGACACGTACAACGGATCAGTACATCAGTCTGGACGCTCGTGGCGCGTACGCTTCAAAAATCAACGGGGATATCTTTGTTTCCATACACACGAACGCACACACTGGTTCAGGTAATGGAACAGAAACGTATTACTATACAAGCAGAGCTCGCGTAAATCCTAACGTATCTCAATCGAAAGCACTTGCGAAATACGTGCAAAATCGACAATTGGAAGCGTGGGGCTTAACAGACCGCGGAGTGAAAGTAGGAAACTTGGCAGTACTTCGTCAAAATAGTGTACCCGCAGTTCTTGCTGAACTAGGTTTCATTACAAACAGCAAAGACATGGGTGTCATGGGCACAGAAGCTGGCCGGGAAAAAATGGCAAAAGGATTATTCCTTGCTACACTCGACTATTACTATTATTATGAAGGAAGAACAGACGTTTTGCCTTTGTATAGCACGGTAAATGCTACACCGAGTGGCAAACTTCACTGATGACATCCGAATCCCACTCGATTTAAAATCGAGTGGGATTTTTTTCATTAAAGATGCACAGAAATGTCTGCAAAGGGGTATAGGAAACATATCATACATAAAGGGAGTGATCGCGTGAGAAAATTGGCAGTTGTAATCGCTCTATCGTTTGGATTGCTGCTTCCTCAGCATGCACATGCATCCGACCAAGCCGATTGGTTACTTCAAGGCTCTGAAGCTGATTTGCAAGCAATTGGTCAAGACGGAGTTGAATTTACAAAAAAGTTTAAAAATGCTCCCTTGGGAGAAGTGAAATTGACTCAAGACGAAGTGAATGAAATTCGCACTAATTATCCTGACGTCAGCATTCATCCTAATCTCGAATATGGAGTTGCAGAGACACCGGTTGCTCCGCCGCCATCTTCACAAATTACTTACCCAAAACGCTTCAACCTCATCAGCACTACACCTGAAGTGATTGCTCCGTACACAGGAAAAGGCGTTCGTGTAGCAGTTCTCGATAGCGGCATCGATGTAACGCATAGCAAACTGAATGTAAAAGGCGGATTTTGTGCATTGCCGAAAGACACTTGTGCACCTGGCCAATTTCCATACAATGACGATCTCGGTCATGGGACACATGTAGCAGGTATTTTATCGGCAGCGAAAGCAAGCAATGGAACAATGGGGATTGCACCTGGCATAGACCTGTATGCTATAAAATCCATTAACTCTAGAGATTCTGGCACCACTGTTGACATTGTGTCGGGTATCGAATGGGCCATCAATAACAAAATCGATATCCTGAATATGAGTATAACGACAAACCAAGATGATCCAGCGCTTAAATTGATGCTGGAGAAAGCTTATTCAAAAGGCATGATTATCGTAGCTTCAGCAGGAAATGAAGAATATGGAGACAACAAAGACTCCGTTCAATATCCTGCGAAATATCCGACTGTCATTGCTGTAACAGCAGTTAATGCATATAAAGAGCGATTTCTAGAAGCGTCCATGGGGCCAGAAGTTGAACTGGCAGCGCCCGGCGTGGACATCATCAGCACGTACCCGCGTGACCTCGATGACGATGGTAAAAAAGATGGGTACTACGAATTGTCAGGTACATCGATGGCTTCACCGCATGTTTCAGGAATTGCAGCATTGTTAAAAGAACGATTCCCTGATATTACAAACATCCGACTGCGCTCGATTCTCGCAAACGCTGCAGAAGATCTCGGTGCAAAAGGGCGCGATCGCCAGTTTGGATACGGGCTCGTTCGCTATCCTGCAAAAGTCGAAGAGATTCCGATGATGACACAATACACACAAAAAGGTCGAGTTGTATTTGAATTGTCGAACGCAGACAAAACGACAACACGGCAGTTGAAAATTGAAGGACGTACGATTTCTGAGCAATCTCCCGGCAAATGGGAAACATACATGCTTTCCGGTACTTACAAAGGGAAGTATGCAGTGATGACAAAAGCCGGTAAACAGATTCAAGAAGACATCATCCTTACAATTGACGGCACCAAATACAAGGATGTAAACGGTTTGAAATGGTATGCGCCGCAAATTGCGTATCTTGCGGAAAAAAAATGGATTAATGGTTTTAACGGCAATGTATTTAAGCCAGAGCAAAAAATCACTCGTGCAGAAGCCGTAGCTATTATGGGGCGCGCTTCAGGACTAAACGGGGAAAAACGAAATACTAAGTTTCCGGATGTAAGTCGAAATAACTTTGCATCGGGCTACATTCAATCCGCACTGGACAAAGGACTGCTTGGCGGATTCCCGGATGGCACATTCCGTCCAGATCAGCCGGTAACACGTGGTGAAATGGCATTGTTATTGCAACGGGCATTTGAAATTCCGTACGATGCAAAGCAAAAATCACCATTCCCAGATGTAACGCCAAACGTATCCAGTTACGAAGCAGCGCTTGCCCTAACACAAGCAGGCGTGACGCAAGGATTCCCGGATGGTACATTCCGACCGCAAGAAACAATGAACCGCGCAACATACAGTGTATTCCTAGCTGGTGCGCAAAACCCGAAACTGTTCAAATAAACACCAAACCGCGCTAGAGCCTCCGGGCCGCGCGGTTTTTTTGTGCATCTATATATTTGCCGGGGGCGACCAATATTCATGGCGACCCGCACGATACCCAAGGCAACCCGCCCATTAACGTGAGCAACCTGCCCGATAGAGCCAGGAACCCGCCCATTAACGTGAGCAACCCGCCCGATAGAGCCAGGAACCCGCCCATTAACGTGTGCAACCCGCCCGATAGAGCCAGGGAACCCGCCCGTTTCTTATCCCGCGGCAGCCAAACGATTTCCCACGCCAAGCTGTCTCGCGACCAATAGTCTCTTCCAAACTGGAAACCCAAGATTAATTAGTGTGCGCCGCTGCGCGCCGCAATTTTAAAAGCCGGAGAAGGAGGCTACACCAAGGAGGCACCCGTAAACGCAGGGAACCCGCTCGGTTTCTCCGCATAACCGCTCAATACACAGGGTGAAGCGCTCAAATCCCGAGGCTAACCGCTCAATACACAGGGTGAAGCGCTCAAATCCCGAGGCTAACCGCTCAATACACAGGGTGAAGCGCTCGAATCCCGAGGCTAACCGCTCAATAGACAGGACGAAGCGCTCGAATCCCGAGGCTAACCGCTCGATACTCAAGTCGCAGCACTTCGATCGCTACACAAAACTAACCATTATATCCACAAAACTATTAAAATAAACTAGAATTCGAGACTTGTAACACAACTGTAATATTCACCGTCGAACTTTTCTGATAGGATATACTCATAGAATGAATTCTAGGTAATTAGACGTTGGAAGCAGTCAATCATCCTAAATCGAGGTGGGACATGAAGAAGCAGCTGGTAGTCTTATTGGCCTTTATTTTAGCAATTGCAAGTGTCTTTACAGTGGGACCTCAAAAATCTGAAGCGGCAACGAGTGATAGTATCATTGCTTACGCTAAGAAATTTGAAGGAACGCCTTATCTGTTCGGAGGCAACACTCCGGAAGCATTTGACTGTTCTGGTTACATCCTTTACGTATTCAAGTATTTCGGCATTACTTTACCACGTACATCAGAATCACAATTCACTGTCGGAACAGCCGTATCACGCGAAAACTTGCAAGCTGGGGATCTCGTCTTCTTTGCGAATACATACAAGCCTGGCATTTCACACACAGGCATTTACATCGGAAACGGCGACTTCATATCTGCAGAGTCTGGCGGAGTTAAAATCTCCAACTTGGACAAGCACCCATATTGGGCGCCAAAGTACGCAGGAGCTAAACGAATTGCTGGCGTAAGCGTTACACCGCCTGCAAAGCCAGTTGCACCAGCACCGACACCATCAAAACCTGCTCCACCAGCTCCATCGAAACCAGCACCAGCACCAGTTCCGTCTGCACTGTTCAGTGACTTAACAGCGCAGCACCCAGCGTACAAAGCAATTGAAACACTTAGCACGCAAAAGGTTATTGGCGGATACAAAGATGGATCGTTCCAGCCAGAAACGCAAGTAACACGTGGACAAGCCGCAACAATGGTGAACCGCGTCCTGAAATTGCGTCCTAGATTCCCGCTTACGTACAGCGACGTTCCTGCAAATCATTCATTTGCAAACGACATTTCTGCAATGAGTGACGCAGGTATCTTGCAAGGCTTTGAAGATGGCTCATTCGGAATGTATGATCCATTAACGAAAGCACAACTCGCTATCATTTTAGATCGTGCGTTCAGCATGTCTCAAACCGCTTCAAGCATGACGAAAGCGCCGTACGCCGATGTGCCGGTTACATACCGCGCAGCAGGTGCGATCAGTGCACTTAAGAAGATGGACAAGACAACTGTCTTCCAAACAACCAACTTCTCAATCTCTGCAAATGCAACACGCGCGGAATTCTCAGCTGGCCTGTACAGCGTCGCTAATTTCCGCTAATGCAACAAAATGCCGCCCTCAAGCTCTCGCGAAGGGCGGCATTTCTTTCGTTCCTAAACTGAACGCACCCAACTAGAAGGAGGCAACAACATGAAACGATTTCGCTCAACTGCTAAACTAGCAGCTATTCTATCAGCAGCCTTACTGCTCATTACGCTTGTAGTACCAGCTACACAAGCATCTGCCGACGAACTAACAGGACGGACATTGGAAAAAGAACTCCGGGAAATGATTAGTAAAGATATTCTGACAGGATACACCGACGGTACATATCGACCAGAAGAAAACGTTTCACGTGCACAGTTCGCAGCATTCGTTGCCCGAGCGTTAAAACTTCCCGAAGCCAACGGGAGTTTCAACGATGTACCGAAAAATAGTAAACTTGCAAAAGACATCTACCGCGTACAAAGCGCTGGACTTATGAATGGATACAGCGGGGGAATCTTCAAGCCAGATGCACCGATCACTCGTGAGCAAGTCTCCATCACGATGACAAATGTCTTAAACTACAGCGAAATGGTCCTTCAAGAAACTCGTATCGACTTTACGGATTTGAATGAATTTCAATCATCCGGCAGCGTGCGTTCTGCATACTACAGCATCCGTTACGGGATCATTAAGGGAATCCCGAACAAAGACGGATCCATGCGTTTTGAACCGAAAACGAATGCTACACGTGAACAAGCAGCAGCCTTCATCTCTCGATTCTTAAAAGCGGTCGAAGCATATGAGCCGCCATCATTACCAGAAATTCCAGATACACCGGAACAACCGACACCACCTGAAGATCCTGTTAAGCCGGATCCGCCTAAACCGCAGCCGCCCGCTATGGATCAGGATTATTACGTAGCAACAATTGAAAACGGCCAGCTTAAAAAGCAGTCCAAAGGGTACACAAAGTATCTCCAAGCAGTAGATGTGTTCAATAGTTCATCAAAATATACAGCGATGTACCGAGGAGACGAACTCATTCGTGTAAGTCGGGGAATGGCCTTCGGCGATAAAAAATCACCAGCTGGGGCCGTGGAAAACACGATCATTTACTATGATCCTGAATTTAAAAAACAAGCAACCTATGTACAGCAAGGAAGAGAACTTAAGTATCTAGGCTCCAACGATAAATACGTGAAAGTGCAAGTCGGTGCGACAGAAGGATACGCCAAGCATTCTGAAGTCGATTTAATCCCGATTGAACTCGTAATAAACCGAGATCACTACACAGTCAGCCAATGGGGAACGCTGACTCACGTCACATATAATTACATGACGAAGAAATCTGCATCTTATTATGTGCAGCTCGCACCGGATTTCTTAAAAAACAATGGGACATACCATAGTCCTGACGGCGTTCACTTCTATGAAACTAACGGGAATTTCGCAGGAACGTTCTTGCCATACTTCCAATTCTTATCTGCCCGCTCAAAAACAAGCTACACAGGTAAAGAGCTGGATGCGTTGATCCTAAACGTACTGAAGGAACGCGAACAGAAGTATGGTGGAACGTATACCGATGCATCGAAAAAGTCGAAACTTCTCGGGCTTGGCTCGAATTTCAAAAAGCTTGAAGATGACTATCAAGTGAACGCACTCATGATTCTGTCGCTCGCAGTGCACGAAGGCGACTACGGAATGAGTAAAACGGCTCAAACGTGCAACAACTTGTTCGGACTGTATAAATACGATTCACTAACGAAGCTATGTCCAGACAAAGGAACATTTAAAAATCCAGGAGACAGTGCAGTCGCACTTGTCAAAGACTTCTTGAATCCAAACTACATGGATCCAACGAACGCACTGGGCCGTGCGCAAGGTGCTGCATTCGGTAACAAAACTACAGGATTTAACGTCAACTACGCATCCGACCCAACGTGGGGCGCTAAAGCTGGCGCGCACATGTATAATCTGGATAAAGCAGCAGGCGGCAAAGACTACGGACTATACAAACAATTCGCCCTGACGAAGCTTGAAATCCCAACCAACGTCCGCACAGCACCAAGCACATCAGCACCCGTCTTGTATACGTACACAGCACGCAATAACGGCGTCTACAAAGACACAAGCAACGGACTGCCACTCGGCTATCCACTGACAGTCATCCGCTCTGTAAAAGGTGACGACGGCAACACATGGTACGAAGTCTTCAGCGACAAAGCAACTGCCAAAACAGGGTACATTAGCGCAGACGTCGTAACCATTATTAATAATTGATAAACCCAGAACCCCCTGCGTCCGCGCGCAGGGGGTTTCGTATTGAACACAAATTTCACTAGAGACGACCGCTTAAGCGCCAGATCTCGTGTATAACCCGCCCGCAAAGCCCAGCAACCTGCCCGATTCCCAAGGCAACCCGCCCGCAAAGCCCAGCAACCCGCCCGATTCCCAAGGCAACCCGCCCGATTTCCAAGGCAACCCGCCCGCAAAATCCACCCCCTCCCAAAATTTCGCAACCAATCCGACCTACCCTAGTTCGAAAACCAAAACGAATTGGTGTGCTACGCTCCGCTTCGCATTTTCTGTAGTTGCATTCTCGGAAACTAGTAAACGTCACTCCATCAAAGGGAGAAACGTCTTCGTAAAACAACCCCACCTATCAGCTGAAGACAACAAAAAACAGGGGCACAATCACCCCTGTTTCAAATGCTTCGTCACTTTCTCGATCAATTCCTCACCGCTATCTTCCAAAAACTTCAGCTTCGCATCAATCAACTTATCAAAGAATGGATTCCGTTCCATATCCATCTCTTCCAGCAGCGATTGCGTCTCCACCAAATCCACCAGCGTCAGCTGAGGATAGTCATCGCCAGAAAACGTACCATCCGGACGCGCTTGGTACCACAAATCGTTGTTCTCACGAATCCAACCGCCTTCATCAACGCCAAACGCTTCAATGCCCTTCATTACGCTCTCGGCAGCATCCAGATACTTCGCATCTTCAGTCTCGCGATAAGCAGTCAGCAAAATCTTCAATCCGCCCAGCTCATGGTTCAGCGATGCATGGGGTTTATCGTTCTCCGGGTCTTCATCGAAATAATCGACAATCATGAATCCGTCGCCCGCTTCAATCGTTTCACCTTTTTCAATGCGCGACAACAAGTAGTCCGCATACACAGGCACATACAACTTCGACTTATCAACCTCATCATCGAGTTTCTTCTCTGTATCATCGAGGAAAAACGCAACGTATTCGTTGTATCGCGTATCCACATAAGGCGCTTTGATGCCATATGCGTTATTCAGCCACGTACTCGTATACTCCGTAGGCCAGCGGGTGCCGCCGAACTCATCAATGTAATTCAACAAATTCACACGTGAATTCAACACCATCGTTTCAAAATACAGCGACTCGGACTTACTGTACCAATCGAGCGCTACATCATCTTCCATCCGGCCAATGACGCGGCCGTATCCCATCTTTGTCCCAGGGTCGATCGAAAATGGCAGCTTCGTATACGGTCCATCCATCGTAATCCAATTCAACTGGGAGAACTGATTCTCGAGCGCGAAGTCGATGAATTCGTCTTCTTCTTTCTCTGACTCGAACAACGGCTCATCTGCAAGCATCACCCACGACTCTGCAATCTGATGTCCACCAGCTTTAGCGCCGCGCGTAAATCCATCATCGGTCACAGTCACATCCTGAACTTCTTTATCCAGTTCACGGATTCGGCTCTCACCCACATCATATTTCTTCACCAGTTCCTTTGATGTGAATGAATACCCAACAAGTGCTTCCGCAATCCGTTCATTGCCGTCAATCGTCAGTTTTCCATACGGATTCACCGTAGGATCAGTCCCGAACGTATCATGATGAGGATGATCAACCTTTCGAGGATTCCAAGAATACTCTTTAACCTTCACTGAATCACCGAAATGGTAAACCGACTCAAGTGAAACACCAAGCCGTGCATCATTCGTCAGACGCTCAAACAAAAACTGCGAACCATTTCCAAGCGTCCGTTCCGTCAACTCGTATGTGCCGATCTTTTTACCGAATCGATTGACGGAGTACATATGTATTAAATCGTGCGTATTTTCCACCTTGCGTTCAACGTCTTTCTCATACGCGAGTTCAATAAAACGAGGCATATTTACATCGACCTTTAAATCCTTAGTCGAATAAACGCTCTCTATCGTCGTGCCTTTTAAAAAGATTCCCACAATCCCCACAAGCACAAGAATCGCCAGGAACACCCCAATTATCCACTTTTTCACGCATTCCCACTCCTTTCGATAAAACCTGTTTTCTTTAAAACCATGGTGGAAGGTAGGCATTCTATCCCAATGTGCCATAATTACTTGTCCAATGTAATCACAATCCCATTATCGGTGTAGACAGCGACACCATTCGCGATCTTTGCGAATTGTGGCGCTGCCTGCGCCTGAAATAGAATTAAGTAGCCTAAAGCAGGAGAATGCCCACACGTCACGATACTTTTAGCAAGCCACCCATCATGCCGAGCAGTCTAAATCGTACAAGAAATCTACCAAATTAACCCCGCTTCAACAACCCAACAAATCGTCTAAACCCTGCACGATAAAACACAAACAGCATCACAACATACACAACAACACCAATCGGAACCAATGTTGCGAGCTGCACAATCGGACCGAATGAACCAAGTCCGGCAAAGGCTTTCGCTGCATTGACAACAGCGCCCATGATTACTGTCGGTATAACAACTTGCGGCACCATCTTCCCGAATCGCGCCAGCTCTTCTTTTCCAAGGTCTTTATACACAACAACCATTGACACTGCGAAGAAGTAAATACTTACGACAGACGTCGCAATCGCAAGGGCCGGGTAACCAAATCGGTCGACCAACAGCCAGTTACTTAAGAAGTTGATCAAAATCGTCGTTACACTAATTCGAAACACAACAGCTGTCTTTCCGCGTGCATACATCGACTTCGACAGCATGAGCTGCATCCCTTGGAACACAATGAAGGGTAAATATAACATAAGCGCAATGTGTGTCTTATGTGTATCGTCAGGCGTAAACTTCCCATGTTCGTAAATGAAGGCAATGACTGAGTCTCCAATGACCAGTAACCCCGCTGCAATTGGCAGCAGTGTTACAAGAGAAATTTCCATGCCGCGGAAAAACGTCTCTTTGAACTTCGCGCGCTCTTCCGTCTGCTCGCTCATCAATGTAAAGATGATCGCAGCAAGCGTCGTCGCGTAAATCGCATTCGGAATGCTGACGATAAGCGACGCGTTATTTAAATACGTCACCGCACCTTCAGTTGTCCCGGAAGCAAATGCCTTATTTACAAACATGTTCACTTGTCCCACTACTGAATTCAGCAGGGAAGGGACTATGAGCAGTAAGAACGCATTGCGGAACTTAATGTCCATCTTAAATTCCAAACGCCATTTATAATCAGAACGGACCAAATAATACAATTGAACAATGACACCTAAAATTGTACCGAAGATGAACCCGTACACGAGTGAAAAGATGCCCCATTGATCACTGAATAAAATCGCAAACACCACGGAAAAAAACGTCGCAAGCAACTTAGACATTTGGGATGGTACGAAAATACGACGAGACTGCAAATACGAATCCAGCAAACCGCTTAACGCAATGACTGTCATGAAAGCAAAGAATATTTGCGTCATCGGGATTGCAATCAAAGCTGTTTCGGCTTTCATTTTGACATACATCAGTGGCAAGAAATAAGGTGCTCCGAACCATCCGATGAAACTGATTCCAACGAAGATGATCATCGTCCAGTTCAGCAAGGCATTCGCATTATGATCGCCTGCTTCACCCGACTTACGGTTCTTGATATACATCGGTAAAAAGACATTATTGAATCCGGTAGAAATCATCGCAACGACTAATGTAATGAATGCAAAAGACAGGAAATACGCATCGGTTTCATTCGACACACCAAATTTCGTACCGACAATCGATTCCCGTACTAACCCGGATAGCTTTAATACGAGCGCAAGCATGGCAGTCCAGAGCGCAGCTTGTTTTAACTTCCCCATAAAAGTCCTCCAATCACGCTAAACAGCCTTGCGTGCTTCCTCTAAAGTTAAAAAGCTCCCTGAAGGCACCAGGGAGCTTTGCAATCAGTGTTTCAATGCTTTCAAGTAAATCGCTTCATACTTTTCAGCCGCAGCGAAATGCGAGTACTCTTCAATAATCTTCGCCCGTCCTGCTTCAGCAAGCTGTTCGCCGTACTCAGGATTTTCAAGCAGCTGGATCATCGCGTCACTCAATTGCTCGACGTTTTGCTCTTCAACAAGCAAGCCGTCTTTACCGCTATCGACGATTTCTTTCAACCCGCCAACCGCACAAGCGATCAATGGAACGCCAGAACCCATTGCTTCCAATGCGGAAATCGACGTCGCTTCTTCAACGCCTGCAGAGTAAATCGAAGGCACAAGTGCAACGTTCGCAAGTGCGTAATATTGCATCATGACCGAGTGATCAACCGCTCCAAGCATTGTAATGTTATCCGATACGCCAAGTTCCGCGGCTTTCTGTTTCATCGGTTCCATCATTTCGCCCGTTCCTGCAAATACGACACGCGCATTCGGGAATTTCTCCACAACAGCAGGGAGTGACAAAATCGGATACATGACGCCATTCTTCTTCGTTAAACGACGTGGCACAAAGAAGATGAGCTCATCTTGGGAGAATCCGTACGTATCCCGGAATTCAGCACGACGATCAATTTCAGGCTTGAACGATTCAACGTCAATGAAGTTCTTGATCATATTACCTGTAACGCCTGTTTCTTTCAGAATGTATTCTTTAATGCGCGTATCGACAGTGATTACTTCACGTGTCGCTTTATAACCTTTACGCTCTGCTTCTTGAAGTTCTTTCGCTTCCGGAGAACCTTCAATCACCGATCCTTTAGAGATCCCTTCAAACGTTAAGTACCCGTGAACCGTGCTCACGACAGGCACATTCGTTTCAAGTGCAGCAAACGTCGTAAATACGTCTTGAGCATTAATGACATCGTATTCCTTTTTAGAAACGGCTTCTTTTATCAACGTCGCAAGTTCTTCCTGGCGGCGTTTCAACGTCCAAACGTACCCTTTACCTTGCTTCATTTTGTTGAGCAAAAACGCAGGGCCGCGAACGACTCCGTCACGCTTCCATTTTGGGACGTCTGTGAACGATACGACATCGACTTCGTGTCCGCGTGACTCAAGTCCAGACTTTAATGTTGTGAGATGGACGGACAATCCGCCTAAATGAGGATAATCATATACAGTTGCTAGTAAAATTTTCACCGCTTAACGGCCTCCATTCAAAAACTGTTCCCGCAGCAAATCGACGTTGCGGATTGCTTCGCTTCGTAATACTTCGACGTTTGGAGCCATCATTTGTTTCACGGCATCACGGTTGTCTAGTGCATAAATCGCTTGTTCCAATAAGTCTTCTTTTGTAAATGAACCCAGTTCAAACGAATGCTTCCACATACCCGAACGCTTCAAGAAACTTTCGACTTTGCGATCGTAGCTCAATCCGACGTGAGGGACATTCGACAATGCCGCAAAGATCAATGCGTGCAAGCGAAGCGCAATCGTAAGATCCGTCTGTTCAATGAAGTTATAGAACTGGTTCGGTGTGAAGTGCTCACCCAGAATCTTCGTCTGATCGGCATGCTTCATCAACGCTTGTACTTTCTTCGATACGTTTGTATCATATGGCGGCTCCATCGGTACAAACACTGGAGTGACCTTACGCTGTTCAATCAATTCATCCAATGTCCAAGCAAGTTTCGCGATATATGCGTCTTCGTGCTCGAACCAAGGACGAGGTGCAACTGCAACTAACCGTTCGTCGCCTGTTAATGAAAGAGAATCATACGCTGACGTATCTTCATCAGATTTGAATGCAAACACGATGTCCGCAGTCACAACAGTTTCCGGCTTGGTTACGCCAAGGTTTTCCAAGTACGTTTTAGAGTATTCATCGCGCACTGTGACGAAGTCCGCTTTGTTCGCCAGACCTTTCATCAGCGTCTTTCCCCAGTTACTCGTAACAGGGCCGATTCCTTGAGAGAAAAACATGACTTTCGTTCCGCATAGTTTCGCGAGAAGGACGATGAGCAAGTAGTAGGGAAGCGGGCCGAAGAGAAACTTCGTAGGATACGTATCCTGAAGCAATCCGCCTCCGCCTGAAATGAGCAAGTCCGCTTTTCGAAGCGCTTTGATCTTTTCTTTGTTGCCATGGCGCCACCCGCGATAAACGGAAGACACGCTATGGTCAGATGCGGTCTGTTCAGGAGACAGCGAGAACACCGTAATTTCCGGGTTATCGAGCTCCGCACGCAAGTTGTCGATGATGGCCTTCAAAATCGCCTCATCCCCAGTATTTCCAAGTCCATAAAAGCCGGACAATACAATTTTCAATGGAATAATCCTCCTTAATGTATATGTAGACGGTGTTGATTTTCGCGGCAGGCGGACGCGTTCCTAGGGGCTCGATCTCAGCCGCTTCCCTCGCTTTGCTCAGTCCAGGGTCTTCGATCTTCGCTGATCCCTAAGGAGTCGCCGCCTTCTGCTGCAATCAACGGTGCTTCTAGTAGATGACGTTATAACCTGCACTTAGGTTTGTAGAAGCGTTCGTCCGACTCCTGCGGGAATAGCATGAGCTTGAGACCCCGCAGAAGCGAAGCGCACGAGGAGGCTCAGGCCATGCCCGCGGAAAGCGGACGATAAGCTTTGGAAAACCGTTTCAATGGAATCACTCTATAGTAGGAAATAACCTGAAATAATTAGCCAAGGTTCACACACTATCGGGCTAATTTTAGCACTATACGAACAGGCTGTGCAAGCTGTTGTCGTTTCTGCTATACTAAGACAATTGAAAGTAAGGAAATGAGTGGGGGCACCCGTACATGAAAGAGACCTATTTAGGCGTCAACGTATCGCCTTTGTCGTATGAAGGAATTATCGAAGAAATTCGTTTACGCATGACGAATAACGAACAATCGACAATCATCGCAGTCAACCCCGAAAAGGTCATGACCGCACAGAAAGACCAGGAAGTACGCGACCTCATCAACGGCGCAACGTTCCAAATCGCGGACGGCGTCGGAATTTTGCTTGCCTCCAAAATGAAAAAAGGCACGATTACATCCCGGGTAACTGGGGTAGACATGATGGCGCGGCTCCTGAAATTCGCAGCAAGCGACAACCATCCGATTTATCTATACGGTGCAAAAAAAGAAGTCGTCGAACGTGCCGCTGCAAATATCACAAAAGACTATCCGGGCATTCCGATTGCAGGAATGACGGATGGCTACGAACAAGACGAAGAAGCACTCGTTCAGCGCATCAATGACAGCGGAGCGCGCATTCTATTTGTAGCGCTCGGCAGTCCAAAACAAGAATTATGGATTCGCCGCAACATGGAGCGGCTCCGTAACGTCCTAGTCTTTCAAGGTGTCGGTGGCAGTTTTGACGTGTTCTCAGGAACCGTCAAACGGGCACCGTCCTTTTTTAGGAAAACAGGCACGGAATGGTTTTACCGTCTGTGCAGCGATCCGAAGCGCATTAAACGTCAGATGAACTTACCGCGCTTTCTCATGCGTGTGCTGACGGACAAAACACACTAACTCAGAAATCTACTTATAATGAAGGAAAGAGGAAAAATCCAATGAAAAAAAGCATTTGTATCGTCGGACTTGGCTATATTGGACTCCCAACTGCAGTAATGTTTGCCAACCACGGTCACCAAGTACACGGCGTAGACGTTAATGAATCCGTTGTAACGAAGATCAGCAACAAAGAGTTACATATAGAAGAGAACGGCTTACAAGAATTTTTAAACGAAGCAATCGACAGCGGAATGCTGACAGTTTCGACATCACCAAAGAAAGCGGATGTCTTCATTCTTGCAGTCCCATCGCCAATTAAAGAAGACAAAACAGCGAACCTCGAATACATCCGTGCTGCAGCAAAATCTGTTGCACCATTTGTAGAAAAAGGAAACCTAGTTATTTTGGAATCAACGGTTCCACCGAAAACTGTACAAGACATCGTCATTCCTGAGCTTGTCCCAACTGGACTTGAAATCGGAACGGACATTTTGGTTTCACATTCACCGGAACGCGTGATTCCTGGTAAAGTATTCGAAGAGCTCGTGACGAACGACCGGATCATCGGCGGGGTAAACGAAGAATCAGCACGTGCAACGTCTGACTTATACCGTTCTTTCGTAAAAGGGCAACTTCACGAAACAGACGACACAACGGCAGAACTCGTCAAAGTTATGGAAAACACATATCGCGATGTCAACATTGCGTTTGCAAACGAACTAGCGCAAATCGCTGAAACCATCAACGTCGACATTTGGGAAGCGATCCGCCTTGCGAACTTCCACCCACGTGTCAACATTCACCAGCCAGGACCAGGAGTGGGCGGTCACTGTATCGCAGTCGACCCATGGTTCCTTGTTGAGCTCAACCCAGACATGGCGAAACTCATTCACCTATCACGCAAAACAAACGATGGAATGCCGGCTTATACTGCGCAGCTAACTGCAGACTTACTTGCAGCTGAAAATGTACAAGCACCGAAAGTGGCGGTTCTTGGTCTTGCGTTCAAAGGCAACATCGACGACATGCGCGAAAGTCCATCACTTGATGTAGTAGAACAAATGAAAGCAAAAGGCTTAAACGTCTTTGCATACGATCCACACATCAAAACGAACAACATTGCGGAACAAACACAGTCCTTGGATGAAGCACTAAAAGACGCATCCGCTATCGTAATCCTAACAAGCCACGACAGCTTCAAACAACTCGACCCAGCAACGGCTGTCGGACTTATGAAGGACAAGCTCCTCATAGACGCGAAAAACTGCATCGAGCGCACGAAGTGGGAAGATGCTGGCTTCAGAACTCACGTGCTTGGAAACTCGAAGAACTAATCATATTGCTAAAGCACGTTGATCTGCGCTATAGGTGGACGCTTTCCGAGGGGCTCGACTTCAGCCTCCTCGGCGCTTCGCTTCTGCGGGGTCTTCAGCCTTCGCTGATCCCTCCGGAGTCGCCACCTTCCGCTTCGATCAACTAAGAACATGCAATTATCTAATCCAATATAAAAAAGATAAAACAAAACCATAAACGAAAGAGGAACATGCCCCAATGGAACTTAACCGACACAACATCATGCTCGCGCTCGTCGCATTCGTCATGATCCAGCCGATCATCGACGTGCTCACAACAGCGTCGCTCTTGTTCATCGACCTTCCGTTGACGCTCGGCGTCATCATCCGTCTCTTGTATCTCGCCGCCATGGCTCTCTGGATCATCAATGCATCACGAAAGAGCAAACGGGCCAAACTGTACTTGCTCTATTTAGCAGGCCTCGCCATATTCGTGGTGATCAACTTCATCGTCGGCTATACAGTGAAAGAACCGTTTTACATCGTACAAGAGTTAACCTACTATACGAAAATCGTTTATTTCCATGTGTTACTCTTTGGATTCATTCTATTACTAGAATCGATGAAAAAAGAAGAAGGCTCGGACACAGCTCGACAGCTCGTCAACTACTTCTTAATTGCATCACTCACAATTAGTGTCGTCTTTATCATCGCGCATCTGACTGGAACGAGTCTTGCAAACTACGCTCGCTCTAAAGAAGGATGGACGGGTTGGTTCTATGCAGGAAACGAGATTGGTGCAAGCATGTCCATGCTTCTTCCAATTACAGCATTATTCGCAGTGTATAAAACGACAACTACTCGAAAACTATTACATTGGCTGCCGTTCGTTCTATTATCAGTAGCAATGCTAGGTCTTGGAACAAAGGTAGGGTATGGCGGAATATTAATCGTCTTACTCAGTATTTTCTTCGGAAGCTTAATATTATTGCTAACGACAAAAGAGTACCCAGCACGACAACGGGTCAAAGCGAATACGTTTGTTTCTCTAATTTTATTGATATTACTAGTTGTAGCGACACCGTTCACGCCAGTATTCGGCAATATGTATGCACATCTCGACATTCTTGGTATTTCACTAGAGAAACCACCTGTAGAAGTGGATCAAGACGGAAACGAAATTCCGCCTGAAGACGTGGAAGACGAAGAACCGTTGATCTCTAGCGAACAATTCGAGAATCTAGTATTCAGCAGCAGGGAAACATACAAAGCAGATTATGTTGAACAGTTTAAAGATGCACCAATCAGTCAAAAACTATTCGGTATGGGATTCGCAGGAAACTATGATGCACCCGCACCGCACAAGCCGTTAAAGATGATTGAAATGGACTTCCATGACTGGTTTTACTCGTTTGGAATACTTGGCTTCCTTTATATGGTGGCCCCAATTGTTTGGTTTGCAGGCAGATTCATTGTGAAACTAGTCATGAATTTAAAAGAGAACTTCAACTACTTCAGTATTTTGACAGGGATCTCATTCCTGATTGGAATAGGGATTAGTTACACAGCAGGACACGTCCTAACCGCACCTTCTGTTTCAGTTTGGTTAGCGTTCCTGCTAGCAACAGTTACAATAGTGTCGAGAGACGGCAAAATAACTCCAAAACTATAATTAATTTTAAAACAGCCTTGAATCGGTAACTTCCGAATCGAGGCTGTTTTTGTATTAAAGAACATAAGGTTAGAAGTAGCATCGGATCTTGTCATCATTACGTTTGTCAAAGTAATATATCGCAGCATTACAGAAATGTCCCGGAATGGCAATATAAGTCCCTGATTGTAATCGAATAGAAATGTTTAAACCTTCCACATATCGGTTGCAATCGATTTTTGGTTATGTATAATAGATTATGAGTTTAGATACTGCAATCTGACTGTAATTCTTGAAATCTTTTTGAAGATTTGTAGATTTATAGGCAGAGGGGTGGTATAGTTAAACTGTGCTTCACCGTCAATGGCAACATTGATGAAATTGGATTACCTAAAACAGGGAGGAATACTACACAATGGCTCAACAAAATTACAAAAAATTCGTAGCAACAGCTGCTACAGCAACTTTGGTTGCTTCTGCAATCGTACCAGTTGCATCTGCTAACGTTTCAACTGCTGCATTCACGGACGTGGGTTCATCTTACAAGGAAGCTGTAGACTTCTTAGTATCAAACAACATTTCTAAAGGATACTCAGAAACTCAGTATGGCGTTCAAATGCAAATCAAACGTGGCGACGCTGCAGTTATGATTGCAAACGCTGCTGGATTGAATGACAAAGACGCAGCTGCTTCAGGATTCTCTGATGTACCTACACGTGCTGCTTTGGCAGTCAACTCTTTGAAAGCTGCTGGTGTAGTTAACGGTAAAACTACTACTAAGTTTGGTTTTGAAGATAACCTAACTCGTGGAGAAGCAGCAATCATGCTTCAACGTGCATTCAAGCTAAAAGCTGGCGATGTTAAAAATGATTTCACTGACGTTAAAGACAGCTATGATGCTGCAGTTGACGCTTTAGTTGCTAACAAAGTAACTAAAGGTATCAATGATACACAGTTCGGTACTGCAAACAACATCAAGCGTGGAGACTTCGCGAAGTTCTTATTCGCTTTAAAAGATCAAATTATTGTTGGTGTTTCCGTTGAGGAAGTAACAGTTGTTAATGAAACAACTACAACAGTTAAGCTTAAAGACGCTAAAAAAGATTTAACAGCTGCAGACTTCAAAGTTCTAGTTAACGACGAAGCTGTAACTCCAGAAAAAGTGGAAAGCGACGCTAAAGGCGAAGTTTACACAATTACACACCCAAGCCTTAAAGGTTCAAAAGGAATTGTTTCTGTAAACGGTAAGCAAGCTGACTTCGACTTTGTTACTGGCGTTCAAATTGACACAGTAAAGGCGACTAACGCTAAAACTCTTACAGTAACATTCAATAAAGCGGTTGATACTGAAAAAGCTATGATAGAAGTTAAGCGTGGTTCTGTAAAGCCATCTATTAAAGAGATTAAGTTCTCTGAAGATAAAAAGTCTGCAACAGTTGAATTCAATACTGCGTTAGCAGCTGGAGACTATACTGCGACTGTAACTGGTCTATCTGATCAACCTCTTACAGGTACTACTAAAGTAGAAGCTGAGAAGCTTACAGAAATCAATTTCTTAAGTGACGTTGCAGTTAAATCTGGTAACAACATTAAAGTGAATGTGGAAGCAAAGAACCAGTATGGTGAAGTTGTGAATGGAAAATTACCAGCAGGTAACATTTCTGTTAGTGCTTCTAAAGGTACTACAGGTCACTCAATTGATAAAAATGGAGTTCTTACTGTAAATGGTAACGCTTCTAGCTTTAATGTTGACGATAAAGTAGTAGTAACTGTTGTAGATTCTACTACAGGTGTAACAGCTACAAAAACTCTTACAGTTGCTCAAGCAGCAGATGTAAATTCAATTGTATTAGGTGAAATCAAGACTGACGATGCAGAGTTAGCAAAAGAACCAGTAAACGTAACTAATATGGATACTGATTACGCAAAATACTATATTCCTGTAACAATTAAAGACCAGTATGGTAATACGCTAAAAGCAGCGGATTTAGTTGGTGTAAACGTATTATCTTCAAATGAAAACATCGTCAAATTCAACAAATTTGAGGAGTTAACAAATGGTCAAACTGTTATTAAGTTAGCACAACCTACAAGTGCAACAAATGGAACAGCAGTATTAACAGTTGTTTCTGCTGGTACAGGTAAAACAGCTAGTGTATCTGTAAAAGTAAATGAAGATTCTAAGACAGACGTTATTACTGTTTCTTCACCTGAATCTGCACTTAAAATTAGTCAAAAAACAGAGCTACCATTCTCTGCGGCTGATCAGTTTGGAAATGCCTTAGTATCATCTACTGACTTTGGTACAATTACTCAAACGAATGCAGGTAAATTAACTTTTGCTGATGGTTCTTCTATTACAGCAACAGGTGCTAATATCGAATCATCTATTGATTACGGTAACAAAAACAAAGTTAAGTTGCATGTAACTCCAACGGCTAAGAATATTGTGTTAACAGCTGTTTCAGCAACAGGTAAAGCACAAACACTTAGTTTAACTGCTGAAGCCGCACCTGAAGCCGCTACACTTGCTGGATTGTCTAAAGATCTTTACATGGCAATGCAAAAAGATGAAACTCAAGATGTTAACTTTACTGATGTAATTGTTAAGGATCAATATGGTGAAGATATTTCGTTACCAAATAACTATTCATTAACATTTACAGCTGTAGACGGTACTCTAGACACAGTTACTATCGCTAATCCTACAATCACTAATACTGGAACTACTAAGGCTGTAGTTACAGCAGCAGCTAAAGGTACTGAAGCGGTTGAAATCACTCTTAAAGATGATAATTCAGATGTTTTGGACACAGTAACTGTTAACTTAGAAACTGTTGAGTTAAAAGATATTTCTACATTTGGCTTGAAAGAAATCGGTAAATTATACTCAGGTTCAACATTTAAATACGGTAATTCTACTGCACAATATAATAATGCTTTAGAAATCTTCGGTAAAAAAGGATCTAAAGAAGTACTTGTGGACCAAGGTCTTCTAATTTCTTCAACAGCTACATCACCATTAGTAGTCGCTGCTAATAATATTGTTCAAGCTAGTAACCAAATTGCTACTAGCGGTGCTGATAAGAAGTCAACAGTAACAGGAGTAATTGCTGGAGCAGACGCACCACTTACAGTTACTCAAGAAGTAACATATAGCGACGCTAAAAGTGTTGTTTCGGACTTAATGGTTCGTAAAACTTCTGGTGCGAAAACTGCAATCACTAACGGTGCAGTTGTAGTAAGTGCTGCTGATCTTAATGTCGGTACTAAAGTTAACATTGGTACTAAAGCAACTAGTGCAAATACTGCTGGATTCCAGTTCTATGCTGAAGATCAGTATGGAGTAGTTCCTACAGAACTTTCTTATACAGTTACAAATGTTACTGCAGCTACTGCAACAGGTATTGCTGTAAGCAACACTGGTGCTATCTCTAAAACAGGTGGTACTTATGCTGCTGGAGATTCATTCACAGTTACTGCAATTGTTGATGGTGTTGTTAAATCAGTTAAAGTAATCGTTGGCGCTTAATAAAACTAAACGAAACGTTACTATATAAGCTAGTTCTCTAGTGAAATTAGTGGAATATGCCTCATGGTTGGTGCTTTAATTAGTAGTCGTCCATGAGGTTTTATTCTAACTGTTACTTTCCAATTATTCGGTGTAATTCCGATTCTTGCCAAACAGTCTTGATGCAAGTGCCTAATCCTCCTGGATCCAATGATGCGCTGAGTACCTACGTAAAAGGGATTAAGTCAGGTGAAGTCGTACTCGGTAGTACTGAGGCGGGGCTCCTTAAAAGACAACTAAGGTCAGGTAGACGAATCCATGTAGGCAGGGTGAGGTAGTGAATGCCGCGAAATTAAGCTAGCGCCTCGGCATTCATCCTTCCATATGAAATAATGGAATGGAGATCAGTGAAATTGACTGTTAACCTGTTCTTTCTCTCTCCTGGATAGTGGAGATCTAAGGTTGTCAAAACAAGGGATGGACGTAACGGAACGTTTGAAGTCTTAGTAGGCTAGGTGAATCAGCACCAGTGATCCTATTAAGATGGCAGCAGGTTCATAGTAGTGTTGATCGTTGGCCGTATGTACTTGTAGGGTAACCTATGAGGAGGATAAAACCAGCAGGAGCGAAGGAACCTAGTCAGTGGTATGTATTCGAAAAGCTTATTTCCCTAAAAATTAGGCTTTCCAATAGAATAGTAGGACCAATCACTTATATGTGATTGGTCTATCTATTTGCCAATTTAATGGGTATATTTTACTGGATTCAAAAGTACCTTTAAAATTCAAGGGAATTGGCAGGGAATGATTACTACTGTTGATGGCACGCCGTATGCGATGAAAGTCGCTTGTCCGGTGTAGGCCCTAATCGAAAGCTACAGGAATGTAGTATAAGAAGGGAATAGCTTAAATGCAACTGCTTTGAATGTGGCAGGAACATATTCAGGTAACTATGAAGTAACGAGTAATGCAACGTATGGTCCGGCAACATCCACAACTTTAAATGGTAATTTATATGTCAATTCAGATGCTACTTTAAAGAATCTAGTAGTAAACGGAACTGTTTATGTAAATCCAGGTCAAAATGGTACGGTTACATTAAATAATGTAGCTGCTACTAATATTGTAGTATTATCTGGGGCTACTAACAGTATTCATCTAAATAATGTTACTGCAGGTAACCTGACTGTGAAAAATGATAATAGTGTTCGTATCGAATCAAATTCTGGCACAGCAATTACAAACACAATCGTTCAATCGGGAGCTACTTTAGATGCAAACGGCGGTTCATTCGGTACGATTGAATTAACACCGACATCTTCAGCACCAATTGAGTTGAGAGGTAACCTAGCAGGAAGTGCAATCACTGTCACAAAGTCAAATGTTGTTCTTAAGGTTGCTGCTGGTGCAACGGTTGGAACTTTAAATATTGAAGCAGCTGCGACTGGTACGACAGTTGATAATGCAGGAACTATTAACGAGGTTATGGCAAATACAGATAACGTTGTAATTGAAGGGAATCAACCAGAAACAGTAACTCCTGGAGAGAATGTTGAATTGGCTGTATCAGTTGGTAGCGAAACTGAACTTAAGTCTGCACTAGAAAAAAATTATGCTGTTATTAATCTGAAAAATGGCTTCGAAGTGATTAGTCCGATTTTAGTTTCCAAAAAAGTTACTATTAATGGTGAAGGTAATATTATTACTAGATCAAATAGCTTCAAAGAAATTGTTCAAGGTAATGGACTTCCAAAGATTAATTCTGTAATTGTAGTGTCTCAAAATGGCGCTATTATCAATAATTTAGTTGTAGATTCTAATGGGAAAGAAGAAACAGGTTGGCAGGGGCTTTACGCATTGCAAGTGTACAATGCAAAGGACGTTCAACTAAATAAAGTTTTGCTTAAAAATGGAGATGGAGGATTAATTGTCAATGGCTCGACAGTAAAAGCTACTGACATTTCCACATCAGGAAATGAATATGGTGGTATTGAAGTCTCAAAAGGAGCAGAAGCTGGACTTTCCAATAGTGCTTTAACTATCACTGGTGAGTCTTCACATGAAGACGCTGAAGGAAAACCAGCAATTTGGGTGTATCCTGGACAAGGAACACTGAGTTCAGATTTATATGAAGTAACTGCTACAGAACAAGGTAATGCCAATAATCAAACGTATTATAACTTACGAACATCTTTAAGTGTATATGACTTCGAGATTGGTGAATTTAGTAGTGTTGTAGCTGGAACTCCTGTCGAGGTCCCAGTGACACTTAAGGCGACAGCAGTAAATAAATTGGGTTACGAATCTGTGATTGCTGAAGTATCAACAACTAAAAAGCCTGCAGATTCTTCTGTTAAATTCTATGCACTTGACTCTAATAACACACCAATTTTACAGACAGATAATGGTGTGTGGGGACCAAATGCCGGTTTCCTATTACCGAAAGATCACAATGCTACAACTCCTTTCAATGTAACATTTAGTAAGTCGGGTAACTATACCATTACTGTAAAGCTGAAGGATAAAGTTACTAATAAATACATTGCAGAGAAAACGGTAAATGTAACTGCTGAATAAATTTAGTAATTGGTGCTAGATTTAAACACAAGTTAGACCCTATGGCTAGTTTAATAAGTAAATGAAAAAAATAGTCCTTTAATCGAGCAATCGGTTAGAGGGCTTTTCTTTTAGCTTCGCAACCGTATCAACTAGCATTTCAAATAGATATTATAATCCTGAATACACGAAGCGTCCTCATCCACTCAACCGGATGAGGACGCTTTCTAATTGTGGAGGAGAAACCATGAAAGAAACTAACCAGTACACGAACACTCTACAGTCATCCGAAACATCACTCACACAGTCTACACAATCCAAGTCTCATCCAGCCAAGCGAGTTGACATTGTGTCCTTGCGAATGGTGAAAGAAACCAGCCTACTGTACAAGAACCGTTCCATCAAGAGTCCAGAAGATGGCTTCCACCTGTTCAAGCAGTTCCTAGGGGAACTCGACAGAGAATACTTTGTCGTCATGTGTCTCGATGTGAAGAACCAACCAACACACATCAATGTGTGTCATGTAGGCAGCCTGAATTCCAGCATCGTTCCTCCAAGAGAAGTGTAAGCGTCAAATAAGAGTTGCCCCATGTTAATGAGTAGCTTCATTACTACTCTTTTCCAACTTTTCCTTATTACCTTTTTGTTTCTGTTCGTTTTGGAATTCAATATATCGTTTAAGTGTGAGGCGATAATGAGAGTCATCAGGATACTCCCTATCAATAGATGCTATCAATGAAGAAGTAAGCTCTGTTTCTCCGTTATATGTGTAGTGCAAAATAGAAGTACAGAGTTGTGAAAAGGAAAAGTACATAACGTTGCAACTATGAATTAATAAAAAAAGGCTTGCCAGCCTTCCAAATGTTTATGGCACACTAGAAATGTAGGGAACGGCAGCTAATTTATGTATAAAAAAAGGCCACTTGCCAACATCTAAATAACTATCTATCCTCTTGTATGGACACAACTTTTACAGGAGGTAGTTAAGGAGATGCTAGCAATGTGTATTAGGAGGACTTTCTTTATTCTGCTTATCTTGAAATTCAGAAGTATCTTCACGACGTAATGTGAGTAAGGATTCAATCGTCCTTCACCCAAGAAATTGATTGAGGTTTTTATGTCTGTGCTACGACCTGTCGGATTTTGTTAAAACGACTTTCAGAATGGTTATTGTACGTTTGTGAAATCGTTTTGATTCTTGGTTATTAGTGGGAATGGCAGGAGAACACCATAATGCCACAGGTGAAGATAATGGGTGTCTAATGTGCGACGCATAATTCGGACATCTTGAAGAGTGAATAATTAGGTCTTTCAACCAACATCTTCTTATTATTGAAAAGATCAGACTTGCAATGTTTTTACACACTCACTTCATAGCAAGCGATACCTCTTGCATTCGCATACAGTGCTGCATGCGTACGATCAGCGAGTTCCAGCTTTGCCAGCACTTGACTGACGTGTTTTTTTACTGTGTATTCCGTTACAAACAGTGATTCTGCGATTTGACGATTAGAAAGCCCATGGCCGAGTGCTTGAAGTACTTCCAACTCTTTTTCTGTTAGCTGGTGATAAGGATCAGATTTTGAACGGCCATCTAGGGATGTTTCTAAAAAGCTTTCTAATATGTGCGAATCATAATAGCGTCTTCCAAGATCCAGTAGCTTCAATGCGTGTATAAATTCTTCTTGAATGGCAGTACTTGCAATAAGTCCTTCTATATGAAGTGCTTTAACTTGTGAGAATTCCTGTTTGGTAACATGTTCTGCTAATAACAACGCTTTCCCTGCGTATCCTTCTTTTCTCGCTTCTTTGATCAGTTCCAGACCACTTGTTGTGCCAAACCTCCAGTTAGTAATAAGCAAATCGGGTGAATGCTGTTTAATGGATTGGATAGCTTGTCCCTTTGATCCGACTTCCCCGATAATATTGAATTCAGGTTCAGCGGATACTATGGAGCATAGTCCTCTTTGCACAAATGGCCTGTGATCTGCAATCAATATCCTCATATTCCACCTCGTTCTGTTTAGTTTTAATCCATAAAAAAGACCTGAAGATATACGGAGGTCTCCGTGATCTCAGGTCGGTTGCACCAATAACTCCATACATTCCAGGTGCCCAAATACAGAATGTATATCTACGTTTTCCTTCTTATATCTTTCCTTCTACCGTAATTATACATTTTGGGGTCAGTATATTCTGTCATATTGTGTATTGAAATTTATCTAGTTTTGTCTAACGGTCTTGGTATTCCCAATTTTAAGACATTTAGGTAGCCAATGGTGGAACTTGAAGTAGACTAATGTTTTAAAAAGAGTAGCCCAATGAGGGAGGATACAGTGACAAAAGATACCTATACTGAAGGTAGTTCCACAGACGCAACAAAACGAAAACAAATAAGGGGGAAGAAACAAACCTATTTGCATGTAGTGAGGTGTGAAATGAAAAAGAAGCTGGTCGCAATCATAATGATCTTTTTACTAGTAGCAAGTTCATCAGTGAGTGCGAAAGAAGAAAGTCATTTTTTAAAAGATTGGTATGAAAAAGCATTTAAACCACTAAGTGAAGAGGTAGGTGCAAAAACTGGTGAGGGCCTAGTGCTTACTATCAGGACTTCTAGAATCATCGGACAGCAAACTAAGTCTGCCTTCAGTATTGCCATGCTTGAATTCGGTGATGCCGAAACCAAAGAAGTGGTTCTAGGGATTGGTGAATATAGAAGGCAAATGCAAAGTGAGCTCACGACTACATCTGATGAATTGAAGAAACAAAATTTCGAAAGCTATAAAGCACAATTATCCATCGAGCAAACGGTAGCTGAAGACGTGGATACACTCTTAGCGGACGTACTAGGACAAGAATAACAACTAAAATTAGAAAAGAGGAATTTATTATGTTGAAAACAATGAAAAGTAAAGTAATCGCAGGAGCAGTTACGGTAGGACTTCTATCAGGTGGAGGTGTAGTACTCGGTGCTACTGATGCTGGTGCTCAACTAAAAGATTGGTACGATGCGAAGTTCTCAGCGGCAAGCAGTAATGTGGTAACTGATTCTTATAACTATGCGAACTCAAAAGTCCCAGGTCTTGCTGCAGAATACCAAGGAATTAAAGATACTACTTCTAGTAAACTTAAAGCAAAGGGTGAATTTGATACTGGCGTGACAAACGCAGCAATTGATAAGCAAAGTAAGGAATATATCGACAAAATTAATGCTCAAAAAGCACACATTGAATCGTACTTATCAAGTCAATTCGATGGCTTGTCTTCAGCCGCAAAAGGTCTTATCGATCAGTCAGGAAAAGATGCTCTGAATTTTGCTAATAGCGATTTAGCAAGTCATGCTAATGCAGAAGGCCAAAAAGCAATTGCAGATGTCAATTTGAAAGTAAAAGAAGCTACTGCAGAAGCGGCAAGACAATTGCAAGCAACAATTGATGGTGCTAAATCATCGTTGCAAAGTCAATTAAATACTGAACAAGCTGCTACAACTGCTGAAATCAAAACTATGATTGACACAGAAATTGCTAGATTGCGTACGGTTATTACTTCCACTAATAATCAACTGATTAAAAAGCAAGAAGGGATGATTTCATTTGCGGCGAAAGGGTTATTATTGGCCGGCCAAGCTGAATTAGACAGCATTGTAAATAACATGAATAAATAAGTTGTGAACAACGTTAGGAATTGGCATCTTAGAAAGGATGAAACCAATGTGGAAAAAAGGCGGGGTATTCCGCAAAGCAATGATCATTCTGTTTCTTTGTCTGATTGGGCTGACAGCAGGAGGCGGACTCAATAAAGCATTTGCAGACCAGGATATCCAAAGCCGACTGACCGATTGGTTTGACAATAGAAAGAATGAGTCAATCAGTGAAATGGACAGAGCGATAACTTTAGAAAAAAACAGGTTGATGGATCAGCTCCGTATTGAACTTCAACTTGAAATGAAAAGAGCGCAAGTCCAACTGGCCCAGCACACTGCGAATGTTACTGCTGAGCAAATCAGTGAGCTCCAGAAGTACGCCGCTGAACTATCAGCGGGAATAAACGTAAGTACGGATGCTGAGAAAAAAGAAGTCTCTGCCAATATATCTACTGCGTTGGAAGAAGCCAAATTATTACTACAGAAATCGGCAGTTGCGCCTAATCTTCCTGAAGTACCTAAGGTAGAAAAGGTACCTGAAGCGGGGCAAGACAAGGCGACTCAAGAGTCTTCGAGTAGTAAACCGGCTGAAACACCAAAATCAGAATCTAGTCTCCCACCGTCAGACTCGACTGATGTGATTGAAGAGCCAGTTACACCTCCTGTGATTTCATCTGAAGTGTCTAAGACGACAGAAGCTTCTTCTGATGACGTCGAGGAGTAATAAACTCTGTGCACCGCCCAGTTTATACGCTATTCAAACAACTTGATAAGATGAGTGAATTGGTAAGTCCTTTGACCGAGCAATCGGTTGGAGGACTTTTCTTTATTCTATTTATCTTGAATTTCAGAAGCTCTTTTAACGACTTAATGTGTGTGAAGAATAGATTGTCTTTCTCCCGAGAAATCAATCGGGGATTTTATGCTAATAATTGGTGCCTGTGCAAAATAAAACTGAGAAGCTCTACAATTCGCTTATTTCATTCCCGTGAAAGAAAGTGGTAGCGCAGTCAGATCGCGCGGTATTTCATATACTTACAGTACGCATGTCTTGGCCCTCAAAACGCTAACTTGCGAATAGTTTACTAACAGTACTGAAAATCCGCTATACTAATGGAAGAAGTAAGAATAGCAGTTCATCGTGTCGAAATGATGTTGTCATCACAATTCATTCACCGTACACGAACAGGAGGTAACAAACATGCAAATCCGTGAAATTGAGGAACCGGACAATCGTGCAATGGAGTCGATTATTAAAAAGTCACTGGAATCTGTCGGCCTAGACATACCCGGCACAGCCTACTTTGACCCTCAGCTTGGGGAGCTAGCTCACTATTATCAGCAACAGGATCACGCTCAATATTGGGTTTTATTAGACGAGCAAGAAGCAGTAGTAGGCGGCATAGGTATTGGTCCTTATGATGAAGAGAATGGAATCTGTGAGTTGCAAAAGCTGTATATTGCCTTTGAAGCACAAGGGAAAGGCTATTCGAAAGAGCTTATGAAAACGGCGCTAAATTTCGCAGGGCGACATTATTCTGCTTGTTATTTAGAGACTTCAACGAAACTTGCAACTGCCAATCTCTTATATAGTAAGTTTGGCTTTCGATTACTCGATGAGCCGCTGGATGGATCGGAGCATGGTGCGATGGATGCTTGGTATTTGAAAGACTTGAGTTGAAGTAAAGGGATATCTAATTTGTCCGATTCGAAGCTATTTACCAAGCAACTTTTCTCAAGTACTCTATAAAGGCAATGAGTACGAACAAAATACCACCTAGTGACATAAAAAGGATTGAAAATGCGATGGCTGAGAGCGAAAAGATGAGTGTTAAGAAAATAGTCTTACTTATTGGCTTATTTGTCGTTGTGCTTACAAGTTTCCGATTGCTTTGGATCCAGCATCATCAGCTGCCTGATCATCCGCATGCTGAGCGAGGTGTAGTGGACTTAAGTGATTGGAAGTTTGAGGGGCAGCGACCGATTACGTTAGATGGGGAATGGGAATTTTTTCCCCATGAGTTCATAACCTCTTCATCTAAAGAGATTGAATCAAATACATACATAACTGTCCCTGGTGATTGGAAAAAACAGCTAAACAGTAAAGATTCTAAAGCTGCATATGGATATGGTACATACCGGTTGAAAATCCGACTTCCTGACACAAAAGAGGAACTGTTTGGGATTCAAATGAAGCAAGCGACATCCGCATCACAGATCTTTATTGATGGAGAGTTGATAAGCGGTCAGAATCATGTTGTGAAGTCGAATAGCAATGCATCAGCGGAAAGAGGGCCATACAAGGCTTTATTTCATAATGAAGCAGACGAAATCGAATTGGTTGTTCATGTCTCGAATTATGATCTTCCTTTCTTTGGAGGGATTATGGATAGCGTTAAGATAGGGACTGCTGCCTCTGTCATCAAAGAACATCATACTTCAACCACTCTTCAGCTCATTGTAGCCATCATGTTTCTGCTCCACAGCCTATATGCCATCTTCATTTACTTCGCCGGTAAATTGAAACATCAGAAAGAAGTCCTATATTTTGGATTTCTTCTATTGTTAAGTGGAATCTCTAATTTAATTGATGATGATGTCGTTTTACAACTGCCTCTATCAATTGAATGGAGCAATAAGTTGTTATTGTTAATTTTGATTAGTGTCCTGTTGGTCATGGTGAAGTTTGTGAAACATCTCTATCATTTGGAAAAAAAGTCTGATCAATATATCTCGATTTTGTATGGATTGTTATTAGCGGCTATGATTTTAACGCCATTTCACTATTACTTTTATTTAATTATTGGACTTGCATTATTTTATGGAGCAGGAAACTATTATTTATTCAAGCATACGATTCATGCAGTTAGAGCAGGTAATCCGAGTTTCTTATTCATATTGTTGTTCATAACCAGCTACACATCAAATATTATTTGGGGATTCGGCATTAAATTTGGATTTTCAGATATACCCTATTATCCATTTGATTTTGTTGTTATGGTACTAGCGATCGCGCTTCTTCTCTTAAATCGTCATATTCATGTAGTGAAGCTGAATGAATACCAAACCAAAGAGTTATTACGAGCGGATCAGCAAAAAGATGATTTTCTTACGAATACTTCCCATGAGTTACGGAATCCGCTTCACGGGATTATTAACATAACTCATACTGTGCTAACGGATAAGAATGAAAGGCTATCTCCAAAAAACAGAGACAACTTGGAGTTGCTATTGCGAATTGGTAAGCAGCTGACGTTTACGTTGAATGACTTGATAGACAGTACGAGACTTTCGGATAATAGTGTTCAACTGAACAAAGAAGCTGTTAATATCCATAATGTCGTGTCGGCCACGGTGGATATGGTTGGTTTCTTGAAAAATGGTAAGCCAATTACGCTGCAATCGAAAATCCCGGAATCATTCCCAGAAGTGAATGCCGATGAAAACCGGGTCATTCAAATTCTATTCAATCTGTTACAAAATGCAGTGAAATTCACAGACGCAGGAACCATTACGGTGTGTGCCACTCATAATGAAAAGGAAGCCACTATTTCTGTCCAGGATACTGGAAAAGGAATGAGTAATGAATTTCAGAAAACCATTTTCAAACGATATATACAGAAAGAGAGCGGTGCTACTTCTTCTGGTGGGGTTGGAATCGGGCTCACCATTTGTAAACAGTTAGTGGAATTGCAAGGAGGAACAATTTCTGTTGAATCGAGCCTTGAGAATGGAGCAACTTTTAGCTTTACACTGCCACTAACAAAAAGTGAAGAACGTCCTTGTATACCTAGTAAAGCAGTTCAAGTCTTGAAGTCAACCGAATATTTGGATCCATATCCAATCCTGGAAGACTCCAATGTTGTAAAACCTCATATTCTAGTAGTGGATGATGTTTGGGTTAACTTGCAGGTGTTGAAAAGTTTACTACAAGAAAACTACACCGTGTCCGTTGCATCGAGCGGTAAGCAGGCATTGGAGTTGATGGAAGACCATGGGTTTGACTTAATGATTATCGATGTCATGATGCCCAACATGTCCGGCTATGAATTGACTCGGATTGTCAGAGAGCGCTTCTCTATTTCTGAACTGCCGATTGTTCTTTTGACCGCACGCAGCAAGCCGGAGGATATCATCACCGGTTTCCTTTCGGGAGCGAATGACTACGTAGCGAAACCGATGGATGCATTATCACTACAAGCGCGAGTTCGCGCGTTAACGAATCTGCGTCTAGCCGTAAAAGAACAGAACCGGATGGAAGCGGCGTGGTTACAAGCTCAAATCAAACCGCACTTTTTGTTCAATACGTTAAATACCATTGCATCGTTAGGCGAAGTCGATCCGGAGAGAATGGTTAAGCTGCTCAACGAATTCGGAAATTATTTACGCAAGAGCTTTTCTGTACAAAATACACAAGATCTTATCCCGCTGTCGAATGAACTTGAGCTGATCAAGTCTTATTTGTATATTGAACAAGTACGGTTTGGAGACCGTCTCCAAATAGAATGGAATATTGATTCGCTTGATAATCATCAAATTCCTCCGTTGTCGATTCAAACTATTGTCGAAAACGCCGTTGCGCACGGAGTGATGAAGCAAATCAGCGGGGGAACAATCTTAATCAGTATTGCCAATTTAGAGCATCAGTTTGAAGTGATGATTAAAGACGATGGAATTGGAATGAATGCCGACCAATTGAATAATTTGGGGAAAGAAACTTCGTCAGGCGAACAAGGAATAGGATTGAAGAATACAAATCGGCGATTGAAAAAACTGTTTGGTACTAAACTAGAAATAACAAGTGCAGAAGGTAAAGGAACGACGGTGAAGTTCAGAGTTCCTTACAAAAGCAGCAGAAATATAGAGTAGTAAAAATGATTTGGAAATCTATTTACATTGGAAGAACTCCTTTTTAGGGGTTCTTTTTTATTTGTTTAAGAATAGGTTAAGAATCTAGTAAGAAGACTGTAAGCTGCGGACAATATAATTATGAAGTGATGAGTCAGTTAAAGAATTGGGGGAGGATGCGTATTCGAAAACTTTTCGGTGCGTTGCTTTTGATGGTCGGAATTGGGATTTTGTTCTTACCTTTTATGGAAAAAAGAGCATATGAGAAAAGCCAGGACGAAATTCTTAAAGCATTTGAGAAACTCGGGAGTTTTGATGCAAGTGCGCAAACTCTAGAACTGCCAAGTAGTGAGGAACACAAAAATGGTGATGACTCTTCAGTAGAGTTACTGGATGGCGTGAGAGGATTACTGCAGATTGACAAAATCGATCTAGAGATGGCGATATTTGACGGGGTCTCAGCAAATGCCCTGCAAAAAGGAATCGGTATGATTGAGCCTAATAAACAATTTGACGCAAACAATATCGGACTAGCCGGCCACCGTGCAGTTGCACATGGTAAACAGTTCAACCGATTGGATGAGCTGAAGCTGGGCGATGAAATGTCAGTTGTAACGCAAGAAGGTACATTTCACTACGTCATTACAGATTCATATGTCGTTCATCAGTCAGAAGTATCTGTCCTCGATGAAGGAGACAATCCAAGACTAACACTCGTTACATGCACGCCAGTCGGCAGTCTTCATCCGCCAAATCGACTGATTGTACAGGGAGAACTGAAAGACAAATAAGTGAACACATATCTAGGGGGAAGAGCATGAAGAAGTTCAGTATCTTTGCACTAATGTTGTTGTTAGTGGGTCAAACAATTTTTGGTCCATTGCTAACAATTCAAGCAAGTGCTGCAGGGATTTCACAATTTACATTTGCTGAAAAGAAGTCGACCGTTGCCGGTGGAGAGCTTTCAGCAGAATCTGAAATCAGTTTAGAGTATCAATGGAATTTAAGTGAAGAGCTTGAACAAGATAGCAAGTTTTCACTGCCATTCCCAAGTGGACTTACAGCAGTTAATGCAACGGGAACAGTTCAAGCAAATGGAGCAGTCATCGCCTATTCAATTTCAAACGGCATGATAAGTGCATCAATCACAAAGGAAGCTCCAACAGGTACAGGGAGTTTCAAGATTGCTGCGAAACTAGCGACTGGCGCTACAGGATTTACATTTGCAGGGCAGACTGCAAATGTACCTGTAATAGCAGAAGAACCTGTAATTGGAAAAGTTGTGGAAAAAGCTGATGATACCGAGAAAGAATCTATCGGTTCTGATTCAACAGAGAAATCCGATGACCATTTAGTGAAGGATCAAAGTCTATCGAATGATAAAGAAAATGAATCTGATTCAACTATCAATGACGAAACTGGTCAAGCAGATAGTGACAATGGAGAAAGCTTAGAAGCAGATTCCGATAGTACTCTTGAAAAACCTGGGATTGAAGAAGATGAAGAGGAGCCAACAGATTCTAAGGAAAACGAAATTGAATCTAACCCAGAAGAAGAGCTGAGTAACGAAGATGATGAGGCGAAAGAAGAAGTTGAAGGAACTCCAGTAGAAATTAAAGAAAATATTTTAACGGGTGTTGAACTTTACTATAAGAATAAAAACGATGGCGAAAAAGTTGAATCTGTAGATAAAGACACGGTTATTGGACTTAAATACACATGGGCATTAAAAGATAAACATGGATACCCAGCAGGTTCTACGTATTCATTCCAGTTGCCACCTGAGTTGAAAATTTTCAACACAGTAAATAAGGAAAAGATGATGTTTAATAACGAAGTAATAGGCTACTTTTCAGTCGATATGAATGGGAGAGCAACTATAGAATTCACAAATATGATCAATGAGTATTCTAATGTGAATGGTTTTGTTGAAGTCCAAACTGAATTGCGCCAAGATACCATTATTACAGACGGAGAAGTTGTCATTACACCAATTGCTGGCGGACACACCGTAACGATACCTGTGAACTTTAATCCAGGCGGACCAGTAATTGAAAAGAGTGGGAAACCAAACAGAGCATATAACGGGGAAACCATCACATGGACAGTAGATGTGAATAAATCGTTAGAGTCACTTAAGAATGCAAACGTACTGGATCCTGACCAAGCAGGACAAGAATTTGTAGCAGGCTCATTAAAAGTTTATAACTTGAATGTGAAAATGAATGGTCATTTTTCAGTTGGCTCGGAAGTAAATCCATCGGGTGTGAATTTCCCATTACACCTCGGAGACATTAAGTCAGCTTATCGAATCGTGTACGAAACAAAAATTACGGATGCAGAAGCGACTAAGTTTACCAACATAGCTACATTGGAAGCTGACGGTAAAGAAAAGGTCAGCGCGACTGCTGAAACAAGCATTCAGCGTGGTAAGCCATTAGAGAAAAAAGCATCGAAGTACAATAAAGCAGAGCAGTCGATTGAATGGGAAGTTCGTTATAACTACAATGAAAAGAAAATTAGTCAAAGTAACGCAGTGCTGAATGATTTATTTACAAATAATCATAAGTTAATCCAAGGATCATTTGTCGTGAAAGAAATTACGATTAATCCGGAAACTGGAGCGGAGTCTAGATCTGCTAATTTCACGAACTATGGTGTGACAGATACTTCAACTGCAGACAAAAACGGATTTACGTTTAGTTTTAATCAAGATATTGAAAAAGCTTATAAAATCACATATAAGACAAAAGCTGCAGATCGGATTTACGATAATACAGAAGTGAAAAATGAAGTGGCTTCAGGAACCTATCATTCCGGAGCTATAGGTCAACAAGTGGGTCCGCAAATTTTGTTTAAAAGTCATGGAACACCAGACTACAAAACAAAAGAGATTGGGTGGACAATCCGCGCAAACAGTGATCAGCATACGATGAAAGATGTAATGATTACAGATACGTTTACAAACGCGGGTCTAACATTTAAAGAGGATTCACTTGTAATAACTGAAGGCGGTTCTAAGGTTGATAAAGCAGACTACACAGTTACGAAGAATGGAACGAATGGATTCACAGTCAATTTCAAAAAACCGATTGAAAAAGAACTTGTCATTATGTATAAGACTGGCTTTGACTACGAAACTAGAACTGACAAAAGTAAGACGTATCTTGAAAACCATGCAAATATGAAATGGAAAGATACAAGTGGAGGAGATCGGGAGCTCGATGCTAAAGCATCATTTACTCCGGATAAATACACTCAATCCAACGGGTTTAAAAATGGCTCTTATAACGCCGTGAAAAAAGAAATTACTTGGGAAGTAGGTATTAACTACAATCTCCAAACGTTAGACAAAGCAGTCGTTGAAGATACTTTTGATGGAAACCAAAAGTTACTGAAGGACACATTGAAAGTATATAAAATGTCTCTTACCGGCGGAAGCAACGGTGTAGAAGTAGGAAAAGCAGTTGAAGGAAAAGATTACGAGATTACCGACATCGCGGATAATCAGTTTAAAGTAGTATTCAAACAACCTATTAGTGAGCCGTACAAGATTGTATACAATACTTCCGTTGAAGACGTAGATCTTGTTGCAAAAACGTATAAAAATACGGCGACATTGTTCAATGACGGGACGAAACAAACCGAATTGAATGCCACGGTCACTACACCGTATGGCGGTAATTACACAAACAAAACTGGAAAACAAAATGGCATGGTAATTGATTGGGATATTGCGGTTAACTTCGCAGAATCACATGTAAAAAATGCTGAAGTCTTTGATGAGCCAGATACCAATCAAGTGATTTTACAAGATACACTGAAAGTATACAAAGCGAAAGTTGTAGGAAATGAAAAAGTAGAGCAAGGGGCTCTTCTCAATGAAGGTTCAGATTACACGGTTAGTTTTACTGAAAACCCTGATACATTCACGCTTAAATTTACTAACCCAGTCAATGAACCTTATGTTCTTAAATACCAAACTCGTATTATTGCAAAAGTAGGTACGGAAATTAAAAACAAAGTATCATTTACTGGTGATAATGTCGTTGAAAAAGAAGGTTCAAGCAACAGTGTTAAAGTAGCACTGACAACTGGAATGGGTGGCGGTACAGGGGAACTTGGCAGTTTGACTGTAGTGAAACAAGACGCCAAAACAGGAGGGTTGCTGCCAGGCGCTGCTTTTTCGTTAGTAGATCTTACGAGCGGTGCAACACTTGCTACCGCTGTAACTGGAGAAGATGGGAAAGTATTCTTTGATAGACTTCTTTACGGGACATACAAGTTGAAAGAGGTAAAGGCTCCTGAAAGATATGTCGGTGTTGCAGACCAAGAGGTGACAATCGACACGCCTTACGAGAAAGATCATGCCGATAAAAAAGGCAATACAATTACGGTCAAAAACAAAAAGATCCATCAATCCTTTGAGTTAACGAAAGTGGATGCGCAAGACAACAGTGTCGTTTTAGAAGGAGTAGTTTTCAAACTTCAAAAAAAGAATGGCAATCTTTATGAAGATGTAGAAAAATACAACACCTTGACAACGAACAAAGATGGCATAATCCTAGTGGAAGACTTAGAACCGGGAGAATATCAGTTAATCGAGATCACTACATTGGATTCTCACTGGCTAGATCAGACACCACAGACATTTAAAATCACTAAAAATCAGACAGAAGTTACGAAGAGAACTATGAAAAATGACAGAATTGGAAACATCACGATTCAAAAAGTGGATGCAGCCGATGATAAGAAAGTACTAGAAGGTGCAGAATTTGTTCTGTTTGATACAAATGGTGTTCAAATGGGTAAAACGGTCACATCGAATAAAGATGGTCTAGTCGTGTTCACAGGAATTAAATACGGAACCTATACGTTAAAAGAGTTAACAGCACCAAATGGTTACGTGGCTGACCCTATAAATAAAACAGTAGTAATCAACGACAAGTCAAAAGAAGCAGCTCCAATTGTTGTGACGAACGAAGAAATCAATCAAGCGGTCAAATTAATTAAAGTCGACAGCAAAGATAGCAGCAAAACATTAGAAGGCGCTGAATTCGTTTTATATGACGAATTAGGCAAGGTCGTTACAGACGCTGACGGCAATGAAATACGAAGAACAACAAACGCTCAAGGTGAACTGACAGTCAATAACTTAGCGCCTGGAAATTATTATTTCCTTGAAACTAAAGCACCAGAACATTACTTGTTAGAAGAAGATGAAGAGAAGCGTAAAACTGAGATCTTCACAATTACTAAAAACCAAACAGTATTTACACCAATATCCGCAAAGAACCAACGGGGGATTGGAAGCCTCATTATCAAGAAAATTGATGCAGATACTGATGAATTGCTTGATGGTGTCGAATTCGAATTGCGTAATAGTGCTGGCGGTATAGTTGCAGGAACGACGTCTGCTACAGAAAACGGTATGTTGGAGTACAAAGAGCTGCCATATGATACGTATACACTTAAGGAAACAAAGCCTAAAAAGGGGTACGCGGATCATGTGAAGGAATACACATTTGTTGTTAATGACACGGAAAAGAATGAGATTGTTCTTGAAAAAACGATTGAAAATAAGAAACTCACTCATTCAGTGAAACTGACAAAGTATAACGCGAGCAAATCACTCAAACTTGCAGGGGCTGTCTTCCAATTAAGAAAGATGGACAGCAGTTTAGCAATTGGTTATCAAGTGGTAGAAAATATTGATCCCGAAAAGCTAAAAACGGATAGTAATGGGGAAATCTATTTGGATAATCTTGAAGTCGGGGAGTATCAGTTTGTCGAGACCAACGCGCCTTCAGGTTATTATTTAGACAAAACGCCAATTCCGTTTGAGATTACTGCACAACAGACAGAAACGATAACTGTTGAAATGATAAACAAACGTATTTATTATCCACCAAGCCCAGTAGATCCAGTGAAGCCAACAAATCCGCCGACGGACCCGGGAAAGCCAGTAGAGCCAGAGAAACCAACAGATCCACCGACGGACCCGGAAAAGCCAGTGGATCCAGAGAAACCAACGGATCCGCCGACGGACCCGGAAAAGCCAGTAGAGCCAGAGAAACCAACAGATCCGCCGACGGACCCGGAAAAGCCAGTAAATCCAGAGAAACCAACGAATCCACCGACGGACCCGGAAAAGCCAGTAGATCCGGGAAAACCAACGGATACAGATAAACTAAGTCTGCCAGGAAAACCTGGTCAACCAGGTAAGCCGGGAACACCAGGTAAGCCAGGTCAATCAGGTTCATCGAGTTATTCAGGATCTTCATTCAACGGTGAAAAACTTCCTCAAACAGGGGAAGCTTATCCAGTGGGGACGATTGCTGGAGGTATTGCATTCATTCTCCTTGGCGGATGGCTATTGCTTGCTCGTCGCAAAAGAGAGATGAATTAAATTAAGAACTGAACGAGAAAAGACCAGCCAGATAATTGGCTGGTCTTTTGCTATAACTGAAGGCGATAGGGTGAATTGTTAGTGGAGTGTAAGAATAGGTTAAGCATTCATTAAGAACGACTTGCTAAACTAGAGGCAACCACGACCTGCTAGTGGATGAAAAAACAATAAAGCAGGTATTTTGTCTGGCGTCTATCCATGGAAAACTCTAAACTAAAAAAATAACAATGGGGTGACTCAAATGGGACTGATTTCCCAATATCACTATGATAATCGCCATGGAGATACAATGTATCACATACTGAATGAATCGTTTCTGATTGCTCACTTGTCTGCTGAAGGTAAGTTTATAGATGCCAATGAAAGTTTTTTAAAGTTGTTTAATTACTCTTTAGACGATTTATATATGAAAGATTGCAATCTTTTACTGAATGGGTATTGGTATGATGTAGAAGGCGTCGCGAAATCTATTCACCAAGGGAAAACATGGCATGGAGAAAGTTGTTTCATCACAAAAGACGGAGACATGAAATGGCTGGAGTCCAATTATATCCCGATACTCAGGAATGATGGCATTGTCGACAAAGTATTATCCTTACATCTCGATCGAAGCCATCAAAAAGAAGCCATCAAATGGCAGCATCTAGCTATGCGTAATGAGTTAACAAATTTACCAAATCGACGTGGTATAATGAACGCTTTGGATTTCCACATAGCTAAAGCAGATTTCAGGTGTACCAGTTTGGGTGTATTGTATATGGATGTCAATCACTTCAAGTTCATTAATGATTCTTATGGACATTGTGTGGGGGATGTACTGCTGCTCGAAATAGGGAGACGACTTTCCAAGGTTCCATTTTGTGAAAATAACATTTTCCATATAAGCGGTGATGAATTCATTGTTTTATTAGAGGATACAGCTGCGATTGAAGAAGCCATGGACAGCATTCACGCCGTGTTTGACGATGAATTCCTAATAGAATCGTTCAAAATAAAAGCGAGTGTGAGTGTTGGCGTGAGCGTCTATCCTGAAGACAGCGATGATCCTAAGCGGCTCATACAACTAGCCGATAGTTCCATGTATGAAGCGAAAATTGTAAGTTGTAGCGCTGACGCCATTCCAAACAGCTGGATTGATAGGCAGGCCGAATAGACAAAGCCAAAAGTGATCGTGCACATCACTTTTGGCTCTCTTTGTTCTCATTTTTTTAACGTTTGATAGAGCTTGGTGACGGAGGGTTCAGGTGAAATTCCTAACTCATCAATTAGTAATTCTTTCATTCGATTATAGACCTTTAACGCTTCTCCTCGATTGCCCATGGATACGTAAAGCTGCATGAGTTGTTGAGTAGCGTAGTCTGAGTATGGATTATGCGTAACAAGCAGTTGTAAATAATGATGCTGTTTGTTGTGAATTTCATTCTTAGCATAGTAATCGACCATAAGTTGCAGTACATGGACTAATTTTTGTCTAAGTGCTGTCGCAATTGGGACAGCCCATTCATAGCCATTCGTCTCCATATAATCCCCGGTGTATTCTTCAACAGCTTTTTCAAATTGCCCAATGTTATCATCTGTTACATTTGGAGAGGTTTCAACTATCTCCTGGAATCGATTTACATCACAGTCAAATTCAAACAAGTTCAATACGTAACTTCCGTGGGAAAAGTGAACAGTGTTTCGATTGTCCCAAGTGGTTAGCTTTTTCCTTAAATAGGACATCGTTGTATGCAACTGGATTTTAGCGCGTTCAAATTCAATATCCGGCCAAAGGCTTTCAATAATGACATCACGCTGTACATGTTTGTTAAGCTGGCTAAGTAAAAGTCCAAATAGCTCTTTTACCTTTACTGTTTTCCATTTCACGACTTCGTCATGATGATAGACGTTAAATTCGTTGAAACAAGTGATTTGAACGGAATTAGATTGACTGTTTGTAAGAAGGGATTCTTTTTCAATGGTTTGAACATCAAGACGGGACTGGATGCGCTGAATCGTTTTCTCCAAACGTTCTTGTATAACAGGCTTAAGTAAATAATCAGTGGAGTCTAGTTCGAACGCTTGAACGGCATAGTCACGAAAAGCGGTTACGAATACTATGATTACGTATGGATTCCAATCAGTGATAAGATCTGCCAAATCTAACCCACTTAATCCGGGCATCTCGATATCTATAAAGGCAACATCAAATTCTAGCCGCTTCAAATCCTTTAAAAAGGAAGTTGTATTCGAGTATTTTGCAACGAGTAGGACGTTGCCTGTTTTTTGTAGTTGCTTTTCCAAGTGCTGTAACGCTAAGTGTTCATCATCCACAATTAGTGCTCGTATCACATCGGATCACCTTCTCCAAACTAGTTATAATGTGTTATATATTTCCAATAATTATCTCAATAAACGCTGAAATTAGCAAGGCGATGTAAAATGAAAAAACGAACTCCCTCTACTTGATGAAGCCGGCAGAGGGAGTATGTCGAGTTTACGGTTTTATTAGTGTGAACCGAATTTCGGAACCAACCGCTTCTGACAACGCTGACCTTCCAGCATCTTTTCGAGTGTCCGCTGAATGGCTTCCGTTTCAGGAGAGCAGCAGCCCGGATCGGCCATGTTTTTCGTCTCAAGTGGGTCTTGTGTTAAGTTATACAGTTCGAATTGGTCTGGAACAGGTTCTGTTTTTACGGTTTCTTCTACGCAGCCGTCGTTTTCGACAAATGTTGTGTCGCTGACGCCAGGATTGGACCAAAACTGTGGATTGTCGTAGTAACGGGCAAGCTTCCAAATCTCAGGTTGACAGTTGGTGCCTGTTTTCAACTTCGTAATAACTGCTTCAATGGAACTTGGTTCGATTACGGCATCGTAAGGTTTTCCAGTAATGGGGTTGGTTTGATGAAGGCCTTTGAACACATTGTCTTCCGTCATGAAATAGAGAGGTTCATCCGCACGGAAAAAGGTGTCGTCTCCATGTAAGAGTGGCGCTAAGTTGCGTCCGACAAGAGGACGGGCATCAGTATGGTCAGTAGCTAGTTTGTGTTGGATTTCAGTTGCGTTAATGTTGGCCAATCCTAGTAAAGTGGGCAATATGTCGACATGGCTCGTGAGTGTCTTCGATTGTTTAGCCTCATTAACTAAGTGAGGGGTGCTGATGATGAATGGAACGTGAATCGATTCTTCGTATATGTTGTACCATTTTTGATAGAGACCGCCATGGGCGCCGAGCTGTTCGCCGTGATCGGAAGTGAAGACGATGATGGTATTGTCGAGAAAACTGGATTGTTGGAGCGCTGTGAGTACTTTCATCAGTTCGTCATCGACTTTTTTCATCAAACTATAATACAACTGGCGATAAAAGTTGTTGTTGATAATCGGCTGCAATCCTTTTGGATAGGTAAGACGGTAACTTTCCTGGACAGATGGTTTAGATGTAAGAACTTCTTTGGTCGTGGGAGCAAGCGGGATATACGGAAGAGTTGGGTCGACTTCGAAATTGTAAGATGGAATAAGTGAGGAAAAGATCCCATAGAGCGCGATGTCATGCGGATTTACAAATGAGCATTGAATGAACCACGGCGTTGTCTTGCCGCAATGTGAGGTTTTATCCAACGCTTCAATCAGTTGAACCGTTTCGGCAGCATAGACTTCGTCCCGGCCACTTGTCCCGAATCCGGCCGAAGAACCAGAGTTTCGCGGATCGGCACCGTGAGGATCTGGCCCAATCCAATCGGAGAATCCGAATGCATCCAACCGATTGCTTTCCCGATAAATCCCTTCGTTCTTTTGGTTGGGCGACCCCGTAATCGTGTTATAACTGGGCAACGCGTCTTTCGTTCCAGGAATCACAATATCTTCTTCGGAAGCATGCCATTTCCCGTGATAAAACGTGTCATAGCCTGCCGCTCTGAAATAATCCCCTGTCGTCGGAACGGTATTCGGATCCAACCAAAACTGGTCCGCATCATACGAGCCTTTCGCTGCGCCAGGCGTTTGAGTAACGCCGTGAAGCGATGGATAATGCCCCGTGTATAAGGACGTCCGGCTCGGTGCACATGCTGTGCTAGCTACATAATGATTCAGGAATGTCATCCCGTGTTTCATCAACAAGTGCTGCGCCACTAAGTTCTTTCGACGCCATTCCTGAATCGCTTGAGTTTCATATACTGGTGGGAACCGATCTTGGTCAACCATTAAAAACAAAATATTCGGCTGCTTCCCCCGACACCCACAGTCACAATTTGCATGGTGTTCTTTCATGAATTTCACCTCCCTGTTTGGTAGTGCTTTCTAGTATATGAAGAGTTGGGGCGTAACGAGTGTGTGCTTGGCCGTGGGAAAAGTAGGATTTATTATTTAAGTCTTGATTGAGAGTCAGTATTATGTATTGGCAGATTGGTTAATTGAAGTGAAAAGCGGTAATTCCTGCCCAAGTGAACTCATGGGAAATAGGGAGAACCGACATCCTTCTTCGGCTATCAACCGTTAACTGTGTTATCCAATAGTATGAATCCCATCTTCAAGACGGGAGATATGCTGTTTGTGAAGAAGGTGGATCCGACGGCAATCCATGAGGGCGATATAATTACGTTCAAAGAAAGTGGCGGCAATTTAATTAATCACAGAGTCGTTGACGTGACTGATAGTTCCGGTGCAATCAGTTTTGCAACAAAAGATGATAATAACAATATGGTCGGTGAAGAGCTTGTTCCTTCACGTAATTTGCTAGGAAAGCAGGTATTCTTCTTCCCGGGCGTAGGGTCTCTAGTGAAGACGATTCAGAGTCCACTCGGGTTACTGTTGGTAGTGATTCTGCCGACAATAGGTTATTTCGCTATAGGGTTATTTAGTCGTAAAGAGGATAAGGTTTCTGTAGAAGGTAACTGAATGTACTCAGCATAATAGTGAAAAAGTAATCCCACATGTCCGAGGAATCGGGTGTGTGGGATTTTTTTAACAGTATCCATTATTAATTAAAACAGACGCATTTGATCGTTTCTTCGTTTGCTTTCCTCGGGGTTACTATATCCCAATCCACGGAATCCTTTTAAGCGTTTTTTTGCCATGGTCACAAGTGTTGGAACATTTCGATCAATGTAATCGTAGACACGGACTTCCTGTTTTTCAGAATGATTCCGATGTAGCCGGCCGACGTATTGGGTAAGAAGTCCTTTTCCTGAAATTGGCATAACGAGTAATATTGTATCAAGTCTCGGGAAATCAAAACCTTCACCAATATACTTTCCGGTTGCGATGATTAGTAATTCTTCGTCATGTTGGATGTGTTTGATTTTACCCAATGCAGTTTCACGTTCCTTCTTTTTCAAATCTCCAGAAAGAACTATGACATTTTTGACAAATCCCTTAAATTGATTTGCTAATACGTTTACATGACCCACGCGCTCTGTCAGGATTAGTGGCGTTCTGCCCTCGTCTAAAGCAGATAATACATCATCGAAAATGAGTTGATTGCGTATTGGGTCTTCTGTCATTTCCGCATACATTTGTTGGAGTGTTTCTGCTTTGGTCCGATAGTTGGTTGGGCGCTCTAGTAAAACATGATGGTACGGGCGGATTTGTGCTTGGATTTTGGCATCTGTCTCATAAAGAATAGGCCCGCATTGCATAGTGATGATCGGATGTAGTCCGTCTTTCCTTTTGGGTGTAGCGGTCAGCCCATACACGTATTTTGCCCGAATGGACTGCATGACGTTTTCAAATGAGAGTGCAGACAGATGATGACATTCATCGATAATGACTTGTCCATACTGTGTGGTGATGGATTGTACGCAACCTTTATAAGTAAGCGATTGTATGGTTGCCACATCAATGACACCAGTTGGCGATTGCTTCCCACTACCAAATTGCCCGATGGAGTCACGGGGGATATCTAGGAATATGGCTAACTGATCCATCCATTGTTTAAGTAATTGAGTGCGATTCACAATGATTAATGTATTGGTATTACGTTCAGCTATTAATGCGGCAGCCGTAACTGTTTTACCAAAGCCGGTTGCTGCGGAAAGAATGCCTGATTCTTGAGATAGAAGTGAATGCAGTGCATCTTGTTGTTGCGGGATCAACTTTCCTGTAAAGGTGACATCAATCGGCTCGCCTGTGAAACGATCTTCCGCTAAGTCAAATCTGATATTCCGTGATGTCATCAAATTCAGCAAGTCATTCTCACAGCCTCTTGGGAGAATTAGGTGAGTTGAGTTTTGTATGAAACAGTCAATTTGTGCTGGAATATTATGTGTAGACAAGCGTTGAGAGCGTGCTTTATAATACGCCGGATTGCTGAAGGAGGCGATACTTTTCATATCCGCTAGTAGGGATTCACTTAGATTCGATAGACATAAGTGAATCCCGTTTTTTCTTGTTGCGGTTAAGGCTGTTGGCGTTTTGATTTCGTTTGGCAAAGACAGAGATGTAGCTTTCTTCAATGCGTTTTCAATCGATTTTTGATCTGCTTTCAAGATGGTGGATAAATATTCCCATTGGTCTCCGATAGGGGTAAAGGTTTCATCCACGAAAACACTATTTCCATACGCGCGGGGATTCCGCTGTAAAGGGAGTGCAATCAGGTTTCCAATACCTCCTTCTTTCAGATAATCTTGGCTTGGGAAAAAGCGGTCGAAAGAGACAAACGTATTGCTATTCTGATTTGATTGAGCAAATTCGAACAATGCCTTACCTAATTCGCGTGCTACTTTTGCCTGAATAGCTTCGGAGAAAAAGATCCATACATGTGCGCCATTACCTGAACGGGAGCGCTCTATATGATAAGGGAGTTGAGCATGCTTACAGCTGGCGGCAAAAGCAAGTGTATCGCTTTTCCAATTACCTTTATCAAAATCTGCAGCCAAAAACCAGCAGGTGTTGTTTGCTAGTAGTGGATAAATGCCGATAGTTTGTTTACCGCTTAAGTGATCGTAAAATGCCTGATCAGATAGGGGTTCATATACATTGTTAGTAGCAGCCGGAAAGTAGATTGATTTTCCATCTTTCGAATTCCGACGAACGGCATATACGTCAGATCGTCCTTTGAATAGACTTCTAAAAAGTCGGATCTTTTCAAGTGCAGGTGATGTAGTCGTCATATAATGCATGTTTGGATTGAACGAAACATCAGGAAGTTGATGTTGAATGACTTTTCTTAAATAATCATTTTCAATTTGAAGTTGATGGCATTGTTCGCATAAGTTCAGATGTTGGTTTGAAGAATCCATAGAGATCCACCTCTCTAGTATTGTTCACTTTTTAGGAAGTCCCTTAGTTAATGGAACGAACCCGTATACTTTACTAGTAGAATACCATGGTTTCTTATAAGGAGAATAGAAAGGATTTAATGCTCCTACTTGGATACCTAGGGGGATATTTATGATTTTATCATTTCTACTTTTAAGAATTAGTGCTCGTATCAATGGCACATCAATTGGTCGAATACCATAATCCGGTTGTTCAATTAAGAATAATGAAAGGTCAAGAACCGTAACACAATGCGAATGGGCGTGTCTTCAAAGAAAACGATAAGAAGAATGCCGCCGACAACTGTCATAGATAGGTAAAAGAGAATGCCATGGAAACCATCGATGGACTTTTGATGATGGATAAGAATGAGCGTAATCGTGAACAGGGGGATGAGAATGAATGCAATGATGAGTGAGATGGATAGAAGGATGGATGCGAGCGGATAGGATTGGGTGAATGTCAGTAAGAAACTTGCGAAGGAAAGAGCGATTGGTATGGCATAGAAACCACCAAGTTTTCTTGTAAGTTCAGATAGTGTTTCAGGTTCTGAAAATAAGCGGGCAGTACTGATATTGGCGATAATGTTGATGACGAATAGCAATAGGAAAAAGATGCTGAAGTAGGACACGAGCTGCAAAGCGGGTACCCCAGGCTCGAGCGATAATCGATAGAGGGCAATCGCTGTCAAAATGATGAAGAGGATGATGCTCAAGACACTGTTTTGAAGTTTGGCGGCAGTTGTATGAAAGTGACCGGATGGAGCTTTGAATTGTTTACTAAGAAATCGCATGAATGCTTTTGTCTCACGTGCTAGTTTTTCAATGCTGTCGTCCACTTTGGCAGGGGGGTATTCAATGGGCTCCCTCGTCTTGAGTGTTGAGAAGGTCGCACCACATTCTGCACAGAACTTGCCGTCTAGTTGCGTGTGTTCGCATTCTGGACAAGTATTTATCGAACTCACTCCTTTGTGATTTGTAGGATCGATGCTAGTTCACACTATGTGACGAGTTGGGGAAATAGAAAGGAATTTTTGAAGTGAGGGTTGGTTGTCGGACACTTGGGGCGTGTTGTCCGACATTGTGGTTGGGTTCTCCGACATTTGTGTGTACTTCTTCATCACATATGGTGATTTCTCCGACACTACGTGGAGTTTCACGATAACGGGACACAATTCAACCTGGTTTAAGGGATTAATTGGTAGCGCTGCGCTTGATTGCATAGGCAATTCCATGTGGCATGGGGAATCGCCAATAGGGGGAGAAACGCCAGCTTGTAGTGGGAAACGGCTGGTTTAGGGAAGGAATGGGCATTAGCAGATGAAGTTTCGGTAGTTTGCATCTATACCTCTTAAATTCTTTTAGCGAACTTGATGTACCTCAAGGTAAGGAATCAGAAACCTTAGTATGCTTAGGTTAAGAAGAAAACAACTACTAAGGAGTGGAGTTAACATGAGAAAAATCACATTGCAATTAGAGCCGTTGTCGTGTCCGTCGTGTATTAAGAAGATTGAAGGGATGTTGAACAAAATGGAAGGCATGACTGAAGCGAGAGTCCTTTTCAATGCGAGCAAAGTGAAGGTTCAATTCGATGAGAAGCGTGTGAGTGCAGAGGTGATTGAGAAATCGATCGCGTCTCTGGGGTATCCGGTTTTATCCAAAAAAGTGGCGTAAGGGAGTGAGGAGAAGATGAATGCGAAACGGACGACTTGGTTGACGGGTATAGCTGCTGTGCTGTTAGCTAGTGCGTTTTTACTTCAATGGATGGGCTATGTTGATGCGCGTAACGTACTTTTGCTGCTGGCAACAGGTGCTGCTGGAATTCCAATTGCGGTGAAAGCAATCCGCTCGTTGAGGATGAAAACATTCAGCATTGAGTTGTTGGTGACGATTGCGGTCATCGGGGCGCTCATTATTGGGGAATACGTGGAATCTGCGGCGGTCACATTCTTATTCATGTTTGGAGCGTATCTGGAGGTCCGCACACTTGAAAAGACACGTTCTTCGTTAAAGAAGCTGGTTGACTTGGCGCCATCCGAAGCGACTCTATTGAAAGATGGAGAGTTGCAAGTGGTGTCTGCCGATTCAATCGAAGAAGGGGATCGGGTCATCATTCGATCGGGTGAGAAGATTGCGATTGACGGACGGATCGCTGCGGGACGTGGGTTGGTAAATGAGGCAGCAATCACGGGGGAATCGGTGCCTGTTTCAAAATCGATTGAAGATCAGGTGTTTAGCGGAACAATTGCTGAAAACGGATATTTGGAAGTGATTGCGGAACGAGTTGGGGAGGATACCACGTTCGCGCGTATCATAGAATTAGTGGAAGAAGCTCAAGAATCCAAATCTATAACACAGAAGTTTCTAGATCGCTTCGCATCGATTTATACACCGATGATTGTTGTGCTGTCTGTCATTGTCTACCTGTTCACACGAAATATTGAAATGACACTTACATTCCTCGTCATCGCGTGTCCGGGTGCGTTGGTTATTTCTGCACCGGTATCGATTGTCGCAGGGATTGGAAATGGTGCAAAGAAAGGTGTTCTCGTTAAAGGCGGAGACATCATGGAACGTTTTGCGAAAGTAGATGTAGTCGTTTTTGATAAAACAGGGACACTGACTCAAGGGAAGCCTGATGTGATAGACATGCATGTATGGGGAATGGATGAACGGGATTTTCTAAAACAAATTGCAGAAGCTGAGCAAGTTTCGGAACATCATTTAGGGCAAACGATTGTCAAGGAAGCGCGTAAACGAGGAATCGTTCTCGCCAATGCACCGGAAGATGTAGAAATTGTTGAAGGCGCTGGCATTCAAGTGAATTCTGGAAAGCGTCAAGTCGTTATTGGGAATCGGAAATTGATGCAGAAGAATGATGTACGGATAGAGAAAGCAGCACAAGAGTATGCTGCGGAGCGGGAACACCTAGGAAATACTGTCGTATTTGCGGCAATCGGCGGGGAATTGGCTGGCCTGGTTTCCATTGCGGATCAAGTCAGACCTGAAGCGAAGGATGCGATTCAGCAGTTAAGGAAAAATGGTGTGAAACGAGTAATTATGTTGACTGGAGACAATCGAATGACTGCTGAAGGTATCGGGAACGTACTTGGGTTGGACCAAGTTCATGCAGAATTGCTGCCGGCAGATAAGGTTTCTTGGATTCAAAAGCTTAAAAAAGAAGGACATCGTGTGGCAATGGCGGGCGATGGCATCAATGATGCACCTGCAATTGCTGCGGCAGATATTGGAGTTGCGATGGGCGAAGGCGGTACGGACATTTCCATGGAAACTGCTGATGTCGTACTGATGGCAGATAAGTTGGACCAATTCGCACATGCGTATTCGCTATCAAAAGCGACTGTTCGGAACATGAAACAAAATACAGTGTTTGCTGTAGGTACAGTGGCTTTGTTACTGGCGGGTGTATTGCTCGGTAAAGTCTTTCTAGCTGCAGGTATGCTCATTCATGAAGCGAGTGTATTACTCGTTATTCTGAACGCAATGCGTCTTCTTCGGTATACTAGTAGGAAGCCGGAAGATAGGAAAAAGCGTGATCGGAAACGCTTATTAGTAGAGTGAGGAGTGACAAATATGGTTGGCAGAAACGCATCGGGGAATGAAATGGAACACAGTTGCATTCAACGAGTCCCTATTTTTAATCATCTAGAAGCGACAGAAATGCTGGAAGTGGCAAAACATGCACATTCTGAAACGTATCGGAAAGGCGAGACGGTTTACAATGCGGGGGAGCAGTCGAATGGGTTGTATATCGTGCATAAAGGGCAAGTAAAGGTGTACCGACTCGCAGAGAATGGCAAAGAACAGCTGATTCGAATACTCAAACCAGGTGAATTTACAGGGGAGTTGTCCCTTTTTAAAAGAACTGAGCATGACGCCTTTGCGGAAACGTTAGCGACCACTGAATTATGTGTGATGGATCGGGACGATTTCCAGTCCTTTCTTATGAAGTATCCTGAAGTAGCACTTAAAATGCTATCAGAGTTCTCAACGCGCTTGCAAGTGGCTGAGCAACAAATGACACGGAATTCTTTAGAATCAGCAGAAAACCGCATTGCGATGTATTTGGCTGAACTGTCGCTGCAACAACAATCTGAAACGATTTCGCTTCCAATCAGCCGGAAAGACATCGCTTCCTATTTAGGCACGACGCCGGAAACGGTGAGCCGAAAGCTTGCTGAATTTGAAGACTTGGGAGTAATTCGCCAGGAAGGTCAGCGTAAGATTGGTGTTTTAAATCTGGAGAAATTACAGGAATACAGCTTGTAGAAATGAATAACGGCATTACCCAAAGCATCGTTGAAAACTAGTCAATGATGCTTTTAACTGTCAATAGCTACTGCATCGATATCGGGATTCGAGAGTTGTTACTGTTACATTCCCGGCAACGATGAAATAGTTGGATGAGAGTAGTACATGTACGTGTGAATAGATAGGATGAAGCGAGCTTCTCAGGTAAATATGTCGCTGAGAAGCTTTTTTATGTGCAATATTCTTTGATTGGCTACGTCGTGATTACTCAATGAATAGATATTGACGGCATCATATAACTGAATAATCAGACATATATTGATTCAACAATTAGAATTGCAACTTGTACAGAATTATAAAACTGGGAATTTGACTATAACGAGTTGCTTGAAGAAGGGGTGGAATCAGTTGAAATTCAGTTATGTCTCGCATCTTCAATGTCCGAAGTGTGATAAGCAGTACAATGCTGGAGAAAAGCATCAGTTATGTGAATGCGGATCGCCTTTGCTCGTTAATTATGATTTAGAATCATTACGCGACATCTTGAAACCGGAAGATCTGATAAAAAGGAAAGCAGATTTGTGGAGATATAAGGAATTACTTCCTGTGCAGCGTGAAGAGAATATCGTGACTTTGGGGGAGGGGATGACTCCTTTAATTCCGATGGAACGGATAGGGGCTGAAATGGGCATACCCAAGTTGCATATGAAAGATGAAGGGATTATTCCTACAGGTACATTTAAAGCTAGAGGTGCTGCGGTAGGTGTGTCAATGGCTAAAGAATTAGGTATCCCGGAACTTGCGATGCCAACCAATGGGAATGCGGGTGCTTCTTGGGCACTTTACGCTGCACGCGGAGGAATAAAATCGACGATTGTTATGCCGGTGGATGCCCCGAAGATTACTAGAAATGAATGTGCAATTGCAGGAGCGAATCTTTACCTTGTGGATGGACTAATCAGTGATGCGGGGAAAATTGTGGCTCAGACTGTACAAAATCAGGGGTTGTTTGACGTTTCGACACTGAAAGAACCGTATCGAATTGAAGGAAAGAAAACGATGGGCTTTGAGATTGCAGAGCAGATGGACTGGAAAGTACCCGATGTAATTTTATATCCGACAGGTGGCGGTGTCGGGCTCATCGGTATTTATAAAGCATTAAAAGAACTGCAGACGCTTGGATGGATTCCTGAAGGAAAACTACCTAGATTGGTTGCTGTACAATCCGACGGTTGTGCTCCAATTGTGAAGGCATGGCAAGAAGGAAAAAAGGAATCTGAGTTCTGGGAAGGCTCAGAAACACTCGCTTTTGGCATAAATGTCCCGAAAGCATTGGGTGACTTTTTAGTGTTGGAATCGCTTTATGAAACAAATGGATGCGCGATCGCGATAGACGATGCCACAGTTTTAGAAGAGCAAAAAAGGATTGCGGAATTAGAAGGCGCTTTCGTTTGTCCTGAAGGAGCTGCGGTATTCGCAGCAGCACGCCGATTACGCGAACAAAATTGGATTAAGGAGGAGGAAGTCGTTGTTGTCCTGAATACAGGCGCGGGAATAAAATATCCGGACACTGTCGATTTTGAGCTTCCTACACTACAGCCGGGGGAGTTGATAACGAAGACAGAGGTTTTGATTGAAGACCAGGAATGAACGGGGCCCCTGGTCTGTCCTATTCGGTTGCAAGCGTGACAGATTAAGATGATTTGCAAACGCTTACAAAATGTTAGGAAGGGGAGAAATGATGAAAATCAAAGGGAACTTGTTGATGCAAATCTTTATCGCTTTTGTAATTGCTATTCTTTTAGGTATTATTTTCGGCCCATCCATCGAAGTTATCAAGCCATTGGGCGATTTGTTTTTACGTCTGATTAAGTTCATTATCGCGCCGCTCATTTTAGCTTCGTTAGTTGTGGGGGTTGCGAGTACAGGTGATCCGAAACAATTGGGCCGCATCGGTGTTAAAACAATTTCTTACTACTTGGTGACGAGTGCCATAGCGGTTATGATCGGTTTGGCATTTGCTTATGCTATTTCACCAGGAAAAGGGATTTCGGTCAGTACACCGGAAGCTGCGGCTGAAGTGAATGAGACAGATGGGGTAATTGCTACTTTACTCAACATCATCCCAGATAATCCATTTACAGCGCTAGCTAACGGGAACATTCTGCAAATAATCTTTTTTGCGATATTCGTAGGTCTGGCAATTACGTTAGTGGGCAAAAAAGCTCAACCTGTCTATCAATTCTTTGAGGGTTTTGCAGAGATCATGTATAAAATCACTGGAATCGTTATGTGGTTTGCTCCAATTGGAATATTGGGTTTAGTTGCTCCGGTTGTTGGAGAATATGGAATAGCCGTGCTGATGCCGCTGCTGAAAGTGATTATTGCAGTCGCAATCGCCTGCATCGTTCATGTGATCTTTATTTACTCAATGGCGGTCAAAAAGTTTGCTAACATGAGCCCGATAAAGTTCTTTAAAGGGATGGCGCCGGCAAGTATCGTTGCATTCAGTACATGCAGCAGCGCGGGGACATTGCCTGTGACACTGAAAAATACTCAAGAGAATTTAGGTGTCTCAAGAAAGATCAGCAGTTTCGTATTACCGCTAGGCGCGACCATTAACATGGATGGTACGGCAATCTACCAAGGTGTGGCGGTTGTCTTCATTGCGCAATTCTACGGTTTGGATTTATCGTTCTTACAACTACTCACAGTAGTCCTCACTGCTGTCTTGGCATCGATTGGTGCTGCTGGTGTACCGGGGGCAGGTGTGATCATGCTTGCGATGGTGCTGACTTCCGTTAATATGCCACTCGAAGGAATTGCATTAGTAGCGGGGATTGACCGGATTCTAGACATGTTCCGCACAACGGTTAACATTCTTGGTGACGCGTCGGCTTCTGTTGTGGTTGCAGCAACGGAGGATGAGTTATGGGTCGATGAACCGGAAGAAGTACAGCCAAGCTGAGGAAAGCACTTCCATTAAATTGGTGTGAAAGAATAATTTAACCTGCCGGCAAGGGGATTGCTGAAAGTCCTCTTGGCGGTATACTAATCTCCTGATATGATGAAGACGCTGATAACGCGAAAGGGAGATAGTATGGGGAAAATCAATAATAAGAATCAAACAGATAGAACAGATCGCATTCGTAGAGTAGTTGTCCGTGTGCTGCCGGGGATATTGTTATGTTTAGTAGTGACGCTAACAGGAATTTACGCGGCAGATCTGATTGGCAAGTTGATAGTTGCGTTGAATTTATTGCCGGAAGGAAGCGCAAGTCCTGTATCGGGGATATTTGTCGCGATACTTATCGGAATTATCATTCGGAATACGATTGGATTACATACCGTTTTCCTAGAAGGCGTCACGTATTCCGTCAAATATGCATTGCGTGCCGGGATTATTTTGCTTGGTCTGCGCCTAAGCTTGACTGAAGCATTGAAACTGGGCGCATGGGGGCTGCCTCTAATTATTGTCTGCATCTCATCAGGGCTGCTCGTCACACTCTATTTTACGAAAAAGATGAATCAATCGAACCGACTTGGGACATTGATCGCTTGTGGAACAGGGATCTGCGGCGTCACTGCAATCATGGCGGTTTCACCAGTCGTTAAAGCAAAAGAAGATGAAATTTCTTACGCCGTTGCGAATATCACGATATTCGGGTTGGTAGGTATGCTGTTCTACCCGTACTTGGCGAACATCTTTTTTGCGGGTGATGCTATTAAAACGGGGTTATTCTTGGGGACGGCGATTCACGATACAGCGCAGGTTACCGGTTCAGCACTTATCTATAGTCAAATGTACGATATGGAAAAAGTAGTGGATGTCGCAACGGTTACAAAGTTAACCCGAAACTTGTTTATCATCGCTGTCATTCCGCTTATTTCGTACTTTTTCTTTAAAGGTGCAGGTAAGAACGAAGACGGTACGGAATACCAAATTCCAAAGTGGTATAAGTTAATTCCGGTATTCGTAATCGGGTTTTTAGCACTGGCATTGGTCAGGACAATTGGAGATTGGACAGCAGCGAATAACGGTTCAGCATTCGGGTTCCTGACGCTTCCGACATGGGAAGGCTTCTACAATTCCTGGAGTTCATTCGGTTCCAAGTACATGCTTGGAATCGCAATGGCCGGCGTTGGGTTATCAACGAATTTTAAAGTCTTTAAAGGATTGGGTATTAAACCATTCTACATTGGGTTGATTGCCGCTGTTTCAGTAGGACTTGTGAGCTTACTCCTGATTTCGTTTTTCGGTCATTTGATTGTTATTTAAATACGAGAACCCCCTTTCATGTAGCGAAAGGGGGTTCGTTTTATTCCAACGTCAATACTAGTTTTCCGCGAGCATGGCGGGTTTGCGTCTTTTTCAATGCTTCCAGCCCTTGTTCGAATGGGTAGGTTTGTTCGATGACCAGTTGGTATGTACCATCAGCAATTTTTTGAATCACTTCTTCCACTTCATTACGTACATCTACTTTATGTGGAACGAATGCAGCGTGGATGCCGCGTTCCGGTTCGATGCGATCACCAGATATCGTAATGACAGTTCCGCCATCTTTGACGACGTGCATGCTGTCAGTCCCAGTTCCCGGTTGAATCGCAATGGCTGCGTCTACGCCATTTGGTTGCCACTCGCGGATTTGATCAGCCCAGTTCGGGTCATTGTAGTCGACGGTCGTTTCTGCGCCAAGTGATTTCATATAGTCATGATTTTTAGGAGAAGCAGATCCAGCCACTTTCCATCCGCGCGCTTTTGCAAATTGAATCGCGAACGTCCCGATTGCGCCGGACGCACCAGCGATAAAGACAGAATCTCCAGCGTTTAAATGAAGTGCAGTCAACGCGCGTAAAACAGTATTTCCCGCAACGGGAACGGCCGCTGCTTCAGCAAATACCATATTCTCGGGAATAGGAAGGATGAGTGAATCTTGTTGAACGACTGCAAACTCAGCCCACGTTCCGCCTTTAGGCTGCATCATACTGACAAAAGCAATGCGATCGCCTTTTTTGTATTGAGTCACTTGACTGCCTGTATCTTCGACAATACCGGCGGCTTCAATGCCAATCGGATAGGGATAGTTCATTTCTTTCGGTAAGAAATAGGAATCATGAATGCCAACACCGACTGCTTTCACGCGGACGAGCAATTCATCTTCATGGATAGTCGGGACATTCACTTCTTCAAGTGCAATATCATCTGTTGCGGCACTCCGTTTAACAAATGCTTTCATGTAGATGCAACTCCTTTATTAAGATTTTAGTAAATTCAGTATATCATATTGGAAGTGTTGTAGTCGGGTTCATGATTTTAGAATTTATCCGGAAGATAGAGTGTCGAGGGTTTATTTATTAAGTGAAGAGGCCGTATTGTATTTTTTTTAGTACCATTTATTAACGCTTTAGCAAGATGAAATTTATCTTTCAATTAAATAAATTATATAGTATACTGCGTATCATAGTTTTTTAAGATTGCATACGTATTCATTATCGTGTTGGATAAACGCTATTACACGCGTGTGTAGTTTTCAGTCTAATCAGACATTGAGTTTTGACGATGTTTTTGTTGCAGAAACAAAATGTGTTCTATACGAAAGGGGAAGTTCGATGGAGGAGAATGAAAGTGTAGTACATGGAATGTGGAAAGATTGGCGTTTGCATGCGGTTGTTTTAGGAATTGTTATTATATGTGAATTAATCGGAACGTATAAATTTAGTGTCGGACCGGGCGTCGTGTTGCTATTGCCGATGCTGTACGCTCTAGTCATCGGAATTCTTTTGTATTTCACGCCTGCAGTAAAAGAACGCCAGGCAAAAAATGAGGAACCTATCATTGTATTGGGGGTCGCGCTGCTGCTAGCTAAGATCGGGTGACAATTGGACCGTCTCTTCCAGACGTTATTGCAGCTGGTCCTGCTCTGTTGCTGCAAGAGTTGGGGAATCTAGGGACGATTTTGTTAGCATTGCCCGTCGCAATTTGGCTCGGTTTAAAACGGGAAGCGGTTGGAATGACGCACTCGATCGGACGTGAGTCGAATGTCGGTCTGATTATGGATAAATTCGGAATGGGGTCACCGGAAGGCCGTGGCGTCATGGCTATGTACATATTTGGAACTGTATTTGGAGCAATATTTTTAGGATTGATTTCCGGTTTACTTGCGACCATTACGCCATTAAGTCCGCTGTCCTTTGCGATGGCGTCGGGTGTGGGAAGCGGAAGTATGATGGCGGCGGCGAGCGGTTCACTAATCGCTGCATTCCCCGATATGGAACAGCAGATTATTGCCTTTTCGGGTGCGAGTAATTTATTGTCCACATCGACAGGTCTTTGGGTTAGTATCTTAATCGGGTTGCCGCTCACTGAAAAAGTGTATAGCTGGATGACCCGGAATAAGGAGGGGTACTGATGCTGAGGAATATCCAAGAGTGGATTTTAATTTTGGTGATTGTGGGTGTTCTTTCAATTGTCGGCAACTATGTAGGGTATGACATTATGCCGCTTGCTGCAGTTCCGGGGATGGCTATGCTGATTGTCATTTGTTTGGCTGGTTTTATTCTTAAAGAGATTATTCCGTTAAATATTCCGAGCATTGCTTACATTTCCATTCTCGGTGTGATTGTTTCGATGCCCTGGTTTCCGGGAGCGGATCTAGTCGTGAAATGGACGACTGAAGTCAATTTGTTAGCGCTGACGACACCGATTCTAGCGTATGCTGGCATTGCGATCGGCCGGTCGTGGTCCGATTTCGCCAAGCTTGGCTGGCGGACGCTGATTGTTGCAAGTCTTGTCATGATTGGTACGTTTCTCGGCTCGGCCGTTGTTGCGGAAATCATTTTGCGCTTTCAAGGAATCATTTAATAGAAGGAGAGGGATTCAGCTGCGCTTTGCGTGGGTGAATTCCTTTTTTGTTGGGCTTGGATAGTGTTGTCGATCAGTTCGTGTGTAATGTGCGTAATTAGTTGGCGGTTGTCCGACATTGGGCGGGGGTTCTTCATCACAACTATGAGTTTCTCCGACATTATGTGGAGTTTCTCGATAACGGGAAACAATTAATGCGAGGTTAAGGGATTAATTGGTAGCGCTGCGCTTGAATTTGAGTGGGCTATCTTGTTGCGCTGGGGGAATCGGAACTATGACGGTGATTATAGGCAATATGGTGTGTGGAATCGGAACAATGCAGGGGGGTATCGGCATTATGAAGCGAACAATCGGCACTATGGGAGAGTTAATCGGAAATAGACTACAATTCACGCGAGGTTAAGGGATTAATTGGTAGCGCTGCGCTTGACTTGGGAGGGCTATCTCGTTGTCCCAGGGGAAATCGGAAATATGGGGAGGGTTATCGGCAATATGGTGTGTGGAATCGGAACAATGCAGAGGGGTATCGGCATTATCAAGCGAACAATCAGCACTATGGGAGAGTTAATCGGCAATAGACTACAATTCAATCTAAGTTAAGGGATTAATTGGTAGCGCTGCGCTTGTTTTGGATGGGCTATCTCGTTGCGCTGGGGAATCGGCAATATTATGATAAATATCGGCAATATGGCAGTGGAAATTGCCTACATTAGATTTAGAATCAGCTAAAAGGTTCAATTGTCGGAGCTAAAATAAGTAGTTTTGAAAGCGCTCTCTTAGTTCAGAAAACTCATTGTTATCTTAATTTCTATGTGTTAAGATAAATGCCATCATATAATCATGATTATAAATTGATTATGATTAATATACTACATATTGAATGAGGTGAATGAATGGGAACTCCAATTTTAGATGTGAAGCAACTGAGGACATATTTTTACTTAGATGATGAAAAGGTTGCGAAGGCGGTGGATGATGTATCGTTTGCAATTCGTCCGGGTGAAACGGTTGCGATTGTTGGTGAGTCTGGGAGTGGGAAAAGTATGACGGCCAACTCTGTCATGGGGCTCATCGGCAAACCGGGTAAAATTGTTGAAGGAAAGATTGAGTTAAACGGTCGTGAATTAACTGGTTTGACTGAGAAACAAATGACGTCCATTCGAGGTAAGGAAATGGCGATGATTTTCCAAGAGCCGATGACTGCGTTGAATCCCGTTTTCACAGTGGGAAATCAGATAATAGAAATGTTAAGAAAACACAAGAAAATGAGTAAGAAACTTGCGAGGGAACAAGCAATACACTTACTTGAAGTAGTAGGTATTTCCCGTCCTGACCAAATTGTTGATGAATATCCCCATAGACTTTCGGGCGGTATGCGCCAGCGTGTCATGATTGCAATTGCCATCTCCTGCCAACCCAAACTGCTCATCGCAGATGAACCAACTACTGCACTCGATGTTACCATCCAAGCACAAATCCTCGCGCTACTCGAAGACATGAGAAAGAAAATGGACATGTCGATTCTAATGATTACTCATGATTTAGGTGTTGTTTCTGACTATGCGGATCGTGTCATTGTTATGTATGGCGGTCAGGTCGTTGAACAAAGCACAACAAAAGAGCTTCTGCGCAATACAAAACATCCGTATACACAAGGACTCCTGGATAGCATGCCTGATTTGTCCACGAACGTGGATAGATTGAAGACAGTTGCTGGAACTGTGCCTGCTGCTACCGAATTTCCTGAAGGATGCAGATTTGCTTCGCGATGTCCTTTTGTGATGGAGAAGTGCGTTGCAACGAATCCTGAATTGATTGAAGTAGGTCATGGTCACCAAGTCCGCTGCCATCTATACGGGGAGGAAACACTATGAAACTAATGGAAGAAGTGAACCAAGGCGTTGCCACGAAGAATTTATTGGAAGTGCGGAATTTAAAAAAGTACTTTCCTATCAAAAGCGGAGTAATCCAGCGCACCACTGGACACGTAAAAGCGGTGGATGATATTTCTTTTCACATACGTGAAGGGGAAACCCTAGGAATTGTGGGGGAGTCCGGATCAGGAAAGTCTACGCTAGGCCGTGTCATCTTGCGCTTGTTGAGTTCGACTGATGGTGAAATTATTTTTGACGGAAATGACATTACCCAAATAAAAGAAAAAGAAATGAAAGGCTATCGTAAAGATATGCAAATCATCTTTCAAGATCCGTTTTCATCGTTAAATTCGAAAATGAATGTCTATGAATTGATCGAAGAAACGCTAGTTGTACAAACGAAGCTGGTGAAAGCTGAGCGGAAAAAGAAAGTGGAAGCGATTGTAGAGAAAGTCGGTCTGCGAATAGACGATCTCCAGAAATATCCCCATGAATTCTCTGGGGGGCAACGACAGAGAATCAGCATAGCCCGCGCACTTGTCAATAATCCTAAGTTTGTCGTGTGTGATGAACCAGTTTCTGCACTCGATGTCTCGATTCAAGCGCAAGTGCTGAATTTGATGATGGATTTGCAAGATGAACTAGGATTGACGTATTTGTTCATCGCTCACGACTTAAGCGTAGTAAAGCATATTAGTAATCGCATCGTTGTGATGTATTTAGGAAGAGTTGCGGAAATCGCACCGAAAAACAGCCTTTACGATACTCCGAAACATCCGTACACCCAAGCACTGCTAGACTCCGTATCTGTCGTAGACCGTGGAGAGAATCGAACAATGGATCGAGAAAAAATTGTGTTAAAAGGAACAATGCCCAGTCCTGCTAACCCGCCTTCCGGATGTGCCTTCCGCACGAGATGTCCATTTGCGTTTGAACGCTGCAGCGAAGAACGCCCAGAGTTAACTGAAGTTGAAGAAGGACACTTTGTTGCGTGTCACTTACACACTGCGGATTCCAAAAAAGGAATCTACTAATATGGCACAGTGGAAAGGAGACGAAAGATGAGGAAAAATAGTTCAAATAAAACAGCATTGAAGATGAAGTTTGTAGCTTTGATCCTGATGCTTGCTGCATGTGGAAATGGTGAGGATAGAGGACCTACTTCTACTGCAGGCGCACAAGGTGAACCCAATGAGGGCGGCATTGTTGTTGGTGCGATGGAAACAGCACCTACGGGGATGTTTAATCCGATTTTTTACGAAGAAGGGTATGATGAAGCAATTCTTCGTATTACGCATGAGGGATTGGTTGGACAAAACGAAGACTTGGAATTCATTCCGAAGCTTGCAAAAAGCTGGGACATGAATGAAGACCAAACCTCGATAACTTTTCAGTTAGAAGAAGGGGTAAAGTGGCATGATGGTGAGGAATTTACGGCAGAAGACGTTGTGTTCACTTACCAAACGATGTCGGATCCTGATTATGTTAAATCAGGAGGATTCAGAACTGAGTATGTACAAGATTTAAAAGGATATGATGCGTATAACACAGGGGAAACGGATGATTTTGAAGGTGTTGTTGAAGACGATAAGTACACAGTTACTTTTAACTTCGAAGAGCCTAATGTCACTCCGCTTTATACAGCAGGCTTTCAAATTATACCAAAGCACGTATTTGACGATATTCCAATCGCTGATATTCCTAAATCTGATGCCTCGCTAAAAGGCGGATCAATTATCGGAACGGGACCCTTCAAACTTACGAAAATAGTAGATCGTCAACAATATGTTTTTGAACGGAATGATGACTATTGGCAAGGAAAACCTCACTTGGACAAGATTGTTTATAAAATTGTTGACGAAGCCATCATGACAGGTTTACTAGAGAATGGCGATATCGATTTTGTAGCAGATCCAAACGGTGTTTCTCCAGCAGATTACAAAACAGTGAAAAAGATAAAGGACATGCAAATTATCGAACAGCCTGAGTTCGGAAACCAATTCTTAGGTTTCAAGATGAATCATCGAAGTTCTAGTGACATTGAAAGTCGTACAATCAACCCTGACAATTGGACAGTAAATGAAAAAATTGCAGATCCGAAAGTTAGGCAAGCGATTGCTTATGCGGTGAACCGTGAAGGAATCGTCAATGGATTGTTGTATGGAAAAGGTAAAAAAACGAATTCAACAATTGCCCAGCAATTTTGGGCATATAGCGAAGATGGTGTAGCCGATTATGAGTATGACGTTGAAAAAGCTACTCAATTATTGGATGAAGCTGGATTTATCGATAAAGACGGAGATGGTTTCCGTGAAAATCCTGATGGTGAGAAATGGGTGCTGAATCTCGACTTCCCGACTGGAAATAAAATTCGGGAACGTTCTGCTCCACTTATAAAACAGCAGCTGGAAGAAGCAGGAATCCAAATCAATATGCGTCAGCCTAAAGAAATGACAGCATATATCGACGGGCTCGAAAACCGTGATAGCGATTGGGACCTTTACCTGCTTGGTTGGGCGCTAAGCAGTCATGACCCCGATCCAGCTAGTTTATGGTCAGCGACAGCACCTTATAACTATTCACGTTGGAACAATCCGGAAGCGGACGCTTTATTGGAGAAAGCTATGAAAGCGCCAGCCGCTTTTGAACAAGAGAATCGAGCGGAAGTATATAAGGAATGGCAAGCACTGTTTTCAGAAGATTTACCTGCCTTATTTTTATATGTGAAAGACAACTTATGGGTAATGAGTGACCGTGTCGAAGGAATAGATCCGCTGCCATTCACTATTATGAATAACACACATGAGTGGTGGGTCACACGGTAAATCAAGTAAACCTGCCGGCAGTCAAACCGGCTGAGAATCGTTATAAGTGCGAATTTAAGGGGGGCAACTATGTTTCAGTATTTAATAAGAAGGATTCTTGTTTTTATACCTATGCTCTTTTTGCTAACAGTTATCATATTTGGCTTAGCAAAAGCAGCCCCGGGAGACCCATTCACAGGAAAGATCTTAGATCCAAGTATTGACCCAGAAGTATACGAACAACGGAAGGAAGAACTGGGGTTGAACGACCCTGTTCCTGTACAATACCTTCATTGGGTTAGTACGGTCGCTAAAGGGGATCTCGGTGAATCGATTACGTACAATGGTCGATCCGTGACCGATCTGATCGGCGAACGATTAATGAATACCGTTTATTTAGGCACGTTTGCACTCGCCATTACACTGATTGTGGCAATTCCAATCGGGTTATATTCGGCGAAATATCCGTATTCGATGCTCGATTATAGTGCAACCGCATTTGGCTTTATAGGTCTTGCGGTTCCAAACTTCTTCTTCGGATTGATTGCTATTTTTGTATTTGCGATCAGTTTCGGATGGTTCCCGGCACAAGGGACGGTGTCGAGTGTTGACGCAACAGGATTTGGACTGGTTATGGACCGCTTGCATCATATGATTTTACCAGGATTGACGCTTGGGTTAGCTGGAACGGCTACCTATATGCGGTACATGCGGTCGGAAGTATTGGACGTTCTCGGCAGTGACTATATCAAAACTGCCAAAGCTAAAGGAATGAGTGAAACGTCCATTTTATATAAGCATACGTTACGGAATGCCATCATCCCGATTATTACGTTGCTTGGATTTGAATTTGGTGCGTTATTGAGTGGTGCGGTTATCACAGAGCAAGTATTTAACTATCCGGGACTTGGTACGTTATTCATCACATCCATTACGAACCGGGATTATCCAGTCGTCATGGCTATAAACTTACTGCTTGGTGTGACGATTCTATTTGGGAACTTACTCGCGGATATGCTATATAGTGCAGTGGATCCGAGGATTCGCTATGAATGAGGTGACAAAGAATGCAAAACTCTATGAATGAACAACCGTCCATGGGGGCGGCTCGGAGTAAAGCGAAACCGAAGAGTCCATTCCAGCTCTCTTTGCGAAGATTCATGAAGAATAAGCTCGCCGTCATCGGTGTTATTTGCTTGATTCTTATAATTTTAGCAACAGTGTTTGCTCCGTTACTCACGAAGTTCGACCCTGAAAGAGGGGACTTACTTATGGTGGATAGTGCTCCAGGCAATGGGCATTTACTCGGCACAGACAGTTCAGGACGCGACAACTGGGCACGATTGCTGTACGGTGGCCGGATATCATTGATTGTCGGATTCAGCGCGATGCTGTTTACACTAGTGATTGGCGTTGTTACAGGTGCCGTTAGCGGCTATTATGGCGGTAAAGTGGACAGCGTGATTATGCGTGCTGCTGACTTGGTATTAGCACTTCCATTTCTTGTGCTTGCGTTAACGATTATTGCGTTATTGGATAATGTAACTATCGGTGTCTTCGTGACAATTATCGCAATCACGACCTGGCCAACGTTGACGAGACTGATTCGTGGAGCATTCTTATCGCTGCGGGAAGAAGAATTCATTACCGGAGCTAAAGCACTCGGTGCGAGTGATTTGCGTATTATTTGTAAGCACTTCTTGCCGAATGCAGTTGGACCGATTATCGTGAATGCGACACTTATGATGGCGACGATGATTATTATTGAATCGGGAATGAGTTTCATTGGTATGGGGATTCCGCAGCCAACGCCAACTTGGGGGAATATGCTTTCGGAAGCACAAAACCTGCGCGTTCTTCGGGATCAGCCTGAAATATGGCTGCCGCCGGGGCTTGGAATTCTTTTGACGGTTCTGTCCATTAACTTCATTGGCGATGGATTGCGCGATGCGTTTGATCCGAAGAGTAACCGTAGATAATTTGTATGTAGTTGAGGTGAATGAAGTGGTTGAATTGACTAGTAAAGAAAAGAAGTTTCTAGAATTTTTAAAAGAACAAAACGCCTATAAAGAAGCGCTGACGACACTTCAATGGGATTCCCACACGCAGATTCCGCGCGGCGGGGTGGACCAGCGTTCGGAAGTGGTCGGCATATTGTCAGGAAAACTGCAGCAGGCGGAAACGTCCGATCGAATGAAAGAATTCATCGATGAAATGAAAATGACATCGGAGAATGAACTGATTCGGAAGGCTGCAGAAGAATGTGAGCGGGTGTATGATAAAAGCCGGAATGTTCCCAATGCTGAGTATCAAAACTATGTAACTCTTTGCTCGAAGGCGGAATCCGTATGGGAGGAAGCGCGGGAGAAAGATGACTTTTCCTTATTTGAGCCTTATTTAAAGGAGATTATCGGATACAATCAAGAGTTTGCTGAACTCTGGGGATATGAAGGCGATCGATACAATGCGTTACTCGATAATAATGAAACAGGGGTTACCGTGGAAATGTTGGATAAGGTGTTTCCCGAGCTTCGGAAATCGTTGACGAGTTTGATAGAACAAGTCCAAGCGAGCCCTGTGAAGGCGGATGTCTCGCTATTGCAGACTCCGTTTCCAATTGAAAGTCAAAAGGTGTTGAGTGAGGAACTGCTGAAGATGATTGGATATCGGTTCGAGGATGGACGCCTTGACACATCTGCACATCCTTACAGTTTTGCGATTAATCCGAATGATGTCCGGCTTTCGACTAAGTACGATGAAAATGATTTCAGGACCAGCGTGTTCAGTTCTGTGCATGAGGGCGGGCACGCGCTGTATGAGCAGAATATAGGAAGACATCTGATGGGGACGCCGCTTTCAGCTGCAAGTTCGATGGGAATGCATGAGTCGCAGTCGTTATATTGGGAAATGTTTGTGACGGCGGATAGAGGATTTTGGGAAACGAATTATGACTGGTTCCGTTCATTTGCACCAGAACATTTTAAGTCCGTTTCGCTTGATGATTTCTATTTAGCTTTGCATGAGGTGAAGGCTTCGCTGATACGAATCGAAGCAGACCCGTTGACATATTCCATGCATATCATGCTTCGCTATGAGTTGGAAAAAGCATTGCTCAATGGTGATGTGAAAGCAGCAGAACTGCCGCATATTTGGAATGAGCTGATGCAGAAGTATTTAGGGGTAATGCCTGGGAGTGATCGGGATGGCGTGCTTCAAGACATCCATTGGTCAAGCGGCGATTTCGGCTACTTCCCTTCGTACACGTTGGGTTATTTGTATGCGGCTCAATTGCACAATACGATGAAAAAAGAAGTTCCGTTTGAGAAGTGCTTGCAGACAAATGATTTTGCCTCAATCCGTGGGTGGTTTACGGAGCATATCCACCGTCACGGCAAGACGAAACAGCCATTGGAACTTTTGAAAGAAGTCTCGTCGGAAGAGTTAAATCCTGCGTATTTGGTGCAGTATTTAACGGAGAAGTATGGAACAATCTATAAGTTTTAGGAAGAATAGCGACCCGCTGTCAGTTTTTATTGGCAGTGGGTTTTTTGATTGTGTTTGGTTTGGGAGGTGGCGTTGGCGGAATGGACTTGTCCATCACTAGGACAGTGTTGTCGATCACTAGTGGGAGGTTGTCCGACATTGTGAGTGGGTTCTTCATCACATCTATGAGTTTCTCGGACACTATGGGAAGTTTCTTGATGACGGGACACGATTTGGCATGGTTAAGGAATTAATTGGTAGCGCTGCGCTTGATTTGGGTGGGCTATCTCGTTGTGCTGGGGGAATAGGAAATATGGGGGTGGTTATCGGCAATATGGTGTGTGGAATCGGAACTATGCAGAGGGGTATCGGCATTTTCAAGCGAGGAATCGGCACTTTGGTAGAATTAATCGGCAATAGACTACAATTCACGCAAGGTTAAGGGATTAATTGGCAGCGCTGCGCTTGATTTGGGTGGGCTATCTCGTTGTGCTGGGGGAATAGGAAATATGGGGGTGGTTATCGGCAATATGGTGTGTGGAATCGGAACTATGCAGAGGGGTATCGGCATTATCAAGCGAACAATCAGCACTATGGGGAAGTTAATCGGCAATAGACTACAATTCACGCAAGGTTAAGGGATTAATTGGTAGCGCTTCGCAGCTGTCGCACAAAAAAAGTACCTCTCACCCGTCTGCGGCGATAGGTACTTCTTATGAATATAGTTCTTTTTCTGCAAATAGCATGGAACCGAACGATACGACGAGTGAAATTGCAAAGCTGCACCAAACCGAAGACAGGGGACCGTTGATGGTAGGTATGAAATACACACTGATTGCTGCAATAGGTGCAGCGTATGGCAGCAAGCGGGAAAGTCTTCTGTTCGAAAGTATGATGAACAGCATGACAGGAATGAGAGCTGCATAGAGCGTGCCGAAGAAAAATAGGAATTCCAGAGCATTAAAGTTAAAAAACAAAGAAATAACAAGAAGTATGAATAATAGAATTCCTGAGAACTTGTAAGATGCTTTGTACAGTTGTTTGTCGGTCATCGAAGGACGGATTTTGTGCTGGATGTGCCGTACATAGTGGACTGTTGTGGCATGCAGTTCGGCGTTCATCGTGCTTGAAATTGTGCTGAAACAAAATAAGAAAAAGATGGATAATAGCAACAGTGGTTCAATTTTATTGACGAGTTCAAATAGCAAAGAGTACGTTTCAGTGAACGACTGGTCGTAAATGACAATCATAAGCATGCCGCCAAGTGACAAGGGAATCGTGCTCCACACTAACGCGGTCAAGTAAAAGCTGGCTCTCACTTTTCCTAGGTCCATTATATAAAGACGCTGCCATGTTGCGCGGTCGGATATCATTTGGCCAAAACCAATGAGCATCGCTGTTGCGGCGAAATAGATGGTCTCCTGATTATTTGTAAAGAGCAGGTAAGGATGCAGCAGCCTCACCCCTTGGTATATATCGTTCGCCCCTTCGCGGATGAAGAAAAACATTGGAATGAAGATAATCGCACTGAAGATGAAGAGCAGTGCGGGACCTTCCAGCCGATGGATCCACTTCATACCGCCTATTCCCGCCAGTAGAAATGTATAAAGGAAAAAGATGAAAAGAGAGATCCACACGGGAATTCCGAGCAATAGCTCAAAAAGGACAGATGCTCCGATAGCTTGCATGAAAAGAGAGTCCAATCCGAGAAACAGGACAATGGAAGACAATAAGTAATAACCGTCTTTTCGAAGTCTCAGTTGAAATAAGTCGCCTAACGTTAGCAAACCAGGATAATTAGTGCGGATTCGAACAGAGATAAACCCGAATAAAAGAAGAGCTGCTGCCCCCATGAAAGAATAGCCGATACTCCCAACTAAGCCGTATTTAATGAGGGCCTCGGGAGACGATAGGATGGTGTTTGCCGTAATCCAGCGTGCGAGTAGGGAAATAATTGCGGTGGATATTCCCAGTGTCACTGCGCCCGTGATGTAGTAATTATAGTTTTTCATAGCTAGTTAGCCCCCAGGAGAGTCTGTGGTCTGCAGACGATATGCGCTTGGTGTTACGCCGAAGTTTTTACGAAATAATGAACTGAAATAATGCTGGCTGTTAAAACCGGTATGATCGGCTACTGCTGAAATACTGGCATCGGGTTCATTGATCAGCATACGTTTTGCCATTTCCAATCGATAGCCATTTAAATAGTCAGCAAATCCAATCTCCATTTCCTCAAGAAATTTTCTGCTTAAATACGTCGGACTCAAGTGGATTTTAGCAGCAACAGCTGATAAGGGAAGCTTTTCAGCATACTCTTCATGAATGATATGCAGCGCCTGCTGAATGGCATCTGACTTCGCATTCCATTTATGATACTTTTCAAGGACTTGAATGAGTTCTTTTTCAATTACCGGTTTAGTGATATAGTCGTTCACGCCGATTCGAATGGACCGTTGTGCATATTCGAATGATTGGTAGGCTGTCACCATGATGATGTCCAAATCATACAATTCTTTCAACTCCATACCAAGCGTCAAGCCATCTTTGCCTGGCATTTGTATGTCTAAGAAAGCGAGTGAAATTTTATTGGATTTCGCTATGGCTATAGCTGTTGCAGCATCATTCGCTTTGAAGAACGTCCAATAGGGAAAATGAGGTTTCATCAAATACTCCAATTGTTCCAGCTCGAGCGGTTCGTCATCCACTAGTAAAATATACATTTTCTTCTCACTCCTTTGTTAGAGTATAGAGCTTTCCCGATAAGGAATAATGATTCGGGCACATGCTTCTTCGCCGATATACGACATATCGAAAGTGGCGGGTTCATCTGGAAACAAAAGGTGCAGCCGTTCACGGATATTAGCAACCCCTAATCCATCTTCGCGAGAGAAATCATCGCGATCATTGATTGATTGTTTAAGATGGGTATTCCACACTTCCATATGGAGCAGGCTGTCTTTACGATAAATAATGATCTTGAGAACAGCTGGTCCTGGGTATTTGTCGAACGCGTGCTTAAATGTATTTTCAACCATCGTTTGGAGAACGAAAGGTAAAATATACGCGTTTTTCGTGTCTTCTGCTATTTGTTGATGAACTAGGACCCGGTTTCCGAAGCGTAACTGTTGGATTTCCAAGTAACTATTCGTATAAGCAACTTCGTCCATGATTGGGACAAGCTTTTCATTCGTTTGATAATTGTATCGCATGAATTTTGACATTACTTCCAAGCTTGAAATCAACTCGGTTTTGCGATCTAATCGTGCGAGACTCAGCATGGTGTTCAATGTGTTAAAGAAGAAGTGAGGTTTAATGCGCTGATTCAATTGGTAGTACTGCGCATATTGTAATTCTTTTTCTAACTTTGAAGAGCTTGCAACATTCTGTAAGAAGTCGAATCGGCTTTCGAAGATCATGGTGAAGGCAAGAGTAAAAGCCCCAACGAGTGGGGCTAGTATACAAAATAATACATATAAGGAAAAGGTTTCGATGGACATCATTTTGAAAACCTCCAACCTGTAACTAGATAAGTCTATCTTATCAGACCACTTGCCCGTTGAGTAAACTTTCCGCGTAATGGCAGGCTACCTGATGAGTTTCGGACAACGATCTTAAGGCTGGAACTTCCTTTTTGCAGTGATCTGTAGCAAATGGACAGCGTGTATGGAATCGACAGCCAGTTGGCGGGTCGATAGGAGATGGAACGTCACCTTTTAGAATGATGCGATCTTTTTTATGCTGCTCATCAATAGACGGGATTGCAGACAACAACGCTTTTGTATACGGATGGCTTGGGGAGTCGAAAAGTGAGTCTTTATCTGCAATTTCAACAATTGTCCCTAAATACATCACGATGACTCGATCAGAAATATGACGCACGACGCTTAAGTCGTGAGAGATGAACAGGAACGTTAAGTCGAGATCCCGCTGCATGCCTTTTAGTAAGTTAATAATTTGAGCTTGAATGGAAACATCGAGTGCTGAAACGGCTTCATCACAAATGATGACTTTAGGATTTACGCAAAGTGCCCGGGCAATGCCGATTCTTTGGCGCTGACCGCCAGAAAATTCGTGGGGGTAGCGTTCCAAATACTCTGGACGAAGACCAACGAGTGACATGAGTTCAAGCAGGCGTGCTTCCATTTGTTCTTTCGGCATCACTTTTTGAATCGTCATTGCTTCTTGAAGCATTTTTCGGATTGTTTGACGCGGATTCAGTGACGCGTATGGATCTTGGAAGATTACTTGGATGTCTCCTCGCATGTTACGAAGTTCTTTCTTGTTAAGAGATGTCATGTTAACCCCGTTAAATAGAACTTCACCTTCAGTCGGTTCGTCTAAACGCAATATAGAACGGCCCGTAGTGGACTTACCACATCCCGACTCACCAACGATGCTCAGCGTTTCGCCGGGAAATAGTTTGAAAGAAATGTCGTCGACTGCCTTTACAGTTTGTTTAGGGGAGAGCAGCGTTTCTTTTTTCAAAGAGAAGTATTGCTTTAAATTGTTCACTTCTAAAATCGGCAGTTTTGTTGTTACGGACATACTAATTCCTCCTCTTTTACGCTCGTTTCCCATTTTTCTGTATGCATGAAGCAGCGGACTTTCGTGTCGGAATTACCCGTTTCAATTAAATCAGGTGCTTCGGCGCGGCAAATGTCCCGTGCGTGTGGACAGCGATCGGCGAAGCGGCATCCTATTGGATAGTCATAAGGACTCGGTACGGAACCTTCAATCGTTTGAAGTTCTTGCTGGTTTTCATGGATATTCGGTAGAGAAGCGAGCAAACCTTGTGTATAAGGATGTAAAGGTGTCTTAAATAAATCCTTCGCGTTTCGGTGTTCAACAACTTGCCCTGCATACATGACAGCTACCTGATCACATACTTCAGAAACGACCCCTAGATCGTGAGTAATGAAGATAATGCTCATTCCTATTTGTTTTTGCAAATCTTTCATCAGCTCCAAAATTTGAGCTTGGATCGTAACGTCTAGTGCTGTCGTCGGTTCATCTGCAATTAAAACTTCTGGCGTACAGGCTAGCGCCATCGCAATCATGACCCGCTGGCGCATTCCGCCGCTCAACTGGAACGGCTCTTGTTTTGCACGTTTCTCAGGGGAGGGAAGCCCGACCATTTCTAATAGATCCACTGCTTTCTGCCAAGCCTGTTTTCTAGGCAGACGTTGATGCAACCGGATTGTTTCGGCAATTTGTTCACCTACCGGAATGATTGGATTCAAACTCGTCATCGGTTCTTGGAATATCATAGACAGCTGGTTACCGCGGACTTTCCTTAACTCTTCTTCTTTCATTTTTACGATGTCTTTATTGTTAAGTAAAATTTCACCTGCAACGATTTTCCCTGGAGGTGTAGGAATCAGACGTAATAGGGAAAGTGAGGTAATCGACTTTCCGCAGCCGGACTCACCGACAATTCCAAGGGTTTCACCTTTATGGAGTGTGAAATCGACACCATCCACTGCTTTTGCTGTTCCTTTTGAAGTGGTGAAATGAGTTTTTAAATTCTTGACTTGTAATACGATTTCTTTGTCCATTGAAAGCCCTCCTTTAGTTTAAGTCGATTCGTTTATTCACAGCACGGTACATAACATCGACGAGTAAGTTCACAAATACGAAGACGAGCGAAGCAACAAGGACGCCGCCTTGAACCATTGGCAGGTCACGAGTTCGGATGGCATCGACGATCATTCTTCCGAGGCCATTAATGGCAAAGACAGATTCGACGAGAACTGTCCCGCCCAGCAAGCTGCCGAACTGCAATCCCACGACTGTAATAACGGGAATCAATGCATTACGCAGTGCGTGTTTGTAAATGACGAAGTGTTCTTTCAAGCCCTTGGCACGTGCGGTCCGAATGTAATCTTGTCCGATGACGTCCAACATGCTCGAACGGGTCATTCGTGCAACGATTGCTGCACCACCGACTCCGAGAGTCAGTGCAGGTAAGATAATATTTAAAGGGCCATCCCATCCTGCGACTGGAAGCCATTGCAGTTTGACGGAAAAGAGGTACATTAACAATAATCCAAGCCAGAAGCTAGGCAGTGAAATACCGAGTAGTGCAATGACCATGACGCTGACGTCACGAACGGAGTAAGGCTTTACTGCTGAAATGATTCCGGCAGCCAATCCTAGGACAATGGTGATGAGAATACTATAGAAGGCAAGTTCCATCGTAATTGGAAGTCTAAGCAGGATTTCATCCAGAACAGGCTGTTTGTTTTTCAATGAATTCCCGAGGTCACCTTGAAACACGTTTCCAACGTAAGAAAGATATTGCTCAACAACAGGACGATTGAGTCCTAAGTCTTCACGGTATTGTTCAATGGTTTCTTGAGAGGCGCCCTCTCCAGCTAATATTGCTGCGGGATCTCCAGGAACCATTTGCATGATCAAGAACACAACCAGCGTCACACCTAATATGACGGGGATAATTTGTGCTAAACGTTTTAAGATGAATAGAAACATAAGTGTACCTCCTTATTTTTTTAGTTTAGGGTCAAGTGCATCACGTAAGCCGTCACCGAATAAGTTGAACCCGAGAACGAGGATGGAAATCATTAATCCAGGGAAAATCGCCATATACGGTGCGCTGAATAGAAAATCACGTCCGCTGGATAGCATGGCGCCCCATTCGGGTGATGGCGGCTGTGCACCGAGACCTAAGAAAGAAAGTCCAGCTGCTGAAAGGATAGCAGTTGCGAGTCGCATGGAGCCTTGTACGATAATTGGTGATAGAACGTTCGGGAAGATATGCTTGAATATGATCGTGAAGTCATTCGCACCAAGTGTTCGGATGGCATCAATGTATTCGAGCTTTTTCACTTCCATCGTGGAACCCCGCACGATCCTTGCGAATAGAGGAATCGAGAATACTCCGACCGCAATCGTTACGTTAATGAGTCCAGGTCCCAGTGCACTAATAATCGCAAGAGCTAACAAAATTCCTGGGAATGCGAGCATGACATCCAAAATCCGGCTAATGATCGTGTCCACCCATTTACCGTAGTAGCCTGCAATCAGTCCAAGCGTGATTCCGAAGAATGCTCCGAATAATACGGAAGCGAAACCAACACCAATCGACAATCGGGATCCGTAAAGAATTCGGCTTAAGATGTCTCTTCCTTTATCATCCGTGCCCATCCAGTGTTCCATTGAAGGCGGCGTCAATTTGTCTTCCAGTGAAATTTCGAATGGGTCGTAAGGGGCGATGATAGGAGCAACGAGCATCATGAGCAGGTAAGCTCCTATAATGATTGCACCGGCCAATGCCGCTTTGTTCTGTGTCATGACACTCCGAAACGAATGCCACCTTTCTTTGCGCGTGTTCTGCCGTGCTTTCGCTAACTCCATCGTTTGTGCCGTAGTTACTTTTGAAGCCATTTGACATTCCCTCCCTGTCGTTGTCTGTAGAAGATACCTCAAATGTAAAACGCTTGGGAGCCCCTGTAAATAGTAATTCTCTAAGTAGTTGAAATATTTAAAAAGGTGTGCAAGATAGTGAAAGTGATTTGCTGATTTGTTTTATATAATCGGATTAGAACGACAAATCGATTTGAAATGGGGGAGCGAAATGAAGAGTTGGAAAAGGTTGCTTACAGTAGTACTGACAGGGGTGTTGCTCCTGGTTTTGCAGGCTTGCTCAACGAGCGGCTCGAATTCAGATGATAAGGCAAGTGCAGGGGAGAAAGACGGAAAGACAGAAGAGGGCGGCACATTGACAGTCGTTCGGCTATCCGATGCAACTGGTTTGGATCCGCATTTCATCACAGACATTCCTTCAGCAAACGTAATTCACGGAAAAGTCTATGAGACGCTTGTCCAGTTCGATAAAGATATGAACATTAAGCCGATGCTTGCAACTGAATGGGAACAACCGGATGATCTTACTTGGAAATTCACTTTGCAAGAAAACGTGAAATTCCACGATGGATCTGAATTTGACGCAGAAGCTGTGAAGAAGACGTTAGATCGGATTCTGGATCCGGCAACAGGTTCTCCGCAGCAATCTAAACTTGGTATGATTAAAGAAGTAGTTGTAGAGGATCCGACTCACGTTACATTGAAATTATCTGAACCTTATGCACCATTACTATCCATCCTTGCAAGTAATGAAGGAAGCATTATGAGTCCGAAAGCAGTGGACGAGTCGGCTGAAAAGCTTGCGACGCACCCAGTGGGTACAGGACCATTCGTGTTTGAATCGTGGAAGTCAGGTCAAGATATTACATTAGTGAAAAACGAAGAGTACTGGGGTACACCAGTAAAGCTGGATAAAGTGATTTTTAAAGTAGTTCCTGAAGATGCAACGAGACTTGCAATGATTGAACAAGGAGAAGCTCAAATCTCAGACCAAGTTCCAGTAACAGAGATCGATAGAATCGAAAGTTCAGATACTCTGAACCTATTCCGTACAGAAGGATTGGCAGTTGAGTATGTTGGATTCAATACGACAGCAGCACCTTTCGATGATGTGAAAGTTAGACAAGCAGTCAGTTATGCAATTGAGCGTGAAGCGATTTTGAGCGGAGTTTATAATGACGTGGGTACACTTGCAAACGTAGCAATGAGTCCAAAAGTTTTCGGCTACAGCAAAGATGTCGAAGCATATCCATATGACATTAACGAAGCGAAGAAATTGATGAAAGAAGCAGGACTAGAAGATGGTGTTACTGTGAAACTACTGACAAGTGACCGGAAAGAGCGCATTAATATGGCAGAAGTCATCCAGTCACAGCTTAAAGGAATTGGCGTAAAAGTGGAAATTCAAGTAATGGAGTACGGTGCATATATCGATGAAGTGGACAGCGGTGATCACCAGATGTTCATCGGCGGTTGGGGTAATGCAACGGGTGACGGGGATTACAACCAGTATAACTTGTTCCATTCAGACTCTATCGGATCACCTGGTAACCATTTCTACTACCAGAATCCGGAAATTGATAAGTTGATTGAGCAAGGCCGCGTAGAAATGGAACCTAGTAAACGTGAAGAAATCTATAAAGAAGCAATGCAGCAAGAGATGGACGATGCAGTTTACGTTCCGATCCGAAACTATGAGCATTTAGCAGTTTACAATAACGACGTGAAGGATTTCTATTTGAACCCATCGAATTATTTAATTATCAACGAAACAACAGTCAGTAAATAAAACTGGAGAAGTAAGGTCGCATCCCGGGCCTTACTTTACTCTTTTGAAGGAGTGATGGAATTGACAACTTTGTTGTTGAAAAATGTAACACTGGAAACAGGATTTCAGGTTGAAGAAGATCGAGTAGTTGCGACAAATACGGCAGTCCGTGACGTTTTAGTGAAAGACGGGAAGGTGGAAAAAATCGGCGAATCGTTGGGGGATTCAGCAGATACAGTGATTGACGCAGCTGGCAATCTACTTATGCCATCCATGCGTGAAATGCACATTCATGTGGATAAAACCTATTTTAGCGGCCCATGGAAAGCGTGTGTTCCGATTACCAATGGAATTATTACGCGTATAGAAGAGGAAGAAAAACTGCTGCCGCAGCAATTGCCGGTTGCGCTCCAACGTGCAGAGAAAATGATTGAATGGCTGTTGTCACAAGGCCATACACACATTCGATCGCATTGTAACGTAGATCCCCAAATCGGGACGAAGCATATTGAAATTACATTGGAAGCCTTTGCGAAATTCGAAGGTATGTTAACGTTTGATGTTGTCGCATTCCCGCAGCACGGATTATTGCGTTCGAATTCTGAAGCATTAATGAGAGAAGCGATGCGTAAAGGGGCAACGTTAGTCGGAGGAGTGGATCCTGCGACAATCGATCGGGATATTGAACGGTCGCTTGAAACAACTATGGATATTGCGGTGGAATCAGGTAAAGGATTGGATATACATATCCATGATGGAGATTCCCTAGGAGCATTTGAGTTTACTAAACTAGTTGAACTTGCAACACAGGCAGGTAAGATTGGACAGACAACGATTAGCCATGCGATTGCTCTAGGTGATTTACAAGGCGCTGAACTGGAGCGCATGACAGCGACTTTGCGAGACGCGCAGATTGATGTCACGTCAACAATCCCAACGAATCGACCAACAATCCCTGTCCAATACTTGCAGCAGAATGGTGTGAATGTTTCCCTTGGCCACGATAGCTTGACGGATCATTGGTCCCCATATGGTACGGGAGATACGATTGAAAAGTTATCCATTCTTGCAGAGCGCTTCCGATTCATGGATGAATTCTCATTGAACCGAACGTGGCAATATGCGACTGGTGGAATTATGCCGCTGGATGATGAAGGAAATGCAGTGTGGCCAAAGATCGGAGATGACGCAAACTTCTTACTGATCGATGCGGTTTGTTCCGCTCAAGCTGTTGCGCGCCGAAAGCCTATTACAAAAGTCATTTTCCAGGGGAACGTGGTTTCCGACAACGGAAAAGTTCAGAACGGTGTACAGATAGGAGGCGGTCTGCGTGGCTGAAACGATATGGCTCATGAATGTGAAGTTAGAGACGGGAAACCGGATGTTAGACAATGGAGCAATTGAAACGGAGACAGGATTGCATACATTGAAAGTTGTGGATGGATTCATTGAGGAGATCCATGACGCGAAGGATCTTGTTGAGATGACAGGCAGCCAGATCGATATGAAGGGACAGCTTGCCGTTCCTCCTTTGAAAGAAATGCATAATCATTTAGACAAAACCTATATGACATTGGACTGGAAAGCCGTCACACCTGTTGCAAATCTGAAAGAGCGTTTGCAGCATGAAGCAGCGGAACTTAAAGAATTGGCGGGTTCAACGGAAACACGTGCGAAGAAGATGATCGAAACACTTCTCGGATACGGCGTGACCCATATCCGGACGCATGTGAATGTGGATCCGTATATCGGATTGAAAAACTTGGAAGGTGTGAAAGCTGCGCTCCAAGCGTATGAAGGAATTGTAACCCACGAAATCGTAGCGTTTCCGCAACACGGTTTGCTTCGGGATGAAGTTCCTGCGCTTGTCCGTGAAGCGATGCGAAGCGGAGCGACAATTGTGGGCGGCCTCGATCCTGCGGGAATTGATCAATCGATTGAACGTTCCTTGCATGAAGTGATGGATATTGCGACTGAGTTTGACGCAGACGTTGACATTCACTTGCACGATGGAGGAATGGCCGGGTATTATACGGCGGATAAGTGGATTGATATCGTTGAAGATGCTGGGTATCGCGGCCGGACGGCGTTAAGTCATTCGTTTTGTTTAGGTGATGTCGCTGTGGGACAGCAGTTGAAAATCGCAGAACGTCTTGCTGCTCAGGATATTGCAATCATGTCCACGGTTCCTATCAATTTGAATAGAACGTTACCGCCGATTGAGTTATTGGATGCAGCGGGTGTACGTGTTCAATTTGGATGTGACGGGTTCTATGATTCTTGGAGTCCGTATGGAACGGGAGATGTGTTGGAAAAAGTGACACGCTTCGGGGAACTGTCACGTAAAATCGATGAAAAATCATTGCGCAACTCGTTACGTTTTGCGACGAACGGTGTAACGCCATTGGATGACGCGGGTAACCGGGTTTGGCCAGCGGTGAACGACAAAGCAGACTTTGTATTTTTTGACGCAGCTTCTACAGCAGAAGTCGTGGCGAGAAAACCACAGGAGCGATTGGTTATGGTAAAAGGTGAAATTGTCACCCCGGTATTAGTTTAAGGAAAGGATGGCTGTTGGCAGCCATCCTTTTTTAGATAGTAGGTGAAGGCGTTGAAACGCAGTCCATTGAAGTTATATCTGATCGGGATATTTTGTGTCACTGCTTGGGGAAGTAATTTTGTTTTCGGGTCGATTTTAGTGAAACAATTCAATCCAGGTATCATTGCCATTATTCGATTGGTGTTCATTTTATTATTTCTATATACAGTAACGAGACAACAGGTCCGAGGAAGTAAGTTCGATAAAAAAGGATGGCTCTTGCTGATCGCGGGCGGATTAATCGGGGTTTCCTTCAACCAATGGAGCTTTTACGCGAGTTTACAATATACAGACCCTGTTACGGCGTCACTCATTTTGGCGCTGTCTCCTATTGTGACGGTCGCGCTGTCCGCTTATTACTTTAAAGAAAAAAGACGGCTGATCTTTTGGGGCGGTGCATTGATTGGACTGATCGGTGTTTGGCTCGTCATTACTCAAGGTACGTGGTTTGTTCCATCGATCGGCCGGGGGGAGTTGCTGATTGCGGGGACGATGTTGTCGTTTTCCGTGTTTCTATTGTTAGTTCAGCACATGTCAAAGACGATGAGTGTAGGTGTTATTACGTGGTACACAAATCTGATTGGCATGATAGGATTGCTGCCCTTTGTGTCTTGGCGGAGTTTTCCTTCTGCTTTGAATGTGCAGTGGAAGTATTGGATTTTGCTTATTGTTACAGCGATTGTGATGCACGGGCTGTGTACGTATTTGTGGAATGGTGTGATTCGGGAAGCGGGAGCATCCAACATTTCGCTGCTGTTGAATTTGGAACCGTTCATCGCGATGATTTTCAGTTATCTAATTTTGCGCAATGCCATCAGCATGCCGCAATTAGTTGGCGGCTTGATCATTATCACGGGCATATTCGTATCGCTGCGGACGCAATCGGTGCGAACGGTTGAGGAAAGAGAAATTGAGTTATGAGTTAAATCGGAGAGGTTCATCCATGGGTGTTGTGGATGGGCTTTTTTGCTGTGGTTTGAGGGATAAATGGGCAGCGCTGCGCTTGATTTTGGTGGGCTATCCCATGGTTCTTAGCGAATCGGCAATATGGGGGGAGTTATCGGCAGTTTGAGTGGTGGAATCGGAACGATGGCGAGGGGAATCGGCAATATGAAGCGAGGAATCGGCATTATGGGAGAATTAATCGGCAATAGACTACAATTCAACCGAGTTTAAGGGATTAATTGGTAGCGCTGCGCTTGATTTCAATGGGCTATCCCGTTGTATCGGGCGAATCGGTAAGATGGGGGAAGTTATCGGCAGTTTGAGTAGTGGAATCGGCACTATGGCGAGGGCAATCGACAATATGAAGAGAAGAATCGGCATTATACGAGAATTAATCGGCAATAGACTACAATTCAACCTAGCTTAAGGGATTAATTGGTAGCGCTGCGCTTGATTTCGATGGGCTATCCCGTTGTATCGGACGAATCGGCAAGATGGGGGGAGTTATCGGCAGTTTGAGTGGTGGAATCGGAACGATGGCGAGGGGAATCGGCAATATGAAGCGAGGAATCGGCATTATGGGAGAATTAATCGGAAATAGAGGACAATTCGGCAAGGTTTAAGGGATTAATTGGCAGCTTCGCGCGTAGTTCTGCTTTATCGAAAGCAAAAATTATAGTTTAGCAGCATACGCTAGGTAGCTAATGAGTTGATTAACTTTTTTTAATAGAATTTGTAAGTTTAGATTAAGAAATGAGGGAATCCAGCCGATAAAATAGAGTATAAATAGTTCTTCGATAATAGAAGCTATGATGAAAAATAGCATGACTTTAGACCTTATTAGGAATATACTAATAAGTAGAGATTTATTTGAGTAATAGAAGTACATTGTTTCAGAATTCAAAGCGGATTAGAGGGAGCCCACTATGAAGAAAAGAGCAGGGTTTAAGAGTATCAAGAGTCGGCTGTTGTCTGCTTTTGCAGCGGTCGTATTATTAGTTTTGGCACTCGGTATTTACACGGTGTTTTCCGTGAATGCAGTTAACCAAAGGACGCAAGAGATTATAAATCAAGACACTAAATTGCTGGCAATCGATTTGAAACTTGCAAATACGATGTCTGACCGGATATCTGCTGTTCGTGCTTATGTCCTATTTGGAGATGAGAAATATAAACAGGAGTTTGTAGAGTTGACTGAAGAAGGAATCCAGTTACAAGGGGAAGCCGAGAAATTGGGAGCATCGGCTGATTTTGGTGAATTAGTCGATCAGATGATTTCTTGGCGAAAGAATATTACTACTGAAGTCATTGATGTATATGACCAAAATCGCAAGGATCTTGCAGCTTTAAATTTGGATGCGTTGTCGATAGAAGGCAAACAGCTCATTTCCAAGTACCATGAAATTGCGGAGAATCGAGAAAAAATCACTCAAACACAGGGGAAAGAAATTATCGCAAGCGGTACAAGAACGCTTACTTGGATTACGGTTGTTGTGGTTTTGGTCATTGTAATTAGTGCAATTGCGGCGCTCGTGACAGCTCGAATCATTACGAATCCGATTAAGCTTGTGATGGAACGGATGAAATTGATTTCATCGGGAGACTTAAGTCATGAACCGTTGGCTGTGAATTCGCGTGATGAAGTGGGGCAACTGGCACATGCTACGAATGAAATGAGCGCGAACACTCGGGAAATGCTGAATGAAATCAGTGATGTATCTTCTTCAGTATCTGCGCATAGCGAGGAATTGACGCAGTCGTCCAATGAAGTGAACGATGCTTCCAGGCAGATTGCAGTCACTATGCAGGAACTGACTTCAGGCATTGAAAGTGAAGCGAATACAGCAACAGATTTAGCGATGGCAATGGAACAATTTGTTGAGAGAGTGGAAGCGGCAAATGAGCGCGGTGAAGCGATACAGTCCTCCACGAAGAATGTTATTGAACAAACTGAAAACGGAACTGAATTGATGGAGATCTCGGCGGCGCAAATGCAGCGGATTGACGGAATCGTTCTAGAAGCTGTTTCGAAAATTAAAGGCTTAGATATCCAAACGCAAGAAATTTCCAAACTCGTAGTTGTGATAAAAGCGATTGCGGATCAGACTAATTTACTTGCACTGAATGCAGCAATTGAAGCAGCACGTGCGGGTGAGCATGGAAAGGGCTTTGCAGTGGTCGCAGAGGAAGTTCGGAAGTTGGCGGAGCAAGTCGCAGTTTCGGTGACAGATATTACCGGGATTGTTGGTACAATCCAAACCGAGTCTGGTAATGTGGCAAGCTCACTTGAAATTGGTTACGAAGAAGTAGAAAAAGGGACGGCCCAACTTTTGACGACCCGTAAAACATTTGCGGAAATCAGCAGTGCTGTGAATGAAATGGCGAGGGATATTGGAGTCGTTTCGGTGAACCTCTCTGAAATTGCAGCGGGCAGTGAAGAAATGAGTGAGTCGGTGGAAGAAATCGCGGCCATTTCCGAGGAGTCTTCAGCGGGTGTTCAACAGACGGCAGCTGCTTCACAGCAGACAAGCAGTTCGATGGAGGAAGTTGCGGGCAGTTCGGCGCAACTTGCTCAACTGGCGGAAGATTTGAATGGCTTGGTACGGGAATTTAAGTTGTAAAGGGAATATTAAAGGAGCCGGTCCGCATGATTCGCGGATTGGCTCTTTTGTTTTTTGCGTTGGGTTCGCGGTTTGGATTGTCCGACACTTTGTGGGGATTCTCCGACATTCGATGTAGGATGTCGGACAGTCATAGGAACTTCTCCATCACTTTTCCTAGTTTCTCCGACACTGCGCGAAGTTTCTCGATAACTGGACACAATTCACTCGAGTTTAAGGGGTTAATTGGTAGCGCTGCGCTTGAATTTGATGGGCTATCTCGTTGCTAGGTAGTATATAACTTCTTCGACATACCGCTGAGTTTGCCAGACAGTACAAGTGGGTTGTCCGACACTAGCTTAGCTTTCTCCATCACTCAATCAAATTACTCCGACACTACGCGAAGTTTCTCGATAACGGGATACAATTCACTCGAGTTTAAGGGATTAATTGGTAGCGCTGCGCTTGATTTGTTTGGGCTACCCCATGGTACATGGCGAATCGGCAATATGCCGGTGGCTATCGGCAATATGAAGCGAAGAATCGGCGCCATGAGAGAATTAATCGGCAATAGATTACAATTCAATCTAGTTTAAGGGGTTAATTGGTAGCGCTTCGCTTGATTTTATCCAAAGAAAAACGACATCTCGGCTTGGGAGATGTCGTTTTTCTATTCGCTCATGTCATCGTTTCTAGGGACGATATCGAAGATTTTTTGGTCTTCGAAAGCATCGATGAGGCGGTCGAGCCAGTTGTAGTATTCGCGAATATATTCTAACTTTTCTATATCGCTGTCGACTTCAGCTAAAAGCTCAGTGCTAATACCTTCATCGCGTTTCAAATCCTTTAACTCGTTAAGAGATTTGCGGATTGCTGCAGTGTGGAGCGAAACAGCTCGTCTCCATTTCACGGTAAACATATCTATGAATATCTGATACCAATCATCTTTTGCTTCATATAAGTCTTTCCTTACGCCACGTTCCCAGACCCGTTCAACGAGTTTTGCCTCCGAAAGAGTTCGGATCGAGGTGCTCATGCTGGTTTTACTCATACCTAGTTCTGCCGACATGTCATCTAATGTAAGTGGACGGTTTTCAAAAAACATCATGCCGAATTGTCTTCCGGCTGACGGCGGGAGTCCATAGAGATGGATGTTTTGAGCAATAGACTCTGTAATTCGTTTGCGGGATTTCTCTAGTTTTTCATGCGCATCCATCATGGACGAGCCTCCTTCTAGCAATTAATCATTAGGTATTTTGAATACTTCAGTATAGCTTAGAACAGGTAGTTAAAGAAAGCAATTACTTTGTACAGAAAAAACTGTACATACAATTTATTAAGTAAATCCCTTGTATTACAAACGTGTTACAGCTATACTGATAAACATCGTTAAGAAATGAAGCGGGGGGTTCGCATGGAAGAAACAACATTTAAAAAGAAAATTGAAGTAAAAAACGCATCGAAAATCTTCGGTAAATCGAGCAAGCGCGCCGCTCAACTTCTTAAAGAAGGAAAATCGAAAAAAGAGATATTGAAAGAAACAGGAGCGACTGTTGGTGTGAATAATGCTGCATTCGACGTTTATGATGGTGAAATATTTGTCATCATGGGTCTTTCCGGAAGCGGAAAGTCGACGCTTGTCCGTTTGTTGAATCGATTGATTGACCCAACAGCTGGTCAAATCCTGTTGGACGGAGAAGACATCGTGAAGATGAATAAGGAACAGTTACGCAATGTGCGTCGTAAGAAAATCGGCATGGTGTTCCAAAACTTCGCATTGTTTCCGCATAGAACGATATTGCAAAATACGGTGTATGGCCTTGAAATTCAAGGAGCACCGAAAGAAAATCGTGAAAAACAAGCGGTTGAATCATTACGACTTGTCGGGCTTGCAGGCTATGAAGCTCAATACCCAGGACAGTTGAGTGGTGGTATGCAACAGCGTGTTGGACTCGCACGTGCACTCGCAAATAACCCTGATATTCTATTGATGGACGAAGCGTTTAGTGCGCTAGATCCATTGATTCGAAAAGATATGCAGGACGAATTGCTGCAGTTGCACGAAGACATGGGCAAAACGATTATCTTCATTACGCATGATTTGGATGAAGCCTTGCGAATCGGAGATCGGATTGCACTGATGAAAGACGGTGAAATCGTCCAAATCGGATCACCAGAAGAAATTCTGATGAATCCTTCGAATGACTATGTTGAGCGTTTTGTAGAAGACGTCGACTTATCTAAAGTATTGACTGCAAACCACATTATGAAACATGCAGACACCGTGCAGATTGATAGAGGGCCGCGTGTTGCGCTTCGTTTAATGGAGAGTTTGCGAATTTCGTCAATCTATGTTGTCGACAAAGGCGGGCGTCTCATGGGTGCATTGACAGCTCAGGATGCTGTGAATGCTGCCGAAAAAGGACTGAAGATTGAAGATGTGCTGATTAAGGATGTCATCACGGTGACAGGAGATAGCGTACTAACAGAACTGTTCGACGTAGTTTCTACAGCAACTATCCCTGTTGCAGTCGTAGATGAAAAGAATCGTTTGAAAGGCATAATTATCCGCGGTGCAATGATCGGAGCGCTTGCAGGAGATAATGCATTCATTAACGAAAACGGCGAGATTACAGAAGTCATCGAGCCGGAAGCGGAGGTGACTGCACATGAATGAGTTGTTACCACGCTTACCGTTTGCAGATTGGATTGATACAGGTGTTGACTGGTTGGTAGACGTGTTCGGACCGGTATTTGACGGGATCGCAACGGGTCTGGAAGCAACAGTTGAAACGTTTGTTGACATAATGGATTTCCCGCCATCGATTTTGTTGGCAGTGATTTTTGCATTGCTTGCATGGTGGTTCTCCACGAAGAAAATTGCCTTGTTTACACTAATCGGCTTTCTCTTCATTGACTACTTAGGCTATTGGTATCCGATGCTTCAAATGCTCGCACTAGTGCTGACATCAGTTGCCATTGCGATTATCGTGGGTGTGCCAATAGGAATTTGGATGTCTCAGAGTTTAACGACTAAGAGAATAATTACTCCGGTTTTGGACTTGATGCAGACGATGCCAGCGTTCGTGTACTTGATTCCGGCAATCTTCTTCTTCAATATCGGGGTCGTACCCGGACTTGTCGCATCGATTATCTTTGCGATGCCGCCGACAATTCGCTTGACGATGCTCGGTATTGAGCAAGTTCCGAAAGACTTGATAGAAGCGACAGAGGCATTCGGTTCGACGACGTGGCAGCGTTTGTTGAAAGTGCAGATTCCACTCGCGAAACCGAATATTATGGCGGGCGTCAACCAAAGTATCATGCTTTCGCTATCGATGGTTGTTATCGCATCAATGGTTGGTGCACCGGGACTTGGAACGAAAGTGTATCAAGCCGTAACACAATTGAAAACAGGTGTAGGTGTTGAAACGGGTGTCGCAATTGTACTCGTGGCAATTATTCTAGACCGCATTACACAGCACGCAGGAAGAACAAAACAAGGGGGAAAAGAATCATGAATTTAACGAAAAAGTTAGCAGGAATGAGCGCAGTATCACTATTGGCATTAGGGCTTGCAGCATGTGGGGATGACGATGCAAGTAAGGATGGAGCTTCTGCGGATAAAACCGCTGGGGAAATGGTTGATTATAAAATCACGGGGATTGACCCAGGTGCAGGAATTATGGAAGCGACGGGTCGAGCGATTGAAGATTACGGTTTGGATAAGTGGGAGCTGCAGACGGGTTCAGGTGCTGCAATGACAGCCGCTTTGAAGAAGGCGTATGACAAAGAAGACCCAATCATCATCACAGGCTGGTCACCACACTGGATGTTTACGAAGTATGACTTGAAATACTTGGATGATCCTGAAGGTTCATACGGCGGCGAGGAAGAAATCCATACAATCGGTAGTTTAGATTTGGCCAAAGACAAGCCAGAAGCTCACCAAATCCTTGAGAACTTCAAGTGGGACGAAGAAGATATGGGTGAAGTGATGGTTGCGATTATCGATGGAGAAGATCCGGAAGAAGCAGCGCAAGCGTGGATCGACGAGAACCAAGACAAAGTCGATTCTTGGACAGAAGGCGTGGACAAAGTCGATGGTGATGAATTCAAGTTCGTTTATGTAGCATGGGACAGTACGGTTGCCAGCACAAACGTAATGGCAAAAGTATTAGAAGACCAAGGCTATAAAGTGAAGATGTCACAAGTTGAAGCCGGTCCAATGTGGACAGCCGTTGCGGACGGCAGTGCAGACGCATTGCTCGCAGGTTGGTTGCCAGTAACTCACAAAACATATGCTGAGAAATACGACGGCAAGTTTGAAGACGTGGGGACAAGCATGACAGGCGTGAAGATTGGATTGACAGTTCCAGAATATATGGACATTGATTCAATTGAAGACTTGAAAGAATAAGAGTGAATAAGGGATCTCCCGCTAGCCGAGTTAGAAGGCTTGCGGGGGATTTTTTTGTTGGGAGGGAGAGTGGTGCGGGGGATCGGGTGGGGAATCGGCAACATGGGGAGGAGAATCGGCATGTTGAGTGGTGGAATCGGAACTTTGGCGACGGGAATCGGCATGTTCGTGAGAAGAATCGGCAATATGGGAGAATTAATCGGCAATAGAGTACAATTCAGCCTGTTTAAGGGAATTAATTGGTAGCGCTGCGCTTGTTTTAAGTGGGCTAGCCCATGGTCCATGCTGAATCGGCAATATGGGGAAGTTAATCGGCAATAGAGTACAATTCAGCCTGTTTAAAGGGATCAATTGGTAGCGTTGCGCTTGTTTTGAGTAGAGTGAATTCCTACCTGGGTAGTGGTTTGTACTATAGTTTCCATGCAAAAAAGCACACAAATTATGTGTGCTTTTGTCTGCGCTTGTTCAGTTTTAATGTATAGGTACGTCCTCGGTTATTGCCGTTGGCAGTTAGCTCCATGGTAGTCATAAGATTTAAGGCAGTTCTTGGATTTTTAACACCAAGGAAAGATCGACAGCATGTATTGGTGAGCGGCTTGTTAAATAACATAAACCAGTCCCGGATTGCTTGGATATGGGCATCATTTGAACGAGTCCCGCATGACGTGCAAAACCAACCTTTCCCACGTTTCCTCATTCCAATTTGCTCACATGACGGACAAGCCACTCCTTTTTTTATGGAATCTGTAGTAATGTCGAAAATGGAACAAATTGAATCCGGTAGATAATCTCTGTGTGCATTTATCAAACTAGTTGTCAGCTGACGCAATTCATTACTTGTCAATTTCGGTGAGTCGGCATGCAGGCTTCTTACATAGTTTGGAACTAGACGTGGAAATAATATTGGTATATGGGTTGGCGGGATCGTTATACGTTGCTTAGCGTAAGCGAGAACAACGCATCCATAAACAGGTATATCAATCTGTTGACTGAGCAGCCAATCTTTAAATAGTGAGCAAGTATTTTCCACTTGTGCGAGCGGACTTATAAACCCTGTTATTGTTCCATCGTCTGCAACACGCAATAATTGTGGAGGATTTTCCTTAACGGTTAGTTCTCCGGAAATGTTTTTCACTTCACAAATCACTGCGAATTCAGGTGTGAGCAGTAACGTGTCAATTTGGAAAAGTGTACGTGAAGATAGGGAGAGGTCATTCAAAATCCATGTATTCGCTGGGAAGTTGTAGTCACGAAGTACACGGTCTAATTCTTCTTCACCGCCGAATCCAGCTTTTATGGACGAAAGCCGCGCTTGGATTTTGGGGATAGCGGGATGATTTGGTGATAGCCTCCGCAATGCAGATTCTAACCCTTCAATCAGTAGAGGCGGAGTTCGTTCTTTAAGAATGATTATGGTCACTTCCTTTCTATAATGATGAATATATAATAACACATTATTCAGATATTAAAAGTGTGAATGAAACACATTTACATATTTAACTTGGAGGCGATGACTGGAGTTGGAATATGAAAGGTTTAATCAGCATGACCAATGACGCAATCGGTACTATCAAGTGGGGAATCGGCGTTATCTTAAGCAGAATCGACACTATGCAGGGAGGAATCGGCAATTTGAAAGAGTTTATCGGAAATAGAGTACAATTTAGTATGATTAAGAGCTGTAGTGTTGGCACAATCCAATATTCTAGGATAACACCATTCGAATTCCACTACTGAATTTTCTGTTATATTATCTTGTACTCTCCCTCCTCGAGTGGTACAATCATCTTCTGTTTAAAATTTCCCCAAGTTCATATCTTTATCCGGAAACGACAGGACAAATTCTAGGAAAGCGGAGGATCTGTACATGCAGAGACACCCTGATTTTGAGTTTGAGGCTGAGCGTCTGGACTACACGGTGCGTTACATGCGACGGCTTTTGGAAGAGTCGCAACGTGATGTCGACGCCTCTCAAGAACAAGTTCGCCACGCGATGGCGGATCTGGATTATTTGGATTCCAGTTTGAGCTACATTAATATCCTCACGAATACTCGTTTTTTTGAAATGGCACGATCCCAAAAAGAGGCTTTTGAAGCGGTTCAGCAAAAGCCTTATTTTGCGCGCATCCACTTTCAGCCTGAACATGAAAAGGATCAGTTTTTGTATATTGGTAAAACATCTGTGTTTCATCAAGAGACGCAAGATCCGATTATCGTCGATTGGCGATCGCCTGTTGCGAATGTGTATTACGATGGCCGTTTGGGCGATTTAACGTATGATGTCCGGGGCGAAGAAGTGAGCGGACACTTGCATTCGAAGCGTCAATACCAGATTGAAGACGGTGAATTGCTTGATGTCCGGGATATCGATTTGACGACGAATGATGAGCTGCTGCAGGAAGCGCTCGCAGGAAAAGCGGACGTCCGGCTGACGGAAATCATCTCGACGATCCAGTCCGAGCAAAATGATATTATTCGCGCGAGTTTACGAAAACCGATTATTGTACAAGGTGCTGCAGGCAGTGGAAAGACCACGATTGCCCTGCACCGGATTTCTTACTTTCTGTATACAAAAGGCACGGATTTCCCAGCAAATAAGTTAATGATATTAGCACCTAGTAAGCTGTTCATGGACTACATCGGTGACGTTTTACCGGAGCTCGGTGTCGGTGATATTTGCCAGACGACTTTTGAAGAATACATGTTGAATGCAACGGGTCTAAAGATGAAGTTGACGGATACGAATGCAAAGCTCGAGCGTTTGGCGTCTTCAGATTCGTTGGATGAAACCGAAGTTTTGATTGCCAGAATGAAAGGTTCTCAGGAGTATCGGACAATAATGAAGCGTTACGTGAAGAAGTTGGAGGCGGAAACGGTTGCGCTGTTTGAAGATGTTTTCATTGATAAATATCGGATTATGGGTGCGAAGCGGCTGCAGAAGTTATTCCTGGAAGACTTCGGATATCTGCCAATTGAAAAGCGGTTGGAGCGTATTAAGCTCATTATGAAAACGGAAGTGACGCGTAAAAGAAAGCAGCTGTATACGTTGCTGTCGGATAAATACGAGGCGGCGCTCGATAAAGCATTATATGGAATTCGTGATGATGAAAAGCGTCGGACACGGATTACGCGAATCATGGATGAGCGTGACGGGCGACTTCCAAGCATTGAGAAGGAAGGCAAGCAAAAAGTAGCTTCTTATATGAAGAAATTCAAAAAGTTCAACGTGAAGCAATTGTATCGGAATTGGCTGACGGATGGTACCTTGCAGGCAGAAATTGCGCCAGAGTGGTCCGAGGCATTCATGGGTTCATTCCGGGAAGCGCATGCGAAAAACACGTGGGAAACTGAGGATTTGGCTGCTTTATATGACTTGCATGTCCAATTGAAGGGACTTGCAAGTGAGTGGAAAATGCGTGTTGTCTTCATTGACGAGGCGCAGGATTATAGTGAATATCAGTTGACTGCATTGCATGATGGACTGGAGACGGATTTGTTTACACTTGTGGGCGATTTGGCGCAAGGGATTCACAGTTATCGGTCGTTGACGTCGTGGGATCCGGTAAGAGAAATGCTCCCGGAAGCGACGTATACGACGCTGCAGAAAAGTTATCGGACGACGATTGAAATTATGAATCTAGCGAATACGGTTCTTGCGCAGATGGAGGAGGACTTGCCGCTTGTCGAGCCGGTTGTTCGGCATGGAATTGAGCCTGTTTTTTACGAGATGGATAAGGTAGATATCGATCAAATCCGAGAGATTTATGATGAAATCGTGGCGCGGGGGCATCGTTCTGTGGCGATGATTTGCAAAACGAATGCAGAAGCGAAAAGTTTGTACGCGGTTCTGCTGAAGGCGGAGATGCCGGTGCAATTGCTGGACGACCAAAGTGATATCGATGACTCCTGCATGCTGATTGTGCCTAGTGTTTTGTCAAAAGGATTGGAGTTTGACGCTGTTGTTGTGGCCGCGTTTGACGATCCATTTCGGGATACGCCGATTGACCGCAAGTTGCTGTATGTCGCGATGACGCGGCCGATGCATGAGCTGCATGTGCTGGGTGATGCGGCTTCGGCGATAGTAGATAGATAATGAATGAAATCTCGTGGGCGCATAGTGTGCAGCGGGATTTTTTGTGTTGAGGAGGGCATATCGGCAAAATGGCGTCGGTTATTAGCAGTGTGGCGAGTGGAATCGGAACTATGAAGCTGTGAATCGGCATTATCGCGTGAAGAATCGGGACTATGGGAGAGTTAATAGGCAGTAGACTACAATTCAACCTAGTTTAAGGGATTAATTGGTGGCGCTGCGCTTATTTTTGTACGGGCAAGCACATGCTTCTGAGGAATCGGCAAAATGGCGTCGGTTATCGGCAGTTTGGCGAGTGGAATCGGAAATATGAAGCTTTGAATCAGCATTATCGCGGGAAGAATCGGCACTATGGGAGAATTAATCGGCAATAGATTACAATTCAACCTAGTTTAAGGAATTAATTGGTAGCCAACGGCGCACTCAAGCAAGCTCAACTACATAATTTCATCGATTCCTTTGTAACATTCGTCGAAATTTGTTGTAATAGAGGAAAGGAATAAGTTAGGGGGACTCCAATGGAGCATACGATGGAAGTACCAGCACATCGGTTGGCGAAACATGCAGTGCCTGCGTTTAGGTGGGGGTCTGCGATTGGACATGTGATTATGTTGGCAATTATAGGAATTTTCTTTGCTGTGAGTATTTACTTTTCTTGGGGACAATGGAGTCGTTGGATCGTGTGGATTGCTGTTGCATTGATGCTGATTTCCGGGATATGGTCGATTGGATTCCGTCCTTTTTATGTACATAAGCATTTTCGATATGGGTTTAGTGATGAGTTTTTGCAGATTAAATCCGGTGCATTTTATGAAACTCATGAGCTGATTCCCATGACCAAAATTCAAGCGGTGTCTACGAATCAAGGACCGATTTTGCGTAAGTTTGGATTATATTCGCTAACGATTGAAACGATGGGCTCCAGTCATGAGATACCCGCGCTGCCTAAAGAAGTGGCGGTTGACGTTAGGAATCAGATTGCCCTGTATGCGAAGATTAGGGAAGTGGACGAATGAATGACATGCAACGGTATCACCCGTTATCGCTCGTTTTCGACTTGGCGGACTTCATCAAAAACTTTGCGTTCCTTCTCGTAATAGTCGCGCTAAATATAGGTTCAGACTCCTGGTTCTCTAAGCTCGGCCGTATCGTATTAGTGCTCTCTGTTCTGTTAACACTAGCTGGAAGTGTATTAAAATGGTTCACCCGAAAATACGCAGTAGACGAGCTTGCATTTCATTTACAAAACGGGTTATTTGAGAAAACGGAGCGGACGGTTTATTTCGACAAAATCCAAAACGTTCAGCGCCATACTTCGTTTCTTCATAAGTTGTTTGGCGTGACTTCAATCACTTTTGAGACGGGTACATCTGGAATGAATTCGAATGTGAAGTTTGACGTGTTGAAACGTTCCGAAGCGGATCGTTTGGAGGCATTGGTAAAAGAGTTTGTGGCGCCGGACAGTAACAAGATAGAATCTGAAATCGAATCAGAAGCAGTTCCAGCTCAACACTCTGAAGCGCCAAAACGTATCGTTCACTTCACGCCTACCCGGAAAGATACCATTAAAGCATCGTTCACCTCATTTAGTTTCTTACTCATCATCGTTATCGGAGCTTCCCTGTTCTCTAAAATCAATCGGTTTTTTGACGTTGAAGAACGGGTGGAGGGCTGGTTAGCAAGCCTGCTTACTTCAGGATGGGTTATCGCAGGAATCATCATTTTACTGATTGTGGTTGCTATTGGTATTGGAATAATTGTGACGTTTGTTCGATATGGGAAATACGAAATTGCTTCAGATGAAAGCCGAATATACATCGCAAAAGGTGTGCTTGACGAGACTGCGTTTTCTATATTGAAAAGCCGCGTTCAGGCAGTAGAAATTACACAGTCGTTCATGAAACGAATTCTGGGACTTGCGGAAGTGAAGCTAATTAGCGCCGGGGACCTTGGAGATGATGAGGATGAGGTGAGTACGCTGTATCCGTTTCTTCCTGTGAAGCGGGCGTATTCCATAATCTCAGAGTTGCTGCCAGGATACGAAGTCAGTTTAACTACGAAAAAACTTCCTAAAAAAGCACTTTGGGCTCGTCTCATAAAACCCTATTGGTTCTGGCTCATAGTAACGGCACTACTCACGTACTTTAGACCAGAGATATTCCGATTACACTATGGCTGGCTGCTTGTATCGCTTGTTTTTCTATTGCTCCTAGTAGTAGGTAGAATACTAAACTACTTCAATACGAATTATGCACTTACAGACCAGTTCATCCAGCTGAGTGAGGGGACTTTTGGAAAGACGACGTTACTTACGAGCCGTCATAAAGTGATTGAAGTATCCGTTAAACGAACCAAGATTCAACAGTGGATGGGGCTTGCGACAATTGGCATCATTAATCGGGCAAAACCTGTACGTCACGATTTACTTGCAGATGTACCAATTGTTGAAGCGAAGCGGTTTTATGAGTGGTATGCCAATCGGATGAAAGAGGTACAATTGAAGTGAAATTGTTTTAATTGAAGGGATATCAGGAATAGACTGTATAAGAATAGATTTCAGGAAAAGAGGTGTTTTCATGGGCAGAAGAAGGAAGTTTGAAAAGATGAGCATTATCGTACTCGTTACATATATCTTAATGATTGTGATGAATTACTTAGCCAATGCACTGCCGTTAAACGGCATGACGACCGGAGAAGTATCCGACTTATATAGTAATTTGTTCGCACCGGCAGGATATACCTTTTCAATATGGGGACTCATTTATGTGTTGTTAGCATTTCATGTGATATATCAGTTAGGGTTCTTCCGTTCCGGAGAGCGTTCTGAAGTAAAGCAGCTTATGCAAAAGCTGGCAGTCTACTTCTCCGTTACCTCCGTTGCGAATGCGTGTTGGATTTTGGCATGGCATTACGGATATCTAGTGATTTCAATCGTGCTCATGCTCGTCATGCTGGTCAGCCTGATTCTTGTCAATGGCATGACAGTAAAAGCAGACCTTTCATTTAAAGAGAAATTTTTCATCCGTCTGCCATTCAGTATCTACTTCGGCTGGATTACTGTTGCCACAATCGCAAACATTACCGCATATTTCGTATCGATAGATTGGAACGGATTTGGTCTGTCTGATCAAGCATGGACCATCATCATCCTCCTAGTTGGAACAGCAATCGGAATTTTAACACTGCTGAAAAATTGGCTAGCTTCCTATGGACTTGTTCTCGTATGGGCATATATTGGAATCTACAACGTCCATGTATCTCCTAATGGTTGGAATGAAGAGTACCCAGGTGTCATTTTAACGGTATCAATATGTATTATTTTGTTGGCTGTTCTAAGCTTATGGGTGTGGATAAAACGACCGAATCGAAAGAAGCGTAAAGGGAAGATGCGATCTTTTAGATGAGGAGTTACTAGAGAAACTCCTCGTCGTTAAAGTCTAAAAACGTGCGAAGAGGCTATATAGAGATGACGTTGGAACTTAGTTTGAGGGACGATAATACGTTCTTTATGAAAAAGTTGAATGAAATTGAAAGAATTATGAAAGTTTCGCTCATTAACTATACCTGAAATTATGCACAATAATTTTGTGTGGACCTTCATAATTTCGGGGTGTTGAATATTCAGAAATTTAATAGACTGCCTGGGTAGAAGTATGATATGCTTACTTCGACCAAGGTGGTCTATTTATATACTATAAAATCGACCGACATGGTCTATTGAGGTGTAATTAAATTGAAATCTTTTGATATATTAGATGAAACGAAGAAAAAACGAATCTTGGATGCAGCCATCAATGAGTTCGCTGAAAACTCTTATGAACAGGCTTCCACCAACCGGATCGTTAAAAGTGCGCAAATTGGTAAAGGGATGCTGTTTCACTATTTTAAGACGAAACAATCTTTATATGAATACTTAATAAGTCATGCCATACAGATAATGGAGGAGTTCTCGGTACTCTATATCGATGATTCTGAACCGGATTTCATCGAGCGGATGAAAGGCTCAGCTAAGTTAAAAATCGGAATTTATGAACAGCATCCGGATCTCTTTCATTTCATCGGGCAAGTCATGTTGGAAAAAGAGTCAAAAGTTCCTGCCACACTCGCTCATCGATTGCATCAGATGCAGCTTGAGGGTATGGCGAGGATGTTCAATGGAATTGATACGGAGAAATTTCGTGAAGATGTAGATTCTGATGAAATCTTGAAATTGATTGGCTGGTCGATTGAAGGATATTCGCAGGAGCTGCTTGCCAAACTCGATGGTCAGAATTTTGCTGAGTTAGAATTGGAACCATATTGGAAAGAATTTTATGCATTTTTGGAAATGCTGAAGAGAATTTATTATAAACAGGAGGTATGAAGATGACGATTGTCGACGTGAAGGGATTGACGAAGACGTTCGGTAAATTTACAGCGCTGGATGGCGTCGATCTTGAAGTGAAGAAAGGAGAAGTATTTGGATTCATAGGACCAAACGGCGCGGGCAAGTCGACGATGATTCGTGTTCTCCTTGGGATGTTGAAACGGGATGCGGGCGTGGCGACGATTTTTGGCCGCGACGTTTGGTCGGATGCGGTTGAAATCCATCGGAAGATTGCATACGTTCCTGGCGATGTAAATTTGTGGCCGAATTTGACGGGCGGAGAAGTGATTGACTTATTTGCGAGTCTTCAAGGGGATGTGAACACCATGCGTCGCGATGAATTGATTGCTAAGTTTGACCTCGACCCTTCTAAAAAGTGCCGAACGTATTCAAAAGGAAATCGTCAAAAAGTGGCTCTCGTGGCGGCGTTTGCCTCTGATGCTGAATTGTTCATCCTTGATGAGCCCACGTCCGGCCTGGATCCTCTGATGGAACGTGTCTTCCAGCAATGTGTGGAAACGGTGAAGGCGGCAGGGAAAAGTGTGCTGCTGTCGAGCCATATTTTGTCTGAAGTGGAACGCCTATGTGATCGGGTTGGGATTATTCGGTCAGGTAAGTTAGTGGAGACGGGGACGCTCGCGGAGTTGCGTCATTTGACGAGATCGAAACTATACGTTGAAACGAAAGTGCCAGTGAAAGGGTTGGATAAATTCAATGGAATCTATGCGCTCATGAATTCCGGGGATGGCTGGAGTTTCGAAGCGGATGCAGCCGAACTGAATGGAATCATGACGCATTTAAGTACGTTTGGTATCAAACGATTGGAAAGTGCACCGCCGACGCTTGAAGATTTGTTCATGCAGCATTACGGAGAGTCGATTGTTGAAGGTGATTCCTGATGGGCAAACTATTTAAGAAATGTGGTCGGTTGTCAGTCTTCATTCTAAAACGGGACGCCATTCGATTAGTGCTTTGGGTCGTTGGGATTGCCGCAGTCACGCTATCGGTTCCGCCCGCTTTTCAGGAATTGTATCCAGCGCAAGAACAGCGGGATGCGATGGCAGAAACGATGCGGAATCCAGCTATGACGGCAATGGTTGGTCCAGGTGATTTACAGCATTATTCAATTGGCGCCATGACTTCGCACCAAATGATTCTGTTGACGGCGGTTGCAGTTGCGATTATGAATATTTTACTTGCAGTGCGTTTTACTCGAGCTGAAGAAGAAGCTGGTATGACGGAAATGATTCGCTCGCGTCCAGTAGGGAGGCTGGCTTCACTTGCATCTGCGGTAGTGGTATTACTAGTGGTAAATGTTGTGCTGGCACTCGTCATTTGGTTAGGACTCTTCAGTTTAGGAATTGAAAGTATCGGGATGCAGGGAGCATTTTTGTATGGAGCTGCACTTGGGGCGGTTGGATTGTTTTTCGCCGGGATATCAGTTGTCTCCGCTCAGCTTGCGGAAAGCGCGCGCGGTGCGACAACATTGTCGATGTTGGTTTTGGTTGTAACGTATTTCGTTCGGGCGGCTGGGGATGTAGCTGATTCTGGGCTTTCCTGGTTGTCACCATTTGGGTGGGTCACTAAAGTGCAGCCGTTTAGTGTAAATAACGGCTGGCCCATTGTGCTGCTCGTTTTGTCTGCTTTAGTTGTTTTAACCGTAGCAGCCGTGTTGCAGAGCAAGCGAGATGTTGGAGCGGGATTCATCCCGGCGAGGCCTGGAAGAACGCGTGCATCGGCATCGTTGACCAATCCGTTCGGACTCGTTTGGCGCTTGCAACGGACAGGGACGATTATTTGGGCGATTGGGTTGGTAGTGCTTGGTATATCTTATGGCTCCGTAATGGGGGATCTTGAATCGTTTTTTGATGGAAATGAACTGCTTGCGAATATGCTTGCGGGTGACTCGAATCTTTCGGTAGCGGAACAATTTCTGCCGATGCTTATGCTTGTGATGGCTTTCATTGCAACGATTCCTAGCGTGTTGGCTGTTCAGAAGATCGTCAGTGAAGAACGAAATGGACGAATTGACCATGTGCTTGGCCGCCGTATTTCGAGGACTAAGCTTGTCCTTTCGTATATCGGGTTTTCAGTGATGGTTGGGATTGTGATGAATTCACTGGCTGCAACGGGTCTATGGCTGGCAAGTCAGAGCGTGATGACAGAGCCGTTTACGTTCGCAACAGTGATTGGCGCGAGTGCAATTTACATTCCTGCTATTGTCATAATGATTGCGTTGGCAGTAGTGGTGATCGGAATTGTACCGAAGGCGGGTTCGCTTATTTGGCTATACATTGTCTATGCTTTCATCACGTTGTATCTTGGCAGTCTGTTTCAAATCCCAGAGTGGGCGACGCGTCTCTCTCCGTATGGATGGGTTCCTGAATGGCCGACAGTCGCGATGGATTGGACGGCGGAAATCGGATTGCTGGTGGTCGCGATATTGTTGGGTGCAGTTGGAGTGGCTGGCTATCGGAAACGGGATATTGGATAGGTGAGAATTGGTTCTGCATCAAAAGTTCGTGAATGTCCGGCAGTATAGCAGGGTCCCCCGATAATGGACCGTGTTTCTCATTCACGTCTCAGTATTTCTTACTGCTTGAAGACCAACCGTTATCGTGCTCGGACTCACTGAAAATGGTCAAAGTCGCTATTAACCTAGTAAGTGGGGTATACTAACTCCAACAAATTGGATGAGGTGTACCTATATGAAACGAGTCGATGATTTTATTGAATATATTAACGTGCATAAGGATAAACTTGCTCAAGATGTAATAGACCGTGTTTGCGTTCAATTCAAAGACCCTGCTTCCGAAGAGGAGAAAGACAAAGCGTTGCTTACTTATATCGACTTATGGGGATTTTTAGCGGATTCACTGGAACAAGAAGATGTTAAAGCGCCGGATCGATTAGTGGAATGGAGTATTGGCAACGCGGAGATGCAAGCGCGCAAGAAGCATCGCATTTCAGTTGTGGTAAATCGTTATCCGCCAACACGGGATGTCTTCGCGGATATGCTATATGAAATTTGTACAGAACTCGACATGCATCTAAAAGAATATGTGAATATCAATAAGCTTATCAATCGATTATTGGATATCAGTTTAAGCGAAACCTTTCTAGCATATGAACAGTTGACGGATCGATATCGGGATGAAGCAGAGCGTGAATTGATCAAGCTGTTAGCACCCATCGTACCTGTTCAAGACGGTATCGTTATATTGCCGTTCATTGGGAAAATTACAGACGATCGAGCAGAAGCGATACTGGATACTATTTTGCCGAAAATTGCAAAACTTCATGTGGAAACCGTCATCTTGGACTTTTCAGGATTATGGTCGATAGATGAGCGGGTCGCCCGATCTTTACAGCAAATTGAAGGTGCTCTCAGCTTAATGGGAATTGAAGTCTACATAACAGGTTTACGCCCTGAGCTCGCGCAAACCATTGTGAATTCAGGAAGTGCACTAGTGGGTAAAGGCTATTTCATCACCGTAAAACAAGCACTTGAGCAACTTAACTAATAGAGAAAAAGCCAGACGCTGAAAAACGTCTGGCTTTTTCTCTATCTATGGTTGCTCAATCATTATAAGTAAGGAGTCTACTCTGTACAGTGAATTCGTCTTCAGTAAGCAGTCCGGATTTTCGTAAGTTTTCAAGGCGTTTCCATTCTTTTGATAAAAACTCTTGCCGAGGCGTTTGTCGTATGTATTTTGGCTGATTTAGCCGTTTTGAATAGTTTTTGATGAAACCAAAGGCTATGTATAAGGCACAGCAACCTAAAAGTATTACGAACCCTAAAGAAATCGATTTTGTAAAACCCCACGTGACGAACAGAACGAAAATACCAAGAACAGACCAGCTCATGTAGTTCAACCTCCACTGTATGATAAGACTATCTTATCTATTATTTGCATTAGTGTATACAGTCATAAAGAACTATATATCGACACAAAAGACGACTTTTCAACATGAAATGTTCACATAAGTCCACAAATAATTGGTGAGGTGAATACCTGGTGAAAACTTTAAGTTTATAGTTGTAGGATAGGGGTAAAATCAGTTAGCGCACAAAAACGTAAAATGAGAGGAGGGCAACCGTTGTGAAACAAGTTACATCCGTTTTTTGGTATGCTCTGATTGGCTGTTTGGCATTAGTGGTATGGGGATCTGTTTCACCAGATACATTAGAAAATAGTACGACTGCGATTACTTCAAGCATTGCAAATCTGTTTGGCTGGTATTATTTATGGCTCGTAGCGGCTATCGTCGTGTTCTGCTTTTATTTAATCTTTTCGAAGTTCGGTCATATTAAATTAGGAAGTAAAGATACTAAACCCGAATTTAGCTTACTGTCATGGTTTGCAATGCTTTTTAGTGCAGGTATGGGAATCGGAGTCGTTTTCTGGTCAGCAGCTGAACCTGTTACGTATGCATTTAAATCGGCACCTGTCGGAGAGATTGGGACAGATGTGGCCATCAAGGACTCGTTGAAATATACATTCCTGCATTGGGGAATCAGTGCATGGGGCATTTACGCCATTGTTGGCCTAACATTAGCCTATTTTAAATTCCACAAAAATTACCCCGGATTGATCAGCTCCACGATGATTCCTCTATTTGGAGAAAAACGAATGACTGGTGTATTCGGTAAAATAATCGATATATTAGCCGTGCTGGCAACCGTGATTGGGGTAGCCGCAACATTAGGATTTGGATCCGCACAAATCAATGGCGGACTCCATTACTTGTTCAACACCCCGAACACATTTTGGATGCAGCTCGTTATTTTAGCGATTTCCACGGTGCTGTTTATGATTTCCGCATGGTCAGGAATTGGGAAGGGCATAAAGTACTTAAGTACGGTTAATATGGGACTCGCGTTCATTTTGTTCTTACTGTTATTCATCATGGGCCCGACGCTTTATATCCTGAATATGTTTACAAATGCATTTGGCAGCTATGTGACAGATCTAGTTGAAATGAGTTTCCGTTCGGCACCGCAAAATGCAACAAGTCGTGAATGGATTAACAACTGGACATTATTCTATTGGGCATTCTGGATATCATGGGCTCCGTTCGTAGGTTCTTTCATCGCACGGATTTCAAAGGGAAGAACCATCAAAGAATTTCTGCTCGGTGTGCTTCTTGTCCCGTCATTCGTATGTTTCATCTTTTTCGCGATTTTCGGAGCTTCTTCACTCAACATAGAGAGCAAGGGACTCGCAATCCTATCCGATATGCCGATTGAAACAATGACGTTCGGGATGCTGGAACAATATCCGCTCGGATTCTTCATGTCCATATTAACGATAATTGTTATCGCCATCTTTTTTGTCACGTCAGCAGATTCTGCGACATTCGTTCTGGGCATGTTCACAACAAATGGAGTGTCCAATCCAGCACAATCCGTTAAATTGGCGTGGGGAATTGTGCAGGCTGCAGTTGCAGCAGTAGTGGTCTATTTTGGAGGTACGCAAGGGCTGCAAAATACCGTCATCATTTCTGCGCTGCCATTCTCCATCATAATTATTCTGATGACCATTTCCTTTTATAAATCTGTTAGCGCAGAGGTTAGGGAAGAGGATTCCGCTGTAAAAGGAAAGAGTTGAGTGTAAGTAATTGTTCCGAACAATGCAGTAAAGGCGCACTTAAACTTGAAACACAAAAAGCCACCCGATTACGGATGGCTTTTTGTGTTTCAAGAAGTTGTGCGAGAATTTTTTAATTCATTAACAAATGTACGGGTGATGTCGCGGGGACGTGTAATGGCGCCTCCGACAACTGCTGCATAGACACCTAGCTCGAATACCCGTTTTAACATATCGGGTGTCGCAATATTGCCTTCAGCGATTACGGGTGCAGTCACCGCTTCCAACACTTCTTTTAAAAAGGCGAAGTCATTGTTGTACACCTTTTTACCGGTAGTATCAGCCGTATAGCCATGCAATGTCGTTCCGATATAGTCGAAGCCTAGCTGATCCGCGTGAATCGCTTCTTCCACAGTCGCAATGTCCGCCATAAGTTCAACGTTGGGTGCAGTTTGTCGTACGTATTGGACTAATTCTTGCAGCGATTCTGCGGGACGCGCAGCTAGGGTTGCGTCCATTGCAATGACTTCACAGCCGCTTGCAAGTAATTCATCCACTTCTGTACGAGTGGCTGTAATGTAGACGTCTGAACCCGGATAATTCCGTTTCACGATGCCGATTACGGGAAGTGATACTTCTTGCTTAATAGCTGAAATATCTTCTTTCGAATTGGCGCGTATCCCTTTTGCCCCTCCTTGGAACGCAGCAAGTGCGAGCTTACTCATGATGAAAGACGAGTGTAACGGTTCGTCTTCCAACGCTTGGCAAGAGACGATTAAGTCTGATGGTAGATGCATGTTGTCTCCTCCTTATGCCTCTAGTTCTTCTTCAACTTCGTTCTTAATAACAGAAACTTGCGGTCCATAGACGACTTGGACGCCATTTCCGTTCATAATAATCCCTTTACTTCCAGTTGCAGTGAATGCATCTTTGTTCACGAGTTCAGCATCCTTAACAGTCACACGCAACCGCGTAGCGCAATTATCTAAATCGATAATGTTATCTTTACCGCCAAACGCATCGATAATCTGATGTGGACGGCTTCCTTGAGGATCGATGGATGGCTGCGCAGCGCCAGATTCCGCCGGTTTTTCATCTTCACGGCCGGGCGTTTTGAAATTGAATTTCTTAATCATGAACTTGAACACGAAATAATACAGGAAGAACCAGATAATCCCGATAGGAATGACAATCATCCAGTGCGTTTTCGCCTGTCCTTGTAAGACCCCAAAGAGGATGAAGTCGATAAATCCGCCAGAGAATGTCTGGCCGATCGTAATGTTGAATATGTCCGCCATCATGAACGCAAGACCATCAAAGATTGCGTGGACCACGTACAATGCAGGTGCAATGAATAGGAATGAGAACTCAAGCGGTTCTGTAATTCCTGTTAAGAATGACGTTAGCGCGGCAGAAAGCATGAGACCGCCGACAACTTTTTTGTGCGCGGGTTTTGCAGTGTGGTAAATCGCAAGCGCCGCACCGAGAAGTCCAAACATCATTGTGATGAAACGGCCAGACATGAAGCGGGACGTGCCTTCATAGAACTGGGTTGTAGAAGGATCACTCAACTGTGCAAAGAAAATGTTTTGGGTTCCTTGTACGAGCTGGCCGCCGATTTCAAGCGAACCGCCGAGACCGGTTTGCCAGAAGGGCAAGTAGAAAATATGGTGTAATCCGAAAGGTCCGAGCATACGGAGAATGAATCCATATAGGAACGTTCCGATGACGCCTGTTGCGTTGACCAAGTTACCAGCTTCTGCAATCAGATTCTGGAATAATGGCCATACAAGATACATGATAGCCCCAAGAATGATGGATGAAAATGCAGTCACAATCGGAATGAAGCGTGAGCCGCCAAAGAAGCCTAAATACTGGGGCAGCTCAATCTTATTAAATCGATTGTGCAGCATACCGGCCATGATTCCGACGACAATACCGCCGAACACACCCATTTCAAGCGTTTGGATCCCGAGTGCTGTCCCTTGTCCGACAGCGGAAAGGTTATCAGCGGCAATTGAATCGGTGATAATCAGGATCGCGTTAATGGTCGCGTTCATGACCAAGTAGCCGACAAGTGCTGCGAGCGCAGCTGTTCCTTTATCAGACCGGGCAAGACCGATTGCGATCCCGACTGCAAAAATGACAGGGAGGTTCGCGAAGACGATACTGCCTGCGCTGCTCATTATAGTAAATAGTGCTTGTAAGAAAGTCTGATCTAAAATCGGATACGAACTGATCGTATTCGGGTTGGATAATGCACCACCGATTCCGAGAAGTAATCCGGCGGCAGGTAAAATCGCGATGGGCAACATGAACGATTTCCCGAACTGTTGCGCCTTACCGAAAAAGTTTTTCATTTCAAATGCACCTCCTGGAAATATTTTTATCAGAATAGCAAACGCTTTCACATATGTCAATGGGTGATTATTGACTATTCCGTGGGTGTCGGTGTTTTTAGGCTGTGCTATGATGAAAGAAAGACCGAGCTGGGAAAGGATTTGGATTATGGATTTCGAAAATCGTCTGCAAAAGCATCGCGCAGAGTTCACGGAAAATGACCGTAAAATTGCAGAACACTTGTTGAATGAAAAAAATATTGCTCAGAAATCGATTACAGATCTAGCGGAAGGGATTGATGTATCGCCTTCTAGTATTACCCGTTTTTGCAAAAAAATCCGGTTTGAAAGTTTTCAGCAAATGAAGTACGCATTGCTTGCTGCGCGCTCTGAAAAAAGAACGAATGACGAAGAAGTGGAGCAGATTGCTAATTATTACATGTCTATTATTTCTTCCACGCAGCAATTCCTGGACCCAAAACAAACTGAACGTATTGCAGCCAACTTAATCGATGCCGATCGCGTGCTGTTTTGCGGTATCGGCAATTCAGGATTGATAGCCGAAGAATTCAACAGTCGAATCGAGCGAATGGGCATCGATTCCACGGCAGTTACAGATGCTCATGCAATGGTTATGAAAAGTACTCTCTTGCGTAAGGAAGACGTCTTCATGTGTTTTTCGTACACGGGAAAGACCCAAAGCGTATTGGACGCCACCCGGCAAGCGAAAGATTGCGGTGCAAAAGTTATCGTAATTACAACAAATACTGCGGAAGAGCTGACTGCGCTCGCGGATGAAGTGGTGCTCATTGCGAACCATGTATTTGTCGATGATTTGAAGTTCATCAACACACAAATCTCAAGTTTGTTTTACTTGGATGTTCTGACCTATCGATTATTGGAAAACGAAAGGTTAATGGAGCAGCGAAACAAGACGTTAGATGCTTTGAAGCGGTTTGGGTGACTTATTACGTTGTAGAAAAATAATTCATCGTGCGCTGAAGACTGCCGAATTTAGTGGACTTATTTTTGAAGAAGTGTTGAACGCACTCCTATATGTGAACACGACAAATAGCTCGTACCCTCTGCCAGTGAGGATGCGAGCTATTTGTGTGAGATGAACTCTTTAAAAAAAGATCTCGGCGCAACCGATGACAAGCAACAAACCCCCTGCAATGCCTGCGGGATACCGGCCAATCCACGTGCGGGCAAGCAATGTCCCGAACCGATGGCTGCCGCCGATTGTGATGAATGAAAAGAATCCGACTGACAAAATTGTCCCGATAATGGAACTGCCGCTGACGCCCATGCCAAACCCAGCTGCAAGACAATTGGCGGACAGTAAAAAGCCAAGTGGCAATGCTTCCCGAACGGAAATGACACGGTCGCCATCGATATCCGCAACGGTCGGATCTTCATATGGGCTCGGTTCTGCAGCACGCGGCTGAAGCAACATCCAAATTCCAATCGCACATAGCAAAAGTCCGCCTAAGATGTCCGCGGTATTGACGGTTATATACGTCGTTACCCGTTCACCAGCCACCATCGCGGCAAACGTGACGACCATCGAAACAAGCGCAATCGTCACATTCGAGCGAAGTGGAATCTTCGTCTTGCGAATACCATACGCCAGCCCAATCCCTAAGTTATCTAAGTTGGCAGCAATGCCAAGAAAAATCACCATAATCCACTGCATTGTCGAGCCCCCTCGGTATACCCTGCAGTATATGCAGGGCAAATGGCGAGAAAGGGGCGGCTGTAGGGGGCAGGTTTTAAAACAAGCGAAGCGCTGCCAATTAATCCCTTAACCGCGGTTGAATTGTGCAGGCGGGGAACCTATCGGGCGGGTTGGCAGCTGAAACGGGCGGGTAGCATAGGGAATCGGGCGGGTAGCCGATTAAAACGGTCGGGTTATAAGGGTAATTGGGCGGGTGATTAAATGAATCGGGCGGGTAGCTCAACGAATCGGGCGAGTTCATCAATTCCATTACGCAGCGGGGTAGCCCATCCTTGAAACGCGCGAAGCGCCACCAATTAATCCCTAAACCGCGGTTGAATTGTAGTCTATTGCCGATTAATTCGCCCATGTTGCCGATTCTGCACTTGAAAGTGCCGATTCACCCGGGCATCATGCCGATTCCACTCACGAAATTGCCGATTCCCTCACGCAGCGGGCTAGCCCATCCCTAAAACAAGCGAAGCGCTACCAATTAATCCCTTAAAAGGGCTTGAATTGTGTCTGCTTATCGAGAAACTCTACGTAGTGTCGGAGAAATGCTCAGTAGTGATCGAGAAGCACGTGCCAATGTCCGAGAACACACTCGCTATGTCGTGCAACCCTTTTGATTTGTCGAAGAACATTAGCCCTGCCCTCAACGCGCGAAGCGCTACCAATTAATCCCTAACGCATGCTAAATTGTGTCTACTTATTGAGAAACTTCGCATAGTGTCGAAGAAATCCCGCGAAGTGATGAAGAACCCTATTCCAATGTAGGACAAACCCCCGCCAATGTAGGACAACCCCAGCCAAGTGTCGAATAACAAAAAATGAGCTCCACCCCAAAACCCAACTGCTCACTATTGACCGAACACTCAAAAAGATCACCCCCACAACACTAAAAAGCATTGCTCAACTAAATTCTCTGTGCTATTCTATAAATGTGTAATCGGTTACACATGGAAATGAAATTCCTGTCTACTACAACTTGAAAACAGGTGATGAATTGAAGAAGCGTATTGTCGTTGTCGGCAGTTTGAATATGGATATTATTATTTCGACGAATCGTCTGCCGCAAATCGGAGAAACGATTTTGGGCAATGAAGTCAACTACTTGCCAGGTGGCAAAGGCGCCAACCAGGCGGTCAGCATCGCGCGTTTAGGCGGCGACGTCTCGATGATCGGGGCAGTGGGACAAGACGAATTCGGGAAAAGTTTATTAGAACAAATGGAACAAAACCAAGTAAATACGGAGTTTATCGACCAAGTCGAAGACGTCAAAACAGGTATCGCGGATATATTCCACGTCAATCATGACAACTGTATCATCGTCGTTCCTGGTGCGAACTTCACGTTAACTCCAGACAAAATCACGCCTGAAATGGAACAGCTTATTTCCGAGGCGGATGTACTTCTCACGCAACTTGAAATTCCTATAGAAACAGTTCAAAAAGTTTTAGAAATCGCAAACAAAAACAGTGTCACGACGATCCTGAATCCAGCACCTGCACAGACACTGCCCGCAGAATTGCTGCAGCTCGTTGACTATTTGACGCCGAACGAAACAGAATTCGCATTACTCGCAGAACACACTTTGACCACAAATGACGAACTCGCAACACTCATGAAAAAGTGGGAAACAACCTATAACCAAACGCTGATCGTCACTCTTGGCGAGCAGGGCAGCGCGTACTTACAAGACGGAAACCTCGTCATTACGCCTGCGCAAAAAGTGAAAGTTGTCGATACGACAGGCGCCGGAGATTCTTATAACGGAGCACTTGCTGTCAGCATTGCACAAGAAAAGTCACTCCCAGAAATGGTCGCATTCGCAACAAAAGTCGCTGCGCACGCAGTTACAAAATTCGGCGCACAAGACGGTATGCCTTACACCGCTGATTTGGATTAATTCTCAACAAAAAGGAGACGGACCAATGGAAGCGATTTCTGTTCAATGGATCGAAGAACGCCTCGACGGGTATCTCCGAGACACATACAAACACTTGCATATGCACCCTGAATTAAGTAAAGAGGAAACGAATACGCAGCTTTTCATTCAACAAGAACTCGACCGCATCGGCATCGAACACAAAGCGATGGCAAAAACGGGCGTTTGCGCGGAAATTACAGGAGCGAATCCAGGGAAGACGATTTTAATGCGCTGCGACATCGATGCATTACCGATCGAAGAAGACACGGGACTGGAATATAGCTCAAAAAACAAAGGTACGATGCACGCGTGTGGTCATGATGCGCACACGACAATCGGACTTGCAATTTTAACCATTCTGAAAGAGCGCAAAGACGAGTGGAACGGAACAGAACAGTTAAAATTATGTTCCAACCGACGGAAGAAGCGCAGCCAGGCGGAGCGAAACCGATGATCGAAGAAGGAATCCTCGAGAATCCTAAAGTCGATGCGGCAATCTGTCTACATACGAATCCATTCCTTGCTCCAGGGACTTTTGAGATGAAACCGGGATACATGCTAGCGAATACGGACCGCGTGTACATTACGCTTATCGGTAAAGGCGGTCACGCAGCGGCTCCTCAACAAGGAATTGACGCGATTGCGATGGCGGGTCAATTTGTTACAGGCGTCCAAAAATCGTGTCACGCCAAACATCTCCGCTCGATAACGGGGTAATCACGTTCGGAACGATCAACGGAGGAACAACTTCCAACGTACTTTGCGGACGCGTTGAAATCTCTGGAACGGTCCGTACCATCAAGACCGAAACTCAAGATAAAATCGCTTCTCAACTTGAAGTATTGCTTCGCTCAATCACTGATTTTTGGGGCGGATCGTATGAATACAACTACAGCAAAGGCTATCCAGCGAGCTGGAATGACCCTGAACTGACAGATGTGTTAACGAAGTCCGTCACAAAGACATTCGGAGACCAAGCCGTTGTTGTCAATGAACACCCGTATATGAGTGGCGACGACTTCTCGATTGTTGCAAGTGAAGTTCCATCCGTCTTCATGTATTGGGGAACGGGTTCATCCGAAAAAGAGAATTTCCCTTGGCATAACGCACACTACCATGTGAACTTGGATGCACTGAAATATGGCGTAGCGACAGGCTTACATTGCATTACCGAACTACTAGAATCTGAAAAGGTGGGACAAGCATGAAAAAAGTGATTATTGACGTAGACACAGGAATTGACGACGCAATCGGAATCTTGCTTGCGGAAAAAAGCGGAGAAGCGGACATCCTCGGCATTACGACAGTGAACGGCAACACGTCTTTAGAACAAGCGACGCTCAATACACGTAAAGTGACAACATTGCTCGGCCGTGATGACCTGAAAGTAGTTCAAGGGGCATCCCGTCCCTTATTGCGCGAACCGTTCTTCGAAGTCAGTGTCCACGGGAACGACGGAATCGGCGGCGCGTTGAAAGACATGGACGTAGAAATCCGGGATGAAGGCTTTGCACCGGACTTCATCATCGAACAGGCGAAGCAGCATCCTGGGGAAATTACAGTGATTTTGTTAGCACCACTTACAAACATGGCGCTTGCACTCCGTAAAGAGCCGCGTCTAAAAGAATGGTTGAAAGAACTTGTCATCATGGGCGGCGCGGTCGACCATCCAGGCAACATTACTCCGACTGCTGAATATAACATCTACATCGATCCGGAAGCAGCGAAAATCGTGTTCCATTCAGGGATTCCGATTACGCTGGTTGGACTGGACGTGACTTCGAACACATTGCTGACGAAAAAAGACGTAGAAGCGATTCAAGCAGGACCAGCACGTGATTTCGTTGAAGAATCGACGGTTCATTACATGAATCATTACCTTCAAAGAAACGGGAAAGAAGCATGCTCGATGCATGATCCGCTTGCAGTGGGCGTTGCACTTGACCGATCACTTGTGAAAACTGAAAAATACTTCGTCGACGTCGAAACGAAAAGTGAACTGTGTGACGGACAAACCGTTTGCGACTTCAAGAATTATACAAAGCGCGAACCGAATGTGGACGTTTGTTTAGAAGTGGATGACGCACGATTCATCCAGAAGCTCGTGGATACATTAGGGAAGTAAGTGCTTGTTGTGAGTCTGACGTAGGTTGTCAGGCTCTTTTCATTCAATAAATCGTTAAGAAAGTGGGAACAAAACATGCCGTCTTTATCGAAACCTGCGTTCTCACTTGCAGGCATTCAATGGCTCTTTTTCATGGTCGTCAATACAGTCGTTGTGCCTCTTTCCATTGGATTGGCATTCGGTCTGACAGATGCTGAAACGGCTGGACTGATCCGTACATCATTCATCGTAGTAGGGGCAGCGAGCCTATTGCAGTCACTCATTGGACACCGCTATCCGCTCCTTGAAGGTCATGGCGGCATTTGGTGGGGACTCGTGCTCAGCTTATGCGCATCCGCACCTGCAATGGGTCTCAGTTATTCAGAGCTCGGAGGGAGTTTAGCCGTAGGGATGCTGCTCGCAGGAATCGTGACAATCATTCTTGGAGCGATTGGTTTTACAGAACTGCTCCAGAAAATATTCAACCCCATTGTTTTGGTCATCTACTTATTCCTGCTGTCATGCCAGCTGATTCTGTACTTTTTCAAAGGAATGATGGGGATTGGTGATGGCGGGGCTATCAATCTGCCCGTTGCGCTTCTTTCAGTGATCATCGTCGTAGCCGTACTCGTCATGTCCATGATGGGAAGGGGAAGTATCGCCAATTTCTCTATACTGATCGGCATGCTGGGCGGTTGGGTCGCATTCGTCCTGTTCTTTGGCAATGAAACCACGCCAACCAGTGGCGGCACGCTCTTCAAATTGCTTCCATTGGGTGAACTGAAGCTGCATATCGGAATCATCGTCACGGCATTCATCGCAGGGCTCATCAATATGGCGAATTCACTCGTTGCCATCTCGACCGTGGAGTCTTTGTTCGAAGAACGCACGACACTCAAGCAATACCAAGCATCGTATTATGTGACAGGTGTTGGAACCATTGTCGCTGGATTATTTGGATTAATTCCCTTCGGACCCTATTCGTCATCTATCGGGTTCTTACAAAGCACTCGTATTTTTCAAAGAGGTCCGTTCATCCTGGGCAGCGCGCTTTTCATTGTACTCGGTCTGATACCCGCACTTGGAGGGTTTTTCTCGACCATGCCAGAAACTGTGGGGGATTCAGTGTTGTTCGTCGCATACTTACAACTATTTAGCACAGCAATCCGGAACGTCAGAAGACTGCCGCTCGACAATATTTCCATGCACAGAATTACGATTCCTATGCTCGTCGGACTCAGTATTTTAAATGTACCGCCTGAAACCTTCAGTGCATTCCCGGTTATGCTGCAGCCACTTATAAGTAACGGTTTGTTAGTCGGGGTGCTGCTGTCGGTCATCATGGAACTCGCATCACGCAACAAACTAAAGGAGCTCACCCAATAATGGGGAGCTCCTTTTTAGTTTGTCATAGTCGATTGTTTGGCGATCAGCGTCACCGGAAAAACTTGATCGGTCAGAATATCGGATTCTTTTCGAATCAATCCCATCAACGAATCCATTGCCGTTTTCCCAAGTTCGGAAATCGGCTGCGCAATGGTCGAAAGTTCAGGGGTCATCATTTCAAGGCCAATGCCGTCAAATCCAATTACTTTCACGTCCCGCGGTACGTTTTTACCCGATTCTTGTAATGCTTTCAGCGCACCGGCCGCCATAAGATCGTTACTGGCAAATATGCCATCGAGATCAGGATGAATGCTCAGCAGCTCGAGCATCGCAGTGTAGCCGCCGTGCACGGTGAAATCACTGTATCCAATCAGGCTTGGCGTGAACCAATCAGTGCCGCGGCTTGCATTCTCAAAGCCTGCTGTCCGTTCTCTGGAAGAAGTAATCGACAAAGGTCCGCATATGTGGGCGATTTTTGAGCATCCCCGCTCGAGTAAATGCTCGACAGCCAGTTCACCACCGCGCTCGTTTTCAACGGTAAGGGAGACGACAGAGTCACTCGAAAACACATTATCTATGAGAATGACTGGAATGGATTGTTTTTGTAAACTGCTTAAGTGTTCAGGTTTTATGCCATAGGAGGAAATGATAATTCCATCCACTTGCTTATGAAGCAGGGTGTCGATGTATTTTTGCTCTTTCGCAGAGTCATTATCGGTATTGCACAACATAACGGTATAGCCATAGTCATTCGCTGCGTCTTCAATCGCTCGCGCAAGTTCAGGGAAGAACGGGTTCAAAATATCAGGAACCATTAACCCGATCGTAGCCGTCTTCATGCCAGCTAGACTTCTGGCAATATTATTCGGACGGTAATTAAGCTTTTCAATGACCTCGGCAATCGTCTCTCCAGCTTCTTTGCTGACGTAGCCATTCTTGTTTAAATACCGGGAAACAGTTGCGACAGAAACGCCCGCTAACTTACTCACATCTTTTATTGTAGCCATCGGTTTCACCTCTGTTATGTTATCGTTTACACAAATATACCAATATTCATGAAGTCATACAAGATGTTGTAAATAGTATGTCACAATTTCTTATTGGCGCTCCTATTCAACCTGTGTTAAATTATATGAAACCGATTACACATTGTTTCATAATCCAATTAATAGAGGAGAATCTAATGAATATCCTAACTGGCCTACTTGGATGCCTCGTCATCCTTTTCATTGCTTTTTTGCTCTCTGACAACAAACGTAAAATCAATTACCGTGTCGTCGTAATTGGAGTTGCGATGCAAATCTTCTTTGGTTATCTCGTCTTAAAGTCTTCAGGAGGACGAGCAGTTATTGAAAAGTTTTCTGGCGGTGTCCAAAATGTGATCCACTATGGTAACGAAGGACTCGCATTCGTATTTGGAAGTCTTGCGGATTCATCTGCTCCAACAGGTTTCATCTTTGGCATCCGAGTTGCGGCGATGGCGATCTTCGTTACGGCACTCATTTCTCTTCTCTACCACTTTGGCATTATGCAATTCTTCGTACGGATCGTTGGCGGGGGATTGGCTAAAATTCTAGGGACAAGCAAACCGGAATCACTCACTGCAGCGTCTAATATTTTCTTAGGACTACAAGAAGCACCGGTGATTATTAAACCATATATTAAAACACTCACGCGTTCTGAACTGTTCGCTGTCATGGTTGGGGGACTCGCATCCGTCGCAGGCGGCACGATGCTTGCATACGCAGCACTCGGTATCCCTATCAATTACTTGCTGTCCGCAAGTTTCATGGCAGCACCTGCAGGACTTGTATTCGCAAAAATCTTGATTCCTGAAACAGAAGTACCGAAAAACGTTGGGGACGATGAACCGAAAGAATTGATCGGCGAAGGCGGAGTGAAGCCAGGCGCAATCGATGCAGTCACAAAAGGTGCTGCGGAAGGATTGAAAATGGCCGGACTCATTATCGCGATGCTGATTGCCTTCATTTCACTTCTCGCGATGGCGAACGGAATTCTGGGCGGAATCGGCGGCTGGTTCGGCCACCCGGAAATCTCGATTCAGCAGATTTTTGGTTACATCTTCTCACCACTCGCGTTCGCAATGGGCGTTCCTTGGTCTGAAGCGATGACAGCAGGTAACTTACTCGGTCAAAAAGTGATCTTGAACGAGATGGTCGCGTTCACATCATTCCAGCCGATGATCGAAGCCCTGTCGGACAAAACCGTCGCGATCCTCACGTTCTCATTATGTGGATTCGCAAACATCGGATCTCTCGGAATCCTAATCGCCAGCATGACAGCATTTGCCGAAAACCAACGCGCAGTCGTTGCGAAATTAGGCTTTAAAGCAGTACTCGCAGGTACGCTCGCAAACTTAATGAGCGGTACGATCGCTGGTATGTTTATGTAAATGAATTATAGAAAAGCACTCGCAGCCGCGAGTGCTTTTTTGGTGCGCAAATCGCCACTAGTCAAGTCTTTGACACGGGGTGAATTGTGTCTACTTATCGAGAAACTTCGCGTAGTGTCGAAGAAATCACTAAAAGTGATAAAGAACACAAGTTGAGTGTAGAAGAATCCGCTCCTAATGTCGGACAACTACCCACAAGTGTCGGACAAGCAAACCCTATATTAAATCCAAACTCAAATCACCAGCCATCCCCACAAACAAATAATCTGCCTATTGACGCAAGAAACGAATGGTGTAATAATACACTAAATGAACCAAATAGAAAGGGGCCTATCCAATGGATGTATTCAAATCGATCATCCTATTCATCCCGCTCGCCATTATTACGTTTTTTGCGGTCGTGCTCACTTTGTTACAAGGACAAATTCAGTACATCCCGCTCATTATCGCAGTGCCGACAGTCACCTACCTGCTCGCGACATTTCTATTGCTCAAGTTTTTCAAAACGAAACGTCGAATTCTTGCATTCAGCATAATCGCAGGCGCAGCGCTTATAGTGACAGCCATTGTGCCAATCCGGGAGTCCTACAAACAAAGCATGCCAACTGTCAGCGCAGAAATCGACGTCTACCAATACGAACCTTTCAGAAACCTAGACAGTCTCGCTAAACTCGATCATCCTGCGACTCTGAAAATCCAAGAACCAGTTCCGAAACTGGATGGGGCAACTGCGCTGTATCCACTTTACGCGTCATTCACAGAAGCGCTTTATCCTAAAAAAGAGTATTATCCGACAGACAGTGACGTCATGGTGAATACAACGCCCGAAGCGTACAACAATTTACTGAACGGCAGTGTGGACGTCATTTTTGCCGCAGGTCCTTCAGACGGGCAAAAGAAAACGGCGCAACGTTTAAAAAAGGAAATGCAGATGACACCAATCGGCAAAGAAGCATTCGTCTTTTTCGTCAACAGCAACAACCCAGTCGACAGTTTGACCGTTCAGCAAATCCAAGATATTTATGCCGGCAAAATCACCAACTGGAAAGAGGTCGACGGGAATAACGAAACTATTCGGGCATTTCAGCGTCCCGCAGACAGCGGCAGTCAGACAGCCCTCGAACGCTTCATGGGCGATGTACCAATCATGAAAGCACCTGAGGAAAATGTCCCAGAAGGAATGGGTGGCATTATTAAAGAGGTCTCCACTTATCGGAATTACACAAACGCAATCGGCTTTTCATTCCGCTACTATTCGATGGAAATGGTCGGCAATGATCAAATTAAGTTAATTCAAGTGGAAGACATTGCTCCAACAAAAGAAACAATTCGTTCAGGGGAATATCCAATTTCCTCGGAATTCTATGCTGTAACAGCAGGTACGAAAAATCCGAACGTACAGCCATTAATCGATTGGATTGTTTCAGATGAAGGCCAGGAACTCGTGGAGAAAACAGGGTACGTTTCGTTGGATGAACACTAATTTCAAAAGGAGAGAGGTCGATGGCCGAGCCACTATCCGCAACGTTAGCAGTTCTATTGTTTCTAGGCACATTCGCCGTTGGACTCATCACAGTAGTGAATGAAGATTACCTTCAACTCCCATTCATCGTGACTGTCCCAACGGTGTTCTTCTTACTCGTTTCTCTCATTCTCTATAAATGGTTCATAACCAAAACCAGATTCTTTACCTTCATGGTCATCGCAGCAATCGCTCTCGCAGTAACCTATCTAATTGCAAATGGCGCATCCAACTAAAACAAACCACCAAGAGGAGCACGAAGCTCATGAAACGCAAACAAATGCTTACAAACTTCCAAAAAATGATGCACACCAGCTATACAATTAATGACAAGCTTTTAGTGAACTTGGTTTTGTCTGCCATCCTATTCGTCATACTAGCAGTACCCACTGTCTTCGGTTACATGATTTTATACTTAAGCAGTCTGACGCAATTCATCCCTGCGCTCTTTGCAGGAGTGTTGTTTCTATTCAGTGCATTCGTTTTGTATAACTTCAATCTGTTGAATACAAAGCGACGTGTGCGCACATTTGTGTTCATCGTAATTTTATTGGCAATCTCAGCAGCCATTTGGCCGATTTACGCAGCCTGGTCAAATTAAAAAGTGCAGCCCCAGTCGGTTTCCCGGCTGGATTTTCATTATTTTTCCCAATGGCAGTTGTCATGAGTGGGGGACGTTACTCTCCGGCTATCTTCGTAGCAGCACTTTGATGGGGCTGATAACAGCCCGCAGAAACGCCCGGATTCCCATTAAAGGAAATCCGGGCGTTATCCGATTAACCATTTCTAACTTCAAAAAACTACAGGTTCCACTTCCGCTACTTCAGAACAAAGACTTTTCACCAGCACTTCCAGCATCACCGGCAAACGGACAAACGCGCTTTCAATAACCCCATATCCACTTCATAGTAATCCTGACGTTGCTGATGCACGAAACCTACTCGTTCGTATAGTTTCAGTGCGTTATCGTTTTTTGTTTCTACGTCCAGTTTGATCGTGTTACCGGTTGGGATTTCCTGTTTCACAATCCATTGCAGTGCTTGGCTGCCGTAGCCTTTGCCTCTGGAATCGGCAGTGATTGCGAATCCAGATAAGTACGATTCATCCAGACTGCGCGTGACCCGGATTTTACCGACTGAAGATCCATCCGCTTCGATGATATAACGGCGTTCTTTCGCCCGGGACAGGCGTTCAGTATAATAGGACTCCGCGTCCGCAAGAGATAGGGAGAAGGCTTCGGCGTCCAAAGCGATTTCAAATACTTTATCTTCTATAGTAGATTCCCGCATGGTGATGTCTATTGTTTCCGCGAGATCTTGTTCGTTCCAATGCATATGGAACTCAGAGAATGAATAATCGCATGGCTGATCGGCAAGCCACCCTTTTGCAGAGTCGGAGGTTCCGGGTGCATTAAAGAGCACTTTGTCAAAGTCGTTATGTTGAATTACCTTCGACGCTTGAGACCACAGTTTCGAGAAGTAACCGTTCCGGCGTTCAGACGGTTTTACCATGCCGCACACTTCGGCTGTTGAACCAAACCCATATAACGCTAGATAGGCAATGAGTTCATCTTCCTTCCACATAAAGAAGTCCAGTGAGTCATCTTTCCTTTCGCGAAGCATATCCCAATTCAATTTCAATTCGATTTGGTCATAATCTTCGCATTGTGTTTGTAACTGCTGAATTCTTTTAATCTGTTTATCCGATAACATGTCGGGCCTCCAATGAGTAGTTACGATTTATAGTTTTCCGTGATGTACATAAATGAGATTTAAACCTATGGTATACTGATTCAAAAGTATCCTATTAATGAAAGAAGGAGAAATTATGAAAAAAGATATGCGCTATATTTGTTATCCGTTCATGAGAGAAACACCATCTACTGTCGACTTTGAAATCCGTACAGACTCGCTGACGACTCGAATCGGAGAAGCATTATCCCTGACGGCAGACGTGGAAAAAGTACAAACGGATCTCCGCTGGCTGCAGCCGCTTGCATACCATTTAAATGGTTCAGTTCGAGGGAAACTGGCAATTTTTCCGGTAGATTTAGAGCGCCTTAGTGAAATGTATGATGAATACGTAGCTGAGCTGGGTGAGCTGATTGAGCAATTCGTCCTTCCACAAGGAACACATGCTGCAACCGTTCTCCATGTGTGCCGAAGTGAAGCGAAAAAATCTGTTCGCGCACTGCACAAAGTTTCTGTGGAGCGTGATGTCCCTGAAATTCTATTCGACTTCGCACAACTAATGGCCAACGTATTATTCGTCATGGCTGTCTATACGAACAAATCACACGGATGTGACGAAATTCCGTTCATCAGTAAATCATATCCGCACCGTAAGATGAAAAAGACGACATCTTCCACTACCTCTTAATAATGAGGTAGATGGAAATGATTCGCAACATAAGGAACCCTTATGTTATTCATTAAAAACTATCGAATTCACTTATGCTGCTTGTGAGAGTATACTGGAAGCAGAAGGGAGGCGAGTGAATATGGAATACGTGCTACTCTTTTTCATAGCACTTGTCGCAATGATGCTTGGAACACTTGCAGGCGGAGGCGGTCTTATCACGATGCCCGCAATGCTGCTTATGGGAATTCCAATCCACTCTGTAATCGGAGCCAGTAAGATCTCCACGACCTTCAGTTCTTTCACTACGTTCTTAACCGTTCTCCTGAAAAAACAAATCACACTCCGTGAATCATGGTGGATTCTCCCGCTCTCCTTAACCGCCGGTACAGTCGGGGGGCTGATTGCCACTCACATATCGGACGCTGCTCTTTATAAGCTGGCCATCGTCTTGCTGATTGGCGCATTTTTCACTTCTTTTCTATCGAAAGCCGACTTTTCGGGTATAGCGACCTTGCAGCCATCAAAAACTGGCGTGACAGGGCTTCTTGGAATTGGTTTGTATGATGGATTATTTGGTCCTGGGCAGGGAACGTTACTCCTCTTTTTGTTCAATCAATTAAAAATATCCTACATGCGCTCAATCGGATTTGTTCGACTCGCCTCGTTTTCAAGTGGATTGGGTGCTGCCATCACCTATATGGCAATGGGGAAAATAATTTGGCCCATCGCCCTTGCACTTGTACTCGGTTCGATGTCTGGTGCGCAAATCGGTGTCCATATTGCAGAGAAGCTGAATCCTAAGCACGTTCGAATCTTACTCAGGCTTGTCATCATCGGATTGATTATCCAGTTGATTGTCAAAGCCATTATATAAGCATGAAGAAAGGAAGCGATCCATCGACCGCTTTCATTTTTTTATGTCAAAACTCATTTGCGCTGTGATTTAGTAATCGTTTTCCATTTTTTTCGTTCAGCAGCTTGCGCTTGTGTATTTGTTTTACGTTCCAAGTAGGCAATTTCGCGCTGAAGTTTGAGATAGCTTGCGAATCGGTCTTCGGCGAGGGATCCATCCGATAATGCCCGTTGTATTGCACATCCTGGTTCAAACTGATGTCGGCAATCATTAAACTTGCATGAAGCAGATAACGAATCGATATCAGAAAAACTGCCTTCAATACTTTCGTGGTCGTTCCAAAGCTGAAATTCTCGCATTCCGGGTGTGTCGATGAGTGCACCGCCTGCAGGCAATGGAATAAGTTCGCGATGTGTTGTCGTGTGGCGGCCTTTCGCATCATCTTCCCGAATCGTTTGGACAGTCATCGTTTGGTCTCCGCAGATAGCGTTGACTAACGAAGACTTTCCGACACCGGACGACCCTAACAGTGCAGCGGTCTTTCCATCTTCAAGAAGTGCCATGACATGTTCAATGCCATCGCCAGTCTTACTGCTGACTGCGAGTACATCCGTACCAAAAGCAATCTCTTGCGCCTGTTCGATGAAATCCTCAGGTGCCTCGCATAGATCTTCTTTTGTCAGCACAATGACGGGCACGGCGCCTGAGTCATACGCCGCGACCAAATAGCGTTCCAGCCTTCGGATGTTAAAATCATCATTCACCGAAGTAACGAGGAACACGATGTCGACATTCACTGCAATGAGTTGTTCTGTCATCGTTTCACCCGCAGTTTTCCGGGAGAAAATAGAAGTTCGCGGTAAAATCGAGTGGATAATTCCGCGTTGCTCTCCGGGCATTTGTTCAAGTGCTACCCAATCACCAACGGCAGGATAATCCTGGCGATCCAGTGCGTTATGAAGTAAAGAACCGGAACAGACCGATAACCATTCGCCTTGTTCGGTGAAAACCCGATACATATGTTTGTGTTCCAATATAACGCGTCCTATCGTGTACGTGTCTTTCTTTAGTTCGTTCCGTTGTTCGTTCCAATATGTTTGATGCACTTCGTTCCAACCATAATTCTTCAATGTTTTCAAATGAATTCCTCCTAAATATGGGCATAGAAAAAAGCATGGGTCCGCGGATTGGACTCCATGCTTTCACGCGCATATCAGAAGAAACATGCCGATTGTTAAGGCATGGCAGGTGAAAGTATGGGTCCAATCCAATTTACAATCGTCAAGTTGAAGTTTGCCATAGTGATCACCTGCTTTCTGGAAGATATATTTATCATAAGGAATGACTCTATAAAAGTCAATGAATTTTTTGAATAGTCGATTGACATAGATAGTTTTAACTCACTTAACCTATGAACAAATGCCTGTATAATAGGTATAGACGCGGAGTTCGTCCGAATTATGTTACACTATTATTAACAGCTAAACTAATTTATGCACTAAGATGAGGTGACTTTATGAAGTCTTATATACTTAAACTAACAATGATCGATGTAGAGCCGGCAGTATGGCGGAGAGTAATTATGCCAGCAGGCGCTACATTCAACCGTCTTCACGAAACGATTCAGCGTGTGACCAACTTCGAAAGTTACAATGTCGATGAACCGTACCACTTCTTTGAAGTCGTAGTGGACGATGTATGCATTACGAATAATTTGGAGCAGCGAGAAGAACTGAGAGAAGGTTCTAAACTCACTCCAAAACAGCCGACACGGATAAAAATCGATAAATATATTGAGAAGCACAAGGAATTGACGTACACATACGATTTTGGAGACGGATGGCGTTTCTTAGTCGAACTCGAAGAGATTGTAGAAGACTATCATTTCGGATTCCCTACAGTACTGGACGGAGAAGGCGACGCGCCTCCTGAAGATGTAGGCGGACCAGGCGGATTCGCTTCGTTTTTGTCAATCATCGAGAATCCTGCACACCCCGAACATGCTCATATGACAGAGTGGATGAAAGGTAGGGAATTTAAGCCGTATGACAAACAAGCTATCAATGACGTGTTGAAACAAGTGAAGTATAAGAAAACCGAGTGGAATGAAGTTAACCACCAAAACTACAAGATTATAAGCGATCCATATCGGGATTCGGAGATGACAGAAGAGCCGTCAACTTCTGCGAAGCCTGAATCTAAACCGAAAACAAAATCTAAACTAGAACCACAAGCTAAAACTAAAAAAGCCAATCCGTTTGCGGAGCATCAGGATACGATTTTAGCTTATATCCGTGCGACTACCCGTCTTTACGGAATGGTGCCGTATGCGCGTGTAATTTCTTTGTATAACACACAAAACGAACATCAGATTACAGTAGAAGAGCTTAGTGAATTCATCGAGGCAAGTGATGTAAGTGTCAGCTTACAAGAAGAGAACATCTTCTATAAAGACGGCGTATTACTTGGGTCGAAACTAATTGGAATCGACCCAGATGTCTTCGTTCGGGAAACAATCGAAAAGCCTTATTATGAGCCAGCGAAAGAAGACGTTCTTCTCTTGGCAGATCCAGGATATGTAGAGAAAACGCCGGAACTGCAGCAATTGGAAAAACTCTTCTTGGAAGAACACATTCCACAAATTCAAGTGGATCGCATGCTTTTCACGTTCATGGAAGGTCTTTCCAAATGGCATGCAAACTTCATGGAAGTGATCGGCCGTCTGATGGCACAAGCGGGTCCATTGGAAGAAGAAAGCGTGAAACGTATAGTTCCCGTAGCGATTAATGTATCAAATGCGGTTCGTTTAATTGAAAACAGAGGACATACACCGCAAGAAATGTCTCTTGTAGAAAGAACACAAGTGAAACCATTAACAAAAGATTCGGCTGTTGCTGAGAAGAAGGTCGGACGCAATGATCCGTGTCCTTGCGGAAGCGGTAAGAAATATAAGAAATGCCACGGTAAATGATCCACACATAAAAATGCCTTTGCTTGTAAACGAAAACAAGCAAAGGCATTTTCTAATTAGAATATACGAGTTTTTAAATTTACAAGCACTTCGTCCAGAATTTCGAAAAACCGGTCGATCTCTTCAACTGTATTGTAATGGACAAGGCTAATCCGGAGGGCACTCCCTCCGAAAGAAGGTGCTAATCGTTTCATCAGATTAATGGCCAAATAGTTTCCAGTTCGAGCTTCGACACCGGCTTCATTCAATTCACGACCGAGTACATCTGGTTCGATGCCTTCAATATTGAATGAAAACACAGGCAGACGTTCAGCGGATTGTTCAGCCGTTTTTCCGTATAAGACGACATGTTCGACATCTGCAAGTTTCGCAAGGAAGTGATCCGTTAATTGCTGTTCAAAAAGATGAGCGAAATGCATGGCACCAGCGAGTTCACGCCGCTTAGGGCGAGCTTGTGCAAGCGGGGTTTCATCTAAAGAAAAACCATTCGCTTGTGCATCTTTTGTTACTTGCGCCAAATAGTCCATCGAGCCGATAAACCCTTCGATGCCTTCGTGATTTTGTGATCCGACTTCAAAGAAGTACGCATCTTTCTCGAGTTCTTCCTTAATACGCCAGCCATTCAACCGGTTTAAGTGATCGCGGTTCACGTATCCAAAGCCCATATGCGGGCCGAAGATTTTGTAGGTGGAGAATGCTGAGAAATCGACGCCTGCCTCTTTAACATCGAGCGCGATGTGACTGGCCGCTTGCACACCGTCTGCAACGACCAGCGCTCCTGCTGCATGAGCCATTGCAGTGATTTTTTTCATATCATGAATGGTGCCAGTCGCATTTGAAGCCCAGCCGGCTGCGACAATTTTAGGGCGCAGTGCAAGTAATTCTTCGTACTGTGCAAAATCCAAATTTCCTTGGTCATCCACATTCCACAGATGAACGTGAATGCCGCGTTCTGCAAGTTCCATCCAAGGATTTACATTTGCGTGATGATCAGCTTCTGTAATCACAATGTGATCGCCCTTTGTCAAATCTCTTCCAAGATGGTGGGCGAAAAGGTGGAAGAAGTTGGTTGCGTTTTGTCCGAAAGCGATTTCAGAATGATCGTTTGCTCCTATCAGATCAGCTGCCAGTTGTCTTGCATCAACGATAGTATGCTGCATCTCTTCAGTGCGTGCAAAAATAGTTCCTTTTTGAGCATTTCGGTGAATATAATAGTCCGTTACACGGTCGATGACAAATTGGGAAACTTGTGCACCCGCAGAGTTATCGAAAAATAACACAGGCCGTCCTTTGTAAGAACTCCCAAGACTCGGGAAATAAGTGCGTGCATGAGTAAATGTTTGCTGAAGCGCTTGCTGCTGATTCATCCAATCATCCTTTCTTTCTTTCTTTGTAAAAAGTATAGCATGATTCCATTAGTGAATGAGATTTCGAAACCCACTTAGATAGACTGATTGCTATTTTCTAACCCTTTAGTTTATTTTGATAGAAATAAGGTAAAGTACAACAACTTCGAGTACACTGAAAGTACTACAAATCAAGACGAAAAGGAGAGGTCACATGGATAGTAAACTGGAACAGCACGAGTTATTGCAAGCGGTACAGGAAGGAAACTCTGCACGTGTTGCCCAATTACTGACGGAACAAGTGGATGTAGAAGCGATAGATGACAGCGGCCGAACAGCCTTAATGGTTGCTGTGCAGCGAAATGACGTAGCAATGGTAGAGCGGCTGCTAGCTGCGGGGAGTGATCCGAATCATCGTGATCATACAGAGTTGACGCCGTTCATATGTGCAGGGGCGAATGGATTTTCGACCTCACTTGAACTGATGGCACAAGCGGGTGCGGACGTAGCGAGTGTGAATCGATTCGGCGGAACGGCATTGCTGCCTGCTGCTGAAAAAGCATATCTGCGTACTGTGGAATCTTGTTTGTCGGTAGGTGTTCCAATTGACCATGTGAATTATCTTGGCTGGTCTGCTTTACTCGAAGCGGTGATTTTAGGGGATGGCGGCCGATTGTATGCAGATGTTGTCCAGACATTATATGAAGCGGGTGCCACTGTAGATATACAAGACTTCGACGGAAAAACAGCAATCTATTATGCAGATGAACAAAAACAAAATAGGGTCCTGGAAATCTTGACTGACACGTTAGAAGACCCTCAGCATCCTGCGTTGTTAGAGGCGAAAGCATTAGCTGCAATTGGCGATTGGAATAGTGCTGCACAAGTGGTCCAAACAGCTCTCGAGTCCGACGGGGATAACTTGGATCTGCTCTACTATTCCGGCTATTACTTAGCTTCACAAGGACGATTTGAAGAAGCGCTGGAACAGTACAGCCGTGCATTGGAAGTGGCTCCAGAAGAGCTTGAATTCTATTTCTACACAGCAGGCTGCTACCGGTCCATGAACCAGTCTGAACACGCATTACTGGAGTTTGATAAAGGAGCGGAACTTTCAGCGGAAAATTCGTTTTTCCTTTATCACAAATCGAATTATTTGCGGGAGCTCGGCCGACACGGCGAAGCTGTCGATATTATGGCAATGCTTGTCGACCGCCATCCTTCTCGCTATGATTTCTGGTTCCATAAAGCGAACAGTCTACGCTCGCTTGGCCGTCATCAAGATGCGATTGAAGCAATCGAATATGCCATTCAGCTGCAGCCGAATAATCCATTGTACAGAAAGCATAAAGCGCAGTCTGAACACTTGCTGGAACAGAACTGACAACCAGCTTCGTCTTCGGATGAAGCAGTCTTTCGTATGAAATCGAATACTACAAAGGACAAAGGATGGATGTGTCTGACTAGCACAGAAGTCACTATATTTAAGATGAACTGGAGGCGGGAACCCGTATGAACAAACACGTGCTGGTTTATGGCGATGTATTCGTCGATTACATTGCAGAGGATGAGACGAATTCATCGTTTCACACCTATTTAGGTGGTGCGACCGTCAATGTAGCAGCAGGTGTTGCGCGACTTGGTGCACCGGTATCCTTCATTACAGTAACAGGAAGTGATGAGACATCGGAATTTGTCCGCAAAGAACTACAGAAAGAGGGAGTCGATTTAAGTGCCGCGATAGAAATTCCCGAAAAGCGAGTGAATGGTGTATTCGTTCACTTAACTCCTGAACACGATCGGGTATTTGCTGACTATCAAAACGAAACGCCTGATCTGCAAGTTACTGCGGCTGATTTGAAAGAAAAGACGTTTCAGCAAACATCCATTTTACATATCTGTTCGGGAACGATGTTTCACCCGACTGCCTTTCACACTACAAAACAAGCAGTCCGTATGGCGAAGGCATCAGGTGCTCTCATTTCGTTCGATGCTAACATTCGTCCTCTGCGCTGGGAGTCCGAAGAGATCTGCCGCGAAACTACAGTTTCGTTTCTTAAGGAAGCCCATTTAGTGAAGTTAACTGAAGAAGAACTGACGTTCATGATGAATACGGAGTCGCTGGAAGTCGGGATACGTAAACTGGAGAACTTTTCAATTCCCGTTGTCATGATTACTCAAGGCGAGAATGGGACACTCGTACTCATTGATGGGGAAACGATTCGGATTCCAACTGTTAAAACGACTCCAGTCGATACGACAGGTGCTGGTGATGCGTTCATGGCAGGAGTCTTATGTCAGATGTACAAGCATGGTGGAACCCTGACATTGGATGATGTGTCTGTTTGGAAAAAGATCATTCAGTTCGGAAATAGGATGGGTGCAATTTGCGTAACAAAGCCTGGCGCGCTCTCGGCAATGCCGCATGCGCAAGATCTTTTGGAATAACAAAAACGCTGTGAGCACCTAGAATTAGGTGTTCACAGCGTTTTTGCCGTTAATGGACTTTCATTAACGTAGTTAGACAATATGCCTGCTCTATTTCTTCTGCAGGAAGCGGCTTGCTAAACAAATACCCTTGTCCGAATTGGCATCCATAATGCTGAAGAAGTAAAGATTGTCCTGCCTCTTCGATGCCTTCTGCAATAAGTTCCATATCCAAATTCCGTCCCATATCGATGATGGTTTGAACAATCGACTGCATGGGTGGGTGGGTCAGCATTTCCATAGTAAAGGAACGGTCAATCTTTAAATAATCGATGGGCAAAAAAGCCAGTTTGCTTAAAGAGGAATAGCCTGTACCAAAGTCATCGATTGCCCATTTCACACCAAGAGTACGGATTTCGTCAATGATTCGAATGGATTCCCAGTCGTCTTGCATCATCGATTCGGTAATTTCCAATATGAGCAAATGTGCTGGGTATTCCGTAATCTCCAATACATCTTTAACGAGATCCGGGAACTGTGGGTTTCGGAATTGACGAATTGAGACATTGACTGCGAGCCCAATATCGCTGTTGACAGCATGCCACTCTTTAACTTGTCGGCACGCTGTCTCGAGCACCCACGTCCCAATATCATTTATAAGCATGGAGCGTTCAGCTACAGGAATGAACTCGGCAGGTGAAACGAGTCCAAGTTTTGGATGCTTCCATCGAACGAGCGCTTCAAAACTTTTCAGCAGTCCGGTTTCTAAATCGATAACGGGCTGATAGTGAAGCAGCAGCTGATCGGTTTCCAATGCATCGCGGAGATCATTTTCAAGCATCAACTGCTTGTGTTCGTCATTTTGGGATAATAAGGAATAGATAGTATACATACTGCCGCCTTGTTCTTTTGCCTGATACATCGCACGGTCAGCGTTCTTTATCAATGTGACTGCGTCTGCCCCGTGGTCAGGGAGATGGCTAATTCCGATGCTTGCAGACGCATAGAGTGTTGTATTGTGAATATTGAATGGCTTTTTAAAAGATTCAAGCACTCCTTCTGCAATTTCAATTGAACGATAATTAGGCAGTTCTGACAAGATAACAAATTCATCTCCGCCATGACGAAAAACTTGGGTGCCAAGAGGAGTGGCTTGCTTCAATCGAATGCTCACTAACTTGATGAACTGATCGCCCGATAAGTGTCCCATCGTATCATTAATGGATTTAAAACGGTCCAAATCGATGAACAATACAGCAAGTTCAGTACGTTCAGAAGCCATTTTGTCCAGAAGGTTAAATAACTGGTATCGATTCGGAAGACCGGTTAAGAAGTCATGATTTGCATTGTAAGCTAATTCAATATTGGATAACTCCAGCTTATGCTGTATTTTTTTGTTAACTTCATGTTGCTGCTCCAAGTAAAAAGCGGTCTGATCCGTTTTCCGGATCAAATAAAAGAAAACTGGAAATGCAAATAGCAGTAAAGCGCCTGTATTTAGCAGGTCATAAAAAGTTTTGTTCTCAAAGTCCAGATGATAGAACTGGATGATGAATTCTTCAAAAAGAAATGGAAGAATTACTACAAAAGTTATGAGTAAAAAGATTCGTTTGTATTTATATCTCTTTGTGGTTAGTTCCACAGTCATCCACCATTTCTGAGTTTGATTTAATGGATTAAGGAAAGAAAGTAAGCTCCATCGAATGCTTATACGTCATTTATCGACAAAAATTGCGCGATGTGAATAGCTTTATAAAAATAGAAGATTTATAGATCATGCAATTCATGGATTGTACATAGTTAATGTTCGGATCTTTATGTGATACCGGTTCCTTGTAATACAAAATAGCTCCATCAGATAGATGAACACCTAATTGTGAGTTGCATAAGTTACTAGAAGGAGCCGAAAAAGGAACCCTTATTGTTGGATTCATTTTCTACTAAAGTAATATATTTGAATTTTGTAGGGAATATTGTAAAATTGTATGTTATAATTATTTTGAAAATTTAATTTAATGATTTGTGTTGATTTAAAGACGTAATAATGAGATCGGGCTTATCAGTGAAAACACCATCGATCCCCATGGAAATCAGTGAGGAGAGTTGTTCGATTTCATTGACGGTAAAAGGATGTATAGCGAGACCGGACTCGTGCACTGTGTTAACTAGGTGTTCTGTGACAACTGATGCGTTAACACCGATTCCGGATGCATAGCGGGAAACTTTTTTCAGTTTTGCAGGAGACAATTTCGCCTTTTTTTTAAAGGAATACAGTTGAATGAGAGGGGTTCCGGGACTCAATGCATGCACTTCTTTTAAACTATCACTGCTGAATGATTGAATGATGACTTTCGGAAGCGGGTCATCTCGATCCAGCAGATGATGATCGCTCAATTGGTCGATGAGCTGTCGTTCAATTCCGGGATAACGGTCTGGAGACTTGATTTCAATATAATAATTGGTTTGGTCGCCGAATTCCCGGAGTACTTGTTCCAAAGAAGGAACGCGGAGACTCGCAAACTTTTGCGATGCGTATTCGTTAGTCGGCTGATTAAACTCTTCCGCCGGTTTGAAAGCGCTTAACACGTCAGACGAAATCTCATCAATCTCGACTTCGTGCCCATTCAGTTCGATCGAATCATTATGAAGAACAACAAGTTTCCCATCTTTCGTCCGATGGAGATCGAGTTCTATATAATGGGCCCCCATTTCAATCGCAAGTTCATAAGAAGGAAAAGTGTGGGCCGGCGCATAGGCTGATGCTCCGCGATGCGCAATAACTAGAAATGGCTCTGACGGCAGGGGGACAGGTTGTTGCACGGCAGGCACGCAACCAGAAAGGAAGAGTATGAGCAAGATGGAAACGTTAAGAACCTTCACGGGAATCTCCTCCATTTCGATTGGAATGTAAATTGTATGTAAAGATGCAGTTAACTTATGTAAATAATGCGTGATCTTGTTAATGAAAATGATACCATGGCCTTGAGAAGAGCGACAGGTCAAATGGAAGTTGACTAGCTGAAAGGATGGATTGAATGAAGAGAGTCGAACTGATTGACGTGTCCAAGTCTTATGACAAACAAGTGGATGTGATTTCGAATATTGACGTCACAATTGAACCTGGGGAGTTTTTTGTTTTGGTCGGACCATCTGGGTGCGGGAAAAGCACGATGCTGCGGATGATTGCAGGACTGGAAGAGATTACAGGTGGCGTGCTTGAAATCGGCGGCAAGCGTGCGAATCATTTATCGCCAGACAAACGGGATTTGTCGATGGTGTTTCAAAACTATGCATTGTATCCCCATCTGACCGTCTTCCAAAACATTACGTTTGGTCTTGACGTGAAAAAAGTGAAGAAAGCGGAACAAACGAAAAGAGCGAATGAAGTAGCGGAGATGCTCGGATTATCCGACTTTTTAAAAAGGAAGCCGCGTGAACTTTCGGGCGGCCAGCGACAGAGGGTTGCACTTGCCCGAGCCATTGTCAGCGAAGCACCGATTTGTTTGATGGATGAACCCCTTTCCAACTTGGATGCGAAGTTGCGGGCGCACATGAGGACTGAGATTCGCAGAATACAACGCAAGCTTGGTATTACGATGATCTATGTTACGCACGATCAAGTCGAAGCGATGACGATGGGCGACCGGATCATGATTCTCCATGAAGGGAAGATCCAGCAAGTCGGAAAGCCGATCGACATTTACAATTATCCTGCCAATCCTTTCGTTGCGACGTTCATCGGATCTCCGCCGATGAATATCAGCCCTGCTCGAATGGAGCCGACAAAGTCGGGGGTCTTCATCGGCGATACGATCCAGGTTTCGATGACGGAACAGCAGATGATCGCGGGGGCTGCGAGACCATTGCTTGCGGGGATTCGTCCAGAACATATTCAACCGGTTGTCACAGGAACTGAAATGGGCAATAAAGTTCAAGTGGACGTAACGAATGTTGAAATCCTGGGCAACGAAACCGTGTTTTCTTTCCAAGTAGGTGATCGTGAATGGATGGCGAAATGGAGCGGGCAGTGGGATATTGCGATTGGTGACCAAGTTCCAATTCTGCTGGGTTCTGAATACTTCTGTGTGTTTGATGAAGAGACAGGAGAACTGATTCGTAAACCTGAGGGGCTTGCGCATCTTTCCATAGCGAAAGAGGTGAGCTTATGACGACCGTTAAAGCGCCTGGCGTCTGGCAGCGATCTGCGAATTTACGTACGGGGTTTTTGTATTTGCTGCCATCGATTGTTTTGTTTGCGGTATTCCTTTTCTATCCGATGATCCGGACGATTTACTTAAGTTTCTTTTTAACGGACCAAAATGGAAATGCCGCTGTGAATGTGGGATTTGAAAACTATAGTTACTTACTCACATCTCCAGCATTTTTGAATAGTATGAAGGCAACCGGGTTATTTGTCCTGTATACAGTGCCCATCGGGATTATTCTATCATTATTTTTCGCTTTGCTGGCGAACGAAAAATTGAAGGGAATCGGCTTTTTCAGAACGATGTATTCCTCGACGATGGGAATTTCCGTTGCAGCCTCTTCAGTCATTTGGCTATTTTTGTTTCATCCGAGTGTGGGGTTGTTCAACCGGATTTTGGTGGCCGTCAATCTGCCTCAAGTGCAGTGGCTGCTGGATCCGGAGTGGGCGCTGTTTTCGATAGCCGTGTCTACGATTTGGATGAATACCGGATTTTCATTCCTCATCCTTCTCGGAGGATTGCAGAACATTGACGAGCATTTGTATGAAAGCTCGCGCATAGATGGAGCGGGGTATTTCTACAGACTGCGCCGCATTACGATTCCGATGCTGTCGCCAACATTATTTTTCATCATCACGATTTCCTTGATAAATGCATTTCAAACCTTTGGGCAGATTGATATTTTAACCAAAGGGGGACCTTCTCAGTCGACAAACCTGATCGTGTATTCGATCTATCGGGAAGCGTTCATCAATTACCAGTTTGGAACAGCCAGTGCTCAAGCAGTTATTTTATTCATCATCATATTGGTTGTCACAATCCTTCAATTTAAGCTCCTTGAAAAGAAGGTGCATTACCAATGAGAGACTCGACACTCAAGAAAGTCTGGATTTACTTTTTGCTGGTCGTGACATCACTGCTAGTGTTCTTCCCTGTGGTATATGCATTCATGATTTCGTTTATGAGTGGACCTGAGATTTTGCAAGGTAAGTTTTTCCCTGAGGCGTTTAAGTTCGATAACTATGTAAAGGTGTTCGATCGACTACCGTTGATGAAATACTTGATGAATAGTTTCGTCGTGTCGCTCACCGTGATGATTGGGCAGCTAGTCGTTTGCAGTTTGGCGGCCTATGCGTTTGTTTTCATCCCATTTAAAGGAAGGGACTTCGTGTTCTTCTTATTCATCTCTACGATGATGATTCCATGGGAAGCGACGATGATTCCTAACTTCTTTACGATTCAAAAGCTTGACTGGTTGAATACGTACCAAGGAATGTCACTTCCATTTTTCGCTCTTGCGTTCGGAACGTTCTTGCTGCGCCAACATTTTAAGACGATTCCGAAAGAGTTGCAGGAAGCTTCTCAAATTGCCGGTCTCAGCCGGTTTAAATTCTTTTGGAAAGTGATCTTGCCAGTTTCGAAAACGAGTCTCGTGACGCTTGGCGCGTATGGCTTCCTGACCACATGGAATATGTATTTGTGGCCGCTGCTCATTACGACGAACAGTTCGGTGCGAACGGTTCAAATCGGACTAAAGCAGCTGCAGTCGCAGGAGATGTCAACCGATTGGGGGGTGGTCATGGCCGGTGTCATTGTCGTCATCATTCCGACGCTCTTGCTGTTGTTCATCGGACAAAAGCAACTCCAGAAAGGCTTGTCGCAAGGGGCTTTGAAGTGAAACGGTGTTGATCTGTGCTTCAGACGGACGCGGGCCTACGGGATGTAGGTCATGCAACCGTTGCGGCAGGACGCCGCGAACTTAGGTTGTTTCCATCAGCATTCCGCAGGAGTCGCCGTCTTCCGCTTCGATCAACGGAGCTTGTGTGACAAAGCAATCCTTAAAAGGGAAAAGGGAAAAAGGAAAAAGGAAAAGGACATAAGAATGAAAACTATGAGAGACGGGGTGTAGAAGAAGATGAGAAAAACTGTAAAGCTCATGTTATTATTTTTAACGATCATCAGTATGGCGGTACTTGCAGCGTGTACGAATAGTGACTCCAGCACGAATAATGAAGGGGACGACACGAAAGGCGAAGCAACGAAAACTGAGGATGGCAAAGTGTCTGTAGAATTCTGGCACGCGATGTCCGGAACCGGGCAAACGTCGTTGGATGAAATCGTTGCGGACTTCAACGAATCACAAGATAAGTACGAAGTGAAAGCTGAATTCCAAGGTACGTACGAAGAATCGCTGACGAAACTGCGAAGTGTCGGCGGAACGAAAGACGCGCCTGCCATTACACAAGTATTTGAAATCGGTACAAAGTATATGATCGATAGCGGATATATCGAGCCGATCCAGAAGTTTATCGACGAAAATGATTTTAATGCAGACGAGCTCGAGCAGAACATCTTGAACTACTACAAAGTGGATGACGAGTTATACTCCATGCCTTTCAACTCTTCGACACCGGTCATGATCTACAACAAAGATGCATTTAAAGAAGCTGGACTGGATCCTGAAAAAGCACCTGAAACGTTTTCAGAAGTGATCGATGCAGCGGCTAAGTTGAAAAAGGGAGAAATGTACGGATTCTCCATGCTGACATACGGCTGGTTCTTCGAGCAATTGCTCGCAACTCAAGGTGGCGACTATGTGAATGAAGACAATGGCCGTACTGGAGATGCAACTGAAGCTGCGTTCGATAGTGACGAAGGACGTCTTGTGTTCCGTACGCTGGATACGATGAACAAAGCAGGAACGTTTGGCAACTTCGGAACGAACTGGGATGATATCCGTGCAGCTTTCGCATCAGAAAAAGTTGCGATGTATTTGGATTCATCAGCGGGAGTTGCAGGAGCAATTGAAACGGCACCGTTTGATGTCGGTGTCGCGTATATTCCATACGCAGACGAGGTGAAGCGTAATGGTGTCGTGATCGGCGGAGCATCACTTTGGATGTCAAAAGGAATTGCTGAAGAAGAGCAAGAAGCGGCATGGGAGTTTATGAAATACTTAACAACTCCTGAAGTGCAGGCGAAATGGCATTTGGATACTGGTTACTTTGCGATTAACCCGAAAGCCTACGATGAGGAAAATGTAAAAGAGAAGTGGGCAGAGTTCCCGCAATATAAAGTGACGGTAGATCAGCTTCAAGATACTGTGCCTGGCTATGCAACTCAAGGCGCACTAATCTCGGTGTTTCCGGAATCACGTCAACAAATTGTGACGGCACTGGAAGATATGTATCAAGGAAAAGATCCGGCCGAAGCATTGAAACAAGCAGCTGAAGGTACGAATCGTGCAATTGAAGTGGCGAATAAAACGAAAAAGTAAGGTGTATACGCTCCGCTTCGGCGGGGCGTTTTTACATTTTTAAGGAGGACTGTTCGGCGACTTTGTAGAAAATAATTGGTATTAGTTATGAAAGAGGTGGCGTCAGATGGATGAGGAGCGGGCTTTGCGGAACGATGAGCGGAAGGGGAACAGGAAGCGGAAGCAGGCAGGGAAAAAAGAGGAGCGCGGCTGCTTGTCCGATTTGTTTTTCGTCTTTCCTGAAATTATATTTGCGCCGTTTCAGTGGTTGTTCCGCGGAATATTGGCGTTTTTTAGGAATGTTTGGTGATGGGTGGACTCGCTGCCAGGAAGAATCGGTAAAATGGCGGGTGTGATCGGCATTATGGAGCGTGATATCGGCACTATGGAGGCGGGTATCGGCAGTTTGAGTGGTGGAATCGGCACTATGGCGAGGGGAAGCGGCATTATGGAGCGAAGAATCGGCAATAGACTACAATTCAGACAAGTTTAAGGGATTAATTGGTAGCGCTGCGCTTGATTTGAGTGGGCTATCCCACGGTGTCGGGAGAATCGGCAACATGGGGGCGAGTATCGGCAGTTTGAGTGGTGGAATCGGCACTATGGCTAGGGGAATCGGCATTATGGAGAAAGTTATCGGCAATATGGGAGAATTAATCGGCAATAGACTACAATTCAACCAAGTTTAAGGGATTAATTGGTAGCGCTGCGCTTGATTTGAGTAGGCTATCCCATGGTGTCGAGAGAATCGGCACTATGGCGAGGGGAATCGGCATTATGGAGAAAGTTATCGGCAATATGGGAGAATTAATCGGCAATAGACTACAATTCAGCCAAGTTTAAGGGATTAATTGGTAGCGCTGCGCTTGTTGAAGAAAAGGCGTTCTCGCTGTGCCAAGCCAATTGACGTACATAAAAAAGCCACCGAACAACCTCGCGGCTATGCAGGGTTTGTTCGGTGGCTTCACTTAATTATTAGCCAATAACACGTAATTCACGTGGGAATGTGGAGAGTACTTCCACTTCGCCGTCTTCATTGATATATACCGTATCTTCAATGCGGACGCCGCCTTCGCCTGGGATGTAGATGCCGGGCTCGATTGTGAACACGAGGCCGGGTTCGGCGATTTCTTCGTTGTTCATATGGATGGATGGTTCTTCGTGGACCTCGATGCCGAGACCATGGCCGACTCGGTTATTGAAATATTCGCCGAAGCCCGCTTCTTGAATGACGCTGCGTGCTGCGATGTCGAACGTTTTCAACGGGTTGCCTGCTTTAACGGCATGAATCCCTGCCTGGTTGGAAGCAAGCACAGTGTCGTAAATAAGACGCTGGCGATCTGTTGCTTCACCGATAATGAACGTGCGCGTTGTGTCGGACATATAGCCGTCTTTTGCGACACCGAAGTCGATAAGAAGATAATCGCCGACTTGCAGTTTGCGTTCGCCGGGTTCGCCATGAGGCAATGCCGCTTTCTCGCCGGACAAAACGATAGATGAGAACGACGGTCCGTCTGCGCCGAATTTACGCATCAAATATTCAAGTTCCGCTGTCAATTCGGATTCCGTCATGCCGACTTTAACGAGTTTGATGCCTTCTTCGAGAACGCGCTCGATAATTTCAATCGGCTTTTTCATGGCAGTGATTTCTTCACGTGTTTTCCGTTTCCGTAATGTGTTGATGAATGCTTGTACATCCGCAACTTCTGCGTTCGGGAATGCAGTGCGGAATTCGTTATAACGGAAATAGCTGAACGCTTTCGCTTCGATGCCGACTTTACCCGTTAAATCTCCAACAGTTGAGCGAATCACATCGAACGGAAGTTGTTCATCTGAAATGGAAACGATTGTCTCAATATCCGAGCTCTCTGCAGCTGCATCTTTGTCTAGCGCGGGAGTGAATAGAATCGTTTTTCCTTCACTTGCTTCTATATATAAGCCAAGGAAACGTTCGTGAGGATCTGAGTTGAACCCAGTGAAATAGAATACATTTGCGGGATCGGTTACGAGCACCGCAGTAAGTGATTTGCCTTTAAGATGAGTGGTCAGCGCATGGCGCCGTTTTTCGTACATGTCAGTCATGAATAATTCCTCCTGTATATGCAGTATATAGCTCCATTATGACGCAGTTGGCAAAAGAACAACAGCGATTTGCATAATGAAATAAGTAAAAACCCGGCTGCCAAGAGCCGGGTTCAAGTGTTAACTAAAAAGATTCATCGTCGTAATGATGATTGGCATTGAAACGACGTCGATCAGGAACGCACCGACAATCGGTACGATTAAATACGCTGTGCGGGATGGACCGTAACGTGCAGTGACTGCCGCCATATTGGCCATCGCGTTCGGTGTTGCACCAAGTCCGTGTCCTGCAAAACCTGCACACATGACTGCAGCGTCGTAGTTTTTCCCGAGGATACGGAATAGGACGAAAATCGCGAACAGCACCAGGAATACAACCTGTACGAAGACGATGACAAGGAGCGGAAGGGCCAATCCTGCAACTTCCCAAAGCTTGATGCTCATAAGTGCCATGGATAAGAAGATGCCCAAAGCGACGTCGCCGATTAGTGTAATGCTGCGCATGTGGACGATGTTTCCGTTGAAACGATCTACTACGTTACGGACAATAACCGCTACAAACATCGCGCCCACGTAGTTTGGCAGCACGATCCCGTTTGTTACGTTAGTAAACACTTCACCAAGTAACGATCCTCCAGCCATAGAAGTGACAATAAGGAACGCCTGCATCGTGAAGTTATCGACTGAAATTGCAGGTTCGTGTGCTTCTGCCGTATATTCAAATGATTCTTCGACTTCAGTAGACTTCAAATCGTGTTTTTTGATCAAATACTTCACAAGCGGTCCGCCGATCAATCCCCCAGCGACTAAGCCGAATGTGGCAGCGGCGATACCGATTGAGAAAGCGGAGTCAATACCCATCGCTTCTACCGTCGTTCCGTAAGCGGTCGCACCTCCGTGCCCGCCTTCCATCGAAACAGCTCCAGCCATCATCCCGATTAACGGATGAATGTCGAATAAGTAAGACATGGACACCCCGATGGCGTTCTGCATAATCGCAAGGAATGCACAAGCGGCCCAGTAAATGATAAGCAATTTCCCGCCAAGTTTAATGAGGGCGAAACTTGCACCAAGTCCCACTGTTGAGAAGAACGTCAGCATGAATAAGTTTTGCAGCGATGTATCGAGCGTAAAGCTCACAAGTCCCGTTGCTTTCAAAATGGTTGCGAGTATCGCAAAAAGCAATCCGCCGACAACCGGGGCGGGTATACAAAACTTCTGTAAAATCCCGATTTTGCGTACAAGTAAGTTACCTAAAAGAAACAACGCCATCGCGAGAAACAGCGTGGTAACTTGGTTCAATTCAATTGTCATTCTGTGTACCCTCCAAGCAGTGAGACAATCGCTTCGTTCGTTAAGTACGCACCGAGTTTTACTGTACGGCCGTTTTCATCGAGGGAAGGATTGATTTCTGAGATGTCAAATGAAAGCGTTTTCTGTGCGGACGCAACAATATGGATGAGGTCCCGTACTTGCTTAGGGGACAATCCAAAAGGCGAGGGCGCGCTGACGCCAGGTGCAGCAGCTGCGTCCAAAACATCGGAACAGAGCGTCAGCATGATATAGTCTTGCGCCGCAATGAATTGATGAAGTTGAGTGTATACGTGCTCGACAGGCATCTCTTCCAAATCACGTTCAGTGATATAGCGGACACCAAGGCGGTCTGCTTCGTCAAACAATAATTGTGTGTTGCCGTACTCTTGAATGCCAAGAACAAAATAAGATGTCGTTGGATCCGTATCGAGTATTTGCTTAAACATCGTACCTGAAGAAGGCTGCTCTTTGTAGCTCCGTAAGTCAAAATGCGCGTCGATATTAATGACGCCGACTTTTGCGTCGGGTCCAACAAATTCGCGTACACCTGAATAATGACCGAAAGCGGTTTCATGGCCGCCCCCTAAAATGACAGGCTTCAAGTTAAGTGCTAAGCTTTCGCGGACAGTTTGTCCAAGCTCGTGTTGTGCTTGTTCCAAATGTGTATCTTTACAATAGACTGTACCTAAATCGACTATGTTATGTGTTTCAGGCTGTCTCCAAGGGAGTTTAGCAAGTTCACGGCGAAGTGAATCGGGGCCTTCAGCAGCTCCGATACGACCATTATTCCGTCGAACCCCTTCGTCAGATGAAAACCCGATCAATGCGCAAGTCGGACTGATAGCGCTTTCTTTCGGAGTATTCAGCTGCATCACTTGATGAAGACGAAAAGCTGCTCGATTGGTAACGTCATCGATTCGGCCGCTCCAAATATCTGGATTCGTTGCGTTGATCATAAGGGTCACCCTTTCAAAGTTAAGTGCAATATGCTTCATTATACGGACTGTCATTTATCAATTCAAATACCTATAATTCATTTACTTATAAATATAAGTTATAATTAAATGATTGAAGGAGATGAACGCGATGGACATTAAACAGCTCCGATACTTTGCAGCTGTCGTGGCAGAAGGCGGTTTTTCAGGAGCTGCAGCGAAACTGCATTTATCCCAGCCTTCCCTGAGTAAGTCAATAAGGACGTTAGAGGAGCAAATTGGGTTCCAATTGCTTGAACGCACAACGAAGCGCGTGGACTTAACGGAGTCAGGACGTGTATTTTACGAACGCGCATTGCTCATATTGGCGGAAATGGACATCTTTGAAAAAGAAGTAAATGAAGTGAAAGTGGCAGGAAGCGGGGAAGTCCGACTTGGAATGATTGAGTCCGTAAAAAATTGGATTCCAGGAATTCTCGGCTGGTATAGACAAGAGTACCCAGACATGCACGTCGTGTTGAAGGAAGTTCTAGGACGGAATGATATTGAGCATGCTTTGCGTGATTATGCAGTTCACGTCTGCTTGACGAACGAATTCATCGACGAACCGGATATTGTCACGGTCCCTTTATATAAGGAAAACTTGGTTCTGGTCATGAATGCCAACCATCCGCTCGCAAACAGACCGACGGTGAAACTTAAGGATATCGAAAAAGAACCGTTCATCATAACGAGTAAGGGATTCCAGACACGTGCCAATATAACGAAAGCGTTTGAAGAAGCAGGCATAAAAATGAATGTCTGTTATGATGCAGATCGATTTGAGACGATTTTAACACTAGTTGAATCGGGAATTGGCTTATCTATTATTCCGAGAAACTATATCGGCGAGATTGTGCCGGAAACATTACGTATTCATGAACTCGATAGTCCTAGTTTAGAGCGCACCGTCTATTTGGCGTATATTAAAAACCGTTACCGCCCACCAGCGATTGAGGCGCTGTTGGATAGGATGAGGGGCGTAGAATAAATCGATTGAAACTTGTAGTACTATACTACTTTTGAAACATTTGGAACATTTGTTGCCAAATGCCTACTTCCGTTATATCATTAAGATTAATTCATAATTCCTGTATATTTATGAGATAAGGAGTGGAGTCGATATGAGGTTTTTCAAAAGCAAAAATAAAAACACAAAAAATGCCTTACCTAAAAGCATTTTAGCGAGTATTGATAAAGTGGAGCTCGGCTCTTTCATTCTTATCTTCAATCGAGAGGGGGAAATTATAGAATATAAGGGAAATATAACAGAAAACAGTGGGGTTATTCGTCTAGGGCAAAAGTACAGTGACTTTTTAACAGAAGAAGAACAAGAGAAATTCACAATACATATGCAAAAAGCGATTTCAGGATCGGTTCAGCACTTTCCGTTCAAGGGTCATCAGGATAATATCGACTATGAATTTAACGTGACGATGTTTCCAATTGCCGAGGATTCCAATAACGTTTCAGGGTTATACTGCATTCTGCATAACATCCGATTGGCGGGTCCAGAAAAAGAATCTTATCCGAACCAACTAAAAGATTATACGTATGTAGATTCAAAAGAGATTACAGGAATGCTGGATGCCCATGGTGTGGTTCAATACATTACGCCGACAATCACATTTTTACTAGGTTATGAAGAGGACGAATGTATGGGGAAATCATTCAAGAACTTTGTCGCAGCGGATCGCTTAGTACCTATTTTGGAGCGTTGGAAAAAACTTGTCCAAGTGCCGAATTCAACGATTCAAGGTGAATTGAAGATGGTCGATGCAAAGGGGCAGCACCGGGATTTTGAGTTGTCCGCGACAAATTATCTTACAGATCCAGCGATTAATGGCATCGTCTTTTCCTGCAAAGACATTCATGAGCTGAAAAAACGAGACCGAAGAATTCATTATTTAACCAATCATGATCACTTAACAGGGCTGCCGAATCGAAAAGTCTTTCTGGACAAGACAGAACTTGAACTGAACGTTGCGAAACTAGCGTCGGAAAAGTTAGCTGTTTTTGTATTAAAAATCCAAAACTTTAAAAATATAAATAGCGCATTTGGACACGAATTCGGAGATCGTTCGTTGTTGAATATCGCAACACAATTACATAAATTGTTTGGAAATGATATGGAGTTACTCGGAAGAAGCAGTTCAAATGAGTTTGTAATTCTAACGAAATTCATACCCGACAAACAAGCAGCAGATGTGCTGGCAACCTCCATGCAGGAAGTTTTTAATGAGCCCTTTTATATAGAAGGACAGGAACTGGTGATGAACACAAGTTTAGGTATTGCAATGTTTCCTGAAGGGGGCGGCACTGCGAAAGAGCTGTATAAAAATGCAAGTACTGCCTTGCATGCCTGCTCGGAGCATCTCAGAAATAGTCACAAATTTTACTCGAAAACGACCACAACTGTCATGAAACGAGAATTTGTGTTAAACAATGATATTACAACTGCTTTAGGAAAAAGCCAATTCGAAGTCTATTTCCAGCCAACTTACCATGCGCATACCAATCAGATCTCCTGTGCAGAGGCATTGATACGATGGAACCACCCAGAGTATGGCATTCTGTCTCCTGGCGAGTTTATCAAACTTGCGGAAGGAACAGGAGAAATTCTGCCAATCGGGGAATGGGTGATGGATAGTGCATGCCGCATTTTATCAGAATGGCATCGCCAGCAGTTTAAAATAAAAGTGGCGGTTAATGTATCCGCTTTGCAGTTTTTAGACGTAACGCTTCCGGAAGTGTTCTATGAGATTACACAGCGGTACAATCTGGATCCGAAATGGATTGAAATTGAAATTACAGAATCGACGTTACTAAACACGAAGAGAATTCCTTTACTGCTTCAACAGCTGCAAGAAATGGGCTTTGGAATCGTATTAGATGATTTTGGCACAGGGTACAATTCGTTGAAAAGCTTACAGGAGTTACAACCTGAAAAGATAAAAGTAGATCGTTCTTTCGTAGAAAAGATGCTGGTTGACGATCGATCAGAAACGATTACAACTTCAATCATCTGGATGGCTAAGATGCTGTCCGTGCAAGTCGTTTCGGAAGGCGTGGAAACAGTAGAACAGCGGGATCGGTTAGCCGATTTGGAATGTAACTATTTTCAAGGCTATTTGTATAGCCGCCCGGTTTCAGCAAAGAACATGACAAGGTTATTGCAGAAACAAAGTGAGCTGGAAGACCCTCGAGAAGGGGAACCAGAACGGAGAAATTACTTTAGAGTGAAGCCGGACAGTCACTTAAAAGCTCAAATGACCATTAATGAAGTCAATGGGAAAAAGATTAATGTGGGAATTGTCAATATCTTGGTAGAAAATATTGGCCCAGGCGGACTTTATTTCATATCTACTGTTGACCTGCCTCAACGTGAAGACGTGGTGTTGAAGTTTTCCATGGAGTTGTTTGGAGAAGAGTATTTCTTTTTCGGCAAGCTGATTCATACAAAATCAGAGCGGCAATACTTTGGCTACGGCGTATCGTTTCAAGCAGATGAAAAAACTAGAAGCACTTACATCCATCTGTTTAACAAAGTAGAAGTTAGATTGAACCAGCCTAATGCTTATAAGGACCTTCCTTTACTTGAAGGCAGAATGCAAACGTTTTTGGAAGCATCCAATTCAATGTATGAGTGAAGAAGGATAGAAAGGTAAGTCGTGCACATCGCGGTGCACGACTTACTATGTGCTGGATTCAGCTGTTCAGTGTAAATAGTGTTAGAACATCCACAAAAAAGGGGATTTCCAATTACTTTTTGCATTAAACACGAATATTAATTGGTTTTTCTAGATTATTGTTCAGAAATAGACTTGCGGAAAACATACAGAGTCTGTATACTGACGAAGTGTTAAACGTGAATAGATTCTCGTATAAGCTCAGTAATAGGGTCTGAGCGTCTCTACCAGGTTCCCATCGTAAGAACCGGACTACGAGTTAAAGTATAGTGTGCAGGTGGGCGACTCATTTTTTACATGGAGTTCGCCCGTCATGCATGCCTCCTTTGACTTTCGTAGGTCCGGTTTGCAGCAGCTTGCTGCGTACCGGGCTTTTTTATTGCATACGTATGCAATAAATGGATAAAAAAACAGAAAGCAGGAGGATTTAAATGAATACAAAACGGTTGACAGAGAAACTATTCAAACTGAAAGAATATGGAACGACACCACGCACTGAGGTGATCGCAGGATTAACGATTTTCATGACGATGCTTTACGTATTGATTGTCGTTCCCGCAATGTTGGATAACGCAGGATTGCCGAAAGGACCGGCGACGGTTGCGGTCATTTTGATGACAGGAATTGTCACGATTATCATGGGTCTTTACAGTAACCGGCCGTTCGCGCTCGCTCCGGGACTTGGTTCCGTTGCCTTTCTATCGGTCACATTAGTATTGGCAGAAGGAATTCCGTGGCAGACAGGGATGGGAATGGTGTTCATCTCAGGAATTCTCTTCGTTCTCTTTACTTTATTGGGTCTTAGAAAACTGATTGTCCGTCTTATGCCGCCTGCTATCAAGCTTTCAATCGGAGCAGGGGTCGGATTGTTCATCGCATTGATCGGTTTCCGAAGTGCGGGGCTAGTCGTCGCAAGTGAAAAATCGAATTCGCTTCAATTGGGAGATTTAAGTTCACCGAACGCCATTCTCGCGCTCGTAGGATTTTTTATCATGGCAGTGCTGCTGGCACGTAAAGTACGCGGCCACTTACTGATCGGAATTGTGTTAGTTACCATCATCGGAATTCCGTTGGGCATTACCAAGCTGCCGACTTCAGTCTTTTCGATGCCGGAAAGCATTGCACCCGTAGCGTTCAAACTCGACATTTTAGATGCATTGAAATTGGAGTACTTCCCATTCTTGCTCGCATTTTTCATTCCTGACTTCTTTTCCAGTCTCGGTACGATGCTAGGTGTCGGAGGAAAAGGGAATATGCTAGACAAAAACGGAGACTTGCCGCAAATCGATAAGCCCTTTCTCATCGATGCTGGCGGAACGACGCTTGGTTCCTTGTTTTCGGTACCCGTCATGACCACATATGTCGAGTCTGCGGCAGGTGTTGAAGCAGGCGGTCGTACTGGGATGACGGCAGTGACGACTGGGATTTTGTTCTTGCTGACGATTTTCATCACACCGCTGATTATGATCATCCCGACAGAAGCCACGGCTCCTGCGTTGATATTGGTCGGATTGACGATGCTTTCCGCGGTGCGTAACATTAATTTTGAAGAGGTCACGGAGTCACTTCCGGCGTTCATGACAATCGTCATCACGATTTTCACATTCAACTTCGGTAACGGGATCGCAGCGGGAATCATCATCTATGTCCTTGTCAAAGCACTCTCAGGAAGACACAAAGAGATTCACCCAGGACTCTATGTCCTCACTGTACCGCTCATTCTTTACTTCATCACCATTGCAAACTAACTTCAGATAGGGGATAAAAACTATGTTTACTCGCGAACAAATTACAGCCGCTGCACGTGGAGATGTCAAAATGGATACGGTGATTGAAGGGGTGCAGCTCGTCAACGTCTTCACTGCCGAAATTTATCAAGCTGACATTGGCATTAAGGAAAACCGGTTCAGCGCAATCGCCCGCTACGAAAATGGGCAGCCAGATTTCAAAATGGAGGCGGAAGTCGTCGTAGATGGCCGTGGAAAGTACGCCATCCCGGGATTGGTCGACTGTCACGTCCACATTGAAAGCACGATGGTGACGCCTGATATGTTTGCCCGTGCATTGCTTCAGCGGGGAACGACTGTCGCAGTCATCGATCCGCATGAAATCGGGAATGTACTCGGTGCGGAAGGCGTCAAGTATATGGTGGAAGCGAGCCGCGGTCTGCCTGTGCAAATCCTGACGACGATCCCTTCCTGTGTACCGGCAGTACCTGGAGTCGAAACTGCGGGTGCTGAATTCGGAGCTGCGGAAGTGGCGGAGCTTCTGAAATTGCCCGATGTTGTCGGGATTGCGGAAATCATGGATTACATCGGAGTCATCCAGCAAAACCCTCGGATGGCAGGGATCGTCCAGACCGGACTAGACGCCGGTGTCTTGAACGAAGGTCACTTGCCTCGTGCAGGTGGACGCGATCTTGCAGCGTATTTAGCAGCAGGGGTGAATTCGGATCACGAAAGTCGTACGGTAGATGAAATCGTGGAAAAATTGCGGGCAGGAATGCTCATTTATATCCGGGAATCGAGTGTCAGCCAATTCGCGGACATCGCAGCGCAAGCCTGGCAGCAGCTGCCCTATACGTCGAATATCGCCATGTGCACGGATGATGTCGAACCGAACGACATGCTCCACAATGGTCAGATGAATCGAGTGGTCCGCCGCTGTATCGAAGAAGGCATTCCTGCACCACTCGCAATTCGTTTTGCGACATTAAATGGAGCGCAGCGTTTCGGACTGCGTGATCGAGGCGCCATCGCACCGGGTTACATTGCAGATTTTTCATTAGTGGAATCACTCGAATCCATGAATGTTGAAGATGTATGGGCGGACGGCTGCATGGTTATAAAATCGGGTGAGCTTTTGGAAACGATTAAAAGTGCAGTGCCGCCACTTTCGAAGAACACCGTCAAGCTGCCGGAACTCACGGTTTCAGACTTTATTCTAAGAGCTCCGGTTGAAAACGGAAAAGTGACTGTGACGACGATGGAAATGACGAAGATTGGAACGACAGCGCGCGGAACGATTGAGCTGGATGTTACAGAGGGCGTCATTACGAAATTGCCAGAAGGATACTTATTCGCTTCTGTAACAGGACGTCATGGCCAAAACACGAAACCGTTTGTTGGCATCTTGAAAAATGCAGGACTGCGTGAAGGCGCGTACGCAACAACGGTTGCGCACGACAGTCACAACCTCGTGTCGGTCGGTACGAATGCAGCGGACATGTTTGCCGCGTCACAAGTGCTCGCAGCATCAGGCGGAGGATTATGCTTAGTGAAAGATGGCGTGGAGCAAGCATCCGTGAACCTTCCGATTGCCGGACTGATGGCGGCGGAACCGATTGAGCAACTCGGACCGAAAGTCGAGCAGTTCAACGAAGTCGCACGCTCAATGGGTGTCCAAGTAGGACGCCGTTCCCCGTCGATGGCGCTGTCATCACTCACACTGACTGTCATTCCCGAAATCCGCATCACGGATATCGGACTGGTCGATGTGCATACGCAGCAAATGATTCCCTTGTTCGTGTAATAGGTTAGGCAATCCCCTCAGATAATTCGTCTGAGGGGTTTTTTGGTACCAATTCTAGTTTGCAGCGAAGAAGCCTTTAAATAACAAGCAAAGCGCTACCAATTAATCCCTTAAACGAGGTTGAATTGTAGTCTATTGCCGATTAATTCACGCAAAGTGCCGATACTTCACCCGATGTTGCCGATACATGGGCGCACCTTGCCGATCCCCCCCTCCAATCTGCCGATTCAATGCACTATGTTGCCGATTCCTAATCTCAGCGAGGTAGCCCGCTCTAAAACAAGCGAAGCGCACCCAATTAATCCCTTAACCCGGTTGAATTGTGTCTCGTTATCGAGAAATTCCCCATAGTGATGGAGAAGTGATGATTGATGATGAAGAACCCTGCGCCAATGTCCGACAACCGGCTCGGTGTGTCGGACAACCCGAGCGAACTGTCGGAGAAAGCCAACAGCATGACCCAGTGAGGTAGCCCGCTCTAAAACAAGCGAAGCGCACCCAATTAATCCCTTAAACGAAGTTGAATTGTGTCTCGTTATCGAGAAATTCCCCATAGTGATGGAGAAGTGATGATTGGTGATGAAGAACCCTGCGCCAATGTCCGACAACCGGCTCGGTGTGTCGGACAACACGAGCGAACTGTCGGAGAAAGCCAACAGCATGACCCAGCGGGGTAGCCCACTCTAAAACAAGCGAAGCGCTACCAAATCCTATAACTCCAATAATTTCTTGCATACGAATGCAATTTTCTAAAAAAACTTCACTTTCCGGAAAGCCCATTGCACCAGTGAAGTAAGCGATTACAAGGAAATATAAAATAACAGAAAAGTCTAAAGTGGTTGAAAAAACTATTTACATATAAAAATATCGGTGATATATTATATACCTCGCAACTAACATCATGCGAAAACACAATAGAATCTAAAAAAGGGGACTAGCCAGATGCTCTCAAATCCACTTATAGCAACCGTTTTAGTATTTTCATTAATTGCCCTCGGCGAATGGCTCTCCATTGTCTCAAGAGCACGAATTCCGATGCTCCTTACAGCGATGGTCGGATACTTAGTCCTCACATGGACAGGGATATTCCCCGCAAATTTATTAGAACTCTCTCAATTTGCCGCACTCGGTGCAATTCTGATTGGTCCGGCTATTGTTCATATGGGAACGATGATCCCAATCTCGCTTGTGAAAACGCAATATAAAGCCGTTATCATCGCGCTTGGAGGCGTCATCTTTTCAGGGATTCTGATTTTGATAATCGTTCCGCTAATTTTTGACTATCCCACAGCCGTAGCCGGAGTCGGCCCGATCAGCGGCGGCATCATCGCGCTTCTTGTCACAACTGAAAAACTGAAAGAACTGGGTTTAACGTCAATCGTCATTATTCCAGCTCTTGTCGTCGCATTCCAAGGCGTAGCGGGTATGCCGCTTGCAATGCATTTCATGAAAAAATATTCAGGCGTCATGCAAAAGCAAATCGATGCAGGCACTTTCGTATCTATGACAGGGAAAAGCTTTTCTGAAGAGGAAACAGAAGAACAAGCAGTAACCAAAAAAAGCAGCCCGCTTCGTTCGAGTGCAATACTTAAGCTATTCTTTGTATTCACGGGCGCAGGAATCGGGGTCGCATTAGGCACTGTCACACCAATCCACTACACACTGTGGTGCTTAGCAATCGGAATCATCGGTCTCAAACTAGGTGCATTCGAATCGAGTGAATTGCAGCGCGCGAACTCCTTCACGATTGCGATGCTTGGAATTATCTTTGTTGTAATCGGAACGATGGCTGGTGTTACACCTAAAGACGTGCTCGAAAATTTACCCGCAATTCTTGCAATCCTAGCAATCGGAACAATCGGAATTTCAATCGGTGGATACCTCACAGCCAAACTTGTTAAATGGCATCCATATAAAGGGATGCCGGTCGCCTTGACAGCATTGTTCGGATTCCCGGGAGACTATATCCTTTGTGAAGAAGTCAGCCGGAGCTGTGCGCGGAACGAAAAAGAAGAAAAGCTGATTTTCAACGAATTGCTTGCACCGATGATTATCGGAGGATTCACGACAGTAACCGTTGCATCCGTAATCATCGCAGGTATTCTCATCAACACACTATAAACTGGAGGGGTTATCATGACAAAAACTATTATCAAAAACGGACTGCTAATTGACGGAACAGGTTCAGAACCGCAAGAAGGCCAGATCGTGGTTGTATCGGATAAAAGAATCGACTATGTTGGGAACGAAGCAGGGTACACAGCAACTGGTGATGAAACGACAATCGATGCGCAAGGCGGAACGATTACGCCAGGATTCATCGACACACATGTGCATATGATGTTTGAGTACTCACCAGTTTCCCAGCGCCTGGCTACGCCATTTTCATTCATGTACTACCAAGTTCAAGAGTATTTGAAAACCACACTAAACGCTGGAGTTACGTCAGTTCGTGACGCGCTAGGTACGGACCTTGGTGTGAAAAAAGCAGTGGAAGACGGTCTGATCTCCGGACCGAGAATGCAACTGAGCATCAACGCACTTACTACAACAGGCGGTCATGGTGACGGCTACACGGTTTCAGGGAATACGCTGGACTTAATGCATTCAGACTATCCAGGTATGCCGAACGGAATGTGTGACGGAGTCGAAGAAGTGCGCAAGAAAACTCGCGAAATGCTGCGTGCCGGTGCGGAAGTCATTAAAGTACACGCAACTGGCGGTGTATTGAGCGCAACGGATCACCCCGAATTCACTCAGTTTTCATTGGAAGAATTGAAAGTAATTGTAGAAGAAGGGAAGTTCCGCAAAAACACACGCGTCATGGCACACGCACAAGGGGCGGAAGGAATTAAGAACGCAGTTCGTGCAGGAATCCACTCGATTGAACATGGGATTTTCATTGACGATGAAGCCATTGAACTCATGGTCGAAAATGGAACGTTCTTAGTGCCGACTTTGCTCGCGCCTGTAGCAGTTCTTGAAACGGCGGATGAAACGGGAATGCCGGCAAGCGCTGTCGAAAAGTCGAAAGAAGTAATTGACATCCACGTGGCAAGCTTCACAAAAGCGTACAAAGCAGGCGTGAAAATCGCGATGGGTACAGACGCTGGCGTATTCAAACACGGCACGAACTTACGTGAACTGGAACTGATGTGTAACGCAGGCATGACGCCAATGGACGCAATCGTTGCGTCAACGAAAACAGCAGCAGAATGCCTGGGCTGGGAAGAAAACGTCGGGACAATCGAAGCCGGTAAATTCGCTGACATCTTAGTCATCAAGGGCAATCCGCTTGAAGACATCAAGTCACTTTCGGATCATGATACGATTCAAGTCGTTATGAAAGACGGTAAAATTGAAAAAGACATTCGATAAGTAATCCAACTAAAAAGGCTATCCTGGAAGGTCATTACGACTCTTCTGAGATAGCCTTTTTCATTTTCATCATTCTTAATCTAAGAAACCGATAATCCGTCACACACTCGGAATCGGATGTGTCGTCTCCACCTCAGTAATACGTTCAGAACTGATCAATACCTTACTCAGCTTCTCCTGATCCACTTCATACCCAATCCCGTCGCCAGAAGGAACGTGAATGATTCCATGATCCATAACGATTTCTGGCGTCACGATGTCTTCTTTCCAATAGTGGGCAGAAGGGGCGGTGTCGCCTGGAATCGTGAAGTTCTTCAAAGTCGTGAGCTGAATGTTATGTGCGCGGCCAATTCCAGTCTCAAGCATCCCGCCGCACCAGACAGGAATCCCTTTCTCCAAACACAAATCATGGATCCGCTTCGATTCATACAAACCGCCGACACGGCCGATTTTAATGTTGATGACCTTACAACTGCCTAACTCGATTGCCTTGCGTGCATCGTCAAGAGAGTGGACGCTTTCATCCAAACAAACGGGTGTTGTCAGCTCTTGCTGTAAAATCCGGTGATCGACAATGTCGTCGTGGCTCAAAGGTTGCTCAATCATCATAAGATTCAACGCATCCAGCTTTTTCAAATGGTCGATATCGTTAAGGGTATAGGCAGAGTTTGCGTCCGCCATCAATGGGATATCAGGGAATTCCTCGCGTACTGCATTCAGATACTCTAAATCCGCACCAGGTTTAATTTTCACTTTGATTTTCTTAAAGCCTTCATCCATGAATGTCCGGACTTTTTCCACCAATAAAGCCGGCGTATCTTGAATGCCGATACTCTTACCAACTGGAATTTCAGTTTGCGTTCCGCCGAGCAATTCCGCAATCGACGTGTCGTTTTTCTTCGCAAACACATCCCAAATCGCCGTCTCGATTGAAGCTTTGGCAATATTGTTGCGGCGCACAAACGAAAGCATGTCGTGGACAACGTTCGGATGCGAAATCTCTTGCTTTAACAAACGCGGAATGAGAAATTCTTTCAATATATACACCGCTGTAGCCGTTGTTTCTTCATTATAGTAAGGCTCGTTGCTCGTGACTGTTTCGCCCCATCCAGAAACGCCGGATTCATCGACAACTTCGACAAGGCACACGTCTTTGTCGACCATTGTGCCGAAACTTGTAGTAAACGGTGCGATTAGCGATACGGTCGTATGATGGAGAATTACCTCTTTAATGTGAACAGACTGCATCATTCAACATCTCCTTCAGCGTGTAATTTTACAATCTCAGTCATAATATCGATGCCGTTGTACATCGCATCGCGGTCGAATGTCATATTGGGGTGATGAAGACCGGGCCCCAAATCGCAGCCTAACCCAATCATCGTCGCTTTCAAATGAGGTTTCTTGATGGTATAGAAATGGAAGTCATCCCCTCCTGGTGTGATAATCGGCTCGACTGTGTTTTCTTTCCCAAGAGTCAATTCGATAGCGCGCTGAGCTATTCTTTGTGCATCCGAGTCTACACAAGCTGCCGCAATTCCGTGTTCATGTGTAATTTTTACACTCGAGTCAAACAACTCATTCGCCGAATTAACGACGGCGTACACTTGCTTCTGCAATTCTTCCATCAGCTCATTCGTTTGAGCACGAATGTCGATTGCTAGACTCGCATTCCCCGGAATGATATTTGTGTTCTGCCCGCCAGCCTGGAAACGCGTCACTTTTGCAGAATGGGGGATGGTAGGGTCCAGATAGATTGTATGGATCGCGTTCACTAAATACGTCCCCACTTCAACGGAGTTTGAATTCAGGTGTGGACGTGCACCGTGTGCGTCGTCTCCGCGTACTTCAATTTCAATCGAACCCGTCGCACCGTGAATAATAGCAGGTGCCGCTTTACCATTCTCGGTTTCCTGAAAAGGGCGTAAATGGATTCCATAGTAGTAATCGACGTCATCGACAACGCCATGTTCGACGAGCTTCAATGCGCCGGCGCCGACTTCTTCAGCAGGCTGGAAGATGAAACGGACACCGATTTTATCGAGCAAATCAGGACTGTCTTTCAACTTCCAAAGCACCCCCAGAACCATCGTCATATGGGCATCATGACCGCACGAATGGTTCGCTTGCAGTTTGCCATCGACTTCTTGCCACAGCGCATCCATATCCGCTCTTAGCGCAACGACGGGGGTGTCTTCGGCGAAATTCCCGATGTCACCGATAACTCCAGTACAGTCATCAAAAACACGGACTTTACAGCCGGCTTCTTCAAGTTTTTGTTTGATGAAATCTGTCGTCTCATATTCTTTCCAGCTCAACTCAGGATTAGCATGCAAATGGGCGAACGTCTCGGTTACTTTGTCTTTGCTGAATGATGTCATATGAAAAACTCCTTTTCAATTTTGTTCAGGATCTTCGGTGATGTAATAGTTGCTCGTCGGATTTACGAAACTAAGTTTGCCATTGTTCTTCGCAATGTGGAGAAGGATACTATTTAAAAATGAAAACGTGACAGGACCTTTTTCCAAAATCGATTTTTGGGAGATGGGTATGACCAATGTGAAATCCGCATACTCCACAGCGGGACTTACGAGGGAATCTGTCACAATAATGACGGTGTTGTTGTTCTCTCTCGCTTCTTTTGCCAGTCGGATCGCACCAAGTGCGTACCTGTAAAACGAAAATAGAACGACGCAATTTTCTTTACCCGAAGTCGAAATTCCGATTTCTGTTTCAGGGTGATAGAGCGATGTGTTGCCAAGTAAACTATTGAGTGAAAACGAGAACCAATGGGCATAAGCGTACGACTGATAATAACCGACGACTTTTACAGATGCTGAAGCAGATAAATGCTGAACAACTGCTTCCGTCGTCTTCCAATCGAGCTGATGAGCGATCTGCGCAATATTTTTACTGTCGGTTTCCATTACACCCGAATAGGGATCAGAAGAAGATGGATTATCTTGACTGTTTGAAGGTGATAGAGAAAGAAGACTTCGTTGAACTTCCGTTTGCAGCGATCCGAAACCGGAATAGCCGATTGATTTTGCGAACCGGATAACCATCGTTTCACTGACGTCAATTAAACTCGCAATCTTTTTTGCAGGATGTGTGGCGAACATAATCGGATTGATCAGTAATGCCTCCGCAACCTTTTTCAAACCTGCCGTTAGCTCAGGATAAGCCTCCTTTGTTTTTTCAATGAAACTCATAAAAACGCCCCAACTTTCAAATGAATCATATAATTTATTGTTGTCAAAATGAATTATAAGCTTTATTATAAACACAGTCAACGAAATGTTACGACAATTCAGAATGGGGTGTTTGAATGGAGAAGGAAAAAAGAAAAGGAAAGATAGGTATCCCCGACGCTTATGTAATTCTCTTTATTATACTGGCGCTTATGGCTGTCTTGACGTACATAATACCAGCAGGGGAATTCCAGCGGGAAGAAGTGGATGGTGTGACAGTCGTCGTCCCGGATGGCTATGAACAAATTGCGAACACACCTGCGAGCGTAATCGATGTCTTCTTGGCCATTCAAGAAGGGATGATCAGTTCAGCACCGTTGATTTTCTTGGTCCTCATTATTGGCGGGTCATTTGCAGTTATCGAGTCGACAGGTGCAATCGATGCAATGATTTTAAAAACAATTGAAAAAACGAAAAACAAAGAAATCCTCTTGATTTCCATCGTCATGATTCTATTTTCCATATTTGGAACACTAGGAATTATTGTGAATGCGGTTATCGCATTCATCCCAATTGGAATCATTTTGGCAAGATCGATGAAGCTGGATGCAGTTGTCGGCGTTTCGATAATTTACCTAGGGGCGTATGCAGGATTTAATACAGCGTTTCTAGATCCCCTGACAACTGGTACTGCCCAGACAATCGCGCAGCTGCCGCTGTTCTCAGGAATCGGATATCGCGTGATCATCTATATTGTTGTGCTCGTGACAACGATTCTTTATGTAGCTTGGTATGTGAAAAAATTGAAAAAGGATCCAATGAAAGGTGTGTTGGGCGCCACTCCGTTCCCGAAAATTGAAGAACGGGATGAGCTGAACCAAGAAGTTAAAGTTACCGGAACCCATAAGCTAGTTCTAGCTTGGTTGGTTTTAGGAATTGCAACCTATGTATTCGGGGTCTTCAAATTTGAGTGGTCATTAAATGAAATGGCAGCCATCTTTCTAATCATCGCAGTCGGAACAGCAATTATCGCAAAACTGACTCCAAACCGACTCGTCTTGGAATTTTTCGAAGGCGCAAAGGGATTGATTTATGGCGCGATGATCATTGGTATGGCGCGTTCCATTGTCGTTGTTCTGGAAAAAGGAAACATTCTCGATACAATCGTACATGGCATGGCAAGCGTGATGGAGCCGTTTACAAGCGTGAGCGGGGCAATCGTCATGTTTATTGCCAACCTACTATTCAACGTCCTTGTTTCATCCGGAAGTGGCCAAGCCGTTATCGTCATGCCGATCATGACGCCGCTTGCGGACCTAATGGAAATTCCGCGTCAAGTCGCAGTTCAAGCCTATAAAATGGGTGACGGTTTCACGAACGTCATCACACCAACCTCCGGGATTCTCATGGCAAACCTGGCAATTGCCGGAATCTCCTGGACCAAGTGGGTACGATTCGTCTTCCCATTGCTCATCATCTGGACGATCCTAGGAATCATCTTCCTAGTCATCGGTGTTCTCATGAACTGGGGTCCCATGTAAGCAGCAATAATATTTTTCATTTTTAGTCATAATATAAAACACCACGAAATAGGATGTCTCAACCCGTTTTCAAAAACGAGCCCCGAGACATCCTATTTTATTATTTATGACTATGATCTAGTATCTTTGCAATCGAATATGCTAGTTGTTTGCAACGGAAGGTAACGACTCCGTAGGGATCCTAGTGGAAACAACCTAAGTTCGCCGCGTCGTGCGGCAACGGTTGCATGACCTACATCCTGCAGGCCCGCGTTCACCTGCAGTGAAAAACAACGGTGTTTATGTATAACTATTTCTCTATGAAAATTATTATTCAACAAATATCCTGTCGAGTATTGACGAAACACCAAATACTCATTACGATGAAGTCAGTAAATTGTTTGTATTCAATATATTAAGGGGGAAAACAAGTGAGTTTACAAGCATTCACAAAACAGTATATCGAAAATCACGCAGCCTATTTCGAGGAAATCAGCGAATACATCTTCAACCATCCCGAAACACGATTCGAAGAATATGAATCTGCCAAGTATTTGTCCGGCAAATGTGAAGAGGCAGGCTTCCGTGTAGAACGCGGTGTTGGTGGAATTGAAACCGCATTCACAGCATCCTTCGGAGAAGGCCATCCCGTCATCGGATTCCTGGGAGAATTCGACGCACTGCCCGAGTTGAGTCAAGAGCCGAACAAAACGACAGAACAGCGCTGGGACCGGCATATTGGTCACGGCTGCGGCCATAACCTGCTCGGAACCGGTGCATTCGCAGCAGCTTGTGCAGCAAAAGCCTATTTAGAAGAACACAAGCTAACCGGCACAGTGAAATTCTTCGGATGCCCAGGTGAAGAAGGGGGGTCGGGTAAAACGTTCATGGCACGTGAAGGCGTCTTTGACGGAACCGATCTTGCATTAACGTGGCACCCATCACCGACGAATAGCATTATGAGTTTAAGCACACTTGCAAACATTCAAGTGTTTTACAGATTCAAAGGAGTGCCATCTCATGCGGCCAACTCGCCTCACTTAGGACGCAGTGCGCTCGATGCGTTGGAACTCATGAATACAGGCGTTCAATACTTACGCGAGCATATGCCAGACCAGGCTCGCATTCACTATGCGATTACAAACACCGGCGGATTTGCTCCGAACGTCGTCCAAGCGAATGCAGAAGTTCTGTATTTAATCCGCGACGTCGATACAGAAAGTGTGATGGATCTGTTTGAGCGGGTAAACAAAATTGCCCAAGGTGCTGCGCTCATGACAGAAACAACAATGACTTATGAAGTGGACAAAGCCTGTTCGAATTACATTCCGAATCGTGCACTCGAAGCGATTTTGTATGAAAGTTTAACGGAAATCGGAATCGAGCCGCCAACTGAAGAAGAGAAAGAATACGCAAAAGGAATTTTCGAATCACTTTCTAAAGGAGAACAGAAAGACTATCTCGGTGTGATGAAAGGATTCGGCTATGTGGGAGACGGTTCTGAATTCAAAGGCAAGCACCTCGCAGATAGTATTGCCCCTTACGAAATACCGAATGAAATTTTGACAGCTTCGACAGACGTATCCGATGTCAGCTGGATTTTACCGACTGCACAACTTTCAACTTCGACGTCAGCGCTTGGAACACCGCTTCATACATGGCAAATGACGAGTCAGGGCTTATCGACAAATGCTCATAAAGGCATGCTGCGTGCAGGCGCATCGATGGCACTCACAGCGCTCAAAATTTTTGAAAACACAGACTTGCTTGCACCGATCCGTGATGAATACGTCGCGTTTGCGTCAGAAAATCCATACACATGTCCGATACCTGACGGCGTAATGCCTTCACCGCTCGGAAGTTGAAAAAAGAATAGGGGGAATGGGAGTGGAAACAGCAAAGAAGGGGTTTTTTAACAGAGCATTGAACGGCATTGAACGAGTGGGGAACCGTTTGCCGGATCCATTCATCCTGTTTGTAGGGATGGCCGTAGCGGTCATGATTGCATCATTCATCTTCAGTATGTTTGACGCATCGGTGAAGCACCCGGGCACTGGCGAAACATTGCCGATCAATAACTTACTGTCGGGTGAAGGACTGAAGTACATCCTCGAAACGATGATTACGAACTTTACAGGCTTTGCACCGCTCGGTATCGTGCTTGCCATGATGCTCGGTATCGGATTGACTGAAAAAGTCGGATTGTTCGATTATGCTATCAAGAAATCGATTATGAAATCACCGCCTTGGCTGCTGACGTATGCAGTTGCATTCGTAGGAATCATGGGCAACATCGCGTCTGACGCAGCGATGCTTCTCGTTCCGCCGCTTGCTGCAATGATTTTCTACAAAGTAGGACGTCATCCGCTCGCCGGTCTTGCGGTCGGGTACGCTTCAGCAGGTGCCGGATTTACCGCAAACTTGTTCATCGTCGGAACAGACGCATTGCTTTCAGGAATTTCAACAGAAGCTGCGAAGATTGTGGATGATTCAATTATCGTTACGCCGGTGGATAACTGGTACTTCAATATCGTTTCTGTATTCATGCTCACTTTGCTTGCAGGATTCATCACATCTAAATTCATCGAACCTCGTCTAGGGAAATACAAAGGCGATGCAGTTGAATTGGAAGTGGATGAAGAAGATCCACGCTCTGGAAAAGCATTGCGTAACGCTGTCATTGCAGGTCTTTTATATGTTGCAATTCTTGCAGTCGGGATCTTCTGGCCGAATAGCCCGCTTCGTGGTGAAGGCGGAACAATGATTCCATCGCCATTTATCTCAGGGATTGTACCAATCATTTTATTCCTGTTTTTAGTCGTAGGGATTACGTTTGGAATGACCGTAGGAAAGATTAAGAGCGGGAAAGACATCGCCGGTTACATGGCGGACTCTATGAAAGACATGTCAGGCTATATCGTATTGATCTTTGCCATTTCCCAGTTCATCGCCTACTTCAGCTGGTCGAATATTGGGACTTGGATTGCAGTGAACGGGGCGATGTTCTTGGAATCTATTAACTTCACTGGAATCGGTCTAATTATTGGATACATCATTTTTACAGCAATGATGAACTTCCTCATCACATCCGGATCTGCAAAGTGGGCTCTCGAAGCACCGATTTTCGTGCCGCTTTTCATGCAGCTCGGCTATCATCCGGCATTTACGCAAGTCGCGTATCGTGTTGCGGATTCGTCCACAAACATCGTGACACCGCTATTGCCGTACATGGTTGTCGTACTGACATTCATGCAGAAGTACGATAAAAAAGCAGGGATCGGAACACTCATTTCACTCATGCTTCCATTCTCCATCTGTTTCTTGATCGCCTGGATTTTGTTGATTCTCGTATTCTTCTATGCAGGCATTCCATTCGGACCAGGAATCTCACCATTTTTGAAATAACCGCTAGGAGGAAACAAGATGGTTTACAAACTTGAAGAGAAACTGACGGAATGGCGGCGCGATCTGCACCGTCATCCCGAACAAGGATTTTTGGAAATGCGAACGGCTTCTAAAGTGGCTGCTGAAGTGACTCGGCTTGGGTTCACTGTACGTTTAGCAGAAGAAGTGATGGCACTTCACGAAATGATGGGGACACCCCCGTTAAAAACAATAGTGGACCACTACAAATGGGCGGTGAACAATGGCGCAGATCCGGAATTCATCGAACATTTTGCTTCCGGTTGTACAGGAGTTGTGGCCGATTGGGATACTGGCCGTCCAGGTCCGACGACTGTGTTCCGAGTCGATATGGACGCCTTGCCTATTTTTGAATCGATGGATGAAGAACACATACCGGGGCAGCTCGGTTTCCGTTCGATCAATGAAGGCTCGATGCATGCATGCGGGCATGATGCACATACCGCAATCGGCATCGGCCTTGCAACAATGGTAGCTGAGGACCCCGAAGCATTCAATGGCATTATCCGGATTGTATTTCAGCCTGCAGAGGAAGGGACGCGTGGGGCGAAGTCGATGACGGAGGCGGGTATCGTCGATGATGCGGATTTCTTCATCGCATCACATATCGGTACAGGAGTGCCGCATGGAGAGTTCGTCGCGGCGGCGAATGGCTTCATGGCAACGACTAAAATGGATGTCACGTTCCGCGGCCGCGCGTCTCACGCAGGAGCGCAGCCGGAAGAAGGGAAGAACGCGTTGCTCGCAGCAGCCAATGCCACCTTGAATCTGCATGCGATTTCACGTCATTCAGGAGGCGCTTCCCGTGTGAATGTGGGGGAACTTCAAGGGGGCGGCGGACGCAATGTCATCGCAGATACAGCTTTCATGAAAATTGAAACACGCGGAGAGACCTCTGAAGTGAATGATTTCGTCCGCAACCAAGCGAAGAACATTCTGCAGGGCGCAGCGTTGATGTACGATGCCGAATGTGACATCCACATTGTAGGAGAAGCCATCAGCTGTAAATGCTCGGAAGGGTTAGCAGCCATGGTTGGCGCAGTTGCCAAAGAAACGATGGGAATCACAAAAGTGCACAAGGCCGACAACGTTTCCGCGGGCTCAGAAGACGCAACGTACTTCATGGAGCGAGTGAAAGCGAAAGGCGGCCAAGCAACGTATTGTATTTTTGGAACAGAACTCGCTGCAGGTCATCACAACGAAAAATTCGATATTAAAGAAGAGACGCTGCCTGTTGCAGTTGACGTCTTGTATCGAACTGTTCTTGCATTAAATGGCAGAGAATAAAAAATACCCATCGATTCCGTTTCTAGAACGGAGTGGATGGGTATTTTTCAATTAGAACTTCATTTCATCCGTAACGTTGTGATCATGATCCAACACTTTCACAACACTAGGAGTGTTCTCTTTCGCCAAACGTTTTGCTTCTTCAATCGCCTCAGTTTGTGACTCGTACTGATGCTCGGGCGCAACGTCTTCCAGTTTTACCGTCCATCCAGTCATCTCCGGATTCGGTACGACACTATACATATTCATAGATGCAAAACTCCTTTTCATCAAGTTATAGTTTATGTTTTCCCGGATAGAGTTCATTAAAACATCGTGCAGTTGAATTTTGGGGCAATGAAAACTGTAATAGTCTGCTATACAGTTTCTAGCATCTATTGGTATCTTTCGATTACACTGAAGATACACTTAACTATACAGATTGTTTAGGAGGTGGCGCGGATGGATTTTTGGCTCGAAGCAGAGATGATCATGAAGTTAAGTATTTCAGCTGTACTCGGGTTAGTAATCGGCCTCGAACGGGAGCTGAAGAGTAAACCGCTGGGATTGAAAACAAGTTTGGTCATCAGTATTGTCAGTTGTTTATTGACGATTGTCTCCATTGAGTCTGCATACTCTTTTCCGGATAGTGCGAGCGGGATTAAAATTCAGATGGATCCGCTCCGCCTCGCTGCACAAATTGTCTCAGGAATCGGTTTCCTAGGCGCGGGCGTCATTTTACGCAGAGGGAACGAGCAGATATCCGGGTTAACGACGGCTGCGATGATTTGGGGTGCTGCAGGAATCGGGATCGCAGTAGGTGCAGGGTTTTATCCGGAAGCAATATTCGGTGTAGTACTACTTCTTGTCAGCGTTGAACTCATTCCGTTTTATGTTATCAAATACGGACCGAAACGACTGCGTAGCCACGAAATGACATTTCGCATAAAAGTGAATGAGCAGTCAAGTATTGAAAAAGTCATGCATGAATTACAAAAGGAACGTTTTGTTGTCTATCAATCGCGCATCAAGGATCTTGAAGGGGAAAGCCTTCATCTGATGGAACTGAAAGTGAGGGTATCTGCTCATCGCACTCTTCCAGAGGTTTATAATTTATTGAAACAAATTGAATTTGTTCACACCGTAGAAGTGATTGGATAATGAGAGTGAAAGATGTCGTGTCCGACCGTCCTGGAAATGAACGCTAACTATATAAAACGAAAGATGAAGAGGAGACGAGCAAATATGAAGCCATTTTCGTACAAAAATCGAACTCGTATTTTGGAACAGTTACCTACATCACAATATGACGTTATTATTATTGGAGGCGGCATCACAGGGACAGGAATCGCTTTAGATGCAACCACTCGCGGACTGAAAACACTGCTCGTGGAAATGCAGGACTTTGCTGCAGGGACATCGAGCCGCTCTACCAAATTAGTTCACGGCGGGCTGCGTTATTTAAAGCAGTTCGAAGTGAAATTAGTTGCTGAAGTGGGGAAAGAACGAGCAATTGTCTATGAAAATGCTCCGCACGTTACGCATCCGCAATGGATGCTGCTTCCGTTTTACAAGAGTGGAACATTCGGGAAAACCTCGACGTCTTTCGGCCTTCAAGTGTACGATTTTCTTGCAGGAGTGAAGCGAAAAGAACGCAGAAAAATGCTGACAAAAGAAGAAGTTTTACAGCATGAGCCACTGTTGAATGCAGATGGGTTAGTCGGTGGAGGGGAATATGTCGAGTATCGGACAGACGATGCACGCTTAACACTGGAAGTGGCGAAAAAAGCCCATGAACTGGGGGCTGACTTAGTCAATTATACAAAAGTGGATGGTTTGCTTTATGATGAAAACGGCCGAGTAAACGGCGTTCAATTAACGGATCAGCTTACAGGAGAATCTTATGCCGGATACAGTTCAATCGTTGTAAATGCGGGAGGACCTTGGGTGGAGCAAGTGATGGGGCTGGATCAGCCGATTGAAGGCAAGAAGTTATTGCTGACAAAAGGGATTCATCTCGTCTTCGACCGCTCCGTATTGCCGCTGCACCAGCCGATTTACTTTGACACGCCGGATGGCAGAATGATTTTCGCAATACCTCGTAATCAGAAGACATACGTGGGAACAACGGATACGGTGTATGAAGAGGATTTGAAAAACCCTCAAATTACGGAAGACGATAAACGCTATCTTCTGGAAGCAATTACGGAGATTTTCCCAACTGCATCGGTCGGCATGTCTGACATCGAATCGACGTGGGCGGGGGTGCGTCCGCTGATTCAGCAAGAAGGCAAAGGGCCGTCTGAAATCTCACGAAAAGACGAGGTGTGGACGTCTTCAACTGGACTGCTGACAATCGCAGGCGGAAAACTGACAGGTTACCGGAAAATGGCGCAGTCCATAACGGATACAATCAGTGAGAAACTGGAGTCACACGGTGTGAAAGCGGGACCGTGTGTGACAAAGAACCTGCGTTTGTCTGGCGGTGATTTTGACAAATCCAGTGACTACTCGCATTATGTAGAAGACCGAGCCCACGAACTGACGAAACTTGGATTGGCATTCCAAGACGGACTCAATATTGCATCGATGTATGGGACAAACACGAACCAAATTGCAGAACTTATTAGCCGCGTGACTCCATCGAATGAGCTGCCACTCGCAATTCGACTGACGCTCCAGTATGCCATCGACTTCGAAATGGCGATGACACCTGTCGATTACTTCATGCGCAGAACGGGTGCGATTTTCTTTGACATCCACTGGGTCGATCAATGGAAAGCGGCGGTAATTGCCTACATGAAAGAAGCCCTTGATTGGTCAAGTGCACAAACAAAGCAGTACAGTGACGAACTCGAAGCCAGACTTGCCGATGCAAGAGGGTAAGTCTGCATAAAGTGAAGCGCCTCCATTGATGGGGCGCTTTTTTGATGTGTGGATTCCGCTCATAAACTAGTGAATCCACTTTTGCAGACTAGCCCGTCCCTTAAACAAGCGAAGCGCTACCAATTAATCCCTTAAACTATATAGAATTGTGCCTCGTTATCGACAAATTTGACGTTGTGTCGGAGAAATTACGTAGAGTGTCGGACAAAATTCATTTAGTGATCGAGAACCCGCACCCAGCGTCCGACAATCTATCTATTGTGTCGGAGAACCGTAATAATCCTGCGCATGCCAGCTAGCTAATTTCCAGCAAATCACGGTCGTTGACAATAAAACATGCAATGTGTAATATACGGTGTAGGGTATTAATCCCGTATATATTTTTTATCCAATAACATACCCTCTGGGGTACTTGGAAGGCGGAAATCATGATGAAAGAAATTACACCACAAGAAGTACAGCAGCTGTTAGCTGATAAACAGCAGATGCACTTGATTGACGTGCGTGAAACGGACGAAGTGGAAAGCGGCAAAATTCCAAGCATTACGCATATCCCATTAGGCTTGCTTGAATTCAAACTACAAGACTTGGATAAGAACACGCCTTATATAATGGTGTGCCGCTCAGGCGGAAGAAGTGGCCGCGCCGTACAAATTCTTGAGAGCCATGGCTATCAAGCGACGAATATGGTGGGCGGCATGCTGGCTTGGGACGGCCCTATTGAATAAATATTGAATGATCGAATGGACAAAACAAACAACGAAAAGGGGACATGAATAATGACAAATCGTACAGCAATTATCGCAGCAAATGGAGAGCTTTTTGATGCATACAAGGTATTCAACATCGCAACAGCAGCAGCGGCAAGTGAGCACGAAGTCGCGATTTTCTTCACATTCGAAGGATTGAACTTGATACACAAACAAGCATCGCAGCAACTTCCTTTACCAGCAGGAAAAGAACACTTTGCGGAAGGATTTAAACAGGCAAAGGTACCTGCTATTCCAGAATTGATCGAAATGGCACAGGAACTAGGTGTTCAATTCATTGCGTGCCAAATGACGATGGACGTTATGGGATTGGAAGAAAGCGCATTTGTCGACGGAATTGATGTTGGCGGCGCGGTCACGTTCTTAGAGTTTGCTAAAGAAGCAGACGTAACGCTAACGTTTTAACCCTAAAAAATGTATGAAAGGAAAGGAGTCTAACTATGACAGTTCAGTTGATGAAACCGCAAGAAGTCGCACGAATTAGTATCGATAAAAAACCATTATTCATCCTCGATGTGCGCAATGAAGACGCGTTTGCAGATTGGAAGATTGAAGGAGAGTCGTTCGACTATTTGAATGTCCCTTACTTCGACTTGTTGGATGGCGTGGAAGAATTGATGGAGAAATTGCCGACGGATCGCCAACTTCTTGTAGTTTGTGCAAAAGAAGGTTCTTCACAAATGATAGTGGAAATGATTTCTGATAAAGGAATGAATGCGGCTTATCTTGAAGGCGGGATGAAGTCATGGAGCGAGTATTTAGAACCCGTGAAAATTGCAGACTTGAAATCAGGCGGAGAGTTGTATCAATTCGTGCGTTTAGGAAAAGGATGCCTTTCTTACATGGTGATTGATAATAACGAAGCAGTTGTGATTGATGCAACCCGTATGACAGATGTGTATTTAGAGTTTGCAAAAGAAAAAGGAGCAATAATTAAACACGTCTTCGATACGCACTTACACGCCGATCACATTTCTGGAGGACGTCAAATTGCTGAAGAGGCAAAGGCAACGTACTATTTGCCAAGTGAAGATGCTGACGAAGTGGTGTTTGACTACACGAACTTAACAGATGGTCTGCAGGTGAATGTGGGCAACACGGCAATTCAAGCCGTGTCCTCACCAGGACATACGAGCGGATCCACGTCGTTTATTGTGGACAATGCCTACTTGCTAACTGGAGATATTTTATTCATCGACTCCATTGGCCGTCCAGACCTTGCGGGTAAAGCAGAAGATTGGGTGGGGGATTTGCGTACGACGCTTTATTCGAGATACGAAGAATTGTCTCGAGAATTAGTTGTATTGCCCGCTCACTTTATGGAGATGAACGAAGTCAATCCCGATGGCAGTGTCGCGAAGAAACTAGGGTCATTGTTTGCAGAAAATCATGGGTTGCAAGTCAAGGATGAAAGCGAATTCCGTTCACTTGTAACTGAAAACTTGCCGCCACAACCGAATGCATACCAAGAAATACGTAAAATAAACATGGGGATTGTTGTACCCGATGAGGAAACACAAAGAGAAATGGAAATCGGACCGAACCGTTGTGCGGTACGATAAACAAGGAGGAAATAAGGATGAAAGCAGATCACTTTTTAGATGCAACGAGTCTTTCCTGCCCAATGCCAATTGTAAAAACACGTAACGCTATGAAAGAAGTCAATACAGGTGAAATCCTTGAAGTGAAGACGACGGACAAAGGTTCTATTGCGGATATCGCTGCATGGACGAAGTCGGGTGGCCACGAGTTGCTGGACCAAACCGAAGCGGATAATGTCTACACTTTCTTTATTAAAAAAGGATAAGCTTTAAAACTGAAGGAGGGACATTGTGACCTCCTTCTTTTTCATGAGGAGGCGGATTGGATGAGCCTGAGTTTCATAATTGTCTTGTTTTTAATCGGATTTGCCGGTTCGTTTTTATCCGGAATGGCAGGAATTGGCGGAGCTATCGTGAATATCCGATGCTCTTATACATCCCGCCGCTATTCGGATTAACGGCGCTCACTGCACACGAAGTAAGTGGAATTAGTGCGGTTGAAATCTTTTTTGCAACGATTTCAGGCGTTTGGGCATATCGAAAAACCGGATTATTGCATAAAACACTGATTGTTTATATGGGCGGCGCGGTATTGATCGGCAGCTTTATCGGGGGGACTTGGTTCTAGTTTACTGCCGGAACAGGGCGTTAATATGGTGTATGGAGTGCTTGCAGTAATTGCAGCGGTCCTCATGTTCATTCCGCGTAAAAAGGTGGAAGAGCGTCCTGTGGATGAAGTGTTGTTTAATAAATGGCTCGCCGCGGGGCTTGCGTTCATTGTCGGAATCGCATCTGGAATTGTCGGAGCAGGAGGTGCGTTTGTGCTCGTGCCGATCATGCTGACGGTGCTCGCCATCCCGACCCGGATCACGATTGCCTCGTCACTGGCCATTACATTCATTTCATCGATCGGTTCTGCGACGGGGAAAATCGTGACAGGGCAAGTGGTGTGGGGACCGGCGCTTGTGCTCATTGTCGCAGCATTGATTGCCGCTCCGCTTGGCGCGAAATTCGGACAGAAAGTGAACCCGAACGTGTTGAAGTGGATATTGGCTGTGCTGATTTTAGCGACGGCGGTCAATATTTGGAGCGATTTGCTGTGACGGTAAACTGCGGTGGTGTATGGTAAAATACGAATCGTATTTACTATAGACCGGAGGCCATTATGACGAATCGCAATAAAGGAATTTTATTATTATTAGCGTCTGCGCTTGGATTTTCGTTGATGACTGCGTTTGTGAAGCTGTCAGGCGATGTGCCAACCATGCAGAAGACGATTTTTCGAAATGGCGTATCGATGATCATCTCATTTTTCTTCGTCATTCATTTTAAGGAAAGATTATTCGGGAAACGTGAAAACCAGAAATTGCTGCTGCTCCGTTCGGCGCTAGGAGCACTTGGGATTGTGTTATTTTTCTATGCAATCGATCATTTAGTGCTCGCCGATGCTGACATGTTGAACAAGATGAGTCCGTTTTTCACAATTGTTTTTGCGGCACTCTTTTTGAAAGAACATGTAAAACCTTTTCAGCTGTATAGTATTTTAATAGCGTTTCTAGGAACGTTATTTATCATCAAACCATCGTTTTCTCTCGATGTCGTTCCCTATGCAGCAGGGATTTTATCCGCAGTATTCGCAGGTGGGGCGTACACTGTATTGCGGGCACTTGGCGGACGCGAACAATTTTACACCGTCGTATTTTACTTTTCGACGTTCACGACAGTGGTTCTTCTGCCATTCGTGCTATTGACGTATCAAGCGATGTCGCTGCAGCAAACGGTGTATTTGCTGCTGGCGGGTGTATTTGCGACAGTAGGACAATTTGGGATTACGCTAGCTTACAAGTTCGCACCGGCAAAAGAAATCTCAGTATTTAACTATTTCACTGTAGTATTCTCAGCAATTTTAGGCTTCGTACTGCTCGGCCAGATTCCAGATGTCTACAGTATCATCGGGTACATTATCATCTTTGGTGCTTCGTTCTACATGTTTTTACGGAATCGCGGCGGGGAAGAAGTGCCTGCTGAGTTGGCTAGGAAAAAATAAGAAGTGTTATGAATAAACCCCTTTCCACGAGTTGTCTCGTTCGGAAAGGGGTTTGTTTTTATTTAAATAAATTCTCTGCGGCTGGACCGAATGTGTTCGCAAGAAGGTTTGTTTTGCGTTTTGCAATTTCACTTGCAAGTTCGTCTGCCCGCTGCTGAAGTTCAGCAATTTCGTGCAGTTCTTTTTGAAGTGCTTTTTTGGAAAGCAGATCCCCTTGGTCGAAATAATCGATTTCTTGCTGCACGCGGGCGAGCGTATGATGACGTTTCATGGCGCCTGCAGCGCTACGAGGCTGTTCTTTCAAAATCTGTTCTTTTTGTGTGAGTAATTGTTCAATCGTTCCCATTTGGGTCATCTCCTTTAAAAATTGCCAAACAAAAAACTCTTCCCCCGAAAGAGAAGAGTTGCTTGCGCAAATTTCTCCTCATCGGCCAGGTAGCATTCCCCTGTTGGCAGCAGCACCTTGCGCATTCGCAGGTTGCTGAGACGTCATCGGGCCAAGTCCCTCGGTCTCTCTGGATAAGAAAAGAGTCGTTCGTTCAGTTACTTATAGTTTAGCATAGTTGCGCTGATGGGGGAAGGGCGGCGCGCGGTGAATCGGCAAGATGGGGCGGGGTATCGGCATTATGAGAGGGAGAATTGGCAAGATGGCAAGAGGAATCGGCATTATCAAGGGAACAATCGGCAACATGGGAGAATTAATCGGAAATAGAGAACAATTCAGCATGGTTTAAGGGATTAATTGGTAGCGCTTCGCTTGTTTTAGGGCGGGCTATTCCATGGAACTAGCGAATCGGCAAGATGGCGGCGGTTATCGGCATTATGAGAGGGAGAATCGGCAAGATAGCGAGAGGAATCGGCATTATCACGCGAACAATCGGCATTATGGGAGAATTAATCGGAAATAGAGCACAATTCAGCATGATTTAAGGGATTAATTGGTAGCGCTTCGCTTGTTGTTAGAGGGCTATTCCATGAAAAAGGGAAATCCCTATTTCGATGGCGGAAATATTGAATGGTGACTCTGCGAGGCGTATGCTAAAAGAAGAGACGGCGGCGTGAATACGCCATGAATGATGCAGGTCCATTATTTTAGGAGGCGTTTGTATGAGTCAGATGACAGCAGTGAACGTGATTCGTATTGAGAAAGGGAAGGGGCCGGAAGTTGCAGAACGTTTTGCGAAACCGAAGTCCGTTCATACATTTCCAGGATTTGTCCGGATGGAAGTCTGGATGAAACAAGAATCTGAGGATCATGATGAGCTTCATGTTTGTACGACGTGGGAAGACGAAAAGTATTTCACGGAGTGGCGCGAAAAACGTGCGGTTGAAAAAGCGAAGATCCGGGCTGAACAAGAGAAGAACCAAACGGGGACACCGCCTCACAATCCGATTCTCGGAACTGAACTTTCTACGTATGTCACAATGGTTCAGCATTTACCCGCAGACCAATAAAAGCATCCAAAAGCTTTGCCTCGTGCAAAGCTTTTTTTAATAGAAAAAGGAAAAGTTACATTATAGAAATATGATATACTGATTGAATTCCAATATATTAGAATATTGCAGAGGAGGGTTCTGATGGAGATTTTTGATTTACATTCTGATTTATTTACGGACATTGCGTTTCGAAGAGCGCGCGGGGAAACGAACGTTTTTGATAGGATTCACTATCCTGCGCTGAAGAAAGGCGGAGTGACTTCAATTATTTGTGTGTTCTGGACGGAACCTGTTTTCAAAGATCGTCCGCTTGAACGGTTCAATGAGTTACTGAGTTACGTAACTGCCGATTTAGCAGAATCACAACATGCAGTCGTTCAGCCATTGAACGGCAAAGAGCTAGAGAAAACTTCTGATGATACGATTCGTGTGTATCTCGGACTGGAAGGACTCTCTTTCTTAGAGCAATGGACGGCTCAACCTGATGGAGAATCACTGGATACAGCCTTCGACTTTCTTAAAGAGAAAGACATCCAACACGTCATTATGGCGTGGAATGAACAAAATGCGTTCGCGAGCGGAACGGGTGCATCTACATATGAAAATGCACGAGGCGTCACGGCTCTTGGGAACGACTTGCTGAAGAAGTCAGAAGAGTCAGGATTCATTACTGACTTATCTCACTTGGATGAAACTAGTTTCTGGGATGTGGTCAAGCAAACGAGCAGGCCGGTTATCGCTTCACACAGCAATGCTCGTGCCATTTGCGACCATGAACGCAATCTGACAGATGAACAGCTGCGTGCGATTTCCGAGCGCGGCGGGTTGATTGGCTTGAATTCGTATGGAGAATTTGTGGATGAACACGAGCCAAATGTCGATCGGTTCATCGATCATCTGGAACACATTGTCTCTGTTGCTGGTATTGAACATGTCGGGTTCGGCTTCGATTTTCTCGATTATTTAAGTGATCATCCGCTTGGCGGCGGGATGGATATTTTGACACAAGGTCTGGAAGACGTGACGAAGATACCTGCGCTGCTTGAACGGATGAGAGAAAGAGGCTTTTCACAAATGGATATTGAATTGATTAGTCATAAAAACGCAGTACGTTTCATAATGAATCTAATAAACGAAAGAAGGCGAACTTCATGACGAATACATTGATCCAACCGGATGACACCCTTACCCTGTGGGGAATCATTGTCGTACTGGCTTCTGTCAGTATCTATTTGGAACAGCGTTTCAGCTGGGCTTCCAAAATCTCTGGAGCAATTATCGCGTTAGTGGGCGCTATCATTTTATCGAACACTGGAATTATCCCGACTGAGTCAGGCGTATATGACGCGGTGTGGAGTGTCATTATTCCACTCGCAATCCCGCTGCTTTTATTCCATGTAAACATTAAGAAAATATGGACGGAAAGTGGGAAACTGCTGGCACTGTTCCTGCTAAGTTCAATTGGAACCGTTGCGGGTACAATCACTAGTTTCTTCCTTTTAAAAGATCACATTCCATACTTGGACCGGATTGGCGGGATGATCAGTGCGTCCTATGTAGGCGGAGGCGTGAACTTTGCGGCGATGGCAGCGAAGTTTGAAGCGCCTGGGGACCTCGTATCTGCCACAGTTGTCGCGGATAACTTGATGATGGCTGTGTATTTTGTCATCTTGATGCTCATTCCGACGATCGGTTTCTTCCGGAAACGCTTCACGACGCCTCATATCGACCAAGTTGAAAAAGGGGTCACGAAAGAAGAAGGTCAAACGTTAGCGGAAAGTTTTTGGAAGAGAAAAGACATCTCATTGAAAGACATCGCGATGGCAATCGGAACCGCGTTTCTTCTTGTCATCGTTTCGTTCAAACTCGCGGATTTTATCGGCAGCCTGATTCCTTCAGGGGACGATGTGTCAGGAATCGTGAACTTGGCACATGCCATTTTCGGCGATCAATACCTCGTGCTGACAACTGTCACGTTTGTCGTATTGGCATTGTTCCCATCCTATTTTGAAAAGATCAACGGAAGCCAGGAGTTTGGGACATTCTTGATTTATCTATTCTTTGTCGTCATCGGAATCCCGGCATCCATTCCATTGATTGTCCAAAACGCACCGCTATTGCTCGTTTTCGTCTTCATCATCGTTATGGTCAACATGATCGTATCGCTACTTGCGGGAAAACTATTGAAAGCGAATTTGGAAGATACGTTGCTTGCGAGTAACGCCAACATCGGCGGACCGACGACTGCCGCCGCGCTTGCGATCGCAAAAGGGTGGAAAGACTTGATCGGCCCGATATTGGTTGTCGGAACGCTCGGGTATATTGTCGGAAACTATATCGGGACGGTTCTCGGATTATGGTTTGCTTCGATGATGTAAGTGAAACTTCCACATCTTTTCTGCGTAGAAGAGAGAAGGATAGCTACGCAGAAAGGGAGTATGCGATATGACAAATTTGCCCCCGAGGGTTGAGACTCAACCAACAAAACTGGATCGCTTGAGCGATGTTGTGGGAATTGGTGTGTTTATAGCTTCGGTTGTATACATAATTCTGAAATGGTCCAGTCTGCCGGATGAGGTGCCGATCCATTTCAATGCAGCGGGTGAGGCAGATGGCTATGGATCGCCATATGTCATGCTGTTGCTGACTGCGATTGGAGCCGGTCTTTGGGCGCTTCTTCAGTTTTTAGAACGACACCCGGAATGGCACAATTATCCGAGGCGGTTGAACGAAACAAATGCGAAAGAGTTTTATCAAAGCAGCAGAACCTTGCTGAATCGGATAAAAAACTTATCCCTCATTCTATTTGCGTTTCTGAATTGGGAAACAATACGAGTGGCGCTGGGAGATACGAATTCCCTCAGTAAGTTTGGAATGTATGGGGTATTTATTTTGATATTCGGAGTGCTAATCGTTGGTGTAGTCCGGCAACAGCGCATTAAATAGAAAGAAGCACGCGCCTTTTACAGGTGCGTGCTTCTTTCAGTTTTGTTTACCGTTCACAAGCAATGCCGTCTTTGTCACGGTCAAGAGTAGTATGTGTTTTGTAGATTGTTGGATTGACCGTAGGGGCATACTTCGTTTTTCCGCCTTTGTTGCGGACCTTAGAATTCATCGCAACGCCGCCTTTGTAAGTCTGGTTCAGCATTTTACAGTTTTTGAACTTGGCGGGAGCAGCATCTGCAGGTTGCGCAGGAATTGCAGCTACACCTAAAGCGAGTACAGTGGCAGAAAGAATTGCGGTGAACTTTTTCATAGGACTTTCTCCATTCATTGGTTATTTTAACAATAGTATACACTAGGGATTGAATGATGTCTCAATAATTTTAAATAATAGGGACTTGTGATGAAGAACGAGCGCCGAGTGATCGAGAACCACGCGCGAATGTCGGATAAAGCCCATAATGTTAATTGAGAAATAAGCTCCAGTCTCCGTCAATCCCCGAGCGTCTCCCCACCCTAAAATCCACCAAATTCACATTGTCAAAATGGTCATACTTCTGCATAATGAAAAGAAAGTATAGGGGGAGATATCATGTTGGGTAAAATTAGGGGTCAGCTCGGCAGTTTTTCAAAAACGGAACTGCGCATTGCGGAGTACGTATTGAATCATGCGGAACTGATTCCCACGATGACAACGAAAGAACTGGCGGAAAAAGCTGATGTAAGTGAGGCATCTGTAGTGCGTTTCACAAAGTCAGTGGGCGTTGCCAGCTTTAAAACGTTCAAGATTTTATTGGCACAGGAGCTCGTAACGACTGAAGAATACATCACCGACTTTTCAATTACGCAGAAAAAGGATTCACCATATGAGCTGTTCCAAAAAGTGGTGCAAGTCAACAGAGGTGCAATCGACTTATTACTTTCTTCTATTGAAAAGAAAGAACTTGAAAAAGCGGTCAAAGCATTTCAAACGGCAAAGCGTATTATGTTTTACGGAGTAGGCGGATCTGCCATACCCGCAATGGATGCGCAATTTAAATTCGCGAAACTTGGTTACCAAGTCGAGTATCATGCAGACTTTCACTATATGCTGTCAGCTATACCGTTTTTGAACGAAAACGATATTTTTGTCGCAATTAGTATGTCGGGCACGACGAGAGATGTAGTGGAGCTGGCTAAGTTTGCCAAAAAGCAAGGCGCTGTTCTGATTTGCATTACTAACATTAACAAATCTCCGCTTTACAAAGAAGCCGATATTTTACTAGCCACACCTAATGTTGAAAAAGACTTCCGAGTGGGAAGTATTACTTCGCGCATGACGCAGCTGACTGTAATTGACAGCTTATATATTAGTCTCGTCAATCAGATGGGAGAATCGATTATCGATCGTTATGAGAATGCCCACCGACAAGCTAATGAATTAAGAAGATAACAAATTATTAATAAAATGAAATTTAGTTTCATATAATGCTAATAATCTATTGACTTATAATTTCTTAAAGGCGTACAATAGAGCCATCATATCCCATAAAGGAGTGGCCGTATGCTTGAAAAGCTAGGAACTGAAAGAAGAAACGAAGAAACAATGATGCTGGATACGATGAGCATCACTGCAGTTCTTGAAGCGATGAACAAAGAAGATGCTTCAGTCACTGAAATGATCCACACGCAAATCCCAAAGATTGAAGAAACGGTTAACGCTGTCATAGATTCATTCAATAAAGGCGGGCGCTTGATCTACATCGGGGCTGGAACGAGCGGTCGTCTTGGAATTTTGGACGCGGTCGAATGTGTGCCGACGTTTGGTGTATCGCCTGACATGGTTGTCGGTTTAATAGCCGGTGGTTTGAAAGCGTTTACGAAGGCGGTTGAAGGAGCTGAAGATGATCCTGAGCTTGGCGTTCAGGATTTAAAAGACATTCAGCTCGGTGAAAACGATACAGTCATCGGCATTGCAGCAAGCGGCAGAACACCTTATGTCATTGGTGGGCTAGACTATGCGCGTACAATAGCTGCACACACTATCAGTATTAGTTGTAATGAAGGCGCGAAGATGAGCAGTCATGCAGAAATCGCCATTGAATTGCCGACAGGTCCGGAAGTATTGACGGGATCGACGCGGTTAAAAGCGGGAAGTGCGCAAAAAATGGTACTCAATATGATTTCGACCGCTGCGATGATCGGAGTGGGAAAAGCGTATGAAAACCTGATGATCGACGTGCAAGCGACGAATGAAAAACTGCAAGAACGTTCAAAACGTATCATTATGGAAGCAACAGGAGTCGACCTACATACAGCTGCGGAAGTTTATGAGTCTTCAGGCAAACATGTGAAGACGGCGACAGTGATGATCCTGCTCGACTGTACAAAAGAGCAAGCACAAGAACGCATTGAAGCAACTGGGGGATTTGTTCGGAAAGCGATTCAGAAGGCGTAAGAAATTTTGTATTTGTTCATTAAAAGGGAGGGAACAGCATGAGAAAAGAGCAGCAAATGGCGACAGACATACTGGAGCACGTAGGCGGTAAAGGCAATATCCGTAAAATCGCCCACTGTATGACACGGCTTCGTTTGTCATTGAAAGATGGCGGCAAAGCGAATATTGAAGCATTGAAAAAGATTGACGGGGTCATGGGGGTAGTCGTCGACGAGACGCTGCAAATCGTCATTGGACCAGGAACAGTCAATCGGGTGGCGGATGAAATGAGCCAGATTACCGGATTTGGAATTGGGGAAGAGTCCGAGCCCGAATACGATAGTCTAACATTTGAAGAGCGCGCAGCAGTCGATAATGAGCGAAGGAAAGAGCGCAACCGGACGCCGTTCAAGAACTTCTTACGGCGAATCGGTAACATCTTCATCCCGCTGATCCCTGGACTTGTTGCATCAGGAATTATTAACGGAGCTGCAAACTTTGCGAAAAACGCAGGTGTCGATCCGACTCAGACATGGATGCAAATCTTACTTCTTCTTGGAACAAGTATCTTTACGTACCTTGCTGTAGTCGTTGGTTGGAATACAGCGAAGGAATTTGGCGGAACACCAGTCCTCGGTGCAATCGCAGGTATGTTTTTATTCAACCCATTCCTCGCTGAAATCACCATTTACGGTGAACAGCTGATTGTTGGACGCGGCGGATTATTCGGCGTCATCTTTGCGGCCTTCCTTATGACGTTCGTTGAGAAAAACGTGCGCAAAGTCATGCCGGCATCGATCGATATCATTTTCACTCCGCTGATTACGGTTTTATCAGTAGGATTCTTCTCACTCTATGCGATCATGCCAGTTGCTGGATTGTTGGCAGACGGCATTACAAAAGGCTTAACTGCAGTACTTGACGTCGGTGGCGTCGTTGCAGGTGCTGTCCTTGCAGGATTCTTCCTTCCGCTCGTTATGGTAGGACTGCATCACGGACTCACACCAATCCATTTGGAATTGATCAACACATATGGCAACACGGCTCTGCTTACGATTCTCGCGATGGCGGGGGCTGGGCAAGTCGGAGCGGCAATGGCGATCTTCGTGAAAACGAAAAACCGCCGTCTCCGCAACATCATCAAAGGTGCGTTGCCGGTTGGATTCCTCGGAATCGGGGAACCGTTGCTATACGGGGTTACGCTGCCACTCGGCCGGCCATTCATCACCGCATGTATGGGTGCAGCACTAGGCGGTGCGTTCCAAGCAATCATGCACACAGGCGCAACAGGTGTCGGTGTATCCGGAATTTCACTCATTCCACTGATTGCAGATGGCAAGTATTTGTACTACTTCCTAGGATTAGTCATCGCGTACGCAGGCGGATTCCTATTTACGTATCTGTTTGGATTTAAAGAAGAAATGGCTCAAGATATTTAACGACAATCGCATTCATTCCCATTCGGTATAATGGGGATGAATGCCTTATTTTATATACAAGTAAAAAAGGGGCGTGAACTAAATGATCGGAATGTCCGTCTATTTAGGAACAGTAGAGTTTAAGGAACACGAGCAGCGCATCCGGGAAATGAACGGAGCGGGATTCAAATCGATTTTCACTTCACTTCATGTACCTGAAAACGATGCATCTGCCTATAAAGAAGAACTCCAGCAACTTGGAAAACTCGCAATGGAGCTCGAAATGGAACTGATGGTCGACGTCAGTCCAAGCGCATTGGAAAGTCTCGGATTCACGTGGGAACAAGCTAGTGGATTGCTCGAATGGGGCATTAGCGGACTGCGTCTCGACTATGGAATTTCTCCTGATACAATCGCGGAATTGTCCCAAGTGATGCGCATCGCACTAAACGCGAGTACCGTGACACACGAAGAACTCGTGGCGATGAAATCAGCCGGGCTCCGACTGGAATCAGCAGAAGCATGGCACAATTTTTATCCACGGCCGGAAACAGCGCTCGGACTAGAACAGTTCAAGGCGCGAAACAACTGGCTTCAGGCAGAAGGACTGCGCGTCATGGCGTTTGCACCTGGAGATGGAACGTTACGCGGACCCTTATTTGAAACCCTACCAACACTGGAAAAACATCGGGGACAGGCTCCAATGGCGGCCTGCCTGGAACTTATGAAAGACGCCCAAGTGGATAAAGTCCTCATCGGCGACCCGGGGGTAAGCCCAGCTTCGTTGCAGCAATTCAAAGCTTACGAAAATAACGTAATCCGTCTGCGCGCAAACCGTGCCCAACAAGCAGACAAGCACGCACTGGAAATATCGGAAACCGTGCAATCGAACCGCCCAGACAGCGCCCGAGATGTCATCCGTTCAACTGAATCCCGTCCCGCTGCCCAGAAATCCGGCCAATCCATAACCGCGCACTACTGCGCCGCCCGCCCAACCGGAACCATCACCATCGACAACGAACGCTACCAGCGCTACCAAGGCGAACTCCAAATCACCAAAACAGACCTGCCCGCAGACGAACGCGTCAACGTCCTCGGACAAGTCATCCCAGAAGACCAACACCTGCTCCCTTATATAAGCGGCAACCAACAATTCCAAATCGTATGGGAGTAACTGGTTGAAGTGGTTTGTTTTTTTGATTTCCCTCTCCTGATAGAGAACAAGTTCTAATGTCCAACAAAATCCGTTGATAGAAGTGCAGGGTGGTGACTCCGGAGGGATAAGCGAAGATCGAAGACCCCGCAGGAGCGAAGCGACGAGGAGGCTGAGATCAAGCCCCTCGGAAAGCATCCACCCGGAACGCCTATCAACACCGTCAATTATCCAATTTCCAAAGTTTCTATTTCCAATTTATCAAAATTGGAAATAAAACAAATTAGGTAAAAGTGTCTTTTATTTTACAATAAATAGAGACTATTATATTGCGACTATGTTACTATAAGAGTTAACAGTAAACTTGCTTTTATCCTCACTAGTAGCTAGTGTGATTGCGGAGGAAATGAGAATGACAAACGAATCGCTAACTTCCTTACGGGACAAGGCCGAGCAGCTCCGGGTGGAAGGCCGCTATGCAGAACTAATTGAACACTGTGATGACTTACTGGAAAAAGCCACGGCTCTGAACGATCATAAATCTGTCCTCACAGCGCACATCCACCATGCTTCTGCCTACTACAGCATCGGTGCGATAGAAGAAGCCTTTTTAAGTGTGGACGCCCATCTGCAATATTGCTCCCGATTTGGCGACGAAGACGAACAATTGAATGGGCTCAACATCCTTGTCATCTTGTATGATTACAACAAAGAATATAAAAAAGCCAAAAGCGCTTTAAAACGCAGCATTGAACTCGGAACCCGTCTCAAAAGCTGGAACATGGTCAGCAATGCCTACAGCAACTACAGCCACATTTGTGCTAGAGAAGAAGACTTCGAAACAGCACTGGAATACAGCCTGATGGGTCTGCAAATGGCGGAACGCTTCCAACCGGCTCGACCGATACTGAATTTTCGCGTGAAATTAAATATCGCAAATGCCTATGTGGGCCTTAACGATACGCTAACGGATGGCCCCATGATTGAAGAAATGCTGCAAGACCCCTTACTGGATCAACACAAACGTGAAAGAGCCCATTGTTATGACCTATATGGCCGATACTTAGTCAAAAAACAAAAATATAAAATGGCATTAGAAGCATTCGACAAAGCTGCCATCCAAGCCAATGAAATCAATGATTTACTCATATTAAAAGATATTCAAGAAAGACGCTGCGAAGTATGCGAACTCATCGATGACCGGCAGCTCGGCTACATCGTCCAAAAGGAATACATCGAGCTGCTGAAAACACTTCAAGAGCGAGAACTGGCGATGACCGCGTTGAAACTTGAAGTGAAACACAATGTGGCTTCCATCGAAAAGAATGCCAAAATCGACTATCTCACCAGGTTATCGAACCGCAGACATTTAGAAGAAGTCGCTGCGCGCTGGCTGGAACGGGCGAACGAAGAGGGGCATTCTGTCACATGCATCGCGCTGGATCTTGATAACTTCAAAACAATCAACGACACGTATGGACATTTAGCAGGAGACGAAGCGCTGCGCGAAATCAGCAATGCGTGCCGCAGCATATTATTCAATTCTCCCTCAATGGAGCTTTTAGCGCGTTATGGCGGGGATGAACTTGTTTTCATCTTGAATGAAACCCCATTAGATGAAGCGATTACCAGAGCGAATCGTCTGTTGGACGCAATCCAGGACATGAAGATCATGCATAATGATGAAGTCATTCCCGTGACAGTGAGCATCGGACTCGCCGACAATGCAAACGGCGCCTACTCCATGTTTTCGGACATCTTCTACCGAGCCGACCAAGCACTCTACGCCTCCAAAGCAAACGGCAAAAACCAATTATGCGTGTACGAGAACTCAATCGTCCACTGAACCAAAAAAACGCCTATCCAAAGTGTCTGGATAGGCGTTTTTGAACTGCAATAAGATAGTGAACGGTGTTGATTTGCGCTGCAGGCGGACGCGTTCCGAGGGGCTCGATTTCAGCCTCCTCGTCGCTTCGCTCCTGCGGGGTCTTCAATCTTCGCTTATCCCTCCGGAGTCGCCGCCTTCCGCTTCAATCAACGGTATTTGTTGTAAATAGAGTCTAACTCTGAACATAAAGAAGGAACTGGCCAATTAAGAATTCTCCAACTCCATCTTCTTCAAATGAATCTTCGAAATCTTACCCGCAGCCGTCATAGGGAACTGTTCCATGAACTCGAGCTCGCGCACCTTCGAATAATGCACAACGCGTTCATTCGTATACGTCATCAGTTCCTCTACACTCAGCGTGCTGCCCGGCTTCACAATCACAAACGCCTTCGGAATCTCGCCAACACCTTCCACCGGCTTCCCAATCACAATCGCATTCTGCACAGCAGGGTGGGAGACGATGACCTCTTCGATCCGGCTCGGATACACGTTGTATCCATTGTAAATCAGCATCTCTTTCTTGCGGTCGACAATCGCGAGATAGCCGTCTTCATCGATAATCCCGATATCTCCCGTATGGAGCCAGCCGCCGCGCAGCGTCGCCGCAGTCTCTTCGGGTTTATTGAAATACCCTTTCATCACTTGAGGACCTTTAAAACAAATCTCACCGCTTTCGCCGGCAGGAAGCGGTTCTTCACTAATCCCATCAAGCGAAACGACTTTGATTTCCGTATTATACGTAGGCAGTCCGACAGTCCCAATCTTGTGGACGCCGCCCGAAACCATAACGCTTCCAGCTACCGATGCCGTCGCTTCCGTCAAACCGTACCCTTCTCCAACACGTGCATTCGGGAACATTTCCTTTAATAGGGATAGCCCTTTTTGGGACAGCGGCGCAGCACCCGAGCTGATGTTGCGAATCGTCGAGAAGTCATAGGAATCGATTCCCGGTAAATTCAATAAAACATTCCACATAGCAGGAGCGCCGTTAATGGATGAAACCTTGTATTGCTCGATTAGTTCCAGGAACTGCGAGGGCACGAAACGGTCAGGCAGCAGCGTCGTCACACCTTGCGCCATCGGAGAAACAATCATGCCAATCCCACCGGTAATATGGAAGAGGGGGGAGGGGCTTAACCGGACTTCTTCACCTAACGGAATCAGGTACTTCTTCTTGTATGCTTCTTTGTCCTGTTCCACTGCAACATACCGGAGTGCGCCGTCTTCATCGACAACAGGAAGTGCGCCCGCTGTCCACGCCGCAATTTGCGTAATATTGCTGACGAGATTCGCATGCGTGATCATGACTCCTTTTGGACTGCCGGTTGTGCCGCCTGTGTATGCAATGTGCACCAGATCTTCCTGGGGATGAATCCCGGGATCGAATTCCTCGTCAGAAGCGGCAGCTTTGAGTGCCGCGAAGCTATGCCAGCCGTCGAAAGCCGTGACATCTACAGGTGCATCATTGGTATAGATCTCCGAATCACCCGTCAGGATGACATGCTGGACACCCGTATCCGCGAGAACTTCTTGAATCGACTTGGACACGGATTCATGCGTGATAACAACTTTTGTTTCAGAGTCATTTAACTGATATGTCAAATCACCTGCAGGTAAATACGGATTCAGCGGGGAATACACCGCTCCGGATAAAATGATGCCATAATACGCTGCAACATACTGCGGGCAAGTAGGCAAGTGGGTGGAGACTGTCATTCCGCGTCCCACACCGAGAGTTCGCAATGCATTCGCAAACTTTTTGGCTTCTGTATAAATCTGGTCGTACGTAATCGGCGTGTCGCGATAGATATAAGCATTTTTTGTGCCATATTGTTTCACGCTGCCTTTTAAAATGGCTCCCGCCGTAACGTTCGGAATGTCGAGTGTTTCTGGCAAATCTTGATCGTAATTTTCTCTTTTTGAAAGTTTAACGTTCATTTGACCACCGCCTTCCTAGAATATGGACCCAATCTTTGCATCGGTAGTTGTAAAAACATCCCGGATGACACAACTCACACCCGGGACAGGACCTTAAAGTTCGATGACACAAGCTTTTTCACGTGAATAGTCTTCGATTGAATCTGTTCCGAATCCACTGCTCTTCACACCGCCAAATGGCAGATCCGTGCCAACCCGTGCATACGTGTTGACCCAGACGTTCCCTGAGTCCAAGGCAGAAATCATACGATGTGCACGACTTAAATCCGTCGTCCAGACGCCAGCAGCCAGTCCGAATTCCGTACCGTTCGCGAGTGCGATTGCTTCTTCTTCTGTATCGAATGGAATCATTACTGCGACAGGGCCAAAAATCTCTTCCTGACATACCCTTAACTCATTCGATTCCGTTTTTAGCAAAGTCGGTTCGATCCAATACCCATCCGCCAAGTCACTGCGATCCGAAATCAGTTCAGCGCCGCCCGAGCGCCCGCCGTACACGAGTTCCGCGCCTTCATCCAACCCGAGCTGGATATAAGACTTAATGGTTTCGAATTGGGATTTGTTAGCGATAGGACCTGTAGTTGTCGACGGGTCCATGGTAGGTCCGAACTTTTTCAAGTCGGGATTTGCGAGATAGTTTTTCACGCCATCTGCGACTTGGTCGATAATCGACCGGTGGACGAGGAGACGTGAACTTCCTACGCAAAGCTGGCCGGAGTTCCCTGTAAAAATACTGTGCGTGCTAATCGCTTCCACCGCTTTTTCAATGTTTGCATCTTCGAAAAGGATATTGGCAGACTTGCCGCCAAGCTCAAGAATCAAAGGTTTCGGTTTCCCCGCAGTCGCTTTTGCGATGGAACTGGCCGTCCCGCCGGATCCCGTCAAACTCACTTTGCTGACAGCTGGATGCTCAACGAGTGTGTCGCCAATCTGAGATCCTGGTCCGCAAATGACATTCAGCACACCCTCAGGGAAAACATCTTTCAGCAGTTTACCAAGGTGGAGAGAAGAGACCGCTGCTTGTTCAGAAGGTTTGATCACTACAGTATTTCCAGCAGCCAGTGCATACGCCGCCTTAATGGCGAACGTGAACAAAGGTGCATTCCACGGTGTAATTCCAACAACAACGCCATATGGCTCACGGAGCGTGTAACCAAGGGTAGTTGGACTCATGGGAACAGTTTGACCACGGTTGGCTTCTGTCGCTTTCGCCGCAGCATCCAGCCAGACTTGCTGAAGGACGGGAATTAATCCATACGTCGTTTCTCGTATGACCCAGCCATTATCCTGAGTTTCCAGTGCAGCGAGTTCACCTCCGTTGGATGCAATAACTTCTGCAGCATCACGTAAACATGCAGCACGTTCTCCGGCAGAAAGTGCTTTCCATGCAGGAAAAGCATGCTGTGCAGCTTCGATAGCAGCCACCGCATCTTCCTTGGAACTTTTCGGAACGCGAGCCCATACCTTTCCAGTAGAGGGATCAATACTATCCGTTAAGGCACCGCCCGTTGCTCCGCGCAATTCTCCACCTACCAAATTGTGATATTCTTTCAAGTCTGTAGATACTGCCATATTCATTCTCCTCCTTGGTTAGATGTTTTATTTCACGAGTAATCTATCAAATGCATTGGAAAGAGCTCTCCAGTCGTTGAATGTGCTCATAAATCATGGGAAAATGCTCATAAACTGCGAAAAGCGCTCATAAATCATGGGAAGTGCTCATAAACTACGGAATGTGCTCATAAATCATGGGAAGTGCTCATAAACTACGGAATGTGCTCATAAATCATGGGAAGTGCTCATAAATCGCGAAATGTGCTCATAAACCACGGAAAGCGCTCATAAACCATGGGAAGCGCTCATAAATCACGAAAAGTGCTCTTAAACCACGGAAAGCGCTCATAAATCATGGGAAGCGCTCAAAAACTGCGAAAAGTGCTCATAAACCACGAAAAGCGCTCATAAACCAACGAAAAGCACATCATATCCCGCCAATACTTTCCCGCAATGCAGTAGCTCCGAACTTTATACGTTTTATCCACAAAATTCAATTAGTTATCCACATATTATCCACTCACTGTGCACAAACTATCCACGAATCAATCGCAAGTTATCCACAAATCCATATCAAGATACCGGTATAGCATCCCGCGTAGCCGAGACCGAGTGCCAGCCAAGAGCATGCGCCGCCGTTTTACGGGAATCGCGCACCGAGCCAAAGTAGTTCTCATAATACCGTGCACGCTTCAAGAACAGCTGCACATCCAACTCTTCCGTGAACCCGATTCCGCCATGGATTTGGATCGAATCTCCAGCCGCTTTAATATAAGCTTTTGAGATGAATGACCGAGCGCTGTGCACAGCCGAGACTTTATCCACAGCATCCGTTTCAACAGTCCACGCTGCATAATAGGAAAGCGAGCGCGCTGTCTCCAGATCTAGCTTCATATTGACAATCCCGTGCTTAATCGCCTGGAACCGTCCAATAGGCTGATTGAATTGCACACGGATCTTCGCATACTCAGCCGTCATCTTGACCAACTCATCCATTCCGCCGACCATGCTTGAACAAAGTGCTGCGTTAAAATGGAGAAGTCCGTGTTTCATCATCTCTGCAGCGTTTCCAGGTTCGCCCAGTAACTCACCAGGTGCAGCATCGAACGTCACTTCAGCAAGTTGCTGGGTTTCATCCAACGCAGAAAGCAATCGCACCGATGCGAGATCACTGGCCTTCACTAGAAACAGTGATTTCCCTTCAGCGGTTTGTGCCCCTGTGATGAAAACGTCAGGCTCACCAATGACAGGGACCAGCGTTTTCGTACCCGTCAGCGCGTAGCCATTCTCCGTTTTCGCTGCGACACAGCAGAAAGAATTGGGGAAGAGACTCGTGCCTTTTTCGTACCAGGCAACAGACATCGTACTCGCACCGGCGGCAACATCGGGAAGTCGGGCTGCTTTTTGTGCAGGAGTTCCGAAAGACTCAAGTAACGGAACGGCGAGAGCGAGTGTCTCGAGTTGAGAGCCCGGCAGCAGCACACGTCCAGTTTCTTCAAACACCGGAACCAAATCGAGAGCGCCGAGGCCAAGACCATCCGATTCTTCCGAAACGGGAATCGCCGTAACGCCCATTTCCGCAAGGCCTGAAGCGGCGCTTGCAACGACGTCGAGTTTGCCGTCAATTACAGCACGCGCGGCTTCCGTTCCGTTAAGATTGTTCATGTATTTACGAATCGCTGTCCGAAACAGCTCCTGTTCTTCGCTTAATGCAAAATCCATATCGATCACCTCTCCAATTCCGTTATCGTCCTAAGTCCTTCGGCAGCCCAAGAATGCGTTCGCCAATCGTATTGCGCTGCACTTCACTAGTGCCGCCGCCGATTGTTGCGCCGAATGATGCAAGATACTGACGCTGCATTTCTCCGTCAAATAATGCATCGTCCTTGGTAAGTACGCCTGCGTGACCTTGAATCGTCATCGCGAAGTCGAACACTTCTTTCGTCAACTCACTCACTAGGAGTTTATCCAACGAACTTTCAGCACCGGGCTTGCCGTTTTTGAGTGTATGGGTAATGTTTCGATAATAATTCAGCTTTGCTCCGTTAATGCGTGCATGTAAGTCGGCAAGTCCGTCTTCGACAAACGGATCTTCAATAAGAGGAGTGCCGTTCACGCGAATCGTTTTCGCCAGTTCAATGACACTGTCAAACTGCTGCTCAAGCGTAAACACTTGCGCCGCAATCCCGGAACGTTCATGCAGCATAAGGGCAATCAGAACAGCCCAGCCTTTTCCTTCTTCACCGACTATGTCGGCATCCGTCGCAATGGCGTCCGTCAAATAGACTTCGTTAAATTCCTGATGTCCGTCCATTTGTACGATCGGGCGCGTCTCCACGCCTTCCTGATCCATATCAAGAAGGAATACAGTGATGCCTTCGTGCTTCTTTTCCGACTGGCTCGTCTTCGTGAGTAGGAAACAACGATCTGCGAGATGGGCAAAGCTCGTCCAGACTTTCTGTCCGTTAATGACCCATTTGCCATCTTTCTTCACAGCCGTCGTTTGCAAGGCAGTCAGGTCAGAGCCGGCGCCCGGTTCCGAATACCCTTGGCTCCACACTTGCTCGCCCGTCAGGATTTTTTCGATAAATTCATCCTTCTGCTCATCGGTTCCCATTTGCATGAGGGTCGGTGCGACCATATGAATCCCGATATAGTTCACAAGGGGAGGGGACTGCACGCGAACCATTTCCTGGTGATAAATGATTTCTTCCATCAGCGTCGCATCACGCCCGCCATACTCCTTCGGCCACGAAATCGCAGCCCAGCCGCCTTCATACAGCGTCCGCTGCCAATCCCGCAAGAACTGCGAATACTGCTCATGATCTTCCGGAAGCTTCCGATCACCAGCAAGCCAGCCTTTCGGCAAATTCACCTCAAGCCAACCCCTAAGCTCCCCACGAAACTTCTCTTCCTTCTTAGTAAACGTAAAGTCCACACCAGCACACCCTTTCACAAGCTCTTATCTTTTAATCTTTTATCTTTTTTTCTAAATAAAAAAGTAGATAGTTTGGCCAACCTTACCCGTTGATTGAAGCGGAAGACGGCGACTCCTGCGGAATCAGCGAAGCCTGAAGACCCCGCAGAAGCAAAGCGAGCGAGGAGGCTGAGGGCAAGCCCCTCGGAAAGCGTCCACCCAAAACGTAAATCAACCCAGTCAACTATCCCCGAGCCAAAACCCACTGAGGCAAAGCGCGATCCTCCGTAATATCCACCCAAACCATCTTCAACGGCAGCCCAATCTCTACATCAGCCGGATCACACTCTACAATATTCGCCATAATCTTCACATCCGGCGCAGCATCCAGCGCCGCCACCGTAATCACCGTCGGCAGCTCATGCTGGAACCCCGGCAAAAACGGTCGATACGACACAATATACGAATACACCGTAGCCGTCACATCCGACCCCAACAACTCCCACTCCGTCTCCGCACTCCCACAAGTCGGGCACGCCGGCCCCGGGGGGTGAATGAACGCACTGCACGCGGAACACTTCTGCAACGACAGCTCATGCCGATCTGCAGCATCCCAGTACTCATGATTATCCAAAGTCTTCAACGGAATCGGCTTCTCATACGCAGTCTGATTAGTCATCAAGACGCCTCCTTTAATTTCGTAAAATCATCGCACCCGCGATATCCGGACCCGCCCAGCCCGTCGCAATCCCGAGCTCACAGTCCTTCACTTGGCGGTTTGTTCCTTTATAGTCATGCCGTAACTGGCGAACCAGTTCCAGTACATTATTCATCCCGTGCGTATAGCCTTCAGAAAGCATGCCGCCCGCCGTATTCGAAGGAAGACTGCCTCCCATTTTCAAATTGCCCGCCGCAACGAAATCACCGACTTCGCCGCGTTTTGCAAATCCATACGACTCAAGCTGCCGCATAACGACCCAGCTGAAGCAATCATAGATGGAAGCCACTTGGATGTCTTCCGGCTTCACACCCGCCGACTTATACAATTCCGCCGCCGCATGATCTGCCGCCACTTCATCCACTTGCGTCCAATAATGGACATGTGAATGAGTCGTGCGCGGTGCCATTCCTGCGATGAAAACCGGCTTTGACTTACAATTTTTCGCATTCGATGCAGACGTCACGATGATCGCATTCGCTTCATCCAACTCCACACAGCAATCGTGGATATTGAACGGCATGCTGATGTCAGGCGTAGCGAGATAGGTCTCCATATCAAGCGGTTTCCCATATAAAAACGCATTTGGATTGCGCTGGGCATGCTCATAGAAACTGATGCACACATGTCCTAAATGCTCCTTCGTAATTCCCGTTTCATGCATATGGCGATTCGCAAACATCCCGAACCATTGGGTAGGACTTGCAGAACCATACGGCATGATGAAACTGCCGCCTGGGAGCATTGCTTGAAGCATATCCGGGTCATACCCGCGTCCGACTTTGTCACCGGAACTGCCATTCATCGAACGATAGATCAGCACGGTTTCCAACATCCCTGCTTCAATGAGCGCCACAGCATCTGCTATGAGTAATTCCGTGCTGCTGCCGCCGCCGCTAATATCCTTTACATATTTCGGATGACATCCAAGATACGTTGCCAATTCGTGCGACGGACAAGAATCACCGCCAGTCGAATAATTCATAATGCCGTCCAAATTTTTGGCTTCCAACCCTGCATCTGCAAGCGCATTACGAGCCGCTGTAAGTGCCATGTGCAGGGGAGTCGTTCCTGATTTACGTGAGCGCTTATTCTCGCCGACCCCGACGATTGCGCATTGGTTTGAATACGTTGCCATGTATGGTGCCTCCTTAATCAGTCGTTTGCATTTGTACAAATCAGAACGGCCGTGCCGGTACCCACTTGCTTACCAGGTGCTTTTTCTGCAATCAATTCAAGTTCAGCAGCAGGTTTGCCTTCGATTTCAAATAGTGTGTTCACTTTGCCGCGACACGTAATGGCATCACCCGGTTTGGTCATCGCACCGAATCGCATGTTGAACTTGCTGACGATGCTTTCCGTGCCTGCAAGTTCCTGAACGTATTGACCGAGGAACCCCATGATCAGCATGCCATGAGCAATGACGCCATCCATACCGATGCTCTTCGCAAAATCGTCATCTGTATGCAATGGATTCAAATCACCAGATGCTTCCGCGTAGAGAACGAGCTGTTCCTTCGTCACAGGGGATTTCTCAAGTGGAGGCAGCTCCATATCTACTTTCATTTCCGAAAACGGAATGGTTGTAATCGCTTTCATAATTGACGAACCTCCTTTGGCGCAGGTCGATATATAATTGTGTTGCGCGCTACTGCAGCGAGCGTTCCGTCTTCTTTTTTCATCTCCGTATCAAGAACGAGAAATTGCATCGTCCCGCTTTTTCCTTCGCGATCGTACACATCAGTCACTTTCATTGTGCAGTCGAGTGTGTCGCCCATCCGAACGGGATGATGGTAGATGAATTCTTGCTCACCATGAAGCATTCTTCTGAAATCCAGCTCCAATGGAAACTTTGCAGAACTTCCAAGTGATATTAAGAAAGTCGGGGGAACTGTGATTCCTTGATAAGCGGTGTCAGCCGCGTAGGTTTCATCCGAATAGAGCGGATTATCATCACCAATCGCCTGCGCAAACTTCATAACACGTTCAGGATCGATTTGTGCTACATACGGTTCACTTGCAATTCCAATCATGCTTTTATCTAAATCCATAAGGCACCTCCGAGTCTCGTTTGAAGATTCTATCTATCTAAATAGTATGTCAATTCAATTGACAGTACAATGTGGGAATCTCTATAATTATTAAAAGAAGAATGTAGATTGCTCTACAGGAAGAGGGGGAGTAGTGTGTCCAATTCAATAGAAGTGCTATTTTCAAAGTTTGGAGTCCATTGCGCTTATTCCATCTGGGTCGTAAAGGATGGATTGGAGCATGTCTACCCGCTATTTAACCCGAATGGAATGGCGCCGCCGAAGACGAAAAGACCAAAGGGGGAGCGGATCCAGGTCATTCAAGCTGCGGGAAGAAGTGTCGTGCAGCTGACATACTCACAAGAATATCGGGTGATTTTACTCTTTTCAGAAGACCCGTCATTAGACGAAGACGAGCTCTCTGTACTGTTCAGCTTTTTACATAAAGGGTACTCGGAATATTCGGATGAAACCGGAAGAGCCAAGTTAGCGCGTATTGTGGACAGTGTCCGATATACGACGGCTTCACTGGATTTAGAGGATGTATTTGCCAACATACTTACACATACGTTGGATGTTATTTCGAATGCGGATTACGGAACACTTTGGCTGTACGACGAAACAAAAGGGAAAATCATTTGTAAAGCATCTGAAGGCTATCAATTCGAAGAAATCAAAGAGATGGAATTTACTATAGGGGAGGGACCTGTCGGACATGCATTTGAAGTGGGAGTCCCTGTGCTGATCACAGATCCAAGCGACACGGAGTTCCACAAAGTTAAACGTATTTCCAAGGAAAACAAACAGCGGTGGGGCAGAAGAGTCGAGGACATCACGAATGTCCGATCGGTAATCGCCTATCCAATTGGATTGGACGACAAAATCGAGTGTGTCATGTATTTAGGGCAGATGAATTCGGAGCAAGTTTTAACGAATCGGGATTTATGGCTGCTGCAGATTTTCACGACACAAGTCGGTATCGCGATTCGGAACGCAAAGCAGTTTGCGAATATTAAGGAGTTGAACGACACCTTAATGCAGCGGGATGCCATTCACGCGACACTGACAGATTTATCCGTACGGAATCTAGGTACTGAAAAAGTGATTGAAGCACTCAGTCAGATGACAGGCCAGCCGCTCGCGTTCGCCGACTTGATAGTGAGTGAAATGATTCCTGCAACAGCAGTGATTCCGAATGGGCTATCATTCAGTCAACTTCTTTCTTTAATTGAACGTGAGCACCAAGCGGCAAGAATTGAAATTGGAGAGAAGTCCGAAGCAATCTTGTATCCAATCCGCTCCGGCTCGGTCGTTCTCGGCTGTTTAATAGCGAACTCGGCACAGACACTGACGCGCCTCGGGGAGCAGGCACTTGAACAAGGAAGTACGGTGCTTGCGTTAGAACGTGTGCAAAAGCAGAATGTCATCGCATTTTTTTACAAAAACCAACGGGAACTTTTCGATGAACTGGTGCATACGAACGATCCGGATGTGCTGAATGAAAAAGCGGACGCGCTCGGAATTCGTGAAACAGGAGCATTCGCGGTTGCCATGCTGCAAGTTTCGGATTGTCCGAATTCCCAAGAAGCAGAAGCGCACATCTTCCGGTTAATAGCTGAGTTAAGATCGTCAGCAGGTGCTCTCATTCAAACGATTTTTGGATGGCAAAACAAAGTGATTTTGCTGGCGGGGGTACAAGGACGTGCGGAACTCGCTCTGGTCGAGCAAAAGCTGGACGACGTACTTGCGTTTCGGGCAGATGAAGGAAAGTCGTATACGTTACACGGGGGAATTGGATCGCTCGTTCAAAGTACAAGCCAAATTGAACAAACGTATCGGGAAGCTGAAATCGCACTTACGAATCCAATCGCGGGGCAGCGGAATGACCGGCTCGTCCGCTATACAGATATCGGGATCAGCCGGCTGTTTACGAGTCGGAATACGGAAGAAGTCAGCAAGTTTTTATCCGATATCTTTTCTCCATTAAGTGAAGTGGATCGCTCAGATGGAACGCTTGAGCAAACGCTGCTCGCCTATTTCGCAAGCAACCGTTCTGCTGGTGAAACTGCAGCGCATCTGCACATTCACATCAATACGCTTTATCAACGGTTGAAAAGAATTGAAGAAGTGCTTGGATTGTCTTTGAAAAACGCGGATGATGCGCTCCAGCTGCAGCTCGCCTGTTATTTACGGCAGCGTGCATAAGGGATGTAAAAACACCGTCAACGTCGAAATAACTCGAGGTTGGCGGTGTTTTTTCGTTAAAGCGTCGTATCATCATCGGAACGGCGGCGTGCAGCATCCCGCAGTTCAGTGACATCGGGTTCTTCACCGAATTCTGTTCCAAGATTCGGATTCGAGATCCGAGGACTGTGAATGTCTGGATCCGGCATCGTCTCCACATCCCGTGCATCGTCCGTTTCGAACAAAATCCCAAGACTGATGATTCCGCTCAGTCCGACGAGTGTATAGACGACTCGGGACAAGACGGAAGCTTGACCGCCGAACAGTGTCGCGACTAAGTCGAATTGGAAGAGTCCGATGAGGCCCCAGCTCAATGCACCGATAATGACCAATACTAACGCGATTCGCGTAATTACTCGCATGCTGTCAACTCCTTTTCGAATTAGGATGTCTTTCGAGCAAAGAAAGTCATCCATCCTTAGAGTTTGTTAAATGGAAGTTTTCATACATGCTGTTCTAAATGTTTTTTACATTTTTAGTTAGATAAAGGATTTTTGATACCACAAGCACCGTTGATCGAAGCGAAAGACGGCGACTCCTGCGGAATTAGCGAAGATCGAAGACCCTGGACTGAGCGCAGCGAGGGAAGCGGCTGAGATCGAGCCCGCGGAAAGCGTCCGTCTGTAGCGTAGATCAACACAGTTTACACGTTATTTTATCATCAAAACCCTTTCATTCGATCAGGTGACAATAAGAACTGTTCGATATAGAGCTCCTTTTTTAATTGGGTTGAATGACTAAGTAACAAATGCAAGCGGGCGTTTTGTTGACGGATGACGTGCAGTGACGCGGCTACGGTAATATGGATATCGGGTGAAAAGGACAGCATTGTTGTGTTTTTATCGACAGACGTGGTGGTGAAGAAATGATTGAAAATCCAGGCGCATGTGTTGCGGCGGGACGAACTCGTGGGAAACACGCCGACTCCTTTTGCCAGCATGAACGGCGGCTTTTGTTTGAACTTCAGAATGTCAACAGCTTCTTTGGTTCGTTTTGCAAGTGAAGACTGGTTATGCAAACACGCCAGACTCAACAACTGAATCGGCGGTTTTGAAGATAAGTATGTACCGTGCAATGTCACGATCTTTGATAAATTTCCTTCTGAATCGGTATGAGACAAGAGTGCCAATGCTTGGCTATCCAGCAAATAACTTTCACATTGCATTCAAATCAGCTCCTAAATACACGTAATGATTCCAGTATACGACATATATAGGAAACAGAATAGTGTGAATTCAAACTAGTTATCGATAAAGTTCCAACTGAAGGGTACATCCCGTTCGAATTTATTAAATCCAAGAAGATAGTTTTGCCATATGGACGCTGGGTATAGGAAGTTAAAAAGGAAGTGTGCCCCAATGCCGTTCGATTATGATCTGGATTACAAGAATTTGGACCTGCGCAAAAACCCTGAACTCTACAAAGTAGGAAAAGGCGAGCAAGGTGTATTGCTTGTGGAGCCGTATAAAAGTGAGATTTTGCCGCATTGGCGATTTAAAACACCGGAAATTGCAAAAGAATCCGCAGATAAAATCTGTGAACTGTTCGAAGATTACCGCAAAAAAGATGATTTCGTCGGCATGGACATGGCTCGGAAATTCATCCAGATGGGCTATACACGTGCGCGACGGTATACAAATTATAAAGGGGGCCGGAAATATAACGAAGACGGGTCCATTAAAGACCGCCAAATTGATGAGGAGAAAGCGAAATCCGCTGCGATATTTAAAGAGAGGTGGGATGCTATTCGTGAGGACGAAGATTATTTGAAGAGGAAAAAAGCGCATCAAAAAGAATATGGATGAGGGATTACAATGAGCTAGTTGCTCTGCAAGAACTGCGACCAGCTCCGCTTGGCTCATTGTAATTTGAAAAAAAGCTTACCAAAAGTTGCAAGCGTTTTCAAAAAACTCTTTACATATGAGAAATGGCATTGTATAGTTTGATTTATTATAATATTATAACCTGAAAAATAGAGGTGGGATAGTTGAAGATTGATAAAACGGCGACGACGCCGCTTTACTCTCAAGTCGAAGTCACATTAGAAGAAAAGATTGTGTCGGGTCAATGGGAAGAGGGATTTCAAATCCCCACTGAAACGGAATTGGCGAAGTCATTGGATGTCAGCAATATCACCATCAAACGTGCGATTATGAACTTGGTGGACAAAGGTATGCTCATCCGGCAGCGCGGCCGCGGTACATTTGTAACGGGACAAAAAATGGAGAAAAACATTCACAAGTCGGAGTTCATTAAAATGGATGACCAAGTGAGCAGTGAACACGATTTAATCTCTAGCGGATCGCATGAGACGTATCCGGGGATTGCGAAGAAGTTAGGGAAGCCTTCCGATACTGAATTCATGTTTTTAGAGCGAATTGGTTATGAGGATGGAGATAAGGTTTCGCTGGAATATACGTATATTCCGCAAGAAATCTGGCCGTCAAATGTCCCTGACATCAACAAAGATGTATTCATCTACGATGTGCTGAAGCAGACATGCGGTATTAAACTGAAGCGATCTAAAAACTTCTTCTCAGGTGCTGTAGCCAATGAAAAAGAAGTGAAGCTGCTAGGCGTTCGTCCAAATACACCGCTATTCGTTTGGGAGCGCATCACGTTCTCGGATGAAGGGGAAGGCGTAGAATATTCTAAGTTTGTCATGAAACAAGACAAAGATAAGTATTATATGGAACTGGATTTAGTGAATGAGTAGAAACTGTGCTGTGCATGGTTTTCTACATTATATAAAGTTATAACATTATATCCAATTAGATGAAAGGATGGTTTCATCATAAATTGACGCAATAATTAATCAACATAAAAGGGATGGTGGGGAAAAATGGAAAAGGCAAAAAAGAAGTGGAAAGTGAAGCCGCCAACAACGACGGCATTGCTCATGTTCATAATTGTGTTAGTGGCGCTCTTGACGTATATCATTCCAGCGGGTCAGTTTGAACGGATGATGGATGACAAGACAGGACGCGAACTAATTGTTGCGGATAGTTTTGAGTACACCGAACAGTCGCCGATTGGAATTGGGGGAGTCCTTTCATCAGTATTTGGCGGAATTGTCGGCGCTGCTGAAATTATCGCGTTTGTACTGATTGTTGGTGGTGTATTTGGAGTAATTGTAAAAAGTGGAGCCATCAATGCTGCGCTTGCTCGTTTGATAGAACGTCTGAAAGGGCGGGAATCGATTTTCATCATCATTGCAATGACAGCGTTTGCAATCGGAGGGGCAACGTTCGGCATGGCTGAAGAAACGCTTCCGTTTGTTGCGATAGTGCTAGCTGCAACGATGGCCATGGGGTATGACCGAATTGTCGCGGTTTCGATTGTGGTAGTCGGTGTGTATGCAGGGTATTCTGCAGGGCCGTTAAATCCGTTTAACGTTGGAATTGCGCAAGGGATTGCGGAACTTCCGCTGTTTTCAGGGATTGGGTTACGTTCGGTATTAATGGTTGGCGGCTTGATCATCGCGATTCACCATACATTGAGATATGCGAAAAAGGTCAAATTAAATCCAGCAACGAGTTTGTTGATCAATGAAAAAGAACTTGAAACAGATGCGAGCATTTTGGAGAACTTGACGATGACAACGAAGCACAAATGGATATTGGGAGTTCTCGGTTTATCGCTCGTTGCACTGGTGTTCGGTGTGTTGAAGTATGGATGGTACTTAGGAGAAATTTCGGCACTGATGCTGCTAATGGGAATTATAATCGGCATGATCGCATTCAATGGCAGTTTCAATCAGTTTACAGACGAATTCATGAAAGGCGCTGCTGAAATGACAGCTGCTGCATTGATCATCGGATTGTCTCGTGCAATTCTTGTGGTCATGGAAGAAGGTCAAATCATCGATACGCTCGTTTACGCAATTTCCGTACCGCTTGGAAGTCTGCACAGTGTATTCGCGGCTTGGGGAATGTACTTTTCTCAAGGGCTCATCAACTTCATCATTCCATCGTCAACGGGGCAGGCGGCAGTTGTTATGCCAATTATGTCTTCAATCAGCGATGTCATCGGCATTAATCGTCAAATCGCGGTACAAGCGTTCCAGTCCGGAGATGGCTATTGGAATATGATCACACCAACGCATCCAGTGCTAATGGCGGCACTTGGAATCGCAGCCGTGCCGTTCGGTAAATGGATACGTTTTGCGGGACCGCTCGTGTTGAAGTGGACCATTTGGACAATGATTATTTTAGCAGTAGGAGTCTGGATCAATTGGGGTCCTTTCTAATAGCATTAAACATTATAATATTATAAACAATTATATTAACTATACAACTAGGAGTGAACATACATGGAGAAGAAATTGAAATGGACGATTATCGGCGGCGGAAACGGCGGACAGACTACGACAGGACATCTAGGAATGATGGGTTTTGACGTCACGATTTACGATATTTTTGAAGAGACGATCCAAGCGATTAAAGATCAGGGAGGCGTTCATCTGACAGACGCTTTGAATGGTTTTGGAGAAGTGAAATGTGCGACGACGGATATGGAAGAAGCGCTTCGCGATGCGGACGTTGTGTTTGTCACAGTACCCGCAACGGCCCACGCGTCAGTTGCGAAGTCGTGTGCACCGTATTTGAAAGACGGCCAGATAGTTGTGCTGAATCCTGCTGCAACGTTCGGTTCTCTCGTTTTTAGAAAAGTATTGGATGATGAAGGCTGCACGGCAAACGTAACGTTAGGCGAAACGAATACATTGTTGTACGGATGCCGCATTGTAAAACCGGGAATGACGCAAGTGTTCGGATTGAAGAACCGGATTTTGATGGCGGCACTGCCTGCGACGGAAACGGATCGAGTGGTGGAAATGCTGCAAACGGCATTTCCGCAATTTGAAGGATGCGAAAGTATTCTAGTGACGAGTTTTGATAATACGAATCCTATTTTGCATCCAGCGACAACGTTATTGAATACCGGCACCATCGAATCCGATAGGGAGTGGTTTTTCTACATTGATGGCTTCACACCAAGTATCGGTCGCTATGTGGAGAAGATGGATGAAGAGCGGATGAACATCGGGAAAGCACTTGGTCTAGATTTGCTGTCGTGTTTGCAGCAGTTGGAAGTGGAATACGACGTATACAAAGACACGCTGGCGGAATCGGTGAGCAGCAATCCGGTGTATTTGGATATTACCGGACAAAAGACGTTGGAAACACGTTATTTGACGGAAGACATTCCGATGGGATTGGTGCCTTTCATTGAGTTAGGAAAGATGTTGGATCTGCCTACGGTTCATATGGAAACGATTGTGACGTTGGGGCAGCTGATGTTGGATCGGGATTTGATGAAGGGTGCACGGACACTTGAGAATTTAGGGATTGATGGTCTTTCATCGGATGAGTTCCTGGAATTTGTTCATACAGGGCGCAAGTGAAGTCTTAAACTCCAGAGTAAAAATTGCATACTCGTTAATTTAATTCAAGTTCATCAGGTTATACGATAAAAACTTCGGGAATAGTACAGGTAAATGAATAATCCCGAAGGAGGAATCCGGATGCTCACGTTCAAAAAAGGGCTGCTCATTTACAACGATCAGGCTGGAGATGACGATGTGGAAGCGAAACTTGCAGCAATTGTGCCAGCCCTTGGTAAAGCGGTAAAAGAGCTGATAATTTTAAGACCAGATAGTGAAGATGAAACACGCGAAATTTGCGAGAATGTGAGTGGCTTTGAACTTGTTGTAATAATGGGCGGAGATGGAACCGTGCATCAGTGTATTGACGTCGTTTCCAGGCTAGACGAACGTCCATTGATTGCCATCTTACCTGGCGGGACATCCAATGATTTCACTCGCACACTCGGCATTTCGCAAAATTTGAAGCAAGCTGTGGATGAACTCGTGAATGGTAAAGTTATGGCGGTCGATGTTGGTAAAGAAGGCAATCAGCATTTCATCAATTTCTGGGGAATCGGGTTGGTGGCGCAGACGTCTGAGAATGTCGATGAAGGACAGAAGAAAAGTTTTGGTCCGCTCAGTTATATGGCGAGTACAATCAGAACGGTTCGGGAAGCGGAAAGTTTTTCTTATCAAATCTCTGCAAACGGGCAGGAGTTAACGGGCGAAGCGGTTGCGATTTTTGTGTTAAATGGCAGCTCGCTTGCGACGACCCCGATTCCGATTAACGGCATCAGTCCGACCGACGGGTTGCTCGATTTACTCGTTGTGAAGAATTCGAACTTAGCAACGCTGCGCGAGTTGCTCGCGCTGCGAAAGCCGAAAACGGTGAATGAGCAGCTGGACATGTTGGAATATGTGCAAGCGAATGAGTTTTGGATTAATGCGCCGGATCAGCGGCAGGTGGATATGGACGGCGAAATCTACGTGCGCCATTCGGGACATATTGAAGTGTTGCGGGGGCATTTGAATATGCTCGTGCCTCGGACGATGGATTAAAGTAGGGCGCTTCGTCATTGCGACGGAGCGTTTTTTTTGTGTTGAAGGATGGGCGAGTGGGGTGACATAAGGAATCGGCAAAATGGGGGCCGGTATCGGCAATATGGAGAGTGAAATCGGCACTATCGACGTGTGTATAGACACTTTGGAGTGAAGAATCGGCAAGATGGGAGAGTTAATCGGAAAAGGTGCACAATTCAATAGCGTTAAGGGATTAATTGGCAGCGCTTCGCGCGTTAAGTGCAGCCTAGGGCTAGTGGAGAAGAAGTTTTTCGTTGTAGGACAGTTGGGGCGTGTTGTCGATGAGTGGGCGGGGGTTGTTGATCACTCGCGACGATTTCTCCATCACTCTCCGCTGGTTCTTCATCACAAGTCAAAGTTTCTCGATAACGAGACACAATTCAAGAGCGTTTAGGGATTAATTGGTAGCGCTGCGCGCGTTGAAGAGATGCTCGGGGCTAGTGGGGAAGCCAACCCGCCCGATAAAAACGGGAACTCGCCCGTTAAACTCCGCAACTCGCCCAGTTAGACAGCCAACCAGCCCGTTTTGAATCACAACTGTCCCGCTTCATTCTACGACCCGCCCGATTCACTCCGCAACCCGCCCGATTCTCCACCCCACACCCGAGCTTTCCCCGGAACTTCCCGCAAACAAAAAACGCACCGACGTCAGTCGGTGCGCACCTTATCGCAATCACTTAAACGCTTGAGCCGCCTTTACCGCTTTCTGCCAGCCAACATACAATGCGTCGCGTTCTTCTTCGTCCATTGCAGGTTCAAACTCTTGATCCAGTTTCCAGCGGTCGGAGATCTCGGAGCAATCATCCCAGAATCCAACGGCTAAGCCAGCTAAGTAAGCGGCACCGAGGGCGGTCGTTTCATTGATTGACGGACGCTCCACGGGTACGCCGAGCAAGTCGGATTGGAATTGCATCAGGAAATTATTTGCAACTGCGCCGCCGTCAACGCGCAGTGATTTCAAGGAAATGCCGGAATCCGCTTCCATCGCATCCAGCACATCCTTCGTCTGATAGGCGAGTGACTCGAGTGTCGCGCGGATGAAATGCTCTTTCGTCGTGCCGCGCGTTAATCCGAAAACGGCACCGCGGACATCGCTGTCCCAGTGAGGCGTTCCGAGACCGACAAACGCAGGAACAACGTAGACACCGTCTGAAGAAGTGACGCGTTCCGCATACGCTTCGCTTTGCTCAGAACTGCGAACCATCCGTAATCCGTCGCGCAGCCATTGGATGGCGGAACCTGCGACGAAAATACTGCCTTCCAGCGCGTATTCCACTTTGCCGTCAAGCCCCCATGCAATCGTCGTCAGCAAGCCGTTGTCAGATTGAACCGCTTCTTCACCGGTATTCATCAGCATGAAACAGCCCGTTCCGTACGTGTTTTTCACCATGCCTTTTTCAAAGCATGCTTGCCCGAACAACGCCGCTTGCTGATCTCCCGCGATTCCCGCAATCGGTACTGCACGACCGAAAAACTTGCTCTCTTCCGTATGGGCATACACTTCCGATGATGGACGTACGTCAGGCAGCATCGCAGCGGGGACGTCCAGCAGCTCGAGCAGTTCTTCGTCCCATTGTAAGTCGTGGATGTTGTACATCATCGTGCGCGAAGCGTTGGAATAATCCGTAATATGCGCTACACCGCCTGATAGTTTCCACACTAACCACGTATCGATCGTGCCGAATAACAGCTCGCCGCGTTCCGCTTTTTCACGCGCGCCCTCTACATGGTCAAGAATCCATTTCACTTTCGTCCCTGAAAAGTAAGGGTCAATGAGCAAACCGGTTTTCTTGCGTATCAAGTCCGAATGGCCTGCTTCCTTCAACTCCTCGCAAATCTCAGCCGTTTGGCGGGATTGCCAGACGATGGCATTGTAGATCGGATTGCCCGTGGTTTTATCCCACACGACGGTCGTTTCCCGCTGATTGGTAATGCCGATTCCAGCAATTTGGTCGGGAGACAGATTCTTTTCGGATAAAACACCGGCAATGACAGACAAAATCGAACTCCAGATTTCAACTGCATTGTGTTCCACCCAGCCGGCTTGCGGAAAGTACTGCTTAAATTCTTGTTGCGAAGTAAAGACTGCCTCTCCTTGTTTGTTGAACAAAATTGCGCGTGAACTGGTCGTGCCTTGGTCAAGTGCAAGCATGTACGTCTCTTTCATGCAACTTCCTCCCAGCATAACTGCTTCCAATTCAGGAAGCGTTTTCTTCAGTTTATCATAGTACGAGTGATATCCTTCTATTCAAAAATAGCCCATTGCCTGAGAAGCAAGCAATGGACCATGTGAATTCACTTTAAAACTTATCGGTGCGATACTTCGGCTCCGTATACTCGTCGGGGTCTTCGATTACATCCTCTTTAGCGGCGTGCTGCGCATTCTCCGTTTGGATTTCTTCGACGTCATCTAAAGAGGCAGGCTCTTCTTCGTAAATACGTGCACCAGGCTCTTTGAATTCAGAATCTGTATGGTGTCCGTGTGTCAACGTACCTCTTTCATGCCCATCCACTAGCTCTGCCGTCTGATCATCCGATTCTATCGGTGCTTCCGATTCCAGATTGGCAATGTTCGCTTCATCACTTTCAGCATAATTTGTATTATTTTCGTTCCGTGTCTCGCCGACTTCTCCTTCATCGACATAGACCATCATGCCGCCGTTTTGGATATCGACGTGGACTTCACCTTTTTGCGCTTCACTGAGACCTGTATCTTTCAACAAGTTATCAATCTGGTTTTCACCGGCTAAGAAATTCATGAATTTGTCCGTCCATTTGCCGGCTGCCGGCTGTACTTCCGCATCCGTTTGGTCTTTCACCGTGTGCAATTCATCGTTATCTTTAGCAACCACATAGATGTATTCATCTGAAACTCCTGAAGCGGTCAGTTCTTGAATCTTAGAAACTACTTCTTGCTCTGTATGAAACACTCCAACAAAACGTTTGTCTGAACTCATAATAATTCCTCCTCGAATGTCCTACGCTATTTGCCATGCAGCAAAAACTCATTAATCATTAGATACCCCGGGGGTTATGTATGGAAACCTTTTCAAAATCCAACACCCAAACTGCTGTCAATTCAGTAAGCAGTTTCTTCGGTTTGGCCTCATAACGGTTCCCGAAGACCGAAAAGCCCCTTGCCAGGAAGCAAGGGGCTTAGAGTTCATTTTAGAATTTATCCGTACGATTCCGATCGGTATCCGTAAGATTGCCTTTGAAATTCACATCATTTGTTTCGCCTTCACGTGTTACGTCAACTTCTTCACGTTTTACAGTTTCATCTACGTGTTCCGTATCAGTCACGCGCTTTTTGTTAATGACGATTTCTTCAGTGACAACCGGCTTCTTCGTCACTTCGATTTTCTCTTCGGTGACGGGCACTCGGATGGTTTCCTCGTCAAATGTGTTCGATGCGCCGAGATTGTCTTCACCGGTTAACCCGGAATCCGTGTAAGCAGTCTCTTCGCTGACAGGCCGGCGTTCAATTGTAATCTCTTCATGCTCAACAGGAATGTCCACTGTTTTACGGTCTTCGACTACATTCTTATCTACAGTCACTTCACCTTTTTGAACTTGCTGTTTGTCTACTTTCAGGCGTTCTTCATGTACTTTCATCGTTTCAGGAACCTCTTCGATGCTGCGGTTCAGTCCGCTTTCGTTGCGCAATGGAGCTGTATCCGCATGCTTCACACGGTCAGTAGCAGTAGGGTCGACTTCATCATGCAGTGCACCTTTAGTGCGATCCGCTTCAAGTCCGCCAGCCATTCCGAAAGGTGCAGCATAACCGTCCGTCGCGAGGTTAGCGTCGTTAGAAGAGTCAGCCGCAGAATAACGAAGGTTATTATCATTTGCATACGTATCCGCTTCGCCTTCATCTACATAAAGCAGCATAGCTCCATCGTTGACTTCACGTGTATAGCGGTCTTTTTCTGCTTCGCTCATTCCTGTTCCGTCCATCAAGTGATCCACATGGTTTTCTCCAGATAGGAAGTTCATGAACTTGTCCATCCAAGAACCTTCCGTCGTCTTCACTTCAGCGTCAGTCCGGCTGCGCAGCATATGCAGGTCGTGGTCGTCTTTTGCGATGACATAGATGTTATTGTCTGAAATACCGCTCGTTTTCAATTCCTGTACTTTTGCTACCAATTCTGTTTCTGTCTGGAACGTGCCTACAAATCGTTTGTCATTATTCATAATCAAAGTTCCTCCTCGAATTTTGTATTCTAGTGTATTATTTTGTGGTGTTAGATAGAAGATACCCCGGGCACAGAAGGGAGAAACATATTTCAAGAGGATGCGTTAAAACGACATGAACCTGTAATCTTTCTGTTAAATCGGCAAATGAAGATATACTAGTGAATTTGAGAATGGATAGTGAATAGGAAAAGGGAATTGGTCTAGCGACTCAGTATTCAGAGTAGGCAGAACCCCCATGTTTTGGTACACTGGTCTCTAACAGAAAATACGATTATTGTATCTGGTGGGGAGTGGCGAAATGGAAGAATTAGCACTGATCAGCGTAGTCGCCGTACTCGCGCTAGGAATCTTTTCCCAATGGCTCGCATGGCGGATTCAGTGGCCATCGATTGTTATCATGTCGATTGCCGGACTGATTATCGGGCCTGTTTTAGGTTTGATAAACCCCGAAGCCGCACTTGGTGACTTATATGGGCCTATGATTTCTCTCGCAGTCGCTGTCATCTTATTTGAAGGCAGTTCAAATCTCGACATTCGGGAGATTAAAGGAATATCGAAGTCTGTGACACGAATCGTCACGATAGGTGCATTTCTCGCATGGATTCTCGGATCCATCGCAGCTCACTATTTTGCAGGACTCCAATGGGAGATTGCCTTCATTATCGGAGGATTATTTGTTGTAACAGGTCCGACTGTCATCATTCCTTTACTCCGAAGCGCCAAACTGAAGTCACGAACCGCTGCTGTACTGAAATGGGAAGGCATTATCGTTGATCCCGCTGGACCGCTTCTTGCGCTATTTGCTTACGAAGTGATTAAAGTATTGAGCAATGACAATTTGACGATGGCGAACTTACTAAGCTTCTTTGGAGGGGCATTCCTAGCGATGTTGTTGGGACTAGCCAGTGGATTACTTATTACAGTAATGGCGTCAAAAGGGCAGTTCCCGGAGTACTTGAAATCACCAATCGTCCTAGCACTCGTGCTCATTTGTTTCATGCTAGCTGAAGTCATCATGCACGAAACGGGGATGCTCGCAGTGACGGTCATGGGTCTGACGATTGGACGTTCTAAACAATATGTATCTTCCATCGGAAACCTGGGGCATTTCGTCGAGAACGTCTCGGTCATGCTGACGTCCACGGTATTCATTCTCTTAACGGCATCACTGCCTAGAGAGACCATTGCACAAATGTTTACACTGCCGATCTTGGCATTCGTGCTCGTGACACTATTCGTTGTTCGTCCGCTTTCCATCTGGATTTCAACTATAGGAACAGAGCTCGACCGGAATGAAAAAATTCTAATCGGCTGGATTGCACCGCGCGGAATTGTGGCGCTCACCGTAGCCGGTTACTTCGCAAGCATTCTTGTGAATGACGGCTATGAAGAAGCGAACCTTCTCACTGCGCTGACGTTCGCACTCGTCATCATCACGGTTTGTGCGCACGGATTCACGATTGGGCCGCTTGCGAAAAAGCTGCACCTCGCGAGTAACGATCCTCCTGGAGTGCTCATAATTGGAGCAAGCAACTTCACCGCGTCACTTGGAGCGCAATTGAAAGAACTGGGCATTCCTGCATTAGTAATGGATCCGTCAAGAGGACGCTTGAGCTTAGCCGCTTCAAAAGGGGTGGAAACGTTCGAAGGACAGATTTTGTCGGAACAAGCGCGATTCGCGGTCGATTTGACTCCGTACAGTACGATACTTTCCATGACAGGAGATGCATCATATAACGCACTGATTTCACAGTCTTTCGCACCGGAATTCGGTTTCAACAATACGTTTTCACTGCCAGTTTCCGGAAATCATCAGATGAATGATTCCGAGCTGCCGATTTCATTGAAAGCACACTTGCTCTTTGCTGAGGATGCAACGTTTGGAGAATTGAACCGCAAAGTCAACACAACCTTCGAGTTAGGGACAATCCCGATCGGAGAAGAGGAGACGGCAGACAAATGGATCGAAACGTTACCGGAAAACGTGACACCGTTATTCATTAAAAAAGAAAATGAGACCATTTCTTTCATAACGCTAACAAAACGATTCAATCTGGAAAAAGGCGACACGTTAGCCGTATTACGTCCGAAACAAGAAAAGAAGGAGCCTTCCGCATAAGCGGGAGAGCTCCTTCTTTTCGTTATACAATCGAAATGACTTCATTGGATTGACTTTCAAGTTCTGCAGCTGAGGAAGCGAGATTCAAAAACGCGTCCATTGCCACTTCCACTTCTTGTTTACATTGTTCAATGGCCCGCTGCGCCCGTTCTGTCCCTGAAGAGATACGATTTACTTCTGACGTAATCGCTTCAATCCCATCACGAACTTCGACGATAGAGGCTTCTACATTCGATGACAGCTTGCGAACTTCTTTGGCAACGACGTCAAAACCGCGACCGTGTTCACCAGCTCGTGCCGCTTCAATCGCCGCATTCAACGCAAGTAAATTGGTCTGGGAAGCGATGGCACGAATCGTTTGGACTATCCCTTTAATGTTCTCAGAATGCGTTTGAAGCGCTGCTAAATTCGTCGTGTTGTCATTGGAAACTTCAGCGATTTCGGCGATTCGTTCCAGCAATTCCTGATTGCGTGTGCGACCCGCATCCGCCTGCTCAGTAAGCGCTTGTGCCATCTGATTCAGTTCTTCTACTACGCTCACTGCTGTGTCCTGTCGTTTTGTAATGTCCGTGGCGACTTTAGTAATGCCGAGAACAGTACGTTTGTCTTTACTGAAGACTGGCATATACGTAGCTTCCAGCCAAATCAGGTCACCGTTTTTTGCTCTGCGCTGAATTTTTCCTGAAGAAGCGACACCTTTTTCAAAATCTCTCCACATTGTCCGATAAGCAAGACTTGTGACAAATTCAGGGGAACACAGCTTTTCGTGCTGCATCCCAATCATTTCATCCACACGATAGCCAACAGCAGACGCAAAGTTTTCATTGACATAAGCAACGCGACGATTAAGGTCGAAACGGATAATGGCAAGGTTGTCTTCTAAGGCACTCACGACTAATTCATCAGAAACAATCAAAGGTGTGTTAACGGTCAATGCATTTCCTCCTACAAATTCATATATGTATTTCATTTAGTATACAGCGCGTGGATAATTTGTACTAGTGATATTACTTATTTTTAAGGTTTTTTTAATTAATTTCCAAAAAGGTGTAGAGGATTGGAATTTGTTAGGGTTTAAAGAGGGCTTATGATTTAGTTATATGAAAACACTTGGATATATTTCAATGAAAAACAGAGACAGAGTCAATCAGCCTCTGTCTGTCCTTCTATTTTATAGAGTGAATCCGCGATTACTGCGACGTTTGTCCAACTGATCGTCTTCTAACGAATCTTCCGTAACGCGGCTTTTTTGAGGAAGGTTTGAATCAGTTTGCGGTTCGCCTTCCGCTCTGCCTGGATGATCATTGATGGCATCTTGGAATTCTTGACGTCTGCGTTCTTCTTCAGGATCACGGCCTAGTTCACCGCCCATGTCAGTCGTCTCCAATCCATTGGTGATGGAGTCATCCGCCGCTACGCTGAACTCCGAGCGCTCTTCTACCCGTGTATGTCTGTCACTTCGGCGTCCTGGTTCTTTCCGAACAGGTTCATCGTGCAGGGGTTCATTGATAACGGGCTCTTCGTGAATCGGTGCATCATGCAATGGGTCAGTGACAGGTGGTTCAGCGTGCAATGGTTTATCATGCAACGGATTTTTGACAGGCGGTTCGGGCTGCAACGGCTGTTCCTCTACTGGTGTACCATGCATTGGATCCATACCTGCAGGTAAATCGGTGATTTCATTGCCAGAAATGACGTCATCTCCAATCGGTTCGCTGTAAACAGCATCTGTGTGTGATGAATCAGTGTGCAATTCGCCATTGCCCATCGATTTGTCTTGAACAGGTGTGTCGTATAATTCGTCGTTGTGAACAGCACTGCGGCTCACCGGTTGTTCTTTATACCCAAGGTCGTCGGAAGTGTTTGTGTAGCCCGTTACAGGTTCGCCAAATGCAGGCTCTTCCGGAGTCCGCGTCACTCCGTCACCAGGTGGCGCAACCCACGTATTCGCACCTAAATTCGGGTCTCCAGCAGGTTCTTCCATGCCGAACTGACGGCCGACTTCTTGAGTCTGGCCATTAATGTCGTTACCTTCGTCGACATACAACAGCAAACTGCCATTATTCACATCCTGATAAAACCCGGCTTTCTCGTCTTCACTGAATCCGAGATCATCCATCATACTACGGACACGATCTTCGCCCGTCATGAAGTCCATGAACTTATCGAGCCACGACTCATGCGTCGTCTGAATCTCAGCATCCGTCCGGCTCTGCAGCATCTTCACATCGTCCTCACTTTTCGCAATGACGAAAATTTGATGATCCGTATAGCCTTCCATTTTCAATTCCTGCACTTTCGCCATAAGTTCCTGCTCTGTATGAAACATTCCGATAAATCGTTTTCCGCTTTCCATTATAAAACGCCTCCTATGGGATTGGTTTCTCACTATCGTTAACACGTCGTTACCCACTAATTACCCGACGCAACGAATCTGAAAACCTATCCACCCGATTCACACGAAAATGTAATAGGAGTGTAATAAATAATCATGATAGGAGTGAGTCTATAGTTGCGGAAAAAGGTTTGATAATGTAGTTCTTTGGGTATAGTTCTATATATAAATAGAACAGTTTAGGGGCATAGGCTTATGAATGAACAAATTACACAATTGCAAGAGAGAATGCGGCTTAACCGGATGAATGGGTCTTATAAAGAAATGATAGAAACCAGTTATCAATTGCTGCGCATTGCGAAACAAACCAACAATCAAAAGCTGGAAATGGACGCCTATGCAAATTATGCACTTGGATTTTATGCAATCGGTGATTGTAAAGACGCATTTCACTACATGGAACTGCACGCGGATTTATGCGAACAGGTTGGCGATGCTGAAGACTACATGAAGTCCTATCATGTTTTCCATTTGCTGTATGACTACACTGAAAACTATGATATGGCTAAAACAGTTCTTGAAAAGAGTATTTCCCTAGCGGACCGCTTAGGAAAAGATCAGCTAGTAAGTGAAAATTGCAGCGCACTTAGTGGAGTTTTAAGCCGCATGAATGACTATGATGAAGCGTTGCGTGCTGGAAAAAAAGCAGCTCGTATCGCTGCACTTCATGATCCGTATTGTCCATCGTTAGTCTTGAAAGCAATTTTGGCAATAGCGAATGCTTGTTTAAGTATAGGCAAGTTGGAAGATGCGGATCTGATATTACATATGGTAATGAAAGACCCTGTCATTCAAGTACAAGAGAACGAAAAGATGAAATGCTATCGATTAGCTGCAAGGCTGCACGTTTTGCAAAACGACTTGGAGGCCGCGCTTGAAAGTTTGAAATGCGCGAAGGAGAGTGCGCTAAAAACAAATAATTATAAGTATCAAAAAGAAATCCATGAAGAACAAATCGAATTGTATCAACAACTGGAAATGTATAAAGAAGGGTTCGAAGTCCAACAACAACAAATTCAGCTGCTTCAACAGCTCCATCAACAAGAGACAGCGAATGCAGCGCTTGAATTGGAAATGAAGATGAAGCTGCAAGAACTAGAACGGGTGGCGAACACTGACTTTTTGACGAACGTGTCAAACCGAAGAGCGCTGGAACTAACCGCCAATGAGTGGCTGCTTCAAGCGGACAGGGTCAAAGAAAATGTTGTTTGTATCGCGTTTGATATCGATAATTTAAAATTGATAAACGATGAATTTGGTCATCCATTCGGCGACTACGTCATTCAGTGCGTGGCACAAACGTGCAATGACTTGCTTCGCTGCACAGATAAGACGGGAAGGATCGGCGGCGATGAATTCGTCGCGATTTTGAGAGGGATTTCTATAGGAGATGCCTGCAGAAAAGCGCATGATATGTTAGACGCGGTGACTAATTTGATCATCGAACAGGAGGGAAAACGAGTACCCGTTTCACTCAGTGTAGGAGTAGCGGAAAGCCGATACGGAGACATTACCGAATATGCGACGCTCTATCGGCATGCGGACAGTGCGCTGTATCAGGCGAAAAATAGTGGAAAGAGTCAAGTGTGCTGCAGGTTAGCAGAACCCGTTTAAGTGGAGCGGATTATGAGTGACTATTTATTTTAATGCTATAGGAGGAGGAAGCTCTCTCTCTCTTTGCCAGGCTGATGCTGGCGGAGGGGGAGATTTTTGTTGAGGATTAGGTTGTCGGACAGACGAGAGGGAATGTCCGACATTGGGGAGGAGTTCTAGATCAGTGAGGGGGGGTTGTCTTTCACTGTGTATGATTTGTCCGACACAACGGGAAGTTTGTCGATAACGAGATACAATTCAAGAGCATTAAGGGATTAATTGGTAGCGCTTCGCGCGTTGAGGGATGGACGAGCGGGAAGGAATTGGGGAACTCGCCCGATTCTTTGTGCGCCCGCCCGTTTTAGCTGGCGACCCGCCCGATTATCGTTGGCACCCGCCCGCTTTGCCCAGCTACTCGCCCGATTTCACTTGAAACCCGCCCGTTTTGGCAGACGACCCGCCCGATAGCCTATGCCAGCATGTACAATTCAAAGTCGTTAAGGGATTAATTGGTAGCGCTGCGCGCGTTGAGTGATGGGTGAGTGGTGAGGCATAAGGAATCGGTAATATGGCGGCGGGTATCGGCAATTTAGAGTGAAGAATCGGCAATATGGAGAGTTAATCGGAAAAAGTGAACAATTCAACTGTGAAATTAGTAGGAGAATGTGAGAAAGGTAGGTTAGGGACGGGCGTTTCAGGGAATGTTTCTGTAATGGGATTTTTGAGAGGGGCTGAGGATGGGTGAAACGTGTGATGTCGATTTTTGCTGCTGGAGGATTAGTGTTTTCTATGGCGGCCCCGGTATTTGCGGAAGATGATGAGAACTTAGAAGTAACGATGGAGTGCGAAGCGCTTGATCCTTCGATTTCCATTGAGGAATTGGATGGAATGGAAAGTGTAGAGAATGAAGTTAAACCTTCCGAAACTGAAGAGGTTGACTGCGATCCCGAAGAACAGAATGTATCCGACAAAGATGAAGTTGTACATAATGATGAACTTGAAGCTGTGTGTTCAGAGATTGATTTGGAAGATGAAATTGAAATAGAGGATTCTTCTCAAGATGGCGAACTGGTTTCTGAGGAAGAAGCAGAGTCAAAAAGTGAAGAAGACGCGGCTACAGAAGAAGAAAGTCTGACTGAACCGCAAGTAGAAGCTGCTGAAGAAAAAATTTGTATAGAGGCAGAAACTTCTGCTGATGAAAAACCACATAACCCAGTAGAAGAAGATACAGTTCAAGAAAGCGAAGATATCGAGGAGCAAGTGGAAACAGTTGTTGGAGAGTCGAGCGTAGTAGAAAAAGACAGCGTTGAAGTCGATGGAAAATCCGATGAACTAGAGTCTGATGACGTAGAAGAACCCACGGAATTAGAACAGCCTATCGCTGAAGAACCAGCTCCAGAAATCCCTGCAATAGAACCAGCTAAAGGGGAAGTTTCCACAGCAAGCGTTGAAACTAGTCCGATTATCCAAACGGATATTGAAATTGAAACCATTGCCCCGAGTGGCAATTCGACGAATCAAGGGTCGAACAGCAACTTATCGGGGAATGGAAATTCATCCAACACAAATGGAACAAATAACAATTCATCAGGCGTAAACAATTCTTCAGGCACGAACAATTCTTCTGGAGTGAATAACTTAACCGGCTCCAATCCTTCCTATGGATCGAATATCGGCTCAGGCACAAACAATACTAATTCGAGGCCAACTGTGAACCAACAATCAGGAAGTCAATCAAATCAAGGGGCGGGTTCAGGGCGCTTGCCGCAAACAGGTGGCGTGATGGATCAAACGCGAGTGATCTTGCTGAGTAGTTTGATGATTTTAGTGGGAGCTGTGTTAAAAATTACAGCGTCACGGAAACGCAAATTTGACTAAGGGGGTGCAGTCATGAAACGGCTAATCCGTTGGACGGGAAATCTATTAGTGCTGGCGGGGATTTGTTTGCTTGCGTGGCAATTCTTCGGATCGAAGAAAACGGAAGGCGTGCGGGAGCAGCAATTGGAAGCGTTCGCGAGCTTGAAAGCGACAGAAGAAGTGCAAGCCGAAACTTCGGTGAGTGGAGCCAATATGAGCACTACAAAAAAGAGTGATGCTCTCGAGATTCCGGAAAAAGAAATCGGAGACTTGGTCGGCGTCTTATCCATCCCCCAAGTCGACATTAATGCACCCGTTACATATGGAGCAACTCCAGAAATATTGGATAGCGGATTCGGAGCCATCCCAGGTATGGACGAGCCGGGAATCGAAGACGGAAGTTACGCAATCGCGGGGCATCAGTCGCACGTTTTCGGTCAGTTTTTCAATCGGATTGACGAACTTGAAACAGGAAGTCAGTTCAGTTTCGAGACGATTGCGGAAACCCAAACTTACGAAGTGTACGACGTGCAAGTCGTGAATCCGGAAGAAGTCGAAGCCATTGCATCGGAAAACGGGATCGCGAAATTATCACTCGTTACGTGTTATCCACAAAACAGCACAAAACATCGTCTCATCGTCATGGCGAAACGTGTGGATAAATAACCTTATCCACAAATGGACTTTGGAGTGTTTGTGCTAAACACTATTACCACCCCAACCTACCCTGAAACGAGCAGAAGCCTAATTTGCGCGCACTATTCTATCAGTTTCATGACATATACTTTTAGGCAACCGTCCAAATGAAACGTTAATCAATTACATATTACCTGAAAATTAAAAAAAGATATGCCCAGGCCATCCACAACCCGGGCATATCTTTTTGCTATTCACTCAATTATCCACAACGTTGCTGATCTGATAATAGATGCCTTCATCAATAATCACAGTGTACGTCTTGCTCTTTTCAATGAAGTTCTGCTCACTTTGCACATCCGTAATCGAATACGACAGATCCATCGTGACGAGTGCCTGACCTTCGTAAATCGCGATTCGTGATATGGTATCCGAGTAAAACTCATAATGACGGCCGTCTGCAGCCACTTCCTGGATGAACTTCTGGAATTCAGCTGCGATTGGTGCATCCGGTTTCAAGTAATCCATGATGAACACCGATTCGCCTGCTTGCAGCGACGCTTCGTATTCTTGGCGGAACATCGTCATGAACGCCGTCAGACTTTGTTCATTGAATTGGCCATCAACTGGATAGGCATCGCCTTCATGGTCAAATTCATAATCATAATCGTCCTCGTATTCATCTTGCTCATAAGACTCTTCTTCACCCTCGTAAAAATCAGAATATTCATCGTCATACGCGATATCACCTTCATAATCATATCCTGCGTAGTTTTCATACACACCAAACAGCGAAGCAACGGCGTTTGAACTCATAGGAGACGCTGCCCATTGGTCCACAAGACCGATTACGCTATGCATCGGAATGGAGAATCCGAAAAAGTTATTTTCCTTATATAGAAGAGAATTGATGCCGATGACTCTTCCGGTTTTCGCATCCAGCAGCGGACCGCCGCTGCTGCCTTGGTCAATTTGTGCATCGATCTGGTAGATCTTTTCGTAGACGAAGTTCATTTCCATGTCGCGATTTAACCCGGTTAAATAGCCGATTGAAGCTGAGTTTTCAAATCCTTGTGGACTTCCGATTGCGATGACTTCCGTGCCAATCGATGTTTCGGCACTCTCCATCGCAAGTGGCTGCAGTTGGCTGAATGCATCCGATTGTATCAGTGCCACATCGTAGCGATCTGAAATTCCGATCACTTTTCCAGCAAAGTCTTTTCCATCGGAGTTGCGCAGCACCACGTCAGTATATCCTGCAACAACGTGCGCATTTGTGACGACGTATCCACCTTTTTTGTACAAGAAACCGGAGCCTTGAGACTCGCCCGTGAAAATAGTGAATACACGCGGCAGCGACTCTTTAATCACTTCAGTCTTTTCCTTAGTCAGTTTTTCTGAGCTGACTTTTTGCTGTTTCGGTTGGCTGGGTGGAATGACAACTGGCTGAATGGGCTGCTCTTTTTCGCCAGCTGCAGTTTCAATCGGCTTTACAGGTTCTTTGTCGGATAAATGCAAGAGCCTTCCGTAATCCCATTCGACGAAATACCCGATACCCGCTACAGACAGAAGCAATACGATAAGTGAGCTAACGGCAACAGGCATCATCCAGCCTATTCGTTTCTTTACTTTCACCGGTTTGCCGCAGTTGGCGCAGAACTTTGCATCTTCCTCGTTTTGCGTTCCGCAATGTTGACAATACATCCAACCAGCCTCCTTGAATATGAAAATATTGTTAAATTCATAGTATCATAGTTTTGGTTTTTTAGAACCATATAATTTGAATTCTACTGATCTTGGCAGTGCGACAATAGTTTGGGAAAATACGAAACTTTGTTTTATGGAAATAGGCATAAATTCTTTTATTCGACATACATGGCGTAGGTACGCACTGTCATGAATATTTAATGAAAATGGAATGTTTAGCAATATACTGAAGGGTAGAGGCGACAGTACTAGGATTGTCATATCTGGTAATCCTTTACCTAATGCGAGAGGAGGTGACTACGTGCGTAGGTTCATAGGGGCAGTATGTACTAGTATTCTGTTATTTGCAGTTCCGGCTGCAGTTTATGCTGAAGAAAATCCGAATGAACAAGCTGAACAGAAACAACATAAAGGTCTCGTTCGCGGATTGCTTCACCAAGTAAAAGACACCGTTGACAAAACAGTGAAATCTACAGGGGATCTCGTGGAAGAAACCGTGTCGTTCACTGTAGATACAGTAGAACGAACAGTCAATCTCACTACGGAGACAGTCAAAACAGTTACGGATCCAAAAGAAAAGAAACCAGTGAAAAAAATCGTAGAAAACACGACGAACTTTGTCGGAGAGACGGTTGAGAAAACGGCTCCAGTCGTTGAACAAACGACAAAAACTGTTGAAACCGCTGTAAACGAAACGGTGAAAGTGACGAAGCCTCTTCCGAAAGTTCCTGTTGTGACACCGGTCGTGGACAAGACGACAGAAACGGTCAATAAGGTAACGGAAGAAACGAAGAAGACGGTGGATAAAACCGTTGGGACTGTAACGGAGACGGTTTCGAAACCACTCAAGAAAGAGCCCGTCAAAGAAAAACAGCCAGCAGCGGAAGAAAAGCCGGCAGAACAACCTGTGAAAGAGCAGCCGGTTGTTACGGAAAAACCAGCAGAAAAACCGACTCCTTCTGAAACGGAAAAGGCGCCTTCTGCAAAACCTGAAACAGCGGAACCTTCAAAACCAACGAAACCGGAAACCCCAGCGGTAACGGTGCCGACAGAAGAGAAGCGTCCCGAAGTTGCACAGCCAAAAGCAGAAGCTGCAGAACAACCGTCAGCTGATGAACATACATCTAAGGAAACGGCAGCTCAAAACGAAGCGCAATCAGTGAATTTATTTGCAATAAAAGGAATTGAACCAATCGATGAGCAATTCACGATGGAAAGCAAACAGCCTGAATTCGTGAGCCAGACGGAAGCAGCTGAAGAAAAGACATCAGAAAATGCTATGACAACAAGCAATGCGGTTCCATTGAAACCAGTTAGTGACAGCGCATGGATGCCGAAAGTTGAACTCATTACAGGCGCAACATCGGTTAGTGTTTCTGCACCCGCGACATCTGCAAGTGCAGGTGGAATCGGTGCGGTATTGTCGGACGATTGGCATATGAAAGAGAAGATTCTTCATCAAAAGTGGTACGCAGAAGATATTCTTGGTGTTCTTCAATGGAGTCACGCACCACCCGGTCAACCACCCCAATCCACTCCTTTTTTATACGTGAGTTAAAAAACGATAAAAAAGGAGAGAGATTAACATGAAAATGAATTAGATGAAAACTATTGGAATGACAACTTTAGCTGGTGCTTTGTTTGTGACAGTGCCTGTGAATGTATTTGCGGATGAGGGAGAAGACACGTCGGGCAATCAGGAAGAACAGTCCACGATTCTCGATATTCAATTGGACAATTTGCCGATTGTCGGAGATGTGAAGGTTCAATTGCCGAAGCAATCCGAGGAATCGGACAACAACGCAATCGCCAATGTTCAAGTAAATAACGGCATTGCGGACAACGTTCAAGTGGAAGTCGCGCCTAAATCCAAAACGGAAACAGAGGAAACAAAATCAGTCGCTGCGGTGAACGTAGATACTGCAGTAACGGAATCTGTTCAAGCAGACGTTGTGACAAAGAAATCCAGCAAAGACGAATCCGGCAGCGAATCGAATGCAGCAGTCGTATCTGTGAAAGCAGAAGACTTACCCGTTGCAGGCGAAACAACTGCGGATGTCGTTTCAAAGAACGTCAGTCAAAAAGACGGCGTAACAACAGTTGACGAAGGCGTGGTCCAAGCGGATCTGAACGAATCTGAAGTTCTCGGCGATACGCATGTAGGTGTTGCAGAAAACAAAGTGACAACAGACGAGAACGGGTCAACACAAGTGGACCAGGCAGTTGTGGAAGCGACTGTTGAAGACGCTCCAATTCTAGAAGACACTCATGTCGGTGTGGTAGACAGTCATGTTACCGCTGATGAAAACTCAGTGACACAAGACGGCGGTGTAGTCGATGCGACTGTCGGCGAAGCGCTAGGCGGTGCAGTGGAAGATGCGCATGTCGGCGTGTTGGATAATCACACTGCAGCAGATGAAAACTCAGTCACACAAGATGGCGGAGTAGTTGACGCAACAATCGATAACATCTTAGGTGAGACTGTAGAAAATACACACGTTGGTGTGTTGGATAACCATGTTTCATCAGTTGAAAACTCAGCCACTCAAGACGGCGGAGTAGTTGATGCGACAATCGATAATATCTTAGGTGAAACGGTAGAAAACACGCACGTTGGTGTGTTGGACAACCATGTTTCATCAGAGGAAGACTCAGTCACACAAGATGGCGGAGTAGTTGACGCAACTATTGATAACGTCCTGGGTGACTTGGTAGAAAATACACACGTTGGTGTGTTGGATAACCATGTTTCATCAAATGAAGATTCAGTTACACAATATGGCGGAGTAGTTGACGTAACTATTGATAACGTCCTAGGAGACACGGTAGAAAACACGCATGTTGGTGTGTTGGACAATCATGTTTCTTCTGATGAAAACTCAGCCACTCAAGACGGCGGAGTAGTTGATGCGACAATCGATAATATCTTAGGTGAGACTGTAGAAAATACACACGTTGGTGTGTTGGATAATCATGTTTCAGCAGACGAAAACTCAGTCACACAAGATGGCGGAGTAGTTGAAACGACAATCGATAATATCTTAGGTGAGGCTGTAGAAAATACACACGTTGGTGTGTTGGACAACCATGTTTCTTCTGATGAAGACTCAGTCACACAAGATGGCGGAGTAGTCGATGCAACAATCGACAACGTCTTGGGTGAGACTGTAGAAAATACACACATTGGTGTGTTGGACAACCATGTTTCTTCTGTTGAAGATTCAGTTACACAAGACGGAGGGGTAGTTGACGCAACTATTGATAACGTCTTGGGTGACGTAGTCGAAGATACGCATGTCGGGGTGTTGGACAATCATGTTTCTGAAACTGAAAACGGCACCACACAAGACAGAGGCGTAATTGACGCAGTTGTGAACGATTTACTCGGACTTGGCGGCTTGCATCTTGGTGTGCTGGACGAGCATAGCAACGAAACGGAAAACACTTCAGATCGTACGAGTGGTGTTCTTCAATTGGGTCTGCTCGACAAACTCCTTGGTGAGACAGCTGTCAACTTGCTTGCGAGTAAAGAAAGCACGGATGAAGAAGGGACAACGAAAAACTCCGGAGTCGGCTTCATTACCCTCGATTTGCCGTTGCTTGGAAAACTAGATCTTGATCTTTTGACGCAAGAAACGTTCATTCCAGTGGTTACGGCAGCACCTGAAGAAGAGCCGACACCAGATCCGGACGAAGGAACAACGCCAGGTGAAGGAACTGAAGACCCGGACGACGAAACGGTCACTCCTGGTGAAGATCCAGACGGCGAACCCGAAGTTCCTGGTGAAGACCCTGAGGATGAAACCGTCGTACCAGGTGAAGAAATCGAAACTCCTGAAGAAGATCCGATTGCACCTGAAGAAGACATGACCAATCCAGACAATGGTGATGATGGCGCGGATAACGGAACAGAAACTCCAGACGGTACAACGGATAACGATAACGACAGCAACACCGATTCAAATGATGATGCAACACTTCCAGGAGGCAGCGATTCTTCCAATCCGTCAGACGGAATGGGGAACGGAACGTCTGCAGTGGATCCATCCGACATGGATTCTAGCCTAACTGGAAACTCAGCGATTGCCCAATCAGGCATGGGGTCAAATTGGATTACCCCGACTGTCGGTTCATCGAACAATGCGTTGGATCGCCTTCCACAAACAGGTGGCTTATTAGATGCAACGGGCATGTTGCTCATTGGGCTTCTTACCTTGTTAACAGGTGCATTTCTTCGCAGATGGGCCATTCAATGAAAACTCACAGGATTCCTGATCAGAATCTAGTGAACAATTGAATCATTGGTGCATACACTGACAAGGTGCCATCCAATCCGGACGCGGACTGGGTGGCACTTTTGTATGAAGTATCTAGTTCTTTCTTAGTAAAATTAACAAATATTAGTATTTTAGTAGATTGGATAAAAATGTTATGTTACATTTATGTTACAGAAATGTTACATTGACGTAACAAGGATTTTAACACCTATATAATCAGCATCTTTTCGCAATTCTTTCCAATCAGGTAAAACGATTTCTGAATTGAAATCGCCCCATAACAGCAAGCCAATTAGGAGGAATGAAGTTGAAGAAATTCACATCATTATTAGCAGTAGGAGCATTGTCTCTTACACTGGCGGCGCAACCTGTTGCAGCTGCAGCAAGCTTTCCGGACGTACCGGACTCGAACCGTTTCCACGATGAAATCAATTACTTAGTGGACCAAAAGATTATCACTGGGTATTCAAACGGAAACTTCCAGCCGAAACGCAACGTGACGCGCGGAGAGGCCGCAATTATGATTGGCCGTACATTGAAGCTCGATGGCGCAAAGCGCGATACGAAGTTCAAAGACGTTTCAAAAAACTACGGAGCTAGCGGATATATTGCCGCGGCGACTGATAAAGGAATCATCGGCGGATTCAAAGACGGTACGTATCGTCCGGACGCTACTATCTCACGAGGAGATATGGCGATGATCATCGACCGGGCATTCGAGTTAGTTACTAACTCTCACTACCAATTTAAAGACGTCGGTGTCAAGATGACTGCATACGGAGCAACACGCGCACTAGCAGGGAACTATATCACGACGGGCTATCCTGATGGTACATTCAAACCGAAGGGCACGGTAACACGCGAGCAATTTTCTGCATTTATCGCGCGTGGTCTCGATATTGATTTTAAACAGAAGACTCAAATGAAAGACAGTTATGCATATGATTTAACGAAGCAGTACGTATTCGCCGGACCTGAAGGGGACCGCATGATGACGTATAAGTATGAAAGCAAAATGATGAACGGCAAACCGCTAGGCTATACGTGGGAAAGCAAGAATTTGAAAACTGGCGAAGTGAATTATTTTGGCCAATCCGAAAACAGTGAATACTTGATGGCAGGTATCCCTTACTCAGATTATTCTCCAGCCCTCAAGTATCCAGTGAAGCTGAATAGCAAGTGGCAGATTGGGATGAATTCTAATGAGGTAGATCAAGTGACAGGTGTGAATAAGACAGTGAAGACGTCTTATAAAACTTTCACGGGTGCAGTAGAGGTTACTTCGAATACGGGGCATAAGACGTATTATGTGAAGGGGATTGGGCTTGTGAAGTCTATCAATCCGAAGGGTATTGTGGTTAGTGAATTGAAGAGTTTGAAGTAAGAATGTAGTGCTGTTCTGGGCGGTCATGTATGACGCTTGGGGCGGCTTTTTTATATGGAGTGTTTAACGGTGTTGATTTACGCTTCATCCGGACGCTTTCCTAGGGGCTCGACTTCAGCCTCCTCGCTCGCTACGCTCCCTGTGGGGTCTTCAGTCTTCGCTGATCCCTAAGGAGTCGCCGGATTCCGCTTCAATCAACGGAGATTATTGATATAGAATCTGCTTAAATCATTGCACCAGAATTCTAACAAATGGGGGGGAGGAAAAGGGAAAAAAGAGAAAAGAGCGAGTAGAGTGTAGTTGAGGCAGATAAAAGCGTACACTCAACTGTTCTTTTTTGACACAGTACCGACACATTTCGTGTCTGGGGTTATTGCTTTTGGAATATAGGGATTTGCTATACTGAATTTATAAAGGATGAGGAGTGAATCAATGAAGAAGTTAATGATGGCAGTTGCAATTATAGTAGGTTCTTTCGTTTTGGCAATTCAACCCGCTGCAGCGGCGGCAGGGTTTTCGGATGTCCCGGCGTCGAACCGGTTTCATGATGAAATACAGTATTTAGTAGGGCAAGAGATCATTACTGGGTATGAAGATGGAACTTTCCAGCCGAAACGTAATGTAACGCGCGGTGAAGTCGCGATTATGGTCGGACGCGCATTTGACCTGGACGGTACGAAGCGTGAAACGAAGTTCAAAGATGTAAACAAAAGCAACGGAGCGAGCGGGTATATTGCTTCAGCAACTGAAAAAGGAATCCTTGGCGGTTATCCGGATGGCACATTCCGTCCCGCTCAACAAATTTCACGTGGCGATATGGCGCTAATCCTGAGCCGTGTGTTCGGACTTGAGTTCGGCAGCATCCGTTTTTTCGGTGATGTCGGAGAAAACATGAAAGCAGCCGACGCGATCTATAACATCGCAGGCGAATACATCACAACGGGTTATCCTGACAATACATTCCGCCCGCACGGAAAAGTAACGCGCGAGCAATTCTCTGCATTCCTTTCAAGAGGAATGAGCCCGGAATTCAAGCAACGCGCAGTCGGCAGCGAAGGTTTCGGACAAAACATGACGAAACGTTATGTGTACGCAACTCCAACTGGAGATGTCGAGCAAGTCTTCCAAAAAGGCCTTAAAGGTTTTAACGTTCCGAAATATGCTGGTTTCGCATGGATGAGCACAAACTTGAAGACGAAGGAAGTTGTTTACTTCTTACAAGAAGAAACAGCAGAAGAGCTTGTGACGGTGTTCCCTTTCTCAGACAGCGGTGTGGTCGACTTAGTGTATCCAATTGAAGTGGGATCTGGTTGGTACATGGACGAAGAGGAAGAACTGGTGGATGTAATCACAAGTGTGACGGCAACGGTAAAAACGCCGTACAAAACGTTCACAAACGCAGTGGAAGTCACTTCTGATACTGGTTACACGTCTTACTACGTCAAGGGCGTAGGGCACGTGAAGACGATTGATGAGAACGGTGAATCAGTGAGTGAATTGAAATCTGTGGAGTAATTCTATTTCCTTTCCATGAGCAACTAAGATATTAATTAATAGTGGATCCGTTGATTGAAGTGGAAGGTGGCGACTCCGGAGGGACCAGCGAAGATTGAAGACCCTGGACTGAGCAAAGCGAGGGAAGCGGCTGAAATCGAGCCCCTCGGAAAGCGTCCACCTGCAACGTAAATCAACACCGTTTACTCGAATAGGATATCGCGAAAAGTCATGTCATGGCTTCTGCGATATCCTTATTTTTTATTCACGCACCTTTTTACTTTGATATACTAGACATATCCATTAAACGAAGGAGTGAGTCCATGAAACGAATCATGACAATGCTTGCGGTCCTAGTATGTTCTCTAGTCATCGTCGCACAACCCGCAGCGGCAGCTGTAAGTTTTCCTGACGTGCCAAAATCCAGTCGATTTCATGATGAAATCCAATACTTAGTTTCCAAGAAAATCATCACTGGCTATACAGACGGCAAATTCAAGCCGAAGAAAGACGTCACGCGCGCTGAAGCTGCGATCTTGATTGGACGTATGCTGAATTATGACGGGACAAAAAGGCCAACCAAATTCAAAGACGTAGGCCAGAATTCATCCGCAAGCGGGTACGTGGCGGCCGCTACAAAAGAAGGGATCATCAATGGATATCCCGACGGTACATATCGTCCAAACGCCCTCATTACAAGAGGGGACATGGCAGCAATCGTGGACCGCGCATTCGATCTGCAGTTCACTTCCAAGTTCTTGTTCAGTGACGTTGGAGAAAACATGAGAGCATCTGTCTCAATCCGCAAAATTTCATCGGCGGGCATTACAGCGGGCTATCCCGACGGCACGTTCAAACCGATTGGCAGCGTCACACGCGAACAATTTTCCGCCTTCCTTGCACGAGGCCTGTCTGCAGAATACAAACAGCGCGCAGCGATTGCTGACTCATTCGCTCACGACAAAACGAAGCAATACACATACGGAGGCACAGCCGGAGATCGCGTGCTCACCTATGTGAACAGCGACATCAAAATCGAGAACTCAAAACTAGGTTTTGTTTGGCAGGAAAAAGACTTGAAAACGGGGACAAGCCAATACTTCGTAGAAGACGAGAGTTACCAAGGCTACGCAACGGGGCTCCTGCAGTCCGACTACTACGTCGAGCTGCTGTATCCAATTGAAACCGGCAAGTCATGGAGCTACTTCCAAGAGAAAAGCACCTACACAGCCGTGCACAAAACTGTCGTCACACCATACAAGACATTCCCGAACGCTGTAGAAGTCTCCACTTCCACAGGTTACAAAAACTATTATGTAAAAGGCATTGGGTTAGTGAAAGTATTGGATAAAAACGGGAAAACTGTCTCCGTCCTAAAGGGGATTAAGTAAGCCCATCGGGTCGGATGCTCATAAATCGAGGAATCCGGTCATAAACTGGAGAAAGTGCTCATAAATCGTGGGAACCGCTCATAAACTCGAGAAAGTGTTCATAAATCACAAAATCCGCTCATAACGAGCCAGGGCAGTGATTGATTTGTAGCGCTTCGCTTGTTTAAAAGCCTCAAGGGCTTCCCATAATCACAGGAGAGTGCTCATAAACAATGAAATCCGCTCATAAGCTCGAGAAAGTGCTCATAAATCACAAAATCCGCTCATAAACTCGAGAAAGTGCTCATAAATCGCGGAATCCGCTCATAAACTCAAGAATGTGCTCATAAAATACGAAATCCGCTCATAAACCAGCGAGAACAGTGATTAATTTGCAGCGCTTCGCTTATTTAAAAGCCGCATGGGCTCACGCTCCTACCGAAGACAACCAAAAACCGCCACCCCTTACCCAAGGAGTGGCGGTTTTCGCATACAACTTAATCATTTCACAGCATCTTTTCCATACTGCTTCCCAAACAGCAAATCATACTGCATCAGCTGATAATCCTTACTCAACTTCTTTACCTCAGCCGGCGTCTCGCGCGACAGATTGCCGTCCGCGTCGATCTTCACTTCACGCGTGAACCCAGGCATCTTCTCGCCGAACTGCTCCAGCAGCTCATAATACACAGGCTTGCGAATCCCCGCCATCGTAAACATCGTCGGTCCAAGCTGGTTCGGACTCAAGTGGTCAATGTCAGGAATCGGAGCATCAAAGTTATTCCACATCAACAGGGGAGTGGAACGCGTCTTCTCAAAGTCGCCTAAATCCCACTGGCTTTCACCCGCACCGCGCGGAACGAAATCGGCCACTTTGTACAAACGATAGTCCTGTCCAATCGCCGGCAAATGATCACCGAAGAACGCAACAACCGTCGGCTCATCAGAATCTTTATAGTGATGGATCAACTGCTCCAGTGCCTTATCCGCATCATACACACCTTGCGTGAACGACCGCAGCAGGACGTTGTACACATCGTCGACTCCTTCAGGAACCGTCGTTTTGACATCGAACTTTTCGTATTTATCCGCCGCATAACCCGTATGGTTCTGCATCGTCACGGCATAGATGAACATCGGATCATCCGACGCTTCCGTCCGCTCGATAATCGTCTTCGTCACTTGTTCATCGGAAATGAACGGCCCTTTATAAATCGGATCCGTAAACGACTTATCATCTAAAAACTCATTGAATCCAAAATGCTTATACACCGTCTCCCGATTCCAGAACCACTTCGCATATGGGTGAATGGCGAGCGTATCGTAACCAAGCCCCTTCAAATAGTTCGGCATCGCTGCGGGCTGCTTGTCCTTCACATATTGCTGATAGGGAACGGAGCCCACGGGTAAGAAGTTATTCGAGAAACCGGTCAGCACTTCAAACTCAACGTTACTCGTTCCTCCGCCAAACGTCGGCGACAACAGCCAGCCCGTCTGATTTTCGCGGATGAACGGCATCGGATCCGGGTCGAACTGAATCTTCTCAAGCAGCGTCGGATCCCAGAACGATTCATTCATCACAAAAATGATATTCGGCTTTTTATCTGTCGCAGAGTTAGGAACCACCGCATCTTTCTCCAGACGCTTCACGATATCTTCAATCGCACCTTTGCTATAGCCATTCGGCGCAAGCACAATAGCACTCTGCATGTTGAGCATGAACGCTCCGTAAAAGCCGTTCGTTTCATAATTTTTCTCTTGATTAAACGTAATGTTAGACATCTTCGCGTCTTTCAACGCAGTTTCCATATTCGGGAACGTGCGATAAAAAATGAATGCACACAAATACACAGCACCCATGCCGACAAAAATCACACGCACCCACCAAGGCAAACGCATAATCGGCCGCGGACGTTTCTTCAGCATGTACACGAATAAGCCGACCAGAACCGCAAGCACCACGACGATCCAGACAAGCGCGCCGCCAACATTGCCTTGCTTATAAATATTCGGCAGCAAGTTCAAGACGTTATTGTACAGCAGCAAGTCCCAAGGATATAAGTTCTCTCCAAGGAAACTGAACTTGAAGTAACTGAACACAGGCAGCAGGATCACCACGAGGTTCGTGACGATGAAGCTGATGAGGAATCGGTTGATGATGCCGAGCAACACAAGGAATAACGCGAATCCAATGAGCGCATTCAATATATAGGCGGCGGGCATTTCCTTCACCCAATCCATCGCGTCGTCGTACGAACCGAGCAAGAAGGACTCGACGCCGATGACGAGGACGAGGAACCAAACGACAGCAATGATCATGGCAACAAAAGACTTCATACTAAACTTGAACTTCACAACACCGCACCTCTTCATAACGAGTTTTCATTCATTCATTGTATCATATTGTTTCCTGACACGAAGTATTAGGGATGAAAAAGGAGATGCCCCGACAGCCGATAAAGCGACAGCTAAGACATCTCCAGATAATAAACTAAAAGAGTAGACGGTGTTGATCTACGCTACAGACGGACGCGTTCCGAGGGGCTTGGTCTCAGCCTCCTCGATTCGCTTCGCTCCCTGCGGGGTCTTCAACCTGCGCTGATCCCTACGGAGTCGCCGTCTTTCGCTTCAATCAACGGTGTCGTGTTGAAACAAATGCATTACTTACATAAAAAGAGAGTGATCAAATCACTTTACTTCACTATAACGACTTTTCGTTCATTCATGGTCTCACAACTTTTTCCCCACAATACCCAGAAGGTAAAGTGTTCTAAGTAGATACCCTCACCCAACCCGATTCGTTGATTGTAGTGGAAGGTGGCGACTCCCGAGGGATCAGCGAAGTCTGAAGACCCTGGACTGAGCGAAGCGAGGGAAGCGGCTGAAGGCGAGCCCCTGGGAAAGCGTCCACCTGCAACGGAAATCAACACCGTCTAATCTCCTAATTAAAAAAAGCCATCCAAGATGCACTAACCCCCACACCTTGAACAGCTCCCCATAAATCACTTCACCTTAAACTCCGTAACGCTATCCTTCACCATAGACACACCTCGCGCATTCTTCGCGAAATGTGTCACAACCAAACGATAACCCTTACCTGACGCATAACCCGCAGCCGGTGCCTTGACGCTCACCTTACGCGCATCATCCGTCTTACTCACAGTCACTGCCTGGCGTACACCGAACTCATCCTCCACATACACATACCCATCCGTGAAGTAACTCGCATCCATCGGCTGCGTGAACTTCACCGTGAACATCTTATCCTTCGCTTCAGTCCGTGCTGAAGCAGAAGGTTGGAACGCCCGCTCCTGATGAGCTTTATCCGAATAACGGACTTGCAGCTTATCAAACAGCAAGAAGCCTTTATCTTTCTTATCCGATGAACGCTCCGCAACGTAAATACGCTGCAGCATCAATGGCGCAGACGCACTTGCCGGAATCTTCGCCGTCACATACTTCCAGCCCGTCCAGTCGAGTCCGTCTTCCTTTGTGAAGTCCACGATTACTTCTTTACCCTTCGCGTCAAGCAGTGATCCGCGAAGCCAATGCTTATTGCCGTCGCCATATACCCAAACCCCGAGCTCTTTCGGATTCGATGAAAGAGGAAGTCCGCTCGTCCAATTCAAGTAAGCAGCGGAAATTCCTTCTTTGTTCGCTGTGAAATCATAATCCAACCGAACAGACGCATTGCCGTCATGTGCTTGAATGTTCTTCTCAACAGACGCGCTGGCAGAAGCCCGGATGCCAGAAGCATCCAATCCCGACAACGATTCAAACGATCCAAGTTGAACCGGCTGATCCGTGACAGTCACAGGCACAACCTTTTTCTTGCTGCCGTATGTCGCAGTAATCGTAGCAGTACCTTCTTTTGCACCCGCTGTAAACGTCTTGCCTTTCAGTGTCCCAGCACCCGATGCACTTAACTTAATCGCATCTGAGTTAAAGATCACATTCTGGTTTTTCAGCTTTCCGGACACATCAAACGACAACGATTCGTTCGTTCCAAGTGTCAAAGCAGACGGATTAAACACAATCTCATCAATCGAATCCGTCACCGTAACCGCGACATTCACTTTCGCCTTCTCATATCCGACTGTCACAGTACCCGTTCCAGCCTTCACACCGACAAAACGATTGTTTTCAATCTTCCCGATGCCGTTCGACACACCCAATAATTCAACTTTTGATTGATCAACAGACCGAACGTTCAAATACTGATCCAGTGCAGAATCGACTTTGAAACCGACCGATGCACCAATCCCAACTTGTCCAGCTTGTTCTTGGCTGGCAGAAATCGTAGCTGCCACGTCATACGGTGCTGTACTGATCGCTTCCAAAATCGCGCTCACCGAACGGTCAGTAGATTCAGAAGGACGATTTGCCAATGTAGGGTAGACATTACCCGGCTTCCGAGTAACCATCGTCGTCGATCCGCCGCCGTCCAAATTCAACGCCGTGTACGCACCTTTTGACACCATGTACTCTGCGAATTCCTTCATCGTCATACCTGTACTCTTTCCTCGTAACCCCGAGTCGGCAGTGAAGAAATAGACCATTTTCCCGGAAGCATCGGTCGCTACCGCAGTACGAGCCGTTCGCCGCAATGCTTTTGAACTGTTGTAATCGATCGTCATATCGACTTTACCGTTTTGTACGAGTAAGGGGCCCGACGCCAACATGAACTTCGAATCGCGCCATGCAGAATCCACATTATAAGAAATCGAAACCGCATCGCCGACTTTCATATTACGGATTTTATCCACTTCCGATCCATGCGCAGAAAGGACGAATCCTCTGCTTTTAACCGGAACCGTAGCTGGTTGCGGATCCCCATTCGCACGGATACCCACAACTTTACCTGTCACTTTTTCACCAAGCGCCATACCGCCTTCAGCGGATTGACTCGTCGCCACAATGACTTCCAATCCAGTTCCGTTCGTCCGGGTCGTCTCATACGGCCAGCTGGATGTGAAGAGGATGCTCTCATTCATATTGCGTTCCCGGTTCAGCGAAGTCATCACAACCGACTTCCCATTATGTTCAATTGTCGGAGAAAGCGTATATGTACCAATCTTTCCTTTATTATCAGCAGTCATTCCAAACGCTGCCGGCGTATGCATGAAGTCATTGGACTGCGTCGAAACTGCACCGACGTGCTGAATCTGTTTACCTTTCGTTAACAAATAACTCGGGTAGCCATTACTGAAATGAAACAATGAGGCGTTGATGGCGCCCACGACGTGATGGTTCACTTGCGTATGTGCCGTCGCCAAAGAATTGACCGTCGCCAGTTTGTTGAATGGAGAGTTAATCCCGACATCCACCGTCGTATACGGCTGTGTCAAATTGACATTAAGCTGATTCAGCGTCTGGGCATTGCCGTTCACCGTAATCGATTGTTTCGAATGATATACCCCTTGAGAAACACCAGCAGCATCTGCCTGGATGAGGGTAGTACTGAACAACGCGACCGCAGCAACCCCAGAAATCAGTGTGCGTTTCAAAAACATGAAAAAACCCCTTACTTCGTTTGATATGTCCAGTATAAGGAAAAGGTTGCTGGAAGGATATAGGACTAAAAATCTATAGCTAGATTAGAAGTTTAAAAATGGACAAAAAAAAGCTAGAAGACACAGGGGGTCTCCTAGCTTTTTTCGGCCTCAACAATTCTTGCTATATTCTATAAAACAGGGTTTACCTACACGTATTATCTTAACACACTTTCTAGAGAACACAAATACAATTACTCAGGTTTTTAAGAAATTTGCAAGGGTGTCTTCGGTCTTATTTTTCTTAAAAGTCAAGATACTTCTTCCACTTCAGGCGGCTCAATCTTAGAAAGTCCATCCACTTTGTAAATGAAAATCGCGAACTCGCCGCGTTTGATGGCATCATCCGCACCGAAAGTTGTAGCCGATTTACCTTGTGTAATGCCGTTCCGGACCAGTGCACTCACATAGGGCGCAAACCGCTTATTGACATCCGTAAATGGAATCGGGGAGTCTGACGCTTTCATATCATAGGCAGACGCAATTACTTTAGCCATCTCATTACGCGTCATCGTATCATTGGTCCCGAACCGGGTCTCCGTCTTACCCGAAACCACGTTACGAGCAGCCAGCGCGTTCACTGCCCACGCACGATTTTTCGGAACATCTGAGAAACCAGCATCAGGCAAGTTACTTGTTTCGTCAAATCCAAGCGTACGCGCCACCATCACCGCAGCATCGATCCGCTTAATGGAATCTTGCGTTCCGAACGTCGTCTCAGACGTACCTTGTGTGTACTTTTGAGCAACCAAGTAATTCACTTCTGTTTCATAACGCGAGCTGACGTCCGAGAACGCCGCCTCTGACGTAGACGCAAACATCGTAAACGTTAACACACCAGCTGCCAACACAGCTGTGATTTTCTTCTTCAAAAAGATAGCCTCCTCTAAATCCGCTTTCCCTAAGTCTACAATGTTTAGACAACCTGTGCCAAGGGACAAATGGCATACAATGGATGAACTGGATGGCAGAGGAGTAGTTTTTTGCACTTTGGGGAATGAGTGGGAGAAAGGCGCAAAACAATCGGGAGCCTTATACCATTCGACTTTTAGGAGGTGGGACCATCGCGAAACAGCGGACCGTTTTACGATAATGTGCTGCGTTCCAGAAAGCTGTAAGGAGTTCCAGATTCTCCAACATTCGACAGGTGCAAACCCGCGTTCTGTGCTATACTTCATATACACAAATAGAATTTCCAGGAGGATCCCATGACAAACAAAAAAACAGTGAAAAAAGTAATCATTCCTGCCGCTGGACTCGGGACACGCTTCTTACCGGCAACGAAAGCGATGCCGAAAGAAATGCTTCCGATCGTCGACATGCCGACGATTCAATACATCGTAGAAGAAGCGATTGCTTCAGGTATTGAAGATATCATTATCGTCACAGGTAAAGGCAAGCGCGCGATTGAAGACCACTTCGACAATGCACTTGAGCTTGAAGAGAACTTGATGCAGAAACAGAAGTACGATTTGCTGCAGAAGGTCAAGGACTCCGCGGCTGTGGATATCCACTACATTCGTCAGAAAGAGCCGCTGGGGCTTGGACATGCCATCTGGTGTGCACGGAACTTTATCGGCGACGAGCCATTCGGCGTATTGCTCGGCGATGATATCATCCGTAACGACAAGCCGGCGTTGAAACAGCTAATCGAGCAGTATGAAGAAACGGGCTCGAGTGTCATCGGCGTTCAGCAAGTGCCGCACGAAGAGATCCACCGTTATGGTGTCATTGATCCGGTAACGACGGATTTGCGCTTGATGAAAGTGCAGAAGTTTGTTGAGAAACCGAGTCAAGAAGAGGCACCGTCCGACTTCGCAATCGTTGGCCGGTATGTACTGACGCCGGAAATCTTCGATATTTTGAGTCAGAAAAAGGTCGGCAAAGGCGGAGAAATTCAGCTGACGGATGCGATTGAAGAGTTGAATATGACTCAGGACGTTTACGGGTATGAGTTCGAAGGACGTCGCTTTGACGTCGGAGAGAAACTTGGGTTTATCGAGACGACGATGACGTTTGCGCTGGAGCGCGATGATTTGAAAGATGATGTACTTGAGATGATGGAGCGGTTATTAGCTGCATACAAAACGAAAGTGAAATAAAAAAAGCGCCAACGGCGAGAGGTCTTAATCTCTTACCGCTGGTGCTTTTTGCTTTAGTTAGAGAGTAGACGGTGTTGATTGTAGCTGCAGCCGGACGCGGGCCTACAGGATGTAGGTCATGCAACCGTTGCCGCAGGACGCGGCGCACTTAGGTTGCTTCCATTAAAATTCCGCAGGAGTCGCCGGCTTTCGCTTTCATCAACGGAGCTTGTGGTGCATTACCTCTACATTCTACTGGGGGAGGGAGGGAAGAGAAAAAGATAAAAGATAAAAAAAAAAAGATAAAAGATGATGCCGCTACTAAGGGGCATCATCTTTTAATGGTTACGTATTTAATAATGGGTTAAAGAAACACTGATAGCAAAGCAATATCTAATTCTAACCGAATTCCCAATTTATAAGCAGATGATAACTACAGTGTCATTTTTTCTTTTATCTTTTCTTTTTAAACTATTTATATGTGGTAGCTATGTGCTTGCGTCGCTGTTGATTGAAGCGGAGGCTGGCGACTCCTGGGGGATAAGCGAAGGTTGAAGACCCCGCAGAAGCGAAGCGCCGAGGCAACCTAAGTTCGCGACGTCCTGTCGCAACGGTTGCATGACCTACGTCCTGTAGGCCCGAGGCTGAAATCTAGCCCCCTGGAAAGCGTCCAGCCATAGCGCAAATCAACACCTGTCGGTGTCTATGCTAGAGTACCAAGAACACAGCCCCTACGATAATCAGCAAAATTCCTGCTAGCTTACGCTTCGTAATCGGCTCACCTAGTAACACATACGACAAGATGAATGTCCAGATGTACGTGATGCTGGTGAGCGGGAACACGACTGTGTAGGGCATATAGCGTAATACGATGATGTTGAGGATGGCGCCTGAGCCATAGCTGAGTAATCCGACAATCAGCCACTTAACAAGAACCGGAAAGTCCTTCTTCAAATCAGTATCCGATGCGAGTTTCAGGAAATAGCCTCCAAACGCTCCGCACCAAGTCATGACGAGCAGCATCAGAATCAGCAGAATGTTAATGCTCGTCACCCCCGATCAACCAAACACCGGCTAAAATTAGCACCGTGCCGATTACGAGAGTCAAACTGATCGGTTCATCCAAAAAGCTGACGCCGTATACTAACGCAATCACATACCCGAGTGTGAGTAACGGATGAAGCACAGACAGCCGGCCGAATCGGAAAGCGACGGTCATCAGAACAGCGCCCATTCCGTAAAACACGAAGCCGACCCATAAATGCCAGTCGAACAAGCCGCCGCCTGCTGCGAGTTTCCAGAAAAACTGACCGGTCGCTGTGCTGAACGCCGCAGCGACCATCAAGGAGATTCCGAGAGGGGAAGTCGAACGCTTTTCAGTCATCCGTTTCCACTCCCATCGGTTCAAACTTCACGAAACTGATCAGGATGAACGGCAGCAGGATCATCGAATTAGCTAGCAAGTATCTAAAGTCCTGCGCAGGAATACCGACGAAGACTGCGCCAGTATTCAACGCAACCGGCAGCAGGAGCAGCCAAGCACGCCAGCCATTCCGTAAATACGCGATATACGTAAACAATAGAGCAAGCGCTGTATAAAACGCCGGACGCCATAGGAACAGAATCGCTTCATCGGATCCCTTTAAATATTCATACGTACGCATTTTCAGGCTTTGGTTAAGGGTTTTATTGACGAGACCCAGCTCGTTGTTGAGATAGATGTTGGTCGTATATTTACTTGTATAGCCGTCGTTTGGCTGATTCATCTGCCAGACGAGAGACGTTTGTTTGAACAGCGCACTAGTTGCGATTCCAGGGTTCTGCTTGACAAGCTTTAAATACATCTTGCCATATTGACCCCAGTCGTCGTAAATGACGAAACGATCGTAATCACCCCATGAGAACTTGATGGAGTCGACGCTGTATGGATTGTATTTTTCATGCCATTTTTCAATTGGGAACAGACGGTTTACATACTCGTACTGTTCTTTTGTCATGTCACCGTCTTCGGTCACAATCGCTGCCAGCTGCTGTGTCGGCAGACTGAGCATTTCTTGCGGATCGGAAGGGTGCACTTCGAGTTTCGTATAAACAGGATGAATGACAACCTGATAGGCCAAAATCATGGCAGCGGCGACAGGTAGGAGCCTCATCCAGTGCGCGCGGTACATCACGAGAATGAATAACGTAACAATCAGGAACACCGGGAACCCATTATGACGGAAAAACATCACCATGAATCCAGTGAGCGCATAGAGAGCAAGGAATGGCCATTTATCGAGCACACGTCCTGAAGTCCGCACGATGCGGAACATCAGCAGTGTGAACAAAAACAGTGCCGCGCTGTACGCAACGTCTTTCCATAATGTGATTGACGAAATTGCATGCACAGGGCTAATTGCGAACAACACAAGCGCAATCCAGATGAACGGTTGTGGAATTCGCGCTTTTTCAAGTGACCATCCAGCGAACCCGGTTGCCGCACTAATCAATACGATTTGGAAAAGGGCGATGATTGCAGGCGATTCCCAAATCTTAAGCAATACGCCGATCAGCATCGTATGGACGACAGGGTGCCAGTCCGTATACTGATGTGATAGTGCTTGGTCATACTGGGCAAGTGAATCGGGCGTCATTGCACCCGGGTAAAATGCGATCAGGAACATGAATGACACAATCAGCGATGGAAGTGCATAGAGCAGAATCTTCCATAGTGATACAGGCTTGTCCTCTTTTACTAAAGTAATGGATAAACACCAAGAAATGACCGCCGTCACTATTGCGAGCACTGCGAGAATCACGCCAAGCCATATAGCAAGGATTACAATCCAATGATTATCATCTAAGTAAGGCTGTTCGCCTCGGATACTGACCGTGACGAATAACGGGAAAAGCGTTCCGAAAATCCCATAACTGATTTTCTTTGCTCGCATCAGCTGTTGAAACATCGGCCAAAACTTGAATGCGAAGTAGAAGAAGCCGCTCAACAGAATCGCAACGAGCAAAATGATCCAGATGGCTGCGTTTCGGATCGGCATAAAGAAAAACAGGAGCGATGCGCTGGAATAGAGTCCTAATCCAGCGATCACTGCCCATCTTAGTATGGAAGAGGGCATTGGGTCACCCTCTCTCTGCGTATTCGCGTATACGGTTCAAGTGAAGCTCATAGTTTTTCCGGTGTGTGCCAGCAACAGTGTCCAAGATGAGTCCGCATGCAAACGACAGCATCGACAGCATGACGAATCCGACTGCGAGAATAGCAGAAGGCACTTTGGTGATGAAGCTGGATTGCACGTATTCAATCACGACTGGTGTTCCGACGGCTAAACCGAGGATCAGGAACAGTGCAGCCCATACAGAAAAGAACAGCATCGGTTTGTAGTCTTTGAACAGTGTAAAGATCATTTTCAATACTTTGGTTCCGTCAGAGATGGTGTTCAGCTTAGATTCGCTGCCTTCCGGACGGTCACGGTAGTCGATGGGAACTTCTTTGATAAGGAATCGGTTGTCGAGGGCATGTATGGACATTTCCGTCTCGATTTCGAATCCTGGGCTTGTGACAGGCATCGATTTGACGAACAGCCGGTCGAATCCGCGATAGCCGGTCATGATGTCCGTGATGTTGCTTTTGTACAGTTTGTTGATGAGCCCTTTGACGAGGTTGTTGCCGAATCCGTGGAATTGGCGTTTGTTTTCGTCGAAGTACGTGCCGTTCGAGAGCCGATCGCCGATGACGAGGTTGGCTTCGCCGTTTTGGACGGGTTTCAGAATCTCGTGTACGAATTCTGCAGGGTATGTATCGTCCCCGTCGACCATGACGTAGTAGTCGGCTTCGATGTCGCGAAACATGGAGCGGACGACGTTCCCTTTTCCTTGGCGCGGTTCGAAGCGGACGATGGCGCCGTGTTCACGGGCGACTTCGGATGTGCGGTCGGAAGAGTTGTTGTCGTATACATAGATTTTTGCGTTTGGCAGTTCTCGTTTGAAGTCGTCGATGACGTTGCCAATGGTGAGTTCTTCGTTGTAACAAGGTACAAGTATTGCGATTTCCATAGTGTGTCTCCTTTGGTCATTAAGCTACTGAGCATTTTACCATGAACGAGGATGATTATACAGGTTTGGATGATAATTGAAGTGAAGTTTGCTAATAAAATCTGGAACGGTGTTGATTTCCGTTGCAGCCGGACGCTTTCCCTGGGGCTCGCCTTCAGCCGCTTCCTTCGCTGCGCTCAGTCCAGGGTCTTCAGACTTCGCTGATCCCTCGGGAGTCGCCGGCTTCCACTTCAATCAACGGGATTGTTGAACCTCGATAGAGGTTGGTTTGAAAGAAATAAAAGAAAAGGAACAGAGCAGAACCAGTTCCAATAGTAAAAATAAATATGATAGAGTTCCTTTTCTATTAGGAGAGGAAGTTTAGTACAGCTCCCAGCATAGTAGATACCTTGTTTATGAGGGAAGTAAACCACGGGGCTTGCTATGTTTTGCTCTGGGTGGGGTTAGATTGTATACTTTGGGTAATAGATACATAAAAAAGTGGGTTGTTTAGGGGAGAGGTTATGATGATGGATGTGATGGAGCGGTATGAGCAGTGGTGGAAGGAAGAGCGGTTGTCGGAAGGGCTTCGGGAGGAATTGACAGCGCTTTCTGGAGATGAGAAAGAGATTGCGGAGCGGTTTTATCAGTGGTTGGAGTTTGGGACTGCGGGGATGCGTGGGCTGCTTGGGGCTGGGACGAATCGGATGAATGTGCATACGATTCGCCGAGTGGCGGAAGGATTGGCTCGGATGGTGAAGGAGCATGGTAAGGAAGCGATGCAGCGCGGAGTTGCAATTGCGTATGATACGCGTTACCAATCACAGGAGTTTGCGATTGAGACGGCGCGCGTGTTAGGTGCGCATGGGATTCGCAGTTTTGTGTTCAGCGAAGCGCGTCCGACTCCTGAGTTATCTTTTGCGATCCGTGAATTGAATACGTTCAGCGGTGTTGTCATTACAGCGAGCCATAATCCGAAAGAATACAATGGATTTAAAGTATATGGTGAAGATGGCGGCCAGCTGGCGCCAGAGAAAGTATCTGCAATTGTTCATCATATGGAAGAGATTGAAGATCTGTTTTCAATTCAAGCAGTAGAAGAAGACGAATTGAAAGCGGATGGCTTGTTGACGATGCTTGCTGAAGAGATGGATGAGGCGTATCAAACTCAATTGAAGACATTGAAGTTAGGGGAATTCCCTCGGGATGAGGTGTCGATTGTCTATACACCAATCCACGGAACAGGAAATATCCCTGTGCAGCAGGCGTTACGTAACTTTGGCTATACACATGTTGAAATAGTGAAGGAGCAAGAACAGCCGGATCCGGCATTCTCGACAGTGGAGTACCCGAACCCGGAGGAAGAGGATGCGTTACGTCTGGCGATCCGATTGGGAGCAAAAGTGGATGCGGATCTCTTGCTTGCGACAGATCCCGATGCCGATCGTCTTGGAGTTGCTATCGCGATGCCGACAAGCGGCTATGATTTGTTGACAGGAAATCAGCTTGGTGCCTTATTGCTGAACTACGTTCTGGAACAGCGTAAGCTTGCAGGGACATTGCCTAAAAACGGCGTCATGTTGAAATCGATTGTCACTTCAGAAATGGGACGTGCTATCGCTTCCGAATACGGTGTTGAAACAGTGGATACGTTGACTGGGTTCAAATACATTTCCGAGAAAATCGAGGAATACAACAACTCGGGTGATTATGAGTTCCTATTCGGCTATGAAGAAAGCTACGGCTATTTGATAGCGGACTTCGTACGTGACAAAGACGCTGTCCAAGCGGCATTGATCGCGGCAGAAGCGACTGCGTATTATAAGAGCAAAGGCAGCTCACTGCATGCGGAACTGCTCAAACTATACAAAAAAGTCGGCTACTACAGGGAATCCATGAAATCCATCACGATTCCAGGAAAAGAAGGCGCAGAAACAATCGCGCAAATTCTCGCGGAACTAAGAGCGAATCCTCCGGCTGAGCTGGCTGGTATTCGTGTCGCTCATATAGAAGACTACCAAACTGGTATCATCCGCTCAAACGAAGGAAGCGAACAGCCGACAGGACTCCCGACATCCAACGTCCTGAAATTCCGTCTCGAAGACGGATCGTGGTGCTGCGTCCGCCCATCCGGTACGGAGCCGAAATGCAAATTCTACATTGGGGTCAAAGCCGAAAGCGGAATGGCTGCAGTAAATAAGTGTGAAGCCTTAGAATCCGACATCATGGGTATCGTGAAGAAACTTTATTGATCTTTATAATTCAGCTCTTGCGAGCCCGTATTTGATACTTTTAAAAAAGAGACTGCCTGAAAAGTTCTTAAATGAACTATTTGGGCAGTCTTTCTTCAACTGGTAAATAATTCTGAATAAATTGTATGAATACAGTAAGCAAACTGACATGGTCCGTAATGCAAATGGAAAAAATGTCATAGGGCTGTAATGTTTACCATTAGCGTAATACCGGGTATAATCGTATAATAGATTCATATTCTCCTTAAAAAGAATAGAATCTAATCTCCACATCGAAAGGAAGATTCATAACCTATGAAAAAAACTACTAACTATTCTAAATTTGTTGCAACCGCTGCGACAGCAACACTCGTTGCGTCAGCAGTCGTACCTGCAGTTTCCGCTAAAGAAATGAAATTCTCAGACGTCAGCAAACGTTACACAGAAGCTGTCGACTATCTTGTAAACAAAGAGATCACTAAAGGGATCTCAGACTCAAAATACGGTACGGACATGAACATTAAGCGTATTGACGTAGCCATGATGATTGCACGTGCAACATTGACTCAAGAAGAAATCGACAACGCACCTAAAAATACATTCGGTGACGTTCCAACACGTGCGGCTAAACAAATCAGCGCATTGAAGAAAAAAGGCATCTTGGATGGTAAAACAACGACATCATTCGGTTCCGAAGCATCGATCACACGCGGTGAAGCGGCAATCATGCTTTCTCGTGCGTACGGTATCGAAGGCGACACAGCAAACGTTGCATTCTCTGACGTGGCACCACGTTACAAAGACGCAGTCGCTGCACTGGTCGATAACAAAATCACAGAAGGTAAATCCGCAACGAAGTTCGCAACAACGGACTCTATTAAACGCGGTGAGTTGGCATTGTTCTTGTTCCGTCTAGAAACTCTTGACGCAACACCAGCGCCTGAATATAAAGTGGACAGCTTGGAAGCAATCAATGGTACACAAGTCCAAGTGAAATTCACGGACACAGTGGATCCTGTCAGCCTATTTAAAGATGGCAAGATGGGGGCTTTCAAAGACGGCGTATTCACAATGTCTAAAGTTGGATCTTCTACACCTGAAGCAGGCGCATTAAAAGGAATGCTTTCTAAAGACGGTAAAACGTTGACTGTGACAACTGAAAATGTTGTGAAAGGCGACTACACTGTAGTGATCAACAATCTTAAAGCGAAAGATGGCAAAGAGATTGAGAAATTCACTCAAGTAGCAAACATCAAAGCGGATGCTACAGCACCGAAGGTTGTTACAGCGGATAAAGTGAATTCTTCACAATACCTTGTGAAATTCTCTGAACCAATGAAAACGCTTGGAACAGTTACGTATAAGAAAGAAGACGGTTCTGCTGTTGAAGAAGACTTGGCACCTGATTTCAAAGAAGGTGACTCAGAAGTTCTTATCAAATTACCTACTGATTTAGAAGCTGGCAAATCGCTTAAAGTACAAATGGTTGCGGCTAAGGATATGTCAGGTAATCTGATTTCACCAAACCCTGCAGAAGTTACACTGACTAAAGGACAGCCAGATGGAGTAGCACCTGCTATTGAAACGATCGAACAAACGGGTGCAAATCAATTCACTGTCAAATTCTCTGAAGCATTGAGCAGCAATCCCGTTGTAACGATTGGCGGAGTTGCGGCGAAATCAGTTGAAGTGAATCCAGAGAATCCACTGGAATATGTTGTAACAACTGAAGGGAACTTAACAACTGCACAAACTGTCGTTGTAAAAGACTTTGAAGATTTAAGTGGACAAGCTGGAACGACCTACTCTAAAGTGGTAACTTTCACTGAAGACACTGAAGCACCGGTTGTTACTTCCACTAATGTAGTTGCAGATTCTGAAGATAAGCAACAATATGTTGAATTCACGTTTGACAAAAATGTAAATCTAGAAGATGCAACTATGGCAGCTTCTGGTAAATACGTGAAAGACTATGTGACAAAAGCAGGTTTAGAATTTGCGGCAACACCGGTTGCTTACAAATCGGAAGACGATCATAAAGTGGTTCGCGTACCAGTGAAGACATTATTGACTGGCAACGATGTTGAGGGTGCAGCCTATGAGTTGACGTATAAGTTGGAAGGCATTAAATCGGTTGCTAACAAAGACTTGAAAGAGAAAACAGGTCAGTTGAAATTCACTCGTGCGGCAGATGGTAAGCCTGAAAACACAAATGTAGTAACAGTTGAAAAGCCTGTTCTGGACGTGTCGGATAACAACAAATTGATCGTTACCTTTGACCAAGCGGTAGATGGGGCATCAGCTGTCAATAAAGAGAACTATACGATCGATGGAGCTACGATTAAAGATGTAACGCTACTTCCTGTCGCTGAAAGCGGTAAACAACAAGCGGTACTGAACTTGACTCCTGGCTCAAGTACATTCAACGGTGAGCGTGCAATGACGATCAAGAATATTAAAGCATTGGGCTCAACGAAAACAATGGATACTTGGAGTGGCACTGTCAACTTGAAAGAGAATATCGCGCCAACTGTTGAAACAGCTAAATTGACAGATACTAAAGAAATTACATTGACGTTTACTGAAGCAGTGAATGGTGCGGCAGCGAATGACTTTGAAGTTCTAGTGGAAGGACAATCTATGGCAACTCCATTGAAAGTCAATGCAGCAGTTGAAAATGGCACGAAAAAAGCGATTATCAAACTTGACGCTGCGATTACAACTGAACAAATCAACAAAGGTATCACTTTGAAGCCTGTTGAGACTATGGATATTAAAGATGTAAATGGAAATATGCTGTCAGTACCAGCTAACATTACGGTTACTCGATAAGTAATTCAGAAAAGGCTCTCCGCGAAAGCGGAGAGCCTTTTCAATTTCTATTAAAAAATCAATCAATACTTCGGTGGAATCGCCCTACCTTCAGCATCCCGATCCTCCGCATGACGCTGCTGCTGCACCACATCGTTGTTCTCCGGAACGATATACCCGCCTAAGTCCATCTTCTCTGTGACAGGGGAAGTCAGATCGCCTTTATCATGATCCATCGTATCCCAGAAATCACCTTTGTCGACATACATCAGAAAGGCACCGTGTTCAACCGCAGCAAGATAACGGTCCATTTCGTCTTGTGTCAAATCCATCTGGGTTAACGCTTTCCGTGCAGGCTGTTCATCGGATAAAAACGATGTGAACTTATCCCACCACGAAGCATCCGCAGTTTGAATTTCGGCATCCGTACGTCCGCGAACGATGGAGACATCTTCTTTGTCCTTCGTCACGACATAGATATTATCTTCTGCGATGCCGTTTCTGTGCAGTTCATGGATTTTGTCCAATAACTCATTTTCACTATGGAACACTCCAGCAAATTCTCGATTCATCTTCAATTTCCTCCATTCGAATTGGGTTGGTGAACTAGATTGCTTTGTTTATAGATACCCCTTCCGCACAACCCAAAACAAACCGTGCAATACTTATAGTTCTTCTGAACGGTCATTGCGGTGGTATTCGGAGAACTGGATGACTCGGACATTTGCCGTATTCAACTCGTGATAGATCTCCCGGCTGTCCCAGAAGGAGATATAGCGGTCCCGTTCACTCGCGAGTAATGCAATGACATCCTCCGCGGAGTCGAAATGGACAAACCGCCGGATGTAATGTTCTTCGTCGAAGAAGTACGTGATTTTGAATTCTTTCATAGTCTATCATCCTTTCTGATGTAACAAAAAACGGGCAGCTTGCGATAGACGCAGGCTGCCCGTTTCGTTCAGCCCCCAGTCCGCGATGTTTGCGAGTTGGAACGAAAAAGTTCAATGATTTTAACGATGAGTAAGAATACCAGTGCGCCCGACATGTCGAGCAAGACATCTTGCCAAGTTGCGGTCCGTCCACCGGTTAGTGATTGGTGGAATTCGTCTGCAGAAGCTGCGGTGAATGTGAGGAAAGCGGCTAAGAAGAAACGAAGACGGAACTTTGGTAAGAGCCAGTAGAACACAGCGGCGAGTGCACCGAATGTGAAGAAGTGCGCGCTTTTACGTACAAGAAATTCTAAGAAGTAGTAGTATCCGCGTTCTTCGACCGAGATGGTTTTTCCCCAGTACGGAATTTGCAGTTTGGACAACGGTTGTTCAAGAGGCTGATTCGGCAGGAGTTCCTGCAGTTTCGGAACAATCGTCTGCTGCTCATATGTTTGACTGGAGGAGATGGAAAGTCCTACGATAATGCCAATGAGTAGTACAACAACAACAAGTTTTTTCATGGTGCGAGTATACCATATTTGGGAGTGCATTGAAAAATTATCTGTGAAGTCTGAGACGCCATCCGCGCACCACGGCGGATTGTGACTCAGGCTACGCCTGAAATAGAATCCAATCGCACAGAGTAGGAGAATGCATACATGCCGCAATGGTTTTGGAATGAATAACCCAGAGTGTATTATGCTAACGCTTGGCGCTGGAGGATGCCTCCCGCAATGAGCCAAGGAAAGTGCGCCTTGTCTCATTGCTTCGGCGACCTCTGCAGACGCCTGCGCTGGCAGATTCCACTGAAATTTGAGAGTACCTATCTCCATAAAAAGAGGAGGGAGAGAGGCATACCTTACGGTATGTTTTTTTTAGTGCGATACCTTGCGGTATTTAGTTCATAAGTGAATCCTTTGCATACAATATCCGTTGATCGAAGTGGAAGCCGGCGACTCCCCAGGGATCAGCGAAGTCTGAAGACCCTGGACTGAGCGAAGCGAGGGAAGCGGCTGAAGGCGAGCCCCTGGGAAAGCGTCCCGCTGCAACGTAGATCAACCCTGTCCCATAAGCCACTATTACAGTGAGTTTACATTTCAATTTAGTTAGTTAGCATAGGTCTATTTCAGGGAATAGAATAGAACCTATATTGAATGAAATGAGGGGCTCTTATGAAACGGCTAATCTATTTGGATTGGCTTCGGATTCTTGCGGCACTTGCGGTAGTGACGATTCATGTATCGGCAGGTGTGGTAATGGATGATGCACAAAAATATGAAAGTCCATGGATGGCAGGGAACTTTTTCGAATCCATTTCTAGATGGGCAGTGCCGATGTTTGTCATGATTAGTGGTGCACTCATGTTAAGCAGCAAGAAGCAAATTAGCACAGCGATGTTCTTGAAGAAAAAATTAGCAAAAATCCTAATCCCGCTGTTTGCATTCAGCGTAATCTATTATGCGAATGAAGTGCGTAAAGGAGAGATTTCATACTCAATTGGTGACTTCATCAAACGGTTAGCGACCGATGATATTATGTACCACCTTTGGTTTCTTTATATGATTGCCGGTCTTTATCTGATTACGCCGTTGTTGAAAATACTGATTCAAAACGCGAAGCGGAAAGACATTGAATACTTCATAGTTCTTTGGCTGTTTGCTTCTGTTATCTCCAAAGCAATAGAATACTTCATAGGTTATACATTTAAAATCGAATTGTTCTTTGCGACACATTACATAGGCTACTTTGTATTGGGGTATTACTTGTTTACGTACGACTTCCGCGCAAGGTGGAGAGTTCTGATGTATATCGGAGGGGTTGCCGGGTGGGTGACGACTTTTTTCATGACGTATCACGAGTCTCTCAAAATTGATGAACCGCTGGAACAGTTTTGGTATGATGAACATTCGCCGAACGTTTTACTTACGGCGGTGGCACTTTTCATGCTGTTCAAATCCACTAAGATTGGTGAAGTGAAGCTCCCGTGGATTGGTAAAGTGATTAGCGAAGCGAGTTTTGGTATCTATCTGATCCATGTGCTCGTGATGCAGACACTTTACGAAAAGTTTGAGTTTGTGTGGTTTAACTTGCATCCGGTAGTTGGTATTCCGTATAAGACAGTATTAGTTGTATCGATTAGTACAATTCTGGTAATTATCATTAAGAAAGTACCTGTGCTGCGGGGGATTATACCTTAAAGTCCAAAAGTTAATTAAATTATTAATAAGATGAATCCCCTTATTATGTAAGTGAGTTCACGTTCGCTTTAAGAACATAATCACTTACTTATATCAAATAAGTTTGGGATGCTAATAACAGCTATCCCGAAGTGTTTCAATATAAACATTCCTTATATTAAAATGTTATAATTTGATGAATCATAAACTTCAGCAAAAACTTACTGTACGAACTATGTGGAAGTAAAATAAACAGAGAGTGCATCACTCGTTACCAAATTATTTAGTGATTCAGGAATAGCAATTGCGAATCGATCAGCTTTCAGAGTGATGATTTCTAATTTATCAAAATGCATTTTAATGTGTCTTCAGGCACATTTTTTTATGAGTAAAATAACGGTTGTATCAAGAAAACGTAAAGATGGAAAAGTAGTTGGGTTTTCATCATAGATTGTGTCTTACTTTTATCATCAGATCTAATTTAACCGTAAACTTCTTTAACTTTTTATTGCAATGTCTTTGTGTGTTTACTTTTTTAAGAGGTCCTATTGAAAAACAAATCTGCAATACAAAATATTGCTACTATGTTTGATGAAACAAATTATATTTGCCTTAAAGTCCGCTTTATTACTAATAAAGATCTTTGTGATTCCGAATTTTCAGTAATCTGTATATTAATCTTGTTACAAATGTGCTATACTATTTGAAAGATTTAACATTCAATTCGAGATGAGGATTGAACATTTCATGGAAGAAACTATCAGCCTACCAGAATTATTTAACATACTGAAAAAATGGTTTTTCATGATTCTTATGATGATGATTTTTGCGGTTACGATAGTAGGTGTAGTCAGTTATTTGGTCCTGACTCCTGTCTATCAAGCATCTACGCAAATACTTGTCAGCCAAGACAAAGTAGAGCAGCAGCCGTTTAACTCACAGGACATCCAGACCAATTTACAGCTTATTAATACATACAACGTCATTATTAAAAGTCCTGCTATCCTATCAATTGTCTTTAAAAAACTCGATATGGATACAACTCCTGCAGCACTTACTTCAAAGATTACTGTAGACAGTGCACAAAATTCTCAAGTCATTAACATCAGTGTGACAGACACAGAACCGTTTAAAGCTGTGGATATTGCGAATACGACAGTTGAAGTGTTCAAAGAAGAAATCCAGAAGTTGATGAAAGTCGACAACGTGAATATTTTATCACCTGCAGAGATGGCAGAAAACCCAACACCTGTTAAACCGAATCCTAAACTGAACATGGCCATTGCTGCAGTTGTCGGTTTAATGATCGGTGTCGGAATTGCATTCTTATTGGAATACTTAGATACGACGATTAAAGGGGAACAAGACGTAGAAGAGCTACTCGAACTACCGATCCTTGGTCTTGTCAGTCCGATTTCTGAAAAAGAAATGCCGACACAGGCTTCAAGACAGCGAAGGAAGAAGAGGTGATGACTTTGTTTAAGAAAAAGAAAAAGCCACTTCAAAAGGCGGCTCGTAAGCTGATTACAGTCGACAATACGAAATCGATTATTTCAGAACAGTTCCGTACGGTGCGGACGAATATTCACTTTTCCACTGCGGACAATGATTTAAGAAGTATCTTGATCACGTCTTCTTCACCGAGTGAAGGGAAGTCGACTTGTGCTGCGAATATTGCGGTTGTGTTTGCGCAAGAGGGTAGGAAAGTGTTACTGATTGACTCGGATATGCGTAAGCCGACGATGCATCATACGTTTCGTTTGAATAATGGAACGGGTCTTTCTTCTGTGTTGACGCGTCAAGCGGAAATTGCCGATGTGGTGATGGATACTGCTATCGAAAATCTGCATGTTATGCCATGCGGTCCGATTCCGCCTAACCCGGCGGAGTTGATTGGTTCTCAGACGATGAAAGCGCTGATTGAGCAGTTGAAGCTAGAGTTTGATTTGCTTGTATTCGATGCGCCGCCGTTGTTGTCTGTGGCGGATGCACAGATTTTGTCCAATGAGTGTGATGGGACGATTTTGGTTGTGGATACGGGTTCTACTGAGAAGGATAGTGCGCTGAAGGCGAAGGAGACGTTGCAGTCGGCGAATGCTAGAATACTAGGTGTGCTGATGAATAATTACGCGTTGGCGAAGGATCATTATTATTATCAATATTATGGCACGTCAGAGTAAGAGGGCATCCGTGCCTTCTTGCTTTTTTAAATTGTAGAGGATAAATTAACGGTGTTGATTTCCACTTCAGACCGACGCTTTCCGCGGGCTCAATCTGAGCCTCCTCGCTCGCTTTGCTCCCTGCGGGGTCTTCGATCTTCGCTGATTCCGCAGGAGTCGCCGTCTTTCGCTACAATCAACAGCGATACTGGTAATAAATAGAGTTACATGGAAAATGAGTGTCCTCACTACTCCAAGGGGGGAGAGAGGCATACCTTGCGGTATGTTTTCTAGTTCTTTCTTCAAAGAAATTAGCAATGCAAACACTATCCGTTAATCGAAGTGGAAGCCGGCGACTCCCGAGGGATCACTAAGGAAACAACCTAAGTGCGCGGCGTCCTGCCGCAACGGTTGCATGACCTACATCCTGTAGGCCCGTGTCCGGCTGCAACGCAGATCAACCCTGTCTATTAAACTATTTCACAAGGAGGGGATTTATATGATTGATGTACATATGCATATTTTGTTTGGAGTGGATGATGGGCCGAAGACGATTGAGGAAACGATGAGGCTTCTTGAGATTGCGCAGGCTGAAGGGATTACGGATATTATCTCCACTTCCCATGCGATGCATCCGCAGTATAATGTTGAAGCGAAAGAAGTTCGGAATCAGGTGAGATTGCTGAATGATAAGATTGCGGACTCAGGCTCAGGAATTACATTACATAGTGGACAAGAAGTTCGGCTGGTTGCGGATCTGGTGGAGAAGGTGAAGGAGAAAAGGGTATTGACAATGGCGGATTCTCGGTACTTGTTATTGGAACTTCCTTCGGGGAATGTCCCGAACTACACCACATCGATGATTAGTAAGCTGTTGGCTGAAGGGATTACGCCTGTTATTGCGCATCCTGAACGAAATCGAGGGATTGCTGAGAAGCCGGAACGTTTGGAGAGACTTGTTCGTGCTGGGGCGCTTGCTCAGATTACTGGAGGGAGTGTGGCGGGGGCGTTTGGGAAAAATATTCAAAATCTATCTTTTCAACTAATTGAAGCTAACTTAATTCATCTTTATGGATCAGATGCGCATAACACGACGGTTCGACCACCTTTGTTTGCTATGGGCCTGGATGTATTAGAGAAGAAGTTAGGGGGGTATGCTGATTTGCTGCTTGAGAACAATAGATGGGTGCTTGACGATGAATACGTTACCATACTTGAGCCGGAAATCCTGAGTAAGCAGAAAAAGTGGTTCTTTTTTTGAATGTATAAATAAGTTTTGATACATAAATAATAAAAACAAAAGTTTATTATAAATCAAATTTAGTTTCAAGTCTTAGGGATGCACTTTTAATTCGGAAGCTTGTTATGATGGTATGTAGCTATTTTATAAGCCTGAAATTTGTAAGAATTCCGCGTTTCAATGAATAACTTTCTGAATAATATAAGTACTATTTATTCGCCATGTTATCTCAAACATGAAGATCATTTTAATGAAAGTAGGGCTCTTTTATATGAAAAACCTAAAAGTAATCGATTCTCTATAGCTTTAAAGTTTTTTGATTGTAGTTGTTGGTAAAAGGAATGAGTAAAAATAATTTATTCCATTGACATTTAATAATTTATCGTTGTAGATGACTGTGAAGTTAATGTAATTGCATTAAACCGTGGCTGATAGATTAAGCTCCTTGTATTTTCTGAATTCAAATATGTGTTGGTTAAATAATTTTTTGTCGACTTTATGAATAGATAAAGTTCATCTCACTTCGTGGAGCATAAGAGACAAAACCATTAATTAATAACGTTCATCTGATAGGAATAACTAGGATTGACACTAAAATTGAATGATTTCAGTTTATTCCGTTTCATTAGCTTGTACCCACCCTATATAAAGGTACGTTGTACGAATTTAAAAACATGCAAGCTTAATTTGATATTATTTGCAATCGTTTAAGAATTATTTGTGCATAGGCAAAGTTTTTAAAATATTATCCAGTCTGTAGGTGCAATATTGATTAAAACAGATTGCCATTTGTGATTGTCCAAGTTAGCACAGTGCACATCCTAATTTGTCAGTAAAAAAAATGTGCACTGCACATTTCAGCCACTTTCATACTAGCTTGAGTGTTTTGTCGTATACCGGCAGATTTTATGAACACATACACGCTTATTACGTACAGATCTGCGTATAATTAATCAAACTCCTCGTATTCGTTCGGATGCTGCCCTTCGACTCTTCCCGCTTCGCCTTTATCCAAGGAATCGATTGTTTGGATATCTTCTTCACTTAGTTCGAAGTCAAAGACATCCAAATTTGCTTTTTGATGTTTGGCTGACGATGATTTTACAATCGGTAAGATACCGTTTTGCAGATTCCAGCGAATAATAATTTGCGCTGGCTCTTTGTTGTATTTTTCAGCGATCGCTACAATGGTGTCATTTGTTAACACATCATTTATTTCGCGGCCTAAGGGACTCCAGGCTTCCGTAATAATACCACGGCTTTTATTGTATTCCACCAGTTCGTTATTGTTGAAATACGGATGACGCTCAATCTGATTAGTAGCCGGTGTAACACCTGTTATTTCAATGATCCGCTCCAGATGTTCCGGTAGAAAATTCGATACGCCGATCGTCTCGATCAGTCCGAATTTCTGCGCATCGACTAAAGCCTGCCACGCCTCTTCATATTTACCTCGCTTCGGAAGTGGCCAATGAATTAAATACTTATCAAAGTAGTCGAGTCCGATGCGGTACAGTGATTCTTGAATCATGAGAATCGCTTTGTCGTATTCATGTGAATGTCCAGGAAGTTTTGAGCTGATCATCAGTTCTTCTCTCGGGACAGATGACCGCCGAATTGCTTCTCCTACCATTCCTTCGTTGTTATAGTTCGTCGAGGTATCAATGAGACGATATCCTGCTTCGATGGCTGATAAAACGGAGGTTACTCCTTGTGCACCGTTGATGTTCACCGTTCCGAAGCCGATTGATGGGAGGCTCGTCCTGTCGTTTAGTTGAAAGGAATGTGTATTCTTCATCTTTATCCTACTCCTTTTTTACAATGAGTTTATCTTATGTCTTCCAATCATTTTCCCTTCATGAGAACTGCTAAACTTGTCTGTTGGATGGTTCAATTCAAATACTGTGCAAAATTACACCCGACTAATGAGGTGTCCAGGTGAAAAGACACAATTTGTCTAATACCTAGTGCCATATACTTATAGTTGGGTTATAATTTACATACTAGTAATTTGCATGGCACCAATAGTTAAGTTGTAAGTAGTGTTTTCTGTAATGGCGATGGATTATTGACTTTTATGAACGGGGGGGGTAATATGGTCGGTTTTCTGAATGACGTGATAAACAGCAAAGTTAAAAGTTTGCTGGAAAGAGAGCATGCTCATATTTTGTATACGTACGAAGAAGAGACAGCGTATCTGCAGCAAGTCTTAGGGTATATCGAAGATGGCATAGTTAGTGGTGAAGTCGTGCTCCTTGTGGAAAACGAACGCAATTACCATAAGATTATTCAAGCGCTAAAAAACCGTCTGACAAAAGAGCAGCTAGGGTTGCTCCACTATGTCAACAGCATTCAATTCTATTTGTCTAACGGCAGTTATGATCCGCCTGCAATTGAAGCCTATTTCACTAAAACGGTTCAGGCATATGTTGAAAACGAAAGAGCGTTTCGATCCTGGGCTTACGTGGAGTGGTCCACTTTAAAAGGGCCTGTCCATTTAATCGAGCAGTTTGAAAGAATTGTGGATGAGTCGGTTAAAAAACTGCCGTTTTCGTTGATTTGTGCATATAACACGCACCTCATACCAAGTGATTTGTATACCATGCTGCTGCAAACACATCCTTATTTACTGGATGAGCATGACTTATACGAGTCCGAGCAATACAGCGCTCAATTTTAAGTGAAGAACAACCGATAAAAATAAGTGTCTTGTGGAAAGTCATGAATGCGTACCTATTCATGGCTTTTTTTCTATAAAAAGCTTTCCTGTGCACGGTGCGATTCAGATACCATTTAGAATTGGTATAGAGTAGTATCGTTCAGAATTTTTGACGCCGAAGTTTTTTGCGAATGAACAGATGTATTGAAGAGCTATTCATAGTATGTATCTATTTCATCAAGATCTTTGGAAGAGTTGGCTGGCTATTCTATACATAAGATCTAAAAACTTGACTAGTAACAGAATCCTAGATACTTTCATTCATATTTAGCAAATCTTAAGAATGCACCCGAAAAATGTTGTTACTTTATATTTAAGAAATCAGGAAATAAAAGTTAATTAAATAGAGTAGATTGACAGAAAATTGGGTTGACTTATCAGAATTCATTCACTATTATGGAGTTTAACTAGAACTTTACAGAAATTTATGTAGTTAAACTTCATTCGCTAGGAGGAATGTAATGAACAATACTTTAGAACGAATTAAGCAAGGGTTGCATTCTTTAAGTCCCTCGGAAAAAAAGGTAGCTGCTTACATCTTACATGATCCGGAATGTATTTTAACGATGCCGATTGCTGAGTTATCGAAGAAATCCACTACCAGTGAGGCGACAATTATCAGAATGTGTCGGACTTTGCAGTTCAAAGGCTATCATGAATTGAAATTGGGAATGGCAGCAGCTCTGAATAATCAAACTGCTGAAGGTGAAATCTACTACGCAGATATACCGGCTGACCAAGGATTAAACCAAATTGTCGATTATGTATCTTATAGTACGATGCAATCGATAAAAAGCACAATTTCTTTAGTGGATATCAAAGATATGGAGGCAGCCGTTCAGACAATCCTATCATCCAAAAGAATAGCTGTAGCGGGGGTTGGGGCTTCGGCAATTGTAGCAATGGATTTCGAGCAAAAGTGTAAGCGTATTAATAAATGGTGTGAAGCAGTAACCGACAGTCACACGCAGCTAATGACAGCTGTTCACTTGACTGAGGAGGATGTCATGTTGGCGATTTCTTACTCTGGGGAGACAAAAGAAATAGTGGAAGCTGTTCAAATTGCTAAAGAAAATCGCGTTCCTATCATTTCACTTACGAGATACGGAAATAACAAAGTACAGAGTTTGGCTGATATTAATCTTTACGCATCACCGACGGAGCATAGCATCCGAAGCGCAGCAACTGTATCAAGGATTTCACAGCTGAGTGTGATTGATATTCTTTTTACTGGAATGATTTCAATCGATATGGCTAAATCAGTGGAATTGCTTAATGTCACAAGAGAAGTGATTAAGCATCGCAAATAGGAGGTGTCTTGTCTTTGAAAACTATTGAAGACATCATTGAGAATCATATTGAAAGCGGTTTCTTTTCCGGCGCTGTCTGCAGTATCTCTTTGAATGGTGAGGACATCTACAAAAAGTCGTTTGGATTCCGTAATGTAGTAACGGAAAAAAAGTGTAACATGAATACACTTTTTGACTTAGCGAGCATTACTAAAGTATTCACTTCCACTTTAATTCTTCGATTGATTACGGAAAACCGGCTTTCATTGTATAGCATCCTCGGAGTGTGTTTGCCAAAAGTTAAAGACAAGTCTGCACTTAGAAATATAACGATTTACCAGCTGCTGACTCATAGTAGCGGTTTGGTGGCATGGTACCCATTTTATACAAAAGAAAAATTAGATTTTTTTGAAGTGCTAGACACTATAGAGCTAAAGAATGACTCTGCTAATATGACGGTTTATAGTGATTTGAATTTTATGCTTCTAGGAAAAGTGGTAGAACGAACACTGAATATGCCTTTGGAAAAAGCGATTGACGTTTATTTTATAAAAGAATTAGGCTTTTCATCAGCATCTTATAAGCCCACGTCCGCTGAAAATATAGCGGCTTGTGAATTTGGAAATCAGATTGAGAAAAAAATGTGTAGTGCACGCAATCTTATTTTTGAAGGATGGCGTGATGAAAATAAACCTATGGTTGGGGAGGTGAATGACGGGAATAGTTACTACTTTTTTAATGGTATTTCAGGGCATGCAGGAATCTTTTCACAAGTAGACGATCTTATGAAGTTGGGTAATCTTTATGTCGGTTTTCAAAACAAATGTTTTATTTCCAGTGAGTTACTGGAAGCCTCCAAAACTCTTCAAATCGAAGATAGAGGTTTAGGGTGGGATTTTGGTAATACATTTCCTGAAGGGTTTGGTCACACAGGATTCACTGGTACAGCATTGTGGATTGTTCCAGAGAGAAACTTGGTAGTCGGTCTATTGACAAATCGTCTCCATAGTCGAAATCCGCACAATGTAAATCCTTTTCGAACGAGAGTATTTGAAGAAATTCTAAAACAATTATAAAGGGGAATGAACTATGAATAGGAAGATATTGTTTTACTTTCTCACAGTTTTACTCGTTGTTTTCACAGCCGCGTGTTCCAACGATGAGTCATCCGACAAATCAAGTGAAGGGAATTCTGATGCAGAGCAAACACTTAAAATAGCGAATGATCAGGAGCCTGCTGGATTGGATCCACATAAGACGCCAGCCCACTCTTCTGTAAGAATATACTCCAAAATATATGAAGGACTGGTTACTTTCGATCAGGATATGAAGTTGGTCGGTCAGCTAGCAAGTGACTGGGAACAGCCCGATGATAACACTTACATTTTCAATTTAGTAGAAGGTGTAAATTTTCATAATGGCCGGGAAATGATTGCTGATGACGTTAAATACAGTTTTGAGCGAATTATGGATGAAAAGACAGCTTCGCATATCAGTTCGTATTTCTCGGATGTCGAAAATATTGAAGTTATGAATGACCATCAAATAAAGTTTGAGCTCGCTGAGCCAAATGCGACATTTTTGACAAACTTGACGAATTCAAGCGCAGCAATTGTAGCTAAAGAAGTAGTGGAAGAGAACGAAGACTTACAACAGGTTGCTGTAGGAACAGGACCGTTTGTTTTTGAAAAATGGGTGCCCGATAATAGCGTTACACTTGTGAAAAACGAAGAGTATTATGTGAAAGACGAACCAAAGCTTGACCGAGTGGAATACTTCACGATGAAAGAAGAAGCAGCCAGACTATCAGCAATCCGTACGGGTAAAATTGATATGACTACATTGACATCGAAATCTGCGGTTCTTTTAGACAAAGAGAAAAATGTGGATATTAAAGACTATCAATCGTTGGAATATAGCTATGTTGGATTCAACGTTGAAAAAGAGCCATTTAACGATGAGAAGGTCAGACAAGCGTTGAGTCTGGCAACAGATAGAGAGAGCATTGCGACAGTGGTTTGGGATGGAAAGGCAACTACGACAGGACCGATTACACCAGCAATGGGTGATTGGGCAATTGAAGTGGAAGACGAAGAGTTATATATGCGGGATATCGAAAAGGCAAAAAAACTATTAGCAGAGGCTGGTTATCCAGACGGTTTCTCGACAACTATTACTACCGCTTCTACATACGCGGATATGATTGATACGGCACAATTATTACAGCAACAATGGGCAGAGATAGGAGTCAAGGCGGATATAAAGCAAATTGAATGGGGCGAGTATATCGATACATGGTCGAATACATCTGCAGATATTCTTATTGGCCGGAATGGTTCTGGAACAGATCCAGACAGAGCGATGAACTACTTCTTCAGCACAGATGGCTCCGCGAACGTTTGGAACTTCAGTAATGCGGATTATGACAAGCTAGTGGAGGAAGGTAAACGCACAATTGACCAAGATGAAAGAAAGAAAATTTATGACGAAGCACAAAAAGACCTTATCAAGCTTTCGCCAAATCTTTTGTTAGTGTCACCAGAAAGCTATGTTGCAGTCAGAAATGGTGTTAAAGGATACACACCTTATGCACATAACGCAGAAGATATCGACCAAACATATAAAGAATAAAGTGGATTGTGCTGCTTTTGCAGCACACTCTCCTCATTGAATAGAGAGGATGTGTGGAGGTGTTTACATATATCGTAAGAAGATTATTAATGCTGATTCCTGTATTATTCGGGGTTTCTATATTTATATTCTTCGTAATGCGTGTAGTGCCGGGAGATGTAGCGCAGACGATTCTAGGAACAGACGCCACACCGGCTGCTTTAGCGCAGCTTCGTGAGAATTTTGGTTTGAACCTTCCTTTGTACCAACAATATTTAAACTGGATCGGCGGCGTACTCACAGGTGACTTTGGAGAATCCATGCGGACTGGGAAAGCTATCCTTCCCGACATATTGACCAGATTTAAGCTGACGTTTGAACTGACGTTAATAGCGGCAGTGATTTCTTGGATCATTTCTATTCCTTTGGGTATCATTGCCGCAACTAAAAGAAATAGCAAAACAGATTTTGGATTACGTATCGTTTCCTTATTAGGAGTCTCTGTGCCGAACTTTGCACTGGCTACAGTAATCATTTTAGTCCTATCTTTATACTTCTCGTATAGCCCACCAGTCGGGTATGTAGGGTTCTTCGAAAACCCTATAAAAAATCTTGAGATTATTATAATTCCAGCTATCGTTCTTGGGACTTCCATGGCGGGTGCTGTAATGAGAATGACTCGTTCTTCCATTTTGGAAATACTCAGGCAGGATTTCATAAGAACTATCCGTGCGAAAGGTGCTAAAGAAAAAGTGGTAATCTTTCAGCACGCTTTAAAGAACGCCATGATTCCTATTCTTACTATTATAGGTCTTCAAATAGGAACACTATTAGGTGGGACAGTTATTATTGAGCAGATTTTTTCATTGCCTGGATTAGGACAGCTTGTTCTTACAGCAATCACGCAACGTGATTTCATGGTAGTACAAGGTTCAGTGCTGTTTATAGCGTTCATCTTTGTAATGATAAACCTACTTGTTGATCTGCTTTATTCCTATTTAGATCCAAGGATCAGTTATAAATAGAGCATCTGAATTAGCTTAGAAAAGAGTGATACCATGAAGAGCTTTTTTAAAAGGCTGAAAAATGACAAAGTTGGTTTGGTAGGATGTATAGGCATCTTACTCGTAGTGATTTTAGGAATATTGGCACCATCGATAGCCCCTTACAAACCAGAGCAGATGTTTACAGAACATATCATGGAAGGCCCAAGTGGGAAATTCATTTTTGGTACAGACGAATTTGGTCGAGATATATTTTCTAGAATTGTTTATGGAGCGAAAGTGTCTCTTCAAGTAGGTGTCATTGCAGTTGGAATCGGTTCAATTGGTGGATTAGTTTTTGGCTTGATAGCTGGATATTTCCAAGGCGTCGTGGACCAAGTCATCATGCGTGTGATGGATGTGCTATTTGCTTTTCCTGATATATTGCTTGCGTTGACTATTGTTGCTGTGCTGGGGCCAAGTTTGACGAATACGATGATTGCGATAGGCATTGTGTTTATGCCTGTATTTACCCGTATTGTTCGAGGGTCTGTTATCAGTGTGAAAGAGAACGAATATATAACGAACGCTGTGGCAATCGGAGTTTCCCCGTTCGCAATTATTTTTAGGCATATCACTCCGAATATTATGGCACCTTTTATTGTCCAAATTACACTTGGATTGTCAGGAGCGATACTGACAGAAGCAGCACTCAGCTTTTTAGGGCTTGGCGTACAGCCGCCTAATCCGTCTTGGGGTGTCATGCTGAATGCCAGCAGAACCTATATGGAATTCGCACCATGGACTATTCTATTTCCGGCTGGAGCAATCGTCTTCACAATCTTTTGTTTCAACTTATTCGGTGATAGCTTAAGAGATATCCTTGACCCACAACTTAAGTAAAAGGAGAGTGTAAGTAATGAGTATACTTGCGATAGGTTTAATGTCGGGTACGTCCGTTGATGGGATAGATGCAGTGCTAGTAGAGATTAAAGGATCACAAGAAAATATAGAAGTTGAAATCAAAGATTCTATTGAGACAAAATACACGTTAGAAGAGAGAAAAGAACTGCTGAGAGTTTCAACTGAAGAGACTTCAGATTTACAGAGTATCAGTTCAATGAACTTTTATTTAGGTAAGAAGTATGGGGAAGTAGTCAATAACTTATTGAAAAAATCGGGGTATACATTTCTGGATATCCACTTCGTTAGTTCCCATGGTCATACAATCTTCCATCAGCCGTATAAGGGAAGTAAGACGTTGGATAAGGCGAATACCCTTCAGATAGGTGATATTTCTGCGATCGCTGATACGACTAATATCGCTGTAGTTGGAGATTTTAGAACAGCAGATATGGCGGCAGGTGGGCATGGTGCTCCGCTCACATCCTATATAGATTATTTATTGTTTTCGAATAGAGATACTTCGAGAGTTATACAAAATATTGGTGGAATCGGAAATGTTACATATATACCTAAGAATGCTAAACGTGAACAAATCGTTTCTTTTGATACAGGGCCAGGAAATATGGTGATTGACGAGGTAGTGTTCAGGGTAAGCGATCAGAAGGAAACTTACGACAAAGACGGACAATACGCACGGAAAGGAAAAGTGAATGAGGATTTAATGTTATTTCTAAATGGACATGAGTACTTACAGGTGAAACCTCCTAAAACGACTGGAAGAGAGGTCTTTGGCTCTCACTTTGTCGACCAGATTTTCGGAAAGTTTGGCCATCTTGACGCTAATGACCTTATTGCGACGGTCAGTGATTGGACTGCTGTGACCATAACAGATAGTTATAAAAAGTTCCTGATAAGTAAAGGGAATGAACTGGATGAAGTTGTGATTGGTGGGGGAGGCAGCTATAACCCTTATCTACTGGAGCGGATTGCATATCATTTACCAGACGTCAAAGTAGGGATACATGAAGATTATGGAATTTCAAGTGATTTAAAAGAAGCCATGGGGTTTGCGTTACTGGGGTATCAATGCCTTAAGGGGGAATACAATCAGTTACCGTCTGCTACAGGAGCTGAGCACTCTGTAATTATGGGGAAAATTTCTTATACCCAGCCTGAAGCGTTCGACCGGATGATTGCTGTTAGGAGGGACTGAGAATGGCATCATTGCTGGAAATTAATAATTTGTCTATAGATGTAAAAGTGGATAAGGAAACCTATAACGTAGTGAAGAATCTTAGCTTGTCTATCGGTAAAAAGCAAAAGTACGGCATAGTGGGGGAATCTGGAAGTGGAAAGAGTCTGACCTCTCTTTCAATTCTCCAACTGCTTCCTGATGTCCTTAATGTAAGTGAAGGGAATATCGTACTGAGTAATGATTTGGATTTGACGGCGATGTCCACCAAGGAGATATTGAAAGTCCGTGGAAAAGAGATATCGATGATCTTCCAAGAACCTATGACGGCTTTGGATCCTCTATTCACAGTCGAACATCAAATCAAGGAAATTTTACGCTTTCATGGGAAATACTCAAAAAAACAAATGGATGACATGACGATTGAAATCTTGGACAAAGTGGGCTTCGCAAAACCGAAACAGCTTCTAAAAAAGTATCCCCATCAATTATCAGGTGGGATGAGACAGAGAATCATGATAGCGATGGCTCTGATTTGTAAACCCAAGCTTTTAATAGCGGATGAGCCGACTACAGCGCTGGATGTCACAATCCAGGCGCAAATCCTAGATCTGATGAAGCAGTTAACTAACGATTACGACACGTCTATCTTGTTAATCACACATGATCTTGGGGTGATAGCAGAAATCTGTGAGCGAGTCGCTGTTATGTATGCGGGTACATTGGTTGAAGAAACGACTGTTGAAAAACTGTTCAGTAATCCGCAACATCCATACACAAAAGGACTGCTACAATCAATCAATTCGTTAGGTGAAAAAGGTAAGCGATTATACTCAATTCCAGGAAATGTACCGTCTCCTAAGGAAACAAATAAAACGGGGTGCAGGTTTGCATCCCGTTGTCCATATGTGATGGATGTCTGTTTGCACGAGGATCCACCTCTCTTCACAGTAGAAGATGATCACTACAGTAGGTGCTTTTTGCATAGGGAGGAGGTTTAACAATGGAGAATAATGCAATACTGGAAGTTAAGGATTTAACAAAATATTTTCCACAAAAAAGCGGTTTTATAAAAAAGACGAATAACTATGTCAGAGCAGTAGATGGTATCAGTTTTTCCATTTACCCCAAAGAAACTTTCTCCTTAGTTGGAGAAAGTGGATGTGGAAAGTCCACGACGGGAAGAACAATCCTTCGATTACAAGAACCCACCTCCGGACAAGTGCTCTTTAAAGGTACTGATTTGTTGGATTATAACAAAAGGGAGTTTAGAAAGTTACGAAAAGATCTTCAAATGATTTTTCAAGACCCATATAGTTCGTTGAATCCAAGAATGACAGTTAGAGAGTTACTAAAGGAACCGGTACTGACACACCGTTTGGTCAGCAAAAAAGATGCTGAAAAACTCGTGCAGGATATTGCAGAAAAAGTAGGATTATCAAAAGAACAACTAAACAGGCACCCGCACGAATTCAGCGGAGGGCAGAGGCAGCGTATAAGTATCGCCCGAGCTTTGGTATTGAATCCTGAACTAGTCATTTTGGATGAAGCGGTGTCGGCACTGGATGTTTCTATTCAAGCACAAATACTTAATCTGCTGATGGATTTACAAGAGGAATTGGAATTGACCTATTTATTCATTTCTCACGACTTAAATGTTGTAAAACATGTCAGTGATCGAGTAGGTGTCATGTATCTTGGTCAAATGATGGAAATGACTCACACGGATGAATTATATGACAATCCTCTTCATCCGTATACACAGTCTTTATTGTCAGCAATTCCTTCTACGAATCCATTTCAGAAGAAGGAGAGAATCATTTTAAAAGGTGATGTGCCGGATCCGGCCAATCCTCCTTCAGGCTGTCCGTTTAGACTTCGCTGTCCTAAAGCACACGAACGTTGTGCAATTGAGAAACCGGCTTATCAAGAAGTGAAGTCAAATCATTTCGTGGCGTGTCATTTGTATGATCAGTCGGAAAATCCAAAACAAGCCCGAATTTCGGTGGATCCCACATCGGCAGCACATACTACAAAAGTTGATGGATGAAAATCCTACTCGTGATGTAAGCGTCCAATAAAGAACACCTAGTTTCTTAGAAAAAAATGCCCTTCTGACTTTGTGCCGGAAGGACATTTTGTTCATTTTCTCTTCTTGATATAACAGTCCTCGGGAAGTTGTTTAAAAGGAAATTGCAGATTAAAAGTCTTGTCTATTCACGATGCAATTTGAACATTGTCCAGAGTTGTTATCGCACACAAGCAAGACTTTTCTTCACTTAAGTTATTCAAACTCCTCATATTCGTTCGGATGCTGTCCTTCAACTCTTCCAGCTTCGCCTTTATCTAAAGAATCAATTGTTTGGATATCTTCTTCACTTAATTCAAAGTCAAAGACATCAAGATTTGCTTTTTGATGTTCGGTTGACGATGATTTTACAATCGGTAAGACACCGTTTTGCAAGTTCCAGCGAATAATAATTTGCGCTGGCTCTCTGTTGTATTTCTCAGCGATTGCTACAATGGTGTCATTTGTTAACACATCATTTATTTTACGGCCTAAGGGACTCCAGGCTTCTGTAACAATACCGCGGCTTTTATTGTATTCGACGAGTTCGTTGTTGTTGAAGTACGGATGGCGCTCAATTTGGTTAGTAGCCGGCGTAACACCTGTTTTTTCAATGATCCGCTCGAGGTGTTCTGGTAAGAAATTCGATACGCCAATTGTCTTAATCAGTCCGAATTTCTGTGCATCGACTAAAGCTTGCCATGCCTCTTCATAGTTACCTTGCTTCGGAAGTGGCCAATGAATCAAATATTTATCAAAATAGTCAAGTCCGAGACGGTACAGGGATTCCTGGATCATAAGAATCGCTTTATCGTACTCATGAGAATGTCCAGGGAGTTTTGAGCTGATCATCAGTTCTTCTCTTGGGACAGATGACCGCCGAATTGCTTCTCCTACCATTCCTTCGTTGTTATAATTCGTCGAGGTGTCAATGAGTCTATATCCCGCTTCGATGGTTGATAAAACGGAAGTCACTCCTTGTGCACCATTGATATTCACCGTTCCAAAGCCAATTGACGGAAGGCTTGTACTGTCGTTTAGTCGAAAGGATGGTATAGTATTCATCTTTATCCTACTCCTTTTACAATGAGTTTATCTGATGACTTCCACTCATTTTCCCTTCAAGAGCGCTGCTAAACTTCCTTAAACGCTTTGCCTGTGCACTGTAGAGTAAAGGCAGTATTCAGAGTTGTTTTAGAGATGACTTTGCACAGGCAGAGTTTTTATTTTATCCACCTTACCTAGCATCTTCCCGACGTTTCTTCAATATCCCCTTCAGCTTGGTATCGTAATATGCCCAGATGACAAATCCGCTGACTGTCTGGATGGATTCATAGACGAGTATCTCCCATGTAAGCATGACTTGAAACGTGTCCTGAATCGAAGTGCCGCGGATAAAAAAGTCAACTTGGTGGACTGATGAAAGATGGGAAAGTAAAGGCACATATTGGTCATACGTTTCCGTTAACAGAAAAGGGATTGCGGGAAGCACATGATTTAAGTGCAACGCATCATGCGAAGGGGAAGATTGTGATTAAAATCCGATAACAGCCTCTGCTTGAGTCTTTAACCGTTCAATTGTGCTGTAAGCCTTCTTCAGATACAACTATCTGAAGAAGGCTTTTTTCACGTAGACACTTAGATCTTCGCGACAATCACAAGTAGTTAAACAAATCTCTAAACTGTTTCCATAATCAGTGACGAATAATTGAATCGAAAAGACTGTCTCTGATCCATCTACTAGAGGCAGTCTTTTCTGTATTTGCAAGATTGATGTTCAAAGTGAAGAATCCCTTTTAACTTTGTCAGCACCTATCAGAAACGTTTCAAGACCTCCCTGAAAACCGTCTGAAATAAAAGCTATGTATTTGAAATTCTTTAGTCTATAATGGTCTTGTCTTGTGTAAAGACAGTAGTGAAGGTAATTCGTTCTGCGTAGAAAAAAGGGTTTCATAAATTGAATGGGGGAATTACTCGATGACGAAACAAAGTATGTGGTCTTTAAAGTTTTCAACTGCTGCACTTGTACTAATTCCGGCGGCGATCGGCATTAACTATCTTGGAAAGTTATTCGCTGAACTATTAAGATTGCCATTATGGCTGGACTCGATTGGAACAGTGCTCTCCAGTATGTTAGCAGGTCCCATTATTGGCGCACTCACAGGAATCATTAATAATATTATCTATGGCTTTACCGCTAGTCCGATATCGTTTGTCTATGCAATTACATCAGGGGTAATCGGTCTAGTTGTTGGAATCATGGCTAATAAAGGATGGATAGCCTCCATCGGAAGGGCGCTTGTTTTAGGGCTCGTGGTGGGCGTGATAGCGGCCACAGTTTCTACACCGCTGAATATCCTGTTTTGGGGCGGACAAACGGGTAACATCTGGGGAGATGCCTTATTTGCAACAATGATTACACATGACTTGCCTCTGTGGTTAGCTTCGTTTGCTGACAGTCTCGTTGTAGATGTGCCTGACAAAATCGCAACAGTCCTAGTCGGCTTCTTGATATTTAAAAATCTGCCTAAAAACTTAACTCGAATGTATGATAGCCGTTCAGAGATTGACCGGCTGTAATCTAGGAGGAGTACCATGAAGAATGGGACGTTCTATGTAGAAAAAGCGTCAATTGTCCATGACGTCGATCCTTTATCCAAATTGCTATTCGTTTTTGTTTCAGTTGGGGTTACGTATATATTATCTACTCATTCTTTTGTCCTAGGCGTCTTGGCCATCACACTTTTGGTGTTGCTGCTTGGGAAAGTCCTGCAGTATATCTTTCCGATTATCGGTCTCAGTCTCGTGCTCATTTTTTCGATTATTATCGTCCAAGGATTTTTTCACCCCGATCGCTCCACTCTTTGGTTTACGATCGGTTCCGTACCTATCTATAAGGAAGGTTTTTCTTATGCACTTTTACTGACTCTTCGTGTTCTGAATATGGTTTGTGCGTTCGGTGTTCTGATTCTGACAACGAAGCCGGACGATTTAGTTCAATCGCTGATTCGTAAAGGAATGTCTCCCAAAATAGGGTACGTCCTTTTATCCGTACTGCAAATCCTTCCTCAGATGCTGGCTGTGACTGGCAAAATCACCGATGCACAGCGCTCTCGCGGAATGGAAACTGAGGGGGGATTCATAACACGTGTAAAATCATTCATCCCATTACTTACTCCCGTTGTCTTGAATTCAATCAATGATACCCGAGACCGTTCGATAGCTCTTGAAATCCGAGGATTCAATTCGACAAGCGAACGGACTTTTCTTCATGAGACCAATCACTTTAAATATGGGTTCGTTATAAAAGTTCTATTGGCGGTATCATTGGCCGCAGTAATTGCCTGGAGGATTTTCATATGAAAAGTATCCGAGTGGAGCAACTGAAATACAAATACCCTGGGAGTGATCATTTCGTATTGGATGAACTCTCATTCACAGTCGAAAGAGGGGACTTCATCGGAATTGCGGGTGAGAATGGAGCAGGAAAAACAACTCTTTGCTATGCCCTCAGCGGCTTAGTTCCTCATTTTTTCAAAGGGAGTTATGGCGGGAATGTTTTTATCGGAGACCTGGAAGTATATACACATTCAATGAGTGAGATCACAGCGAGGGTGGGACTCGTATTTGACAATCCGTTTTCACAGATGACGGGGGCCAAATACACAGTCTACGACGAAATCGCATTCGGGCTTGAAAACTTAGGTGTGCCGCGTGAAGAAATGCATCGTCGGATACAAAAGTGTATGAAGCAATTGAAGATTGAAGAGTTATGGAATGTAAACCCATTTTATCTATCAGGCGGTCAATTGCAGCGTGTCGCGATTGCTAGTGTGATGGCCATGAAGCCTGATATCCTTATTTTGGATGAACCAACGTCACAGCTTGACCCTCAAGGCGCTGAAGAAGTATTTCAAGTAGTTGAGCAACTGTCTGCGCAAGGCGTTACCATAATGATGGCTGAACAGAAAATCGAAAAGCTGGCTGCGTATTCAGATCGGATTTTATTGATGAATAAAGGAAAATTAATCTGTGAAGGGACACCTGCAGAGATTTTTTCACGAGACGATTTGGATGACTATGGAATAGAGCCTCCCGTGTATACATCAGCAGCCAGATCATTAAAATTTAGACAACACACTCCAGCAAATCTTCCTGTTGTGTTAGGGGAGATGCCGACATTCGGTTTAGAAAAGTTGTCTTTACCCTTCCCGCATGAGGAAGCCGTTGATGTGAAAACTGCCGAAATTGTTGTTTCAGACCTCAGTTTTAGTTATGAGAAAGATTCTGAAATTATTAAAGGAATCAATCTGAAATTGAGCGGTAAACCACTTGCAATTATCGGACAAAACGGTGCGGGTAAAACAACGCTCGTCAAATTATTGAAAGCATTAGTAAAACCTCAAAAAGGAGAGATAACTGTTGATGGGGTGAAAACGACAGACACTACTGCTGCAAAACTGGCTGCTGTTATCGGGCTTATCTTTCAAAATCCGAACGATCAGATCTTTAAAAGCAAGGTGCTAGACGAAGTGATGTTTGGACCGTTAAACATTGGTCAATCCCCGGAAACTGCAAAAGCCAATGCATTGAAAATGCTGGATCGTGTCGGCATGGCGAGTAAAAAAGATGAAAATCCTTATGATTTGAGTCTGGCTGAAAGGAAACTGGTTGCTGTGGCTTCGGTTTTAGCGATGGATACGAAAGTTGTCATATTCGACGAACCGACTATCGGTCAGGATGCCATGGGAAAAGTGAAATTGTCTTTACTCATCAATGAGTTATATGCACAAGGAAAGTTAGTAGTGTGTATTTTACACGATATGGATTTTGTAGCGGAGACTTTCGAGCACACAGTCATTCTTGGTGGTGGCCGAGTCTTGTTCAATGGGGAAACCCGAACAGCGTTTAGTCAGGATGAACTGTTGAGGGAAGCCGGACTTGAGCAACCTCATGTTACGCAACTTGCCCGTCGAATGGGATACACAGGGATTTTATTAAAGAAGAGTGAATTGCATTAAACGCTGTGCTCTGTGCAATTTGGATACTATTCGGAATTGATTTGGAGTTGTGTCGTGCACAGACAATGAGTTCTATTGCATGCTGGTCTTATCGAGTGCTGCCACACACTCACTAAGCGGATACAGTGAAGTTGAAGATTCGGCGCTGTATACTGGAAACTGATAGGACGAGAACTGGAGAGGGGTTTATCTGATGGGACAATCATTGCAAGGGAAAGTAGCGTTCATTACAGGAGGGGCCCGCGGTATTGGCCGGGCGACTGCGATCGCATTGGCGAAAGAAGGCGTACATGTCGGACTGCTCGCGCGAACAGAGTCGGCTCTGAAGGAAGTAACTGAGGAGATTGAAGCGCTGGGCATGAAAGCCTCCTATGCGGTGGCGGATGTTGCGTCTCAGGAACAGGCGGAAAAAGCAGTTGCTGCCTTGACGGAGTCACTCGGCACAGCCGATATTCTGATCAACAATGCGGGAATCGCTTCGTTCGGCACAGTCCTAGAGATGGAGCCGGCGGAATGGAAACGGATTCTGGATGTGAACGTGATGGGGACGTATCATGTGACGCGCGCCGTCCTGCCGCAGCTCATTGACAAGAACCGCGGCGATATCGTGACCATCGCTTCCACAAGCGGACTGAACGGAGCCGCGACGTCAAGTGCGTACAGTGCCTCCAAATTCGCAGTGATCGGGTTCACCGAGTCGCTTGCGCAGGAAGTGCGTCGAAACAATATCCGGGTTTCCGCACTGGCGCCGAGCACAGTAGCGACCGATCTGGCATTCGACCTGGACCTGATCAAAGAGAACGACGAGTCCAAAACTATTCAGCCGGAAGATATTGCGGACGTAGTCATCAGCCAGCTGAAACTGCACCCGCGCATTTACACGAAATCCACCACGCTGATCGCGACAAATCCATTCTGATCTGCTGGAACAGGCAACGACTTTTTTTCTTCATCAAAAACAGGAATGACTAAACCGTCATTCCTGTTTTTTATTCTGTCTCCGGGAAAAATGCTTCAGCTGTACTGATGTCCACTAGCGTGGGTGTGAAAGTGGCAGAAGCCTGCGGATGATTCTCGCATCTGTTGGGACATACCCTTCCGGCCACCACGTTGTGCCCGCCAGCAGGACGACATCCGCCTCTTTGAACAAATCCTTGGCATACGGATAGCCGCCTTCGCCGATTCCCTGCAGTTTATTCGGAGAGGACTCGTCCAACACTCCTTTTTTGCCCAAACTGATCAGGATACCGGCTCCCCAGCATTCAGCAAGTTTCTCGAGTTCCGTTGAAGCGTTGGCTGTACCTGCGCCTGCAAGGATCATCGTTTCACCTTTTGCTGGTGCTGTAAAAAAATCCTTCGGTACGGACAGATGCGTAACGTTACGCTGTCCGAGTGAAACCCGCGCCGCCCGCTGGAGAAGATCGACCGTCGCGTCCGGATTCGCAAGATTGGCGGAATAGACAGCGAATGGCTTCACCAGCTCCTGCTAATCAATATACTGCGGCGATTCCGTGCCGATTTTGTCTGTCGGGGACGCCCATTGTAACGGGGCCTCTACAATGAGATGGTTGAATGGCATTGTTCCAGGCGGCATTCTACTTAAGAAGAGTAGGGTGACAATCTGGGAGGGATAGGGGGAAGGCATAGTTCTTCACTGAAAAAAGGAGTAACCGAACACAGATTAAACTCAGGTACCAGTAAATCCATTGGCTAGAATAGTTGAACTTATACAGGGTATAGTGAATAGGACTCATGAATAAGGATATCCAGAAAAAAAGGAGTGGGAATTGATGAACTTTAAAAAGATTACAGTTGCAGGCAGTGGAGTGTTGGGGAGCCAGATTGCTTTTCAGACCGCCCTCAAAGGATTTGACGTTTCTGTTTACGACATTACGGACGAGGCGCTCGCGAAGGCAAAAGAGCTGATCCATAGTTTGCAGCCCTATTACGAAAAAGATATAGGAACTACAGCGGAGGAGTTTGAAGCCGGCTTTAGGCGCCTTTCGTTCTACAGCAACTTAGGTGAAGCTGTGAAGGATGCGGACTTGGTGATTGAAGCGATTCCTGAAGTCGTTTCCATAAAAACCTCTTTTTATGAAGAATTGGGGAAAGTGGCTCCCGACAAGACGATTTTTGCGACAAATTCCTCAACACTTCTGCCAAGCCAGTTTGCAGAGGCAACGGAAAGGCCAGAGCAATTCATCGCACTCCACTTCGCCAATGAAATCTGGAAGAACAACACAGCTGAAGTGATGAGACATCCAGGTACAGGTCAGGCAGTTTTCGACGCTGTGATACAATTCGCCAGAGAGATCGGCATGGTGCCGCTGCCACTGAAAAAAGAGCAGCCGGGGTACATCTTGAATTCCTTGCTGGTGCCATTACTGGATGCAGCTGAAATGCTGCTCGTCAAAGAAGTCGCAGACGTTCAGACGATTGACAAGACCTGGATGATTGCAACCGGTGCTCCAATGGGCCCGTTCGCCATCTTGGATGTCGTAGGGATTACAACAGCCTACAATATCGTAAAAATGAAAGCCGATGCAACGGGCCAAGAAGAGTTTAAAAAACTGGCGGACCTGCTGAAGAACGAGTACATCGACAAAGGGAAACTCGGTCGGGAAACAGGAGAAGGTTTCTACACGTATCCGGACCCGGAATTTGCTAAGCCAGGGTTTTTGAAATAAGAGCCACGAAAAAGATGAAATATGTCTGTGCACCGGATAATTCAGACGCCTTTCGGAATTGTTCTAAGGGTGTGTTGTGCACAGGTGGCCCGTATATAACTAAGTCTAGCCTTCCACTGATATACTTGGTGGAAGGCTAATTTTGATTTGGATGTAAATGTTTCACTATAGGGTAGTGGCATGTACAGGGAGATTCCGGAAGATTGGACTTACTTCAAAACTTTCAAGTCATATGAATACACTTTTTTATTTTTAGAACCATTTATAATGGTTTCAAGCCCATCGATCGGAACAGAATCTGTAAGTTTACCTTTATCCAGTGAACACGATTCCAAATAGTAGGGTTCTTTTTTTTCTGAGTTGTACCGTAAGACATAAAGTTCTCCAGAATTAAAGTACGTTTCTTCATTATGACGAACAGTGGAGTTACTCGCTTTATCGAGACTGAATTCTTTTTTGACGTCGGTTGTAGGTAAATGGAATGAATAGACTTCCCCCAATCCATTGATATAAAATAATTTGTCGTTATGGATAGCTGCGGAATTTTTGTAATTGTAGGGAATCGTAGCTGTTAAATCTACATCCTTGTAGTTGATTAATTCAAATGTCTCCTGCTTTAATGATTCTTTGTGAATTCTATAAAGTGATACGGTTTCACTGGTGTCACTTGTAATTGTGGAAATGATGAGATAATAATAGCTTTCATCAGAAAGAACTGGTGCGAGAACTTGCATGTTTTCAGTAGACTCGGTTTGGATCGCCGTGATATCTTTCACGTTAAGTTCCGTATCAACTGTTACTTCTTTTAAATAAAACTGATCCTCTTCTAAATCTTGTGTAAGGATTTCTACAGATTTTTCAGTTGTACCGGAGGCTACAATATAATGAGGGATAGTATCTACTTTGAAGCCTTTGGAATCACCATATCGGACTTCCGAACTGTACCCGTTTTCAACAAATCCACTGTTATAGATACTGAAGAATAATTCGTTTTTTGGAAGGTAGCCAGTTCGTTCCCCTGTGTATTGGGGGGTATCCATTTCAAACTTTTTAGTAGCGTCTCCTATAATGGATATGTTGTTTTTATCCTCTAATAGTATTTCTTCTTTGCCTACAGCAATGCTTCCAAGCTCAAGCCCGTTCATAGCCAGAGCTTGAACTGAATGATCTTCCTGAACAAAAACACCATAACTCAATCCTTTATTGTCAATATCCTGGTCAGCAGTCGTAGACAAATAAATAATAGCTTTCGTGTTTTCTAAAATGTCTTTTTCAGAGATCTCATTTAATGAAAGTAACGAAGTATCTGGGATGCTTTTTTCTTTTGTGAAAGCCAGGACGGCAATGAGGACAATTGCTACAGTGGCAACTAGTAGTAGTTTCTTCATTTTTATTTCCTCCAAAATAACAAACAAGACCATCTTATCGAAATCTGACGGTCTTGTTTGAAAAAGATTAAATGTTTCGGACTAAAGCAGTGCTTTTCGCGTCCCTGACATCACGTGGATACACACCTAAACCGCCATTTACATCTAAGTCCAACGATCCGTTAAGTTTATAAGCGGACCAAATGAGTTTTGAGCAGTTTTTAGCTCCAGTATGGCCTGTTTGACGATTTGTAGCAAAATTATACGAATAGGATTGTCCAACCTGAGTATTCGTCCAGTTTGCAGCATTATTTCGATTTGCAGTAGATGTAGTGACCGATTTTACCACTGCACCAGAGCTATCTACTTTACGCGCAGTCGTAGAAATTGTTCGAACGCCAGCAGAAGGGACAGATTCTACAATTGTTGTGGATGTATAATACATCCCCACATGGCCATGGTCTAAATAGGCAGTTTGTGACGGTGTATAATAGAAGTTTCCTTTTGTACTAGCCCCAACACTTTTAGTTCCACCTGAACCCCCGTAGGCAGTTACCTCAGCAGAAATTGCCTTTTCCTTCTTGCCTTGTTCTTCATTGTTTTTAAGCTCTGTATAAATTTGCTCAAGGATACTTTGCTCGGACTGACCCGTATTTGCAGCTATGGTTCGAACATCACTCAGCAATTCCTGTTTCGAGATATCAGGCTGAAGTTTCGAAATTTCATTCAAGCCGGTAGTCGTACTCGTTAAACTAGAATTAGCAGATACAGAAGCAGCTGAGCTAAATAACATAGTTGTAGTTAAAGAGAGGGCTAGAATCGTTTTTTTTAATTCCATTGTGACAACTCCCTAGTATTTTTTTGTTTTGATTGGATGTTGAATTTGAAAAGATTTGCCTGTGCATTACAGGTAATGAATTGGAGATTTAATGATAGTTGGGCAGACTCTTAATATGAAAAATGGATAATATAAGCACGACAGTTACGAGCCCGGTTCAGGACATTAATAACAATCCTCCTAAGAGAATTAGAATTACTGATAATGTGTTTTGCAGCAGCTTACAACTTTCTCGTTGAGTTATACGTGGAGCTACTTCAGCGCATATAGGAACACTTATATCGTTTCCATACACGTAGGCATGAGAACACTCATAAAACAAAAAAGTTCACATTATGATGCTTGCATCAAACCAGTTATTCCTAATAGATAATCACTACTCACTTCAAAATTTCCGATTGCATCCTTGCTTAAATACTCCATGGGAAAAAGTGATCTGAAGCAGACTTAACCTCCACCGATAATCCAAATGTCAACAAGTAGTTGCACCCATTCCATTTATATCCCCCCCCTTATATTTGTAAGTTTAAAGGATAAAAGGAATTACATGACGAATTATTCCATATGGAATAAAAGAGAGGAGGGGGAGAATGCATCTAGGTAATTATTTTAAAAAGATTCGAAGAAATAGAGCGTATAGCCAGACAGAATTAACAATTGGTATTATGTCTCAAAGTGCCTATTCGAAACTATTCAGCAGCTGTATCTAGCGAAGCAGCCCGATTTGTTGGGAGTAAAACAAACCTATCGAACACGACTAAATAATTTGATAATTCATTCGATACCTGACGCACTCCTTGCGATAAATTAAGCGCTGTTTTCGAGTATTCATCCGCCTATTAACTAGCCTTCTCGCAGTTCAACTGTAAAAGAAGGCTAGTTTTTTCTTTGATGATAAAAATGGGAGTGGAGCTAACCAATTCTAGTTAGCTAAAAAACCGATTGAACGGATAAGACCACGTGAATGGTGTTATTTTGAATGATGTGTACGATTACGTATAAAACCTATACGGTGACGATGGAACGCCATCGGATAAGTAGAATTTTATTATACTAACCGTATAGAGAAAGGGGACGGATCCAATGAATACAATTTCACGAACGATGTTAGCGACTGCAGGATTGCTAACACTGGGTGCATGCATAAATTGGGATAAGTCGGAGTTGTTTGCGGGCGTTCTTTTTACAGGGCTGGGTATTCTGATTGCCATTTCGCTGCATGAAGCAGGCCATGTAGTGGGCGGAGTGATTGCAAAATCGAAGCTTATGTTTTACGCAGCGGGTTTGCTTGCGATAAAACGGACAGAGCGGGGGAACCTCCAAGTAACGTGGCCAGAAAATTGGACGCAAGTTTCAGGGTACGTGCAAATTGAGCACGATGAGCAGCGGTTGGAGAAGTCGATTTTTTATACCGTTCTTGCAGGACCAGTCGCAAGTTTACTTGTTTCCAGCCTCCATTTCAGTGATCTTTTTCTTTTTCAAGTGATTGGCATCACGAGCTTTTTATTGTTTGTGGTAACGTCTCTTCCATACCAACTGAATGGGTTATTCTCCGATGGGTACACGGTCCTTCAAGTTGCAAAAAACAATCCCGTGTTCATTAACTATTATCGTATGACGAATAAGCTGTTGGCTAAAAATCAGCCGTCTACCTGGGACAAAACGCTTCAAAGTAAGGCCTCGAGTGTTCCTGCGTCGCAGTTGACGACTCCTGAATTAGCCATTTATCTTATGTACTTATTCTATAGTGCAATTGAAACAGACAATACTTATTATCTTAAGAAGTTTTATCAGTCAATCGACATCCACAGTCTAAAAGCCAATCATAAGAGTGTGTTGGCAGGTGTCTATCATTATTATATTGCGACGCAATACTTTCTCGGGGAGCCGATTACGATCTCGAAGACTGAGATGGATGAATTCCCGATCATAGACCCGCTGTCATCGGCACGTACGAATGCATTACTCAGTGGGACGCCCGTCGTAAACGAGGCGTATATGCAGTATGTGAAGACGATAAAAAAGGATTCTCATAGTTTCTTACAAGCGGAAAAAAGATTTTTTGAACACTATGTTGTGAATTAACGGAACAGGTTGTTGTGAAAGGCAGAGATGTCTTTTGCGACAGCCTTTTATTTTTATCGCTGAGTACTTTACTACTTAGGTGATGTCCTCCAAATTACCCTACGCCATTTGATCCTCGCGATCTTTGTATTGTTGAATCGTGTATGTCCTTTTTGTTACTTCATTAAGGGCGGAATTATTAATGGACTTTCCTTTTATAGGTCCTCTGTTAGTACGTTGATGAACTCATCAACGTGAATTCTTACATGTGAATGCTACGCTTACGTGAAAAACAACACATTATATGGGAAGTTCGGATTTTAGTAATTGTGACGGTCTATAGTTAGATTCAAGAACAGTAAGTCATACAGTTCTTAGAAAGGGAGGAAGCAATTTGACAACAAAAGGGTATGCAGGTCCAACATTTGAAGAACTCTCGATGGAAGAGATGGTTGCCATCCAAGGCAGTGGAGATGTTTCTGCGGAAACAACCCCCATTTGTGCGACCGCAGCAACAGCTGCAGCAAGTTCAGCAGCATGTGGTTGGGTTGGCGGTGGTATCGCGACAGGTGTCACCATCGTATTGAGTATTAAACATTGTTAATCACAAAAATCAAAGGAGGAAACAACATGACAACAAAACAATATGCAGGTCCAACATTTGAAGAAGTATCGATGGATGAAATGGTAGCCATCCAAGGCAGTGGGGATGTCCAAGCGGAGACTACACCGGTTTGTGCGATCGCAGCAACAACTGCAGCAAGTTCAGCAGCATGTGGTTGGGTTGGCGGCGGTATCGCAACAGGCGTCACAGTCGTATTAAGCATTAAACATTGTTAATCCCAAAAACAAAGGAGGAAACAACATGACAACAAAAGAATATGCAGGTCCAACATTTGAAGAACTCTCAATGGATGAAATGGTAGCAATTCAGGGCAGTGGGGATGTCCAAGCGGAGACTACACCGGTTTGTGCGATCGCAGCAACAACTGCAGCAAGTTCAGCTGCATGTGGCTGGGTTGGCGGCGGTATCGCAACAGGCGTCACAGTCGTATTGAGCATTAAACACTGTTAATCACAAAAAAAGGAGAGATATTCATGAACGATCAAGTGAACTATGCAGGACCATCGTTTGAGGAACTAACAAACGAGGAAATGATGGAAATCCAAGGTAACGGAGATGTCCAAGCCGAAACAACGCCAGTTTGTTTTACAGTTGGTTTAGGGTTTGGTGCTTTAGTATCAGCAACGGTGTGTTAATGGAAAGGGTTAGCATATACAACACGTATGTATATGCTAACTTACTTTATGGTTAGGGGGAAACGACATGACAGTTATGATTGAGACAATTGACAGTCGATTAGTAAGCGCATTGACGATTGAAGAACGAGCAGGCGAAATTTCCAGTACGACCGAAGGAACGTGGGAAGAGTGGAAGGAACGAAAATCCTTGCTAAAACAAACCGATATGGATTTCCTATTCGACCATTATCAAAGTGAACAATCTTTTAAAAAGGGTATTCAGCCGATCAACGAACACGATTTAGATGGTCTGTTACGAAAAGTAGAAGAATCCGATTGGTACAAAGTGTATCAACAAATTATCGAGAACTACGAAGAACAACAACATCCCGATAAATACGACTACACATATGCCATTCGCTTCTTTTTACAATTTATGAAACATTTTTTAAAGGAGAAAACAGCTGCGTCCACACGATACGAATTTCACGTAGATGCCGTTGTTTCAATTGTTCAAGGGTACTCAGAAGAACTGATAGGCATAATGAGCCGTACACTAGCGGCGGATATTCAACAGGTGAAAAAGGAAGCTGGATTGACAGGGGAAAATGGAGAGGAACGATTTCAATCGTATATGAAACAGCGTTTTGGCACCGTGGAATCCGCAAAAAACTTTTACCATGAATATCCGGCACTGCTGCGACTCATTTCGATTAAAACGTTATTTTTCATGAAGAATATCGAGGAGTTCATCGTTCGTTTAAACGAAAATGCATCCGAAATCCAGTCCACATTGGGTCAATCATCTACTGTTGTGCAACGAATCGGTTTGTCTGCAGGTGATTCACACGATCAAGGGAAAAGTGTCATGCTTGTCTATTTCTCTGAAACAGAACTGATTGTGTATAAACCGAAAAATTTAGTTTACACAAAGCAGCTAGATCGGTTTTTTGATTATTTAAATCGGAACTTAGGAACTGATTTTTATAATGTTAGAAGAATCGTAAAGCCAACCTATACGTTTGAACAATTTATCCAGCGTGAGTCATGTACGTCAGAAAGTGAAGTACGAAGTTTTTATAGACATTACGGTGAACTTATCGGATTAGCCTATCTCTTGAGAGCGACCGATTTTCACTATGAAAATATTATTGCGTATGGAGATCGCCCCGTATTGATAGACGTGGAGACCTTCTTCCAACAGCATGTGCCGCTCGAGTTTGGAGAAAGTGCACATGTTCAAGCAAAAGAAAAACAAATGGATTCCGTTGTGCTGACAGGCCTCGTGCCATTTGATATTCTAGCGGATCGTTCAGAGGATAAGAAAAAAGGAGTCAATATAAGTGGGCTTAGTCATGGCACACAAAAAACACCATTCAAAATTTTAAAGTTGAATCACCATTCCACTGACGAAATGAAATTTGAATATATGGATCATTTCATCTCATCGAAATCGAATACGCCACTCTTACATGGACAAGAGATTTCCTATGAGCGCTATCAACAAGAAATACTCGACGGATTCCGTCGCTTTTTGAAGTCTTGTATGAAACATAGAGAGGAAATCGCAGCGGAATTGAAAGCGGTCTTCCAAACTGCCCGTGTTCGAAATGTAGTTAGACCCACCCAGCGGTATGTCGATCTTCTTCAGTTTTCTTATCACCCACAGTGCATGCAGAATATGATCGAGCGTGAAAAGGTGTTACATAATCTGTTTGCCTACCCATATCGCGACAAACGAATCGCAGGTCATGAACTGACTGAAATGTTGGAAGGGGATATTCCGCAGTTTTTCAACGAAGTATCCGATGCGCATTTATACAATTCTCAAAATGAAATGATTTCAAACGTATACAAACGAACGATTATTTCGGAAGTGGTGCAAAGCATAACGAATTTGTCAGATAAGCAAATTGAAGAACAGTGCTTACAAATTGAACTGTCCATGGGTACGTTCACGCATACTGCATCGATACCAGAGCAGTCGAAAGAAAATGTTACGATATCCCGGGAATCTGTATTGGATGTAGTGAAGGAAGTATCCAGGTCGTTGTTGGACGAGGCGATCTACGATGAGAAAACAGACTCTATGACTTGGATTGACCTCGTATGTAAAGATACATGGAAGTATGAGGCCATGAACAACCAGTTGTATGATGGATTGCCCGGCATGTATGCGTTTTTGGCGGCCCTGCAAGCAACAGATCACTCAAACGCGGCAGCGTATACAACGATTAAACGCAAGATATTAAATACAATGCTTGTCATTCCAAGTGCTCCGAAAGCATCGACGTTCTTTGGCAATGGTGCATTGATCTATCCTTTACTAATCGATTTCAAATTGAATGGCAATGAGGAAGCACTCAAGTTAGCATCGCAACTTGCAGATCAAGTTATGACATTTGACTATGAAGAAACAAATGATTGGTTAGTAGGAAAACCGAGTTTAATCGTCGTCTTCCACCAATTGAGTTTGTTCACGAATGACGCAAAGTATGAAGCCTACGCAAAGAAATTGAGCGACAGCCTAACGTATGACGAACAAACCAAGTTTGTAGGACTGATCCATGGAAACAGTGGCGCCTACTATGCGAAAGCAGTGATGGATCCTACGGCATCTAATATTGACACTTGGATTACTCGTGAAGACGCGCATTGGCAGGGAACTCACTGGAATGATCCGAGACCGGAGAAGGCTGGAAGGACCCATGCGGTTTGTCATGGCAGCACTGGGATTTTGTTAAGCAGATGGATGACAGCGTGCTATACAAACTCAGATAAGGAAGTCCAACAAAAACTAGAAGCAATTGATTCTTTGTTCAATGACAAAAGAGAAGACTCAGTATGCCACGGAACTTCAGGGGATATTGAACTATTACTCGCATTGAAACAGAAAGGGAACGATACGGATGCGCTGATAGAAAGTAAAGTAAAGCAACTTGTTTCGAATTATAGAACGTATGGACAATTTAGATTGCAAGGATATCAAACGATACAATCCAAAGGGTTATATACGGGCATTACAGGAGTTCTTTACACCTTATTGCGGACAATTAATCACGAGATTCCTTCGTTTGTCCTACTACAAGCAATAACAGAGGAAGTGAAGTAAAGGATATGGCAAAAATAAAACTGGTCCAACAAGCAGAGCATAGTGAATGTGGACTTGCCAGTCTAACGATGCTGATGAATTATCATGGAATGTCGACCTCGTTGCCCGAATTACGAAATACGTACGGAGTACCAAGAGGCGGCTTCAAGATTTCAGAAATGATGACGATTTTAGAGGATCATGGATTCGAAGCGAAAGCCTATAAAGTACACACAGGATTGGAACAGTTGCAAGTACCTTGTATTGCTTTTTGGAATAACCGACATTACGTGGTCATTGAGAAAGTGAAAAAAAGTAAGGTGTGTATTTGCGACCCGGCAACTGGGAGAAGGTGGATTTCTAAAGAGGAAGCCGAGGAATGTTTTTCAAACATAGTCATCCAAGTGGATTCGCAAAATGAGGAGAAGCCACGAGCGTCAGAAAACAAGGCATCCTTCTTATTAGGATTTCTGAATAGTTCCTTCAAAAAACCATTGTTCTTTTTACTCTTCTTAACAATCGGGATTCAGGGCTTAATGTTAATCGTCCCGATTGTAACGAAGTATCTCGTCGATCAGTCCATAACAGTTGAAAAACAGTCAATAGGTATCATCATGCTGCTCAGCTTGGTTGTTTTACTAGGCTATTACGCCTTACAAGTAGGCAGAGGATTCATCATTGCTCAGTTTCAAAAAATCTTCGATGATAAATTGATGTCCTTGTATATGGAAAAGTTGTTGCAATTGCCTTTGCCCTTTTTCTCGAATCGGTCTACTGGAGAACTGATTTTTAGGTCGAATTTGAGTGTCTATATTAGACAAATATTGACGCAAAAGGCTGTCCTTCTACTTGTAGATAGTGTGTTTTTACTATTTTATACGATTCTCATGTGGAATTACTCCCCTACGCTGGCGATGATTACTGTCGTAATTGCTATGACTATGGTCATTATTTCAGTTTTAAATACTCAAAAAGTACGACAGTTCATCGATTTAGAAATGATTGAGCAAGCAAAGGTTCAAAAGAATATTACAGAAATTATAGAAGGAATCGAAACTGTAAAATCTACAGGATCTGAGCAAACATTTTTCAAGAGATGGCAGGAAGATTTTCATAAACAATTAAAAATAACCAATGCAAAAGAACGTTTTTCAGCCGTGTTTTTGACTATTCCTCAAACATTACAGTTCGGTTTACCATTACTTTTGCTATTGATCGGATTGTATTTCGTGCAGGAGCAATCTTTGACAATGGGGACGGTAGTCGCCTTTCTCACATTGGCAAGCTCATTTATCAATCCCGTTATGGGGCTGGCTAATGTATACAATGATTTTGTGTTATTGCATACGTATTTCAACAAAATCGAAGAAATCATTACACATCCTACCCAACAAGACGGTACTGCACAACTAGACTCGTTTGAGAAGGTATCTTTGAATAATGTGACCTATCAGTATAGCAAGTTTGACGAACCTGTTTTGCAAGATGTTAATCTGACGATCGAACGCAGTGAAAAAGTAGCAATCGTTGGAGAAAGCGGTTCGGGGAAAAGTACATTATTGAAATTGATGGCGGGTCTTCTTCAGCAGACTTCAGGGGACATTTCCTATAATGATGAATCGCTCGTCCACATTCAAAAAGATAGTTTTAATAAGCAAGTTGCCTATACCAATCAACAGGCGATGATTTTTAACGACTCAATCGAGCAAAACATTGTACTAGGACGCACGCAAGAAGCAAACAAAGAGTATTATCACCACTTACAAGATGTATTGGTCAAGTCCGATGTGTTCAGTATCATTGAAAAGTTACCGCTCGGCATTAAAAGTATTCTTTCGGAACAGGGTGCAAACTTATCTGGCGGACAGCGCCAAAAAATTGCGCTGGCAAGAAGTTTGTTTAAAAAGCCTGAGTTGCACTTGTTGGATGAGCCCACCTCGGCATTAGACAACATATCAGAAAGGCATGTAATGGAGTCCCTATTGGAGGAAGATGCAACGTGCATCGTGGTCGCCCACCGTTTGCAGACGATCCAACATGTGGACAGAATTATTGTACTGAAAAACGGAAAAATTGTAGGAGAAGGGACGCATCAGCAGTTAATCGCGAGCAACCTTACCTATCGACAACTCTACAATGAAGAAAAAAGAATGGAGAATGCTTCATGAAGAAACGTTATATACAAATTTTGCTGCTAACCGTCCTTTGGCTGAGCTCTTATTCTGTTGCATCGGCATCGGAACGATCAGAGGTATTTTTGTTCGATGAAAGTTCGGAGCTTCATCAATACAAAAGTGACCTAAAGAACGAATATCCCGATTTGGAGGTAGAAGCGATAGATGAATTAGGAATTTTGCGTGTAGACGGGCAATCCGAACAAATTGATATGATCCAACCTTTGTTTGCGAATGACTTTGTGGAGCAAGGAACTTTGCCGAAAATTACTTCAGAAACGATGGTACAGGAACTAGAAACGCCATACCCTAAAGAGTTTGAACGGTTTGCTTGGGCATTAAAAATCCCTGAGTGGCCAGAGTTTGACTATTTCGAAGCAATGGGAAATAAGGGCGTTACGATTGCAGTAATTGATAGTGGAATTGATACAGAACATCCACTGTTTGCGAACAATGTTGACGAGGGAAGAAGTTACATTGAAAACCAAAAGCCCACAACAGACGAATTCGGACATGGTACTCAAGTGGCAGGTGTATTGCGGATGACCGCACCGAAAGCAACACTAGTTCCCTACAAAGTTTTAGAGAGTGATGGAAACGGGGACTCGTTCCATACATTGCAAGCGATTGTCCATGCTGTTGACGGTGGTGCAGATATTATTAATGTCAGTGTAGGTACTTATAAATCGGTAAATTCTGCCGAAGAACGTTTGACGAAGAAGGCCTATGAACGAGCTGTGAACTACGCAAAGCGACATAAAGTCGCAATGGTTGCGTCTGCTGGAAACGAAGGATTCAATTTGGATGAGAAAGCTAAGTTAGAAGGAAGTGTTCACTTGCCTGGGGGTCTTCGAGATGTAGTGACTGTAGGCAGTACGACAAAGAATCATGAATTAGCGTACTACTCCAACTACGGAAAAGGTGTGGATATAGTAGCACCAGGAGGGGATTTCGGTCCAACATTTTTAGCTACGGGTGAAATGAACGTTTCGTATATGATGTTGACGACAAAACCGTTACAACAACCGCATAACTTTATTGACGAGGCGGTCGAATTACCACCGGGGTATACGTTATCCTTTGGTACTAGTTTGTCAGCACCTATGGTGAGCGGGGCAATAGCTATTTTAATGTCCAATGACCGTGCGAAAAAGCCGAATCCTAACAAATATATACAAAAGATACAACGAACCGCTACCGACTTAGGAGCACCTGGTAAGGACTCCTTCTATGGGCACGGGGAACTAAATATCCTCCAAGCGAACAAATAAGCTAGAACAGGTAGTCAGTTTACGGATTGCTGCCTGTTCTCTTAACATTTCATCTTTTACATGTAGGAGGAAAAATTATGTATATTCTAGTGAGTTCCAATTACCCTTTGATAGCGGATCTATTAGTAACCGCCTTTCAAAAAAAGCGACCGAAGTGGAGAGTCAATGCTCGAGCTTCTTTAGCAGCATTTAGTGGAACCACTGCCGAAAGAATGGACCAATATGACGTCATTATAATTGAAACATCATATGAACAGTTCTCATTTTACAAAATGTACGTAAATGAACTACGTGAATGCGCAAAACCTGTTCTATTTTTAACGAATGAAAATATCGGAGAAATATCGTATCACACGTTCGGTGTGAAAAACTTTCACGTACTGAATAAAAGTATTTCATTCAATAATTTGATCGAAGTCATCGAAAACGGGATGGAGAGCGTTGTGGGCAGCTCCACAACCCAACTGGGCGAACAGGAGCGCAGTATTTTACGGGAATTGGCAAAGGGCCATACGGTAGATTATATCCATAAGGACAAAAAGATTACCAAAGCGCAAGTGGATGAGATGATCTCTAAGATCAATACACATTTTGAGACAACAAACTACTTACAAGCGTTGCATAAAGCATACGACCAAAATTATCTTTAATAAGAAGTCCTTTTGTACGTTCGCGTGTAAAAAAGTGACATTCATGCACTGAAGGGATAAAATTGGTACGTTCAGATGGAAAACCAATAATGTTGTGAGTTGTTTGACAAATCTTTTGTCCCTTTCGATATACTGTAAATGAAAGGGGCGAGGGAATGGAGTTCACGTTAAGAGAAGAAAAATTCATTCAATATTATGCAACGAAAAAAGAACTATCACACGTTGAGAAAGTCAAATTAGCTTTCGGGTTGCGGATGGTCACCCGAGAGATGAAAAAAGTCGTCGTGATTTATGGGATTGCGTTGTGGATGGGTTTACTTTGGGAAATGCTGATCGTGCAAATAGGATTTTTGTTCGTGCGTCAAGTAGCGTACGGGCTGCACTGTACTTCTTCAAAGGTCTGTCTTGTCGTTAGCAGTATTCTATTTCCATCGATAGCCTGGATCGTGATAACCCTGACAGTAACTCCGCTTGCACTGTGGGGCTGCTACCTTCTGACACTAGCCATACTGTTAGGAGTAGGACCTACAAGTTCACAAAAGACGAAAGTACGAAGCAAAAAACATTATACATTTTTGTATAAGAAATTAGTTGTGCGCTTGTGCGCAGGAAGTATAGGACTCCTGTTTCTTCCAACTCAAGTGGGCGCATTAATAGTTGCAGGGATAATGATGTCAACAACTTTAGTCGTATTGGCTAAAATACAACATAAAGGAGAATGATCATGGTCAGTTTACTTGAAATTCTATTCGTGAAATTTGGGGGAGTTTTAATGAATATTGCAGGGGTGGGTTCACGTTATATGTGTTGGGGGTTCTTGGATGAAGAAGAATTGCCAAATGAGTTAAAATCTGACGAATTTTAAACAATTGACTGCCAAATCGTCTATACTAGTATACAACGGTATATTTACTAGAGGTTGGTGGTACATAAATGTGGGAGCTGCAATTAGTATTTTTATTAATTGTACAATGTATTGTGTTAATCGCATTTCCTATCGGATTCAATGGTATAAAAGTAACGAAACAACTTGTCTTTATTGCGACATTTTTAATTATTGTGCCAGCAATTCTATTAATGGTTGTAATCGGCGTGTATTCCATTCTTTATGTTTTACTATCCATTAGTATTTTAGTTTATGTAAAAACTCGAAGTGGAATCAGTCTATTTCATGTATTAATGAGTTTAAGTTTAGCAGTACTAGCTGATCACATAGCATCTTTAATCGTCTTCAAGTTTTTTGATGAGCCTACATTCAAGGGAATCTATCCTATACTGCAAGTCATCGTGTTTTTGGTGATGATGACCGTGTTGTCCCTCATTTATAAAAAGATCTTTAACGTTTTTAAAAGAATGAATATTTCAAATCGGTACATTTCATTGTTGAGTATTCTTCTTTTACTGATGACACTCATCTTTATGTATATCAATATTTTGAAGATGGATGAGGCACTATTTATTAAGTCAGTTCAAGCGAACTTATTTTTCTTCATTATTTATATTTCTCTTTTTTTCATTATTATCGGATGTATTCTTTACATTGCGAATAAGCAGCTACAAATTAAACAAAAAGAACAAGAAATTGAAGGATTTAAAAGATATGTCGAATCTATTGAAATGATTAATCGGGATATGCGAAAATTTAAACATGATTATCGCAATATCTTAACGACGATGCGTCATTTCATAGATGTGAAAGATCATGAAGGACTTGAACACTACTTTTACAATCATATTTTACTAGCAGAACGTAAGGAAGTGGAGGATCAATTGGCGCTGTCTTCATTGAATCGTATCCAAATGATAAGCTTAAAAGGGTTACTTACGACCAAACTCTTGCAGGCTCATAGCGCAGACATCCCGACCTATGTAGAAGTCGTTGAAGACATTCCGACTGTAAACATGGACGAAATCACGCTGAATCGAATGATTGGGATTATTATAGATAATGCCATTGAAGAGAGCAAAACGCTGGATGATCCCCTGATACGAATTGCATTCATTCGCATGGATTCGAGTATTGTATTCGTTTGTATGAACAGGTATGACAATGAACGAGAGTTGAAAATTCATGAGCTGTTCCAAGAAGGATACACAACGAAAGAAGAAGGACGCGGACTAGGATTGGTAAACTTACGCCATCTCATGAAGGACAAAGAACAGTTACGCCTTTCGACAAAACTTCAAGGAGATTTATTCATTCAAGAATTGGTCATTGGAGGGAATTAAGGAAATGAGAATCGTCATATGTGAAGATGATGTGGTTCAGTTGCAAAAAATCCATACCATCATCGCAAATTATGCCATGATGGAAGACAACGGGATGACCGTGGTATTAGCGACGACGGACCCAGAAGAAGTAATCTCCTTCCTCGACCAAGAACAAGCAGATTGCTATTTCTTGGATATCGACTTGGAGAATGAAATCACTGGATTGCTGCTAGGGGAGGCCATCCGAAAGAAAGATCCGCTATGTAGTATTGTTTTTGTAACGACTCATGCAGAAATGACCTATCTGACATTCATGTACAAAATAGCAGCGTTAGATTTCATCATAAAAGACCAGACGGAGATGTTGCAAAGCCGGATACTGACTACTTTGCAAGAAGCGCATCGAAAATACATTCAAATTGGGCAACAAGAGAAAGTCACATCCAAAATACAAATCAAGATCGAAGGTCAGATTCGCAATATTGACATTGATGAAATTTACTTTTTTGAAGCCTCCCCCTCTTTACACAAAGTTATCGCACATCTCGAAAATGAGCATTTAGAGTTCTATGGACGCTTAAAAGATTATGAGGATGTGCATGAAACGCTATTTCGTTGTCATAAATCCTTCATTGTCAATCGATCTAAAATCAAGCAGATTGACGAGAAAAGTCGGATTATCCATTTAGATAATGAAGAAACGTGTTTAGCCTCTGCTCGGTTAATCAAAGGATTGAAAAAGCAAACCGTGTAGTATGCTCCGTTTCATTAAATTATACGTAACTAGTTTTCTAGCAGTTCAACTGCTGAGAAGGCTAGTTTTTTTGAATTGTTTCCTATTAAAAGGAGTGCAGGTCAATAAATTCCTGTGCTGCATAAGGCGAAAGGACAGTCCAATAATACAAGATGGAGATTATATAAAGGTCTTCCATACGTTGAAAACACGGGTCGCGATTTTATTAGTGTAGTTTAATTTCATCATAGTAAAAGAATAAGTAGTTATAATAGACTAGAAACTATTTGCCTATACTTAATAAAATGGTATACTTCTTACAGGGAATAAATTATAAATAATAGACTTAATAACTACCTACAGATATACGATAAATAACGGAGAATTCACTGAACGAATCGGTTAGTATGCGGGAAATGCTGCGGGCGATTAAGGATGAAAAAAAACTGAGTTCTGGAAGGTGTATGTACGGACTCTTTTGCGTTCTATTGAATAATTGGAATATCAAACGTATTTGAATACAGGATTGTTGCACAGGAAACAGAACGGATCTCGACAATGGGTTCGGCTGATAGGGAGGCGTAACACGTTGAAAACGTATCATTTGCTGCGAAGACCGTTTGTTTTTCTTCGTCAGGTGGCTATGAAGCTTTTTATGGAAGATTCGACGGTTCAAGAAACTGAGCAGGTGTAGAAGCAAGATGTTCTCCAAATGCTGGATAACTCGAAGGACGTTATTTACCATTTTCAAATCGAACCCGAATGGAAATTCATTTATCTGAGCCCGGCGATTGATGTGTGGCTTGGAGAGGGGACAGCTGAATCGGCGATGAGGGATCCGTCCGTTCCGTTCGATCTGGTGCATCCTGATGATTTGGTTGAAATGATGGACAAAATCAGTAACCAAGTCGACTGCGGGGAGCCGATTATTCAGCGATGGCGACATCAAGATGGACGGTATCGCTGGTTTGAAGAACGGATGACCCCCATTTACGAAAAGGGTCGTTTAGTTGCGTTGCAAGGCGTCACGCGCAATATCGACCAACGGATGGAGCGTCAACAAAAACTGGAATACCAGGCGAATTATGATGCTTTGACGGACATTCATCAGAAAAGCCCTGCCTGTGCACCGCACTATTTGGACACTATTCAGAATTGATCTAGAGTTGTGTCGTGCACAGTAGTCGCCCCCCTTAAAATGGACATAAGAGATGTTATAGTTGTGGGAACATACTGTCACGGGAGGGGTTCATTTTGGAATTCATAAAAAAGGGCAGGAAGAGAATATTATCTTTTGAACAGAA
>NZ_JAUBDH010000010.1:0-114353 GCF_033253705.1 Sporosarcina aquimarina
TGTCTGGTAATGATGGCGAAGAGGTCACACCCGTTCCCATACCGAACACGGAAGTTAAGTTCTTCAGCGCCGATGGTAGTAGGGGGCTTCCCCCTGTGAGAGTAGGACGTTGCCGGGCAATTTAAAAAGCGAGTCGAGGATATTTATCCTCGGCTCGTTTTTTTCATGTTCATGTATCGGCTTTGCCGCGCATAATATTCCTAGGAATGGGCTTTGGACAAAGGCGGACGTTTTTAGTTCACAGTTATGATGAAAATGTGGAGTTTATGAGCTGAAATTGAGAGTTATGAGCGGAAACTGAAATTTATGAGCGGAATGCGTAGTTTATGAGCGCAAACTGAAATTTATGAGCAGAATACGGAGTTTATGAGCGAAAATCGAGATTTATGAGCGGAAAACGAGATTTATGAGCGGAATGCAGAGTTTATGAGCGGAAAACGAGAGTTATGAGCGGAATGCGAAGTTTATGAGCGAAAAACGAGATTTATGAGCGGAATGCGGAGTTTATGAACAAAAATCGAGAGTGTATGAGCGGAATCCAAAAGTTATGATCAAAATACTAAGTTTATGGGCAGCTACCTGATTTTATGTTAGCGTAGGTGCCAATCCCTGTATACGCTAACACTTAAACAAGTGAGGTGCTACAAAAACCCCCTTAAATTATGATGGATTGTTCAGCTTTGTCGAATCATATCTCCAAATTCAGCAAGTTATATTTTCAAACTTCACGTTCGTGGATAAGTTTAATGAACGTTATCGTATTCACTTGTAATCACGTCGTTTCACCTGTACTATGAATCATGTAGAATGGAGGGGTGCCACATGAATCCCTGGATCATGGTGTTGATTATTTTTGTAATTAATATTGTCTATGTTACGTTTTCTACCATGCGTATGATCTTAACGCTAAAGGGCTATCGTTATTTTGCAGCCCTCGTGAGTATGTTTGAAGTGGTAGTCTACGTAGTGGGTCTAGGTTTAGTATTGGACAGTCTCGACCAAATTCAAAACTTGGTAGCTTATGCGCTTGGTTTTGGTTCGGGTGTAGTGGTTGGTACGAAAATCGAGGAAAAAATGGCACTTGGTTATATTACTGTGAATGTTATAACAGATGAAATCAATCGGGAACTGGCTACTACGTTACGTGCAAAAGGATATGGCGTAACCGATTGGCAAGCTCACGGGCTGGAGGGCAATCGTTCTGCGATGCAGATCTTGACCCCTCGAAAATATGAATTGAAATTGTATACTACCATTGCTGAGTTGGATCCCAAAGCATTCATTATCTCGTATGAGCCTAAATCCATTCGAGGCGGTTTCTGGGTCAAGTCAGTGAAAAAAGGGAAGTTATTTAAGTGAGTCAACGAAAAACTGTTTGGTTTCAGGTTGAAGAAAACGAGACGATTTCACAATGTATGGAACGGATGAACTCTCAAGGTTATCAGGTTGCAGGACGTAGAGAAGAACCCTTGTTTGAAGAGCGGAATGGGGAGTATATCCCCATTCGGCAAATGATTCAATTGAAGGGCGTTTTAGCAGATAGTGAGTAATCCATATTGAGGTGCCAAGGAGGAAATAGACAATGATTGAGCGTTATACCCGTCCCGAAATGGGAGCGATTTGGACTGATGAAAACAAATACAACGCGTGGCTGGAAGTCGAAATTTTAGCGAGTGAAGCGTGGGCTGAGCTTGGGGATGTACCTAAAGAAGACGTCGAGAAGATTCGCCAGAATGCAAGTTTTTCTGTTAACCGAATTCTTGAAATCGAGAAGGAAACGCGTCATGACGTGGTTGCATTTACACGGGCGGTTTCCGAATCGCTGGGTGAAGAGCGGAAGTGGGTACACTACGGACTAACTTCTACTGATGTTGTGGATACAGCTCTGTCTTATTTGCTCGTTCAAGCGAATCAGATTTTACGTGCGGATCTCGTTCGTTTCATTGACATCCTTGCGGAGAAAGCGAAAGCTCATAAGTATACTGTCATGATGGGACGTACACATGGTGTTCATGCAGAACCGACAACATTCGGTCTTAAACTTGCCTTGTGGTATGAAGAGATGAAACGTAACTTAGAGCGTTTTGACGCAGCAGCAGAATCTGTACAAGCTGGAAAGATTTCTGGTGCAGTTGGAACTTACGCAAATGTCGATCCTTATGTAGAAAGGTATGTATGTGAGAAGTTAGGACTAACACCAGCTCCAGTTTCAACACAGACACTTCAACGGGATCGTCATGCACACTATATGTCGACACTTGCTCTGATTGCAACGTCGATTGAAAAGTTTGCGGTCGAAGTACGCGGCCTTCAAAAGTCTGAAACTCGTGAAGTGGAGGAGTTCTTTGCAAAAGGACAAAAAGGTTCTTCGGCAATGCCGCACAAACGCAATCCCATCGGGTCTGAAAACATGGCGGGTCTGTCACGTCTAATCCGCGGCTATATGATGACTGCTTATGAAAACGTGCCTTTATGGCATGAGCGGGATATTTCCCATTCGTCTGCAGAACGTGTGATTTTACCAGATGCGACGATTGCGCTCAATTATATGTTGAATCGTTTCGGCAATATCCTGAAGAACTTGACAGTATATCCTGAAAACATGAAACGCAATATGGATCGTACACATGGTCTGATCTATTCGCAGCGTGTGCTGCTGTCGCTGATCGACAAAGGGATGTCTCGCGAAGCTGCTTACGATACAGTACAGCCTTTGACTGCACAATCATGGGACGAGCAATGCTCGTTTAAAGAGTTGGTCAAACAAAATTCAACGATTACGGACCATTTAAATGGTGAAGAGATTGATGAGTGTTTTGACTATAACTACCATCTGCAAAAAATCGATTTAATCTTTGATCGAATCGGACTTAACTAATAGGAAAAGGGATTGGCTATCTGCCAATCCCTTTTTCTATTGAATAGCACCCACTGATTTTAACTTCACTTCTACTTTTACATCAAACTCCAAATCCGGATAAATTGCTTTCCAATCATCGAGTACCTTGTCTGTATGAAGACGTGTGGCTCTGTATTTAAGGCCGAATCCAAATGGATCCATATTTTTTTCTTGAAGATCTTTAAACAGTATCGTTACTTGTTCAGCTAATTTATCTTCTGAGATTTTGTTATAATGGTCTAATTCCCTCAACTGTAGTAATTTATTTGATTCATTCACCGAGCCGACAGCCTTTATCTTAATTGCCACACGAGGCTTTTGACCGTTCTTTAGTTCGAATTTAGATTTCATTTTTATGCGATCAATGGTTAATGTAAATTTATAGCCAGCACTATTTATTTGATAGCCATACCCAGACTCCCCTTTTTTTAACGAGTTATATAGTTTAGTTTCCAATAAATTCAGTTCTACGGCTTCGTGACCGTGTTTTAAGACCAGTGCGTGATTGACTATGAATTTAGTACCCCCACCATCTCCTTTTACTATAGGAAGTACTGCACTTAATCCTTTCGTATCGTAATCACGGCGGAATTCAAATAAAAAAGTAGTTGTGACAAATGGACTTTCTGTACCTGTGTTATCAAAAAAGTTGTATAACGAATTTTCCCCTGCTGCTTCGAGCGTTGGCTGAACTCGTAATACTTCTTCGGCACTCGGTTTTGCTGCAATTACATATAATAGAAGCTGTATGTCACCACGCCGTACGAAGTAATCCATTAAATGAAATAAATCTCCTGACAGTAGTTCTGGATTCAATGCAAGAATCTTTGCTTGGCTGAAGTCAAACACTTTGTCAGCTTCTGTTGCCAAGTATCGAATTGCTTCGGCTACCGAGTCGCTTTCATGTACTAAATAAGCGTATTCGTTTTCAGTGGCAGATTTTAAAGAGGGAATGGGTTTCGCTATTTTCAAGGTCACTTTGAATTTTTTTTCAATTCCTTCACCAGGGTCTATACCGATACCTACGACAAAGGATCGTTTGTCTACCCCTTTGTAGGAACATCCAGATAGAATAGTAAAAGATGAAAACACAAGCAGAAAGAAAAAGAGAATGACCTTTCTTCCTTTTTTCATGAGGTGGCTCCTTTCCTAATGGCGAGCATTGTTAAAAAGAGGACCCCTGCAAAGATAGGTAATATATTGTAATAGTACTTGGAATACTCATAAAGCTGATATTGGGTGAAGGAAACAGTCAACCACAGCCCAACTGCACAGAAAATAAAGGAAATTAGAAGAGGTGTAAAGTTTTGTTGTTTGATTTGCAAACTTTTCAACCTAAATATACTGGATAGTAACTTATAAGCAACGTGCCAATGAATTATTATACTGATGAATGAAATTGTCACAAATAAGAACATGAAAATGAACACGACTCGTTCAATGAATCCAAATTTCATTCGCACCGAATCAGCAGAAGAAGTCCAGGGAAACATAAGTTGGTCAATTTCATCAAATCCAGTAAAACCAATGGGTACCAAATACGAATTGATAAGCATAAAGATACTGGCTAAGGTAATGCAAATGATGGACCATTTAGAGATGTTCTGTTTTTCTTTAAAATATTTGTTGAATATTATTAGATTTGCACTGCCCATGAACGTAAAAGTACTGGCATTGAAAGCGGTGAAGTCAGGTATTGATTTAATATGCATAACGGCTAATCGAACCTGGTCAAAGTCTAGTTCGTGACTTGTAAACATTTTAAAAAACATTAATACAGTCACCGGAATCATGAGTACACATAAAATTTCAAGGGTAAATAAAATGCTTTTTGTTTTAAGTAATACACCAAAGAAAATTGTGATTAAAATAGATAATGAAATAATATAAATCGACATCACCGGTGTTAAAAAGGTAATTAGCAAAAATACCGTCATAATTAATGTGATAGTTCCTGCAATAAACCACATAAATGCAAAATACAATGTTACAGGAATCTGGATCCATGAGGATGTGTATTTTGTTAATAACTCAATTAAATCTTGTCCTGGATATTTAAGGAAAAAGGATACAGTAACGTACGTAAAAAGAGCACCACCGATAATTCCAACTATCATACCGGATAATGCGCCGTCTCCAGCCCGCAACAGAAGAAGACGCGGTATTGGTGACATGATGATTGCCAACATATTCGTTAGGATTAAATAGTAAACAAAGCGACTCATTCAGAGCTCACCTTCTTTTCGCTGCGTTTGCTGCGCCAGGCTATTCTTAAGTACGGCTGGCCAAAGCTATCCAAGTCAGTTAGATGAAGGATGATTAATAGCAGACCTGAAATCAGACCGATCAAACCGAATAACGTGGTGAATATGATTAAAAACAATCTGCAGACACGTACGACAAATCCCAATTCGTTCATAGGGATAACAAATGTAGAAATGGCGACAATCGCGATGATCATAATCAGAATATTGGATGCTAAGGCAGCTTCCGTTGCAGCAGTTCCGAGGATCAACCCTCCAACAGTAGTAGCCGCTGCGTTAATGGATCTCGGAAGGCGAACGCTAGCCTCGGTCAGTAATTCCACAAAGATCAGCATAATGACTGCCTCTATGAATGAAGGATAAGGGACCCCAATTCGACTTCCTGCTATGGATAGTGTCAGTTCAGTACGCAGAATTTCCGGTGAATAGGCGGTAACTGCGACGTATAGCGCGGGTAATGTCAAACATATTAAAAGTCCAAACCAACCAAGTAAAGTGTTATAAAGAGAAATGAAATAGGTATGGTAGTTTTCTTCCATTGAAACCATGAAGTCAAAGAAAACAACGGGTAACACAACAGCAAACGGAGAATTGTCAACTAGCAGAATGATTTTCCCCCCCGTCAAGTTGTAGGCAATGCGGTCGGGACGTTCTGTAATTATAGAAGTAGGGAAGAGATTAAAACGTCTGCTTGTGAGACGTGTAGCAAGTTCCGCTGAAGATTGTATTAAAGGTGAATCTAGAGAATTCAATCGTTCTTTAACTCTGCGCAATACGTCAATATTCACTAATTTTTCATCGTAAATAAGTGAAATGGCGGTTCGACTTTTATCAGTTAATTGTTGGCTTTCGATGTATAAGGAAGCCTGGTGATAATGCTGGCGCACAATACTGATATTTGTTTCCAAATCTTCGCTGAAGGCTAATTGAGGACCGTGAATGGTTGTTTCAGCAATGGTTTCGCCTTGCTCTGTATTGCCTAAACGACGGACTTCGAGGAGGCTGTATGCATTTTCGGCATACACTAGGACGAATCCTAAAGTGAATAAAGTTAGAAGTTCATCTGTCGTAGGAATGTCGATTCGATTGGGCATGCCTTTCATATATGCTGCAAATTTATGTTCATCAGCTATTTCAAAAAAAGGTTTAATAACCGTTTGTTGAAGTACACCTCCGTCAACAACAGTTTTCATATAAAGAAGATGGGCTTGTGCGTCATCAAGCTCAAGAGGAACGTGCAAGACATCAAAGGACGCTGGAAGCGCCTGAATCATCGTTTTCATGAGTATTGGCATTTCTTGCTTGTTATTCTTTTCAGTCATTGCAATCCCTCCTCTTCTGCGATGCGTATGCTGTACATAGCCTTACCGGAAACCCGTTTTTGTATTCATCGGGTATGAAGAAGTTTCCAAATGGATTCTGATCGGGCAGACTGCACGGGACGGTGGATATTGGCTTGCGCTCTAATGAAAGATACGGCTGCTCGGGGCACTGGCTTTTCCAGCGATTTTGCTTGATGGATGCGATGCCCGGGTTTCCTCCTGAAGCGGAATGGCAATACTAGTACTGATAGGAGGGTGTTCATGTCGAAGAAAATGAGGATGGCAATTGAAGAACAGTCGATGCCACTCGGCAAATCATCGCTTGCGAAGCTGGTTGAAGCGGCGGGTGACGCAGATGTGGTGATGATTGGCGAAGCGACACATGGAACAAAGGAGTTCTATGAGATACGGGCCGAGTTGACAAAGCGGTTAATTACAGAAAAAGGGTTCACGATTGTGGCGGTGGAAGGGGATTGGCCATCTGCAGAAGCGGTGAACCGGTATGTGAAAGGGTTCGGGGATGGCGGATCCGCGCGTGATGTATTGATGAAGTCGTTTACGAGGTGGCCACAATGGATGTGGGCAAATGAAGTAGTGGCGGACTTTACGGAATGGCTGAAGTCCCATAATGCACAATCCAGCCGCATGACAGGTTTCTACGGAATTGATATGTATAGTCTGTACGAATCTATCGATGAGCTGCTTCGGTTTTTGTCGGACAATCCTCAATACGGAGCAGATCTGGAACTTGCCAAGAAAGCATTCTCCTGTTTCGAACCGTATAACCGGCTGCCGGACCATTATGCTCTTTCAAGTGCGCATTTCACTGAAGAATGCATCACTGAAGTATCAACACTGCTTTCGTCGATCCAAGGCAATCAGGAACGGTATGATCGGCATTATGAAGAGAATTTGAATATCGTCATGAATGCCCTCGTTGCAAAAAATGCGGAAGCCTATTACAGGGAACTTCTCCAGGAAGAGGCCATTTCCTGGAATACCCGCGATTTGCATATGGCGGAAGCGGTCAAAGAACTCAAGGATTATCACGAGGGCGCGAAAATCATCATCTGGGAGCATAACACCCATATCGGCGATGCGTCTGAAACGTCGATGAAAGATGCCGGTATGACGAATGTGGGGCAGCTCATGAGGGAGCAATATGGGAAGCAGAACTCATACGCCATCGGGTTCGGGACGTATGAAGGAACGGTTGTCGCTGCGGACAGCTGGGGGGTGGACTGTGAACGGATGATTATCCCTCCAGCCAAATTCAATACGTGGGAAGGTCAGCTCCATGCCGCAGGAGGCGGAGACAAAGTGCTGCTTTTCACGGACGAAAACCGTCAATCATACAATGAGTGGATCGGACATCGGGCAATCGGTGTCGTCTATAACCCGGAATTCGAAGCATACGGTAATTTTGTCCCTTCCCGCGTCGGAAGCCGGTACGATTCATTCATATTCATCGATCAATCCACAGCGCTCAATCCGCTTTGAACGTCTATATCCTAACAAAGAAAAACCATCTGGCAATTTCCTCAGTCCGCGAATGGGCAAGGAATTTCCAGATGGTTTTATACGTCTGACTCACTTTCTCCTGGAGCAATCTAGACTCACTCTGCGACACACATCCACGCACTAAAAAATGTTGTTTGGAAAAACTGAGTAATCCGTACGAACCCGGCTTCGCGCAGCAGTTCTACTATCGTACCAAGCGGTACAAATGACAGCGCACGAACTATTTTCTCCATTTCCAGCACTTGGGCTTCGGATAACGATGACCTGTCGACCCAACTGTGGCGCCATAATTTAAACAGCTCTTCGAAAGAAGGGTCCTCGCGATCGCCAACCATGGAAGCGAGTACAAATGGTGCGCCGGGCTTCAGCCTTTTGCGGATTTCCCACAACAACTCCACTTTCGCCTCCTCGTCTTCAATGAAATGCAGCACGAGTAAACAGGAAGCTGCGTCAAACTGATGATCACTAGGGACATCTCGTGCACTTCCAGCAACAAACTTCACGCGCTCTGATTCGATTTGCGCTTCCACTTTCGCCCGGGCTTCTGCCAGCATCGGTTCAGATGGATCCGCTGCTGTAAATGTCCATTCCGGGTTCAGCTTGCTGAACTCGACTAACTCGTTTCCGCCGCCAGCACCAATTACTAATACATTCGCGTTCTCATCTGTCTCCATTCGAAGTGCGGTAGTTGTCAGTCGGACGAGCCCGTCATATGTAGGTAACGTACGCCGGATTCCCCGGTCGTATTCTGTCGCGGTGTCTTGGTTAAACGTTAGTTCCTCAGCCATTTATCCTCACTCCTTATTCAATCTTTATAGACAATAATTCGATACAGAACCTTAGAGTTCCTTCATTCACAATCTATTCACATATCTCCTGCTATGGTAGGATAAAGAAAGGAATGGAACGATAAAGGAGACGATTCGGAATGTGGAACCAACAAGAGATCGCTTCACAACTCGCCGTCATTGACGGGCAAGTTGCGCCGGACTTGATCATCACGAATGCAACGTACTTGCACTCCGTTTTAAAAAAGTGGATGACAGGAACCATTTGGGTCAAACACGGGCGGATTTTATATACCGGTGAGCGGATGCCGCCTATCACAGAAGGCGCTGAACAGTTTGATGCAACGGGTAAGTGGATAGTTCCGGGATACATAGAACCGCACGTGCACCCTTTTCAATTATATAACCCTGAAACATTTGCACACTTTGCAGCGCAGCATGGAACGACGACAATACTCGCTGATAATTTGATGCTTCTTATGTCAATTAATCGAAAAAGTGCGTTCAAGCTGCTCGATGAACTCAAGCAATTGCCGTATTCGTTCTACTGGTGGGCGCGTATGGACTCGCAGACGAACCTGCAAAACGAAGCGGAAGTGTTCGCCCCTGAAGAAGTCGAAGAGTGGCTGAAGCGCGATGACGTCCTTATGGGCGGGGAGTTGACGGGATGGCCGCGACTTCTTAAAGGAGATCCCGTCATGACGGCTTCTCTTCAAAAAGCGAAACAGTTGGGTAAGAAAGTGGAAGGTCATTTCCCAGGAGCGTCTGAACGGACACTCGCGCGCATGCGACTGCTTGGTGTGAATGGGGATCATGAATCGATGACAGCCGATGAGGCGGAAGCCCGTCTTTTGCAAGGCTATGCAGTGACACTTCGCGAATCATCCATTCGTCCCGACTTGAAACCATTGCTCGAAGGCATCCTTGAAAAAGGGCTCGACGTATTCGATCATTTAATGATGACGACAGACGGTTCTCCGCCTTTGTTCCACGAAGACGGTGTAATGGATAAATGCATCCGGATTGCGATGGAGGCGGGTGTTGACCCGATTGACGCCTATCAAATGGCCTCGTATAACAGCGCAAGGTACTACGACATCGACGAGTTGCATAGTGTAATTGCACCGGGACGGTTTGCGACATTGAACGTGTTGTCAGATATCCGTGAACCGAACCCGACAGATGTATTATCGAAAGGTGTCTGGCTGAAGCGTGATGGACAAGCATGTGTTGAGTTCAAAAAAGGCGATTGGACGGTTTTCCCCAAATTCGCACCGGACTTTGACCTTACATTGGATGATGTCACGCCAACAGAATCTATTGGCATTAATATGCTGAACGATGTCATCACAAAGCCATATAAGACAACGATGGATTTGTCAGCAGCTCGATTGGAAGGTGAGCATGAGGAATCGTTCCTCGCACTTGTAGACCGGAATGGGAAGTGGCGGGTGACTACGGTCATCAAAGGGTTCTCACATTCTGTTCAAGGACTTGCCTCTTCTTACTCGAATACAGGAGATGTGATTTTAATCGGTAGAGACAAGCAAGAAATGATTCGCGCATTCGAGCGTATCAAAGAGCTGGAAGGCGGAATTGTCCTTGCTGAGAACGAGCAGATCATCTGCGAATTGCCGCTTCCAATCGGAGGCAGTTTGTCAGACGAGCCGATTGGAATCTTGCGCGAACAAGAACGTCAGTTGAAACAGGAATTGAGCAAGCGCGGCTATGCAAAAGGGGATGCGATTTATAGCTTATTGTTTTTACAATCCACCCACTTGCCATACATTCGGATTACCCAGCTTGGTGTCGCAGATGTCATGAAAAATATCGTATTGAACCCCACCACAGAACGATAGGAGAGCGGTCATGAATGTTACGAAAATAATGTTATCCGCCGTCTTTGCAAGTATCGTCTTGCTTGTCGGCTGCTCGAATGACAAAGAAAACGAAGAAGTCGAAGCAACCACTAAGCCTGTCTCTTTCGATGAAAGTGTATTAACAACCTCTCCCTTTACAGGAGTAGAAGAACAGCAGTCGAACATGCGGCCGATTCTCGCGACGATTAATAATCATCCGCTCGCTCGGCCGCAATCGGGACTCAGTTCAGCAGACTTTGTTTATGAATTTTATGCGGAAGGCAATATTACGCGCTTGTTAGCGCTGTACCAAAGTGAGCTGCCGGAAGAAATCGGTCCAATCCGCAGTGCACGTGATTATTTCGTTGAACTTGCAAAAGGGTTGGATGCCTTTTACATTGCACACGGTTATAGCCCGGATGCGAAAGCGTTATTGGATACCAACTTCGTCGATAACATCAACGGCATGCAATATGACGGGACGTATTTTGTCCGTTCACGTGAGCGAAAAGCACCGCATAACTCATATATTTCAAAAGAGCACGCAGAAGCAGCGATGAAGGATTTATCGATAGATGAAAAGATGCATGACGCACCTCCGCTTTCGTTCCATCCTGATGCAGAAAGTGCTAAACTAGGGGAAGTTGCATCCACGATTATTGTCGGCTATGAAGACCCGCAGTTCACGACTACGTATTCGTTCGACAAGAATACGGGAAACTATGAACGCACCGTGGATGGGATTCTGACGACAGACAAAGCAGGAGACAAAAAAGTCACGCCTGCAAATATTTTAGTTATGGAAGCACCTTATGAAACGATTGACGCTGAAGGACGCCAATCGCTCGATTTGACTCAAGGCGGACCTGCCATTCTGTTTCAGAATGGTGTAGCGCTTAAACTTGAATGGAAGCAGATCGATGGAGTCCTGACACCTGTTCAAGACGGTGTTCCTGCTAAATTAGTACCTGGCCAAACGTGGGTACATATCGTTCGTGAACAATCCATTGGCAATACGACGACTTATACCCCTTAAGAAAGAGAGGGCGTTTCAATGTTAGAAAAAATTAAAGGCGAACAAACGGATCAGTTGTTTCGTGCAATGTTGGAGTTAAAGGATTTAGAAGAGTGCTATGCATTTTTCGATGACTTATGCACCATTGGAGAAGTGCAATCCCTTTCCCAGCGGCTCGATGTTGCCGTGAAACTAAAGAAGAAATATACGTATGATAAGATTCAAAATAAGACAGGTGCAAGTACCGCTACAATTTCAAGAATCCGGCGCTGTGTCGATTATGGCAGCGGCGGCTATAATCTGATTCTTGATCGATTGAACGAAAAACAAAATGATTCAGCTGACAAAAACTAAATCATAAACCGGAAACAGCTGCGCGCTGTCCGGTTTTTTTCATTTGTACGCGTGACAACGAGAATCGTCACGTGTTTTTTGATATACTGATAAGAACGTAATTACGAAAAAGCAGGTGAGGAAAAATGGACTATCGCAATTGGCGTCATGCCTTTAAATTAGACCCCGCAAAAGAAATTTCCGACGAAGCGCTGGAACAACTCGCAGAGTCTGGAACGGACGGAATGATTATCGGGGGGACCGACAATATTACACTCGAAGGCGTGCTCGATTTACTTGCAAGGCTTCGACGTTTTGCAGTGCCGTTAGCACTCGAAGTGTCTGACGTGGAATCGGTGACATTTGGATTTGACTTTTATTTCATCCCCACGGTGATGAACGCGACCGACGTAAAATGGATGAATGGCATTCACTTAGAAGCATTGAAAGAATTTGGTCATATGATGAAATGGGAAGAAGTTGCGACAGAAGGGTACTGCATTATGAACCCCGATTGTAAAGCCGCCCATTTGACGGGCGCTACTGAAATCCCGACAAAAGAAGATGTCATTGGATACGCTCGAATGGCAGAGCATCTGTTCAAACTGCCAATCTTTTACTTAGAATACAGCGGCAGCTACGGCGATCCTAAAATCGTCAGTGCCGCCGCATCTGTACTGGATGAAACCCGTTTAGTCTATGGCGGAGGAATCACGAATGCAGAGCAAGCCGCCGAAATGGCCGCGATTGCACATACTGTCGTAGTCGGCAATGTCATCTATGATGATTTGAAAAATGCATTGAAAACAGTAGATGCTGTGAAAGCTGTTACCAGTCCAAAATGATTTCGTGTATACTTAAAGAACAAACGTTCCTAAAAGGCGGTTATAGATTATGAAAGAACTCGGACAAGACCTACTGAAGGGCATGAACCCTGAACAGATGAAAGCCGTGAAAAAAACAGAAGGCCCGCTGCTGATCATGGCGGGGGCAGGATCTGGTAAAACGCGTGTGCTGACGCATCGAATCGCGTATCTCGTCATTGAAAAAGATGTCTATCCATCGAAGATTCTTGCGATTACTTTTACGAACAAAGCAGCCCGTGAAATGCGCAATCGGATCGATGGATTACTAGGGGAAGGGTCAGGCGACCGTATGTGGGTTTCCACATTCCACTCGATGTGTGTTCGAATTTTACGCCGCAATATCGACCGGATCGGTTTTTCAAAAACGTTCTCCATTTTGGATTCCTCTGACCAGCTGTCCGCCATTAAGTCCGTTCTCAAAGAGCAGAACTTAGACCCTAAACAGTACGATCCGCGCACGCTGCTCAACATTATCAGTTCTGCAAAAAACGAATGCATCGACGCGAAAGAGTACCGTGCAGGTGTCAATGAATCGAATCCATATGACCGCGTAATTGCAGATGTCTATGATGGCTATACGAAAAAACTGCGTAAAAACCAGTCACTCGATTTTGACGACCTGATCATGCTGACACTTCGATTATTTGAACAAGTTCCCGATGTGCTAGAGTTCTATCAAGATAAGTTCCAATACATTCACGTGGACGAATACCAGGATACGAACCATGCCCAGTATCGCCTTGTAAAAATGCTCGCGGAGAAATTCCGCAACATTTGTGTCGTAGGTGACTCGGACCAGTCCATCTACAAGTGGCGCGGTGCGGATATCGGAAACATTTTATCATTCGAAAAAGATTACAAAGATGCAGAAGTGATTTTGCTGGAACAAAACTATCGCTCGACGCAAACGATTTTGCAAGCAGCGAATGATGTCATTCAAAATAACGAAAGCCGTTATGACAAACGATTGCGGACCGAAAACGATGAAGGGGATGCCATCACCCTGTATAAAGCATCCGATGAAAAAGATGAGTCTCAATTCGTCGTCCGCAAGATTATCGAGCTGCAGCAGGAACAAGGCTACTCACTCGATCAGTTTGCCGTATTGTACCGGACGAACGCGCAATCCCGGATGATCGAAGAATACTTAGTGAAATCGAATTTGGAATATACAATTGTCGGCGGAACAAAGTTCTATGACCGTAAAGAAATTAAAGACTTACTTGCCTACTTGCGGCTCATTGCGAATAACGATAATGATCTTGCACTCGCACGGATCATTAACGAACCGAAACGCAGTATTGGCGCGACATCATTCGAACGCATGGCGCGGTTTGCAATTGAAAATGACCGTTCGATTTTCGATGCGATGCAAGAACTCGACTTCATGGGCTTAACGAAAAAGGCCGCTGTGGAGTCAGCGAAGTTCCGGGATATGATGAAAGGCTTCACGCAAATGCAAGAGTTTTTATCGGTCAAAGAACTGACTGAGCAAGTGTTGGATAAAACCGGCTATCGTGCGATGCTGGAACGTGAAAAGACGATCGAGTCAGAGAGCCGTTTGGAAAACATCGATGAGTTCATATCCGTTACGGAAGCGTTTGAAAAGCGTGCGGAAGAAGACGAAGGTGACAAATCACTCGTTGCATTTTTGACTGATTTGGCACTTATTGCAGATATCGATTCGCTCGATAAAGAAGAGAACCAATCGACAGAAAAAATCGTCCTAATGACCATGCACTCCGCTAAAGGGCTGGAGTTCCCAGTCGTATTCGTGATTGGGATGGAAGAAAACATTTTCCCCCATGCCCGTTCCATTGGAAACGACGAAGAAATGGAAGAAGAACGTCGTCTCGCGTATGTTGCCATTACGCGTGCTGAGAAAAAGTTATTCATATCGGCAGCATCGAACCGAATGCTGTACGGAAAGTATAGTTATAACAATCCTTCCCGCTTCATCAATGAGATTTCAGACGACGTCATTGAACAAGAAAATGCTTCTGGCGGATTCTCGTTTGGCGGCGGTGGCGGATCTCGTTTCGATGCACCGAAACGTCCAGCTGTGAAAAAGCCTGTCTACGAAACAACTGGCGGGGAGAAGCTAGGATGGGCAGCGGGTGACAAAGCCTCTCACAAAAAGTGGGGCGTTGGAACGGTTGTCAGCGTGAAAGGATCTGCAGATGACGTTGAACTCGACATCGCATTCCCTGAAGTCGGCATTAAACGACTGCTTGCAAAATTTGCTCCAATCGAAAAAGTGTAAGAGGAGGAACTGGATGTGAATGATCGCAACGAACTCGAACAGCGTGTTTCGGAATTGAACCAACTGTTAACCGACTATGGACGGGCGTATTATGTGCTGGACAAACCAGTCGCAACGGACTCAGAATACGATCAGCTGATGCAGGAACTGCTTGCTATTGAAGAGGAGAATCCGGATTTAATCTACCCGGATTCGCCTACCCAGCGAGTTGGAGGCAGTGTACTGGAAGGCTTTACAAAAGTGGAGCACGACTATCCGATGCTCAGTTTGTCGAATGTGTTTAACGAACAAGATATTCGCGAATTCGATCGTCGTGTACGGGATGCGGTCGGTGATCGTGTGACGTATATTTGTGAACTGAAGATTGACGGACTCGCCGTTTCATTAAAATATGAAGAGGGTCGGTTTGTCCAAGGATCGACGCGCGGCGACGGGACAATTGGTGAGGATATTACCGCAAACTTAAGAACGATTCGTTCGATACCGTTGAGATTGAATGAACCAATTACGATCGAAGTGCGCGGTGAAGCCTACATGCCGAAAAAATCATTCGTCCGATTGAATGCTGCGCGGGACGAAGCGGGGGATGAGCCATTTGCGAATCCTAGAAATGCAGCAGCCGGTTCACTCCGTCAGCTCGATCCTAAAATTGCAGCAAAGCGCAGCCTTGCTGTGTATTTATACGGAATTGGCGGTGACGGGGAAGCATACGGTCAAGCGACACACTCCGAAGCGCTCGATTATCTCGATACATTGAAATTAGTGACGAATCATGAACGAACACGTTGTAAAGACGTTGAAGAAGTGATTGAATACGTCAATAGCTGGGGTGAAAAACGCAGTAGTCTCGATTATGAAATCGACGGGATTGTTATTAAAGTCGACCGTTTTGAAGATCAGGAACAACTGGGGTACACGGCTAAAAGCCCGCGTTGGGCGACGGCATATAAGTTTCCTGCAGAAGAAGTGGTCACAAAACTGCTCGATATCGAGCTCAGTGTGGGCCGTACAGGAACAGTTACCCCGACAGCGATTTTAGAACCGGTGCGTGTTGCGGGAACGACTGTCGGACGCGCGTCGCTTCATAATGAAGACTTGATTCACGAAAAGGATATTCGCATCGGGGATCATGTGACGATTCGTAAAGCCGGTGACATTATTCCGGAAGTTATCGCACCGCTTATCGATCAGCGGACAGGGGATGAAGTCCCGTTCGATATGCCGAAAAACTGTCCAGTATGTGATTCGGAGCTCGTCCGGATAGAAGGGGAGGTAGCCTTACGCTGCGTGAACCCGCAATGTCCCGCGCAATTGAAAGAAGCGCTCATTCACTTCGTTTCAAGGAATGCTATGAATATCGAAGGAATCGGGGAACGAGTTGTCGACCAGCTTTACACGGCTGAACTCGTGAAAGATTTCTCGGATCTATACGGCTTAACGGCTGAACAACTGATGGAATTGGAGCGGATGGGGGAAAAATCTGCGACGAATCTGGTCGAAGCGATTGCCGCATCCAAAGAGAACTCATTAGAGAAACTTCTATTCGGTTTCGGGATTCGTCACGTCGGTGAAAAAGCGGCAACGTTGCTATCTCGAGAGTTTAAGACACTCGACGGATTGATGAATGCAGAACCTGAACAGCTGCTCGCGATTCATGAAATCGGTGAAAAAGTGACTGATGCAATTGAAACTTACTTTTCCAATGAAGATGTCCTTGAAGTGATTGATAAACTAAAAGAGTATGGTGTCAACATGGAATTTAAAGGCCGTACTCAGCAAGAAATTCCGGACGAAGGACCGTTTGTCGGTAAAAAGATTGTTTTAACCGGCAAACTTGAAATTTTGACGCGCGGCGAAGCAAAAGAGAAAATTGAAGCGCTTGGCGGCGCTGTCAGTGGAAGTGTCAGTAAGAAGACCGATCTCGTCATTGCAGGAGAAGATGCAGGATCCAAACTGGCGAAAGCAGAAGAGCTCGGCATTGAAGTATGGGACGAAGCGAAGCTCATAGATGTGCTTGAGATAAAGGAGTAAACAATTAGATGAAAAGGTTATTCGCAATTCCGGCAGTCGCTGCTGTCCTGTTCCTCGGCGGGTGTATCCCGTCGATCGGCCCGGAAAAAGATGAAGTCATTCAAGAAAATGATGAGGTTGAACAAGAAACGGTCCTTATACCGGAAGTGCAGTTAAACGAACACTATTATCGCACATTGCTGCCATTCAAAAAAAGCGCAAGTCGCGGTTTGATCGTGAATCGCGTGTACAGTAAGTACGATATCGGAGAAGTTGAAGAAGGGCTGATGCGTTTGTCCTCAAAACATTTCGACCCGAAGGATCACTTCTTCCAAGAAGGACAATTTTTAGACCAAACGAAAACACTTCAATGGTTATCTAGAAAAAGCGAAGAGAATCCGGAAGGTTTAAATCCATCCGTCACGGATAAGATGACACCACAAGAGATAAGTGAAAAGGCGCCGATTTACTTAGCGCACATTCTGGAACAAGACTATTACGTGAAAACAGGGGACAAAAAAGTAGGACTCGCTGGAATTTCCATCGGTCTTGCCATGAACTCTGTGTATTATCAACGGGATGCAGCAGAAGCCGATATCCCTGACAAAACCATAGAACAGCAAGGAATGAAAATGGCGGAAGCGGTTGTCCAGCGGATGCGTAAAATCGATGGCGTAGGGAATGTGCCGATTACAGTCGGCCTATTCAAACAAGAATCCCGCAGTTCGATTGTTCCAGGCACATACTTTGCAACGACTTTTGTAGACAAAGGGAAAGATGCGCCATCAGGATGGAAAGAGGTAAACGAAGAGTTCGTTCTGCTTCCAGCCTCTTCTAAAGTGGACAATTATCGTGAAGTAAATAATACGTTTGAAAAGTTAAAGGAAGATGTGAACAATTATTTCCCTGGCTTTGTGAGTATAGTCGGCACAGCATTTTACAGTGATAATGATCTTAAATCGCTTAAAGTCAAAGTCCCTATCCAGTTTTACGGGAAAAACGAAGTGATTGCGTTAACTCAATACATGACGTCGCTCGTATTGAAATATTATCCGGATATCGAAGTGGAAGTGAGCATCACTTCAGCGAACGGCCCAGAGTCGTTAATCATGAAACAACCAGGGGAAGAGGAACCGAACGTTCACATTTACTCCTATTAAGAATAGGAACTTTTCTTCATCTGTCAGAGGTGTTATGATTAATCGTATTGTATAAAAGCCAGGAGGAGAGACTATGTCCAATTTTACTAAAGAGGATGTCCAGTATTATGCGAATTTCGCACGAATCGATATGCCAGACGCGGAAGCGGAGAAGTACGCTGCTCGTTTGGACACGTTACTTGGATTCTCGGATCGTTTAAAAGAAGTCGATACAGAAAACGTAGAAGGCATGACTCATCCGTTAGCAATCACAAACGTGCTGCGTGAAGACACACCTGCAGACGTGTTGAACCGTGATGACATGCTGAAGAGTGTAGAAGATCACGAAGATGGTTTCATCAAAGTACCGAACATTCTGGATTGACCTGTATAGAGGAGGAATTGACTTATGGTAGTAAACAAAACAGCGTCTGAACTTCAGTCTCTTTTACATAGTCGTGAACTATCGGTTAAAGAACTAACTGAAGCAACACTGAAAAATATAAAAGAAACAGACAAATCCATTCAGGCTTTCCTGACGGTGACTGAATCAGAAGCACTTGCTGCAGCTGAACAGTTGGACAACCTTTCCGACGACCAACGCGGCGGTGCCTTATTCGGCATGCCGATCGGTATTAAAGACAACATCATTACTCAAGGCATTAAGACAACATGTGCGAGTAAAATGCTCGAAAACTTCGTACCCGTTTACGAAGGAACTGTCACAGAAAAAGTAAAAGAAAACGGCATGGTGGTTGTCGGTAAGCTCAACATGGATGAGTTCGCAATGGGTTCTACAACAGAGCATTCTGCGTTCCAAAAGACACTCAATCCTTGGGACTTAACTCGTGTACCGGGCGGCTCTTCAGGCGGTTCTGCAGCAGCAGTCGCAGCTGGAGAAGTTTTATTCTCACTTGGTACAGATACAGGCGGATCTGTCCGTCAACCCGCAGCATTCTGTGGCGTAGTCGGCATGAAGCCAACATACGGTCGTGTCTCCCGCTCTGGTCTTGTCGCATTTGGATCGTCACTTGACCAAATCGGACCGATCACGAAAACAGTTGAAGATAACGCGATGCTGCTAGGTGCGATCGCAGGTGCTGATTACCGTGATGCGTCTTCATCAGAAAAGCCAGTTCCAGACTTTAAGAAATCGTTAACAGGTGATATTAAAGGCTTGAAAGTTGCCGTGCCTGCACGTTATTTAGGCGAAGGCGTTCAGCCGGAAGTTCGTAACGCCGTCAAAAAAGCGATAGGTGTTCTTGAATCGTTGGGCGCTCATGTCGATGAAGTCGATCTTTCGTATTCACGCTACGCTGCACCTACGTACTACGTCATTTCATCTGCGGAAGCTTCTTCTAACCTTGCCCGTTTTGACGGCATCCGCTACGGGTACCACCCGGCAGATGCAAAAAACTTAAACGAAATCTACTTGCGCGCTCGTTCTGAAGGTTTCGGTGAAGAAGTGAAAAAACGTGTTCTTTACGGCACGTACGCACTCAGTGCGGGTCATCATGATGATTTGTACGAACGTGCACAAAGAGTCCGTGCCCTGATCGCCCAAGATTTCCAAAGTGTATTTGCAGATTATGATGTCATTGTCGGACCGACAAGTGCGACAAACGCATACAAACTCGGCGAAACCATTAAAGATCCATTGACATTATATGCGAACGACTTGCTGACAACTCCGGTAAACCTTGCTGGAATTCCTGCAATCTCGGTTCCATGTGGTTTTGCAGAAGGACTTCCAGTCGGTTTGCAAATCATTGGAAATCATTTCGAAGAAGCGATGCTCTATAAAGTGGCGCATGCTTACGAGCAAGCGACTGAATTCCACAAACAGACACCGCCTGCTCAGGAGGGGAACTGAAGATGAACTTTGAAACGATTGTTGGACTTGAGGTCCACGTAGAACTTAAAACAGATACGAAAATCTTTTCACCAGCACCTGCTCACTTCGGGGCAGCACCCAATATGAATATTCACCCGACAGACCTTGCGTATCCCGGCACATTGCCGACGATGAACAAGCAAGCAATCGACTTCGGGATGAAAGCTTCAATGGCTCTCAACTGTGACGTTGCACGTGTCATGAACTTCGACCGTAAGCACTACTTCTATCCGGATAATCCAAAAGCGTACCAAATCTCTCAAGAAGACCGCCCAGTCGGCGCAAATGGCTGGATTGAGATTGAAGTGGACGGCTACAAAAAGAAAATCCGCATCGAACGTGTACACTTGGAAGAAGATGCTGGTAAACTGAATCACTCAGATAACGGCTATTCTCTTGTTGACTTGAACCGTCAAGGAACACCGTTGATTGAAATCGTTACAGAAGCGGACATCCGCACACCGAACGAAGCGTATGCTTTCCTTGAAAAATTGAAAGCAATCATTCAATATACAGGCGTTTCAGACGTTCGTATGGAAGAAGGATCACTTCGTTGTGATGCCAACATTTCACTTCGTCCGTATGGTCAAGAACAATTCGGAACGAAAACTGAACTGAAAAACTTGAACTCATTCAACTTTGTACGTCGCGGAATTGCGAACGAAGTCGAGCGTCAAGAAAAAATGCTGCTTGCTGGAGAGAAAATCGTTCAGGAAACACGTCGTTATGACGAAGCAACGGGTCAAACTGTCCTAATGCGCATTAAGGGCAGTGCAAACGATTACCGTTTCATTAACGATCCCGACCTTTCCGACGTTGTCATCGACCAAGACTGGATGGACCGCGTCCGCGCAGAAATCCCAGAACTTCCCGATGCGCGTAAAGCACGTTATGTAAGCGAGCTCGACTTACCGGCATATGATGCACACGTACTGACATTGACGAAAGAGATGTCCGATTTCTTCGATGAAACCGTGAACGCTGGAGCAGATGCCAAACTTGCATCAAACTGGCTCATGGGCGAAGTATCAGCATACTTGAACTCAGCAGGTAAGGAACTGGGTGATACACCACTCACTCCCGCAAACCTTGCCAGCATGATCAAGCTGATTTCAGATGGAACGATTTCATCAAAAATCGCGAAAAAGGTCTTTAAAGAACTTGCTGAAAACGGTGGAGACGCTGCAACAATCGTCAAGGAAAAAGGATTAGTCCAAATTTCTGACGAAGGCACACTCCGCAAAGTTATTGGTGAAATCTTGGATAAAAATGAACAATCCATCGAAGACTATAAGAACGGGAAAGACCGTGCTGTCGGTTTCCTCGTTGGTCAAGTCATGAAAGCAACAAAAGGCCAAGCAAATCCGCCGATGGTAAACAAACTATTGTTGGATGAAATCAGCAAACGCTAAAATATGTCTCTAATTGTCCTGTGATTTGGCTCCCGTAGTCGAGCACAGGACGTTTTTGTGAGCATTGTGAACAGTTGATTTCCGAGCATGTCTAGGGGTACACTTAAAAAAAGGAGTGTGAAGATCGTTGGCTACTGAATTGGACTATTTTGAACGTGCGATTTCTCTTAAAGAGTACATGGATCGAATGGAACAGCATAAAGAAAACAGTTTCTCGATTTATGAACAATTTGATGTGCCGAAAGACGATGAATTTATCACCCATTTAAAGGAACTTAGCCCCCGTATTCTCGTCATTACAGAAGACTGGTGTGGGGATGCGATGATGAATAATCCGATTTTACGCCGGATCGCAGAAGCAGCTGATCTTGACGTCCGTGCCGTCTATCGTGATGAAGATACAGAACTGATCGATCGTCATTTAACAAATGGCGGGCGTTCGATTCCTATGTATTTACTGCTGGATGAGCAAGGCAATATAGCTGCAAAATGGGGACCTCGTGCGGCCTCAATCCAAAAGCGTGTGATGGAATTAAAAAGTCAGATTCCGCCAAAAGATGCGCCAGACTTCGAAGAAAAACAAAAAGCTGTCTTCACTAAACTTTACTCGGAGTACACGACGAAGCCGGAATTTTGGCTGACCGTATATGACGACATTCGTACTACATTCTTACCTGTGGTCCAAGGAACGAAGTAATCGTCCGGCTATCACAACTAGAGTGAATAGAAAGAGGGAAACAACGTATGAAACGTGCTCGTATTATATACAATCCAACAGCGGGAAGGGAAGCCTTCCGTAAAAACTTGGCGGAAGTGCTGATGCGGCTGGAACAAGCTGGCTATGAAGCATCTGCCCATGCGACAACCTGTGAAGGGGATGCAACGGTTGCAGCTGCGGCTGCAGTTGAACGCGGTTTTGACTTGATCATCACTGCAGGCGGCGATGGAACATTGAACGAAGTGGTTGCCGGCGTATCCGGTTATGAAAACCGTCCGCCAATCGGCCTGATTCCGATGGGGACGACGAACGACTTCGCGCGTGCATTGCGCATTCCTCGGGATATCAACAAAGCGCTCGATATTATTTTGGAAGACAAAAAAATTCCGGTCGATGTCGGTAAAATGAATGATCGATTTTTCATCAATATCGCAGGCGGCGGCCGGCTGACCGAGCTGACATACGAAGTCCCAAGCCGCTTAAAGACCATGCTTGGACAACTTGCCTATTATTTAAAAGGAATTGAAATGATTCCTTCGATTCATGCAAGTCATGTAAAGATTGAGTATGACGACCAAGTGTTTGACGATGAAGCCATGCTGTTCTTAGTCGGCCTGACGAATTCTGTAGGCGGTTTTGAAAAACTGGCACCTGAGTCAAGCATCAACGATGGAAAGTTTACGCTGCTCATTTTGAAAAAGTGTAACATTGCTGAGTTCATTCGAGTGGTCAGCCTCGCGGTTCGTGGGGAACACTTAAACGACCCACTCGTGATTTCATGCAAAGCCGAGTCAGTTAAAGTCACGTCAGACGCAGAAGTGTTAGTAAATCTGGATGGTGAATACGGCGGCAAGATCCCAGCAGAATTCAAAAACTTATCCTGTCATATTGAAATGTACGTCCCGTTCGATAATCTCCGCGAACAGGATCGTACGTGGTAATTGTGTGAAAACCCTGCGCTTGCAGGGTTTTTTATTTGCAGCATTAGTTGTGAATGAACCCGCCCGATACGAGAAGGAACCCGCCCGTTTCGGGAGGGAAGGCGCCCGATTGGGAGAAGAACCCGCCCGTTTCGGGAGGGAACCCGCCCGATTGGGAGAGGAACCCGCCCGATACGAGAGGGAAGGCGCCCGGTTGAGAGAAGAACCCGCCCGATACGAGAGGAAAGGCGCCTTATTGAGAGAGAAGAACCCGCCCGATACAGGCGGCCCCCGCTTGAAGAGACTTCCTAGCACCCCTAAAAACACAAAAAAGCAACGGGCTCATCGCCTGTTGCTTTTTGTAATAACTTATTCAATGAACTCAAGCGCCTGATCTTGCTTCGAAGCAAGCTTCGGTAAATCTTCAACTGGAATCCATTTGAACTGAAAGATGAGACCTTCATCTTTCCCTTCGCCATGTACTTGATAATCCCACTCTAAATCGTGTTCACCTACATAATCGAAGTGGAAAACGTTGCGTTCGAGGACTTCATCTTTGTCCTTCGGATAGAAATTAGTTTTATGCAGTTTACCGCATAAGACAAGATCGTCTCGTTGGATGCCGGATTCTTCCTCTATTTCGCGATACAGTGCATCGATCAATAGTTCGTCCCTTTCGATCGTGCCTCCTGGAACTTGAAGTCCAGCTTCTGGGTAATCTCTATGCTCGAACACAAGAAGTTCGCGGTCTTCTTCATCGCCTCGTGTTATATAGGCAAGTACTTTCCGTTTTAATTTCATTGCGTTCACCTCGCTTAATTGTTCTAGTATACACTACAATTTACAATAATTCAAGTATTCAAGTAATAACTTGTCACAACTCCATCACTATTTAATACCCTAAATAGGCGTAACTTAATCAAAAGGAGGGAAAGTAACCAGTACACCATGTTAAAATTGGATTAGAACCTTCACGAAAGGAAGTGGCCCGATGTACAAAAAGCAAGAACGAGTGCTCATGTGGTTAGCATTTGGCGTCGCGGGCGTTATGCTTTTGTCCATTCTTGGAAGATTATTCAGTTAACTATATTCTATTATTTAAGTAAAAGGAGGCAACCTTAGTGGGGAATGAAGAATCAGTATTTTTCTCGCGCGTCTTGACGGAGACTACCCTGTCGTTTCATATCCTTTATGCAACCATTGGTGTCGGTGTTCCATTGATGATTATGATTGCGCAATGGGTAGGAATCAGAAAAAACGACGAACATTACATTTTGCTTGCACGCAGATGGGCACGCGGATTCGTAATTACAGTGGCAGTAGGGGTCGTCACAGGAACAGCAATTGGATTGCAATTATCATTATTATGGCCGAATTTCATGGAATTAGCCGGTAACGTCATTGCGCTCCCGTTATTCATGGAAACCTTCGCCTTCTTTTTTGAAGCGATTTTTCTTGGGATATATCTGTATACATGGGATCGATTTGAAAACCAGAAGAAGCATTTATTGCTGCTGATCCCTGTCGCACTCGGCGCTGCATTCTCTGCAGTCTTCATCACAATTGTGAATGCATTCATGAACGCACCACGCGGCTTCGACATCGTGAACGGGGAACTGGTCAACATCAGTCCGCTGCTCGCCATGTTCAATCCTGCAATGCCGACTAAAGTGGCACACGTTGTGGTCACAGCATTCATGACTGCGGCATTTGTACTTGCGGCCATTGCTGCATTCCGATTGTTACGCGGGTCCGATCATGTATATCACAAAAAAGCATTATTGCTTACGATGAAAGTCGGATTCATCTTTTCAATCGGTGCCGCAATTATCGGTGACTTCTCAGGAAAGTACTTAGCAGAGTACCAGCCTGAAAAATTAGCCGCAGCGGAATGGCATTTCGAAACGACCGACAAAGCAGAGCTCATTTTAATGGGTGTTCTGACAGAAGACAATGAAGTTAAATACGCACTCAAAATCCCATATGGCTTATCAGTTCTCGCCGCAAACAATCCGTTTGCAGAAGTAGTCGGGCTCGATCAGTTTCCGGAAGATGAAGTGCCGCCACTGTATATTCACTACCTATTCAACTTCATGGTATTCATCGGCATGTGGATGTCCTTGTTATCTGCCGTGTTCTTATTAGGACAGTGGAGAAAATGGAAGTTCATCACAACGAAATGGTTCCGCTGGCTGATCGTACTTGGAGGACCGCTTTCACTTCTTGCCATTGAATTTGGCTGGTGGTTTGCAGAAGTGGGCCGACAGCCATGGATTTTGCGAGACATCATGAAAGTCTCAGAAGCCGCGACAACAAGCGGACAAGTAGACATCATGCTGATCTTGTTCTGCTTACTCTACCTTGTATTAGGCGTAGGAAGTGTCGTCGTCTTGCGTCGTATGTTCCGTCGCAATCCTGTGGAAAAGGAACTGGAAGACCGTCATGCGATGAAGGGAAGTGATATACGATGAATCTTGAGATACTTGGGATCACCGTATTATGGACGTTTCTGTTCGGCTATATTATGGTCGGTGCAATCGACTTCGGCGCTGGTTTCTTCAATGCGTATAGTACGGTAACCGGAAAACAGCGTGTACTGACAAAAGTTATCCAGCGCTATTTGTCGCCTGTTTGGGAAATCACAAACGTCTTTCTCGTGTTTTTCTTCGTGGGGATCATCGGATTCTTCCCGAAGACGGCGTTTTACTACGGAACTACGCTACTTGTACCTGTCAGTTTCGGAGTCATTCTGTTGGCAATTCGCGGCTCGTACTACGCGTTTGAAACGTACGGATCACGCGGCCATAAAGGATACTCGTTCATGTATGGACTAGCCGGAATTCTAATTCCAGCATCGCTATCCATCGTGCTGACGATTTCTGAAGGCGGATTCATCGAACTAGTAGATGGCAATCCTGTCCTCGACTACTGGAAACTGTTCACGAGTCCGCTTACATGGGCGATCGTTGTACTCAGTATTTCCGCAACACTGTACATTTCAGCTGTATTCTTAACGTGGTATGCCAACAAAGCGCGTGATACAGAAGCAGCAGGATTACTTCGTCGGTATGCACTCACGTGGTCTTTGCCGACTATGATCGCTGCAGCGGGAATCATCGTGGAACTCAGAAAGCATCAGCCGGAACACTACAGCAACATTCAAAACTTCTGGCCGATGTTCCTGATTTCGTTCTTGCTCTTCGTAGGAACCGTGGTCTTACTGTATACAAAGCGTCAATACGGCTGGGCGTTCGCAATGCTCGCGGGACAATTCGCATTTGCATTTTACGGTTACGGCGCATCGCACTATCCGTATTTGCTCTATCCATATTTGACGATCTACGACAGTTTCACGAATCCTGCGATGGCCATCTCACTCGTCGTCGTGTTCATACTCGGGCTCTGCCTGCTCATTCCGTCACTCATCTTAGTCATGCGTCTCTTCTTGTTTGACAAAGACTATGTGAGGGGCAAAGGCGATTATCATGCATAAGGGGGCGATTGTTTGGAAAACTTCATCATGTTTTACGCACCATTCATTGTATTGATCGGCTTAATCATCGTGGCATTTTTCGTTGCACCGATGGACGGCTGGGCTGATAAAGGAACAAAAAAGGATGAGAAGAAATAAGGAAAGGGGCTGCTTCGGCAGCTTCTTTTTTATGGGGAGAAGGGAAGGGATGAGCGCTTTATTGTAGTGGGGAAGCGCTCGATTCCGCATTCGAAGCGCCCGATTCAACAGATTAACCGCTCGATTCTGCAATCAAGTCCTTCCATCAGTCCAAGGACAAAACCAAGATTAATTGGTGTGCTTCGCTGCACTCCGCATTTTTCTAGTAACTCCATCCAACAAAGAGAAATCGCTCAAAGTACACTGAGTTCCGCTCAAGCCAGCCGCAATGTGATCAAGCACCAAGACAATCCGCTCAAGCCAACATACAAACCCTTCCACAAAAACGACTCAAGCAACTCACCCCGACCTATGGTAAACTACAGTACAGACCTAAAACTGGAGGGCACGAATCATGACCTATGCAGTACACCAAAACGACCGGCTCGTCGTTCACATAGAAGACCTTACCCACGACGGCTCAGGCGTCGGGAAAGTCCAAGGCTATCCACTTTTCATCCCAGGCGCCTTGCCTGGCGAAGAAGTCGAAGTCAAAGTAGGGAAAACGCTTAAAAACTACGGATTCGCTAAACTGCTCAACATCCTTACCCCTTCACCTGAACGGATTGAAGGCCCGTGTCACGTCTATCCGGAATGCGGCGGATGCCAAATTCAGCACTTGACGTATGATGCGCAGCTTAAGCAAAAACAGAAAACTGTCCGTGACGCCATCGACCGGCTTGCAAAACTTCCAGACGTTCCTGTGCATCCTGTGCTTGGCATGGAAGACCCATGGCGCTATCGCAACAAATCCCAGATTCCTTTCAGCGAACGGGAAGGCCAAGTGGTCTCTGGATTTTATCGCTCGAAAACGCATAACATTGTCGACACTGACGTCTGTATCATCCAAAGCGAGGAAGCCGACGAACTCATGGCAATGCTGAAACGCGAGCTGCAAATCCTTGGCATCGATGCCTATGACGAACACAAGCACAAAGGATTCCTGCGTCACTTGGTCGTCCGGAAAGCCCGCGCAACAGGAGAACTCATGGTAGTCCTCGTCACAGCGCGCCGCAAATTCCCTGAAGCCGACCGAGTTATCCAAGCCATCAAACGAGTAGTACCAGAAGTCACTTCTATCATGCAAAACGTCAACACACAAAAGACGAACGTCATTTTTGGCAATGAAACCTTGAATCTCTATGGCAAAGACGTCATCATCGACTCAATCGGCGGTGTCGATTTTGAAATTTCAGCGCGTTCGTTCTATCAAGTGAATCCTGTGCAAACGGAGACACTTTACAATCAAGCACTCAATTTCGCACAGCTGACAGGTACTGAAACAGTCATCGATGCATACTGCGGTATCGGAACGATTTCGCTATTCCTGGCAAAACAAGCAAAAGAAGTATACGGAGTCGAAATCGTGCCGCAAGCCATCGAAGACGCAAAACGGAACGCTGCGTTAAATGGAATCGACAATGCGCACTTCGAAACGGGTGCATCAGAAGACGTCATTCCGAAATGGTACAGTGAGGGCAAAACGTTCGATGTCCTTGTCGTCGATCCGCCACGAAAAGGCTGCGACGAAAAGCTGCTCGAAACAATCCTGACACACAAACCAGGCCGCGTCGTCTACGTTTCATGCAACCCAGCAACACTAGCCCGCGATCTCCGAATCTTGGAAGACGGCGGCTACAAAACACAGGAAATCCAGCCAGTGGACATGTTTCCTCATTCCACACACATCGAGTGCGTAGCGTGGATGGAATTGAGATAGGTGTGGCAGATTCAGTTTATTCATAAGGCGTGTGTGACGTTCCCACGTACAAGTCGAGTTGGTTCGCTGGGATGGTGATTATGAAAAAGGATGCTGATCTCAAATAAGTTTGGCTGTCACTCTGCAACTGTTAGTTAGGTGTTCATCAGATTTTGCAATTATAGGATGTTTTCATGTTTTGGGTATAGTAAACTGGGAAAAGATGAAGAAGAACCAGTTTTCCGTTTGCTTGCCGGATTCGCTCTGTTATTCAGTGCATATATGAAATCGGACTGCTGTTTCTCATGACAGCAGCGACATGATCTTATGCTTTCATCAGACGGAATGCAAAGTTGAGTTCAAAGCAGACAACTTTGGAATCGCTTCAGTCCGCCATGTTCCATTATGGGATTCAATGGCTGGGTATGGTTTGCGTTTTATCAACACACAACAGAACGAGTGATCAATGATCACACTATTCAATAGCGAGGCGGGATGACAAATGAAGTTAGTAAACGTACGAAAAGGCCAATTTGTGTATTATCAAAATAAGTTGCATAAAGTGTATTCTATCAAGGCATTTTTCAAGAAATCCATTCACCTTATACGACTCGGAGATTTTAAACAAGAACTTGTTACAGCGAAAGAAATCGATTTTTACAAACCGAAACATTTAGATAGTTTCGTCTGCAACCAAAAGAGATTTACACTCCATAAGGACATTCGCGCCAAAGTTGGTGATTACATTCTGGTCATTAATCCAAAACCGGATTCATTCGACTATCAACACCTGAATGCAATTGAAATCGTTTCCTCGGTTGAAAGGAATGGCGTGATTAGTAATCACTCGAATGGAATCAGACACGATGAATACTGGCTGATGGTACCAGGTCTTGAAGAAGGTGCAACGGTTATCGACCTTCAGGACCCGGATGCAGTCATGGAGGAGGAGTCTGATTATCCTCAAACCGACACCGATGCTGCGGGTGACTATACCCCTAATATCGGCGACGTCTACCAGAAAAATGACAGTGATCCGATCCTGCAGGCGATGGTAGTTGCCATTCAAGGACAAACAGTTTTCTTAGGCGGCAATATGGAAGTGGAAATGAACACATTAAAAGACAGTGACAAGTGGAGTTATGTATTAAATGTGATGGACTCTGGTTACTGATAAGCCCTTATCGCTTCCTATTGAAAAGAATAACGGACACTACTTATAGTTTTTATCGACTCGCCTGCCGGATTGAATCGTCAAGAGCATATCATCAGAGAACGAGTGATAAAAGAAAATACAATGGAAACGTTTGTTATAGTCAGCTGTATAGGAAAGTGGGTTTCTTGCTCCCTCGGACGAATCGTTCGAGGGAGATTTTTGTGTGAGCGCATGCAACGTTCTTATTCTTTAGGTTCGCAAGGATACGGGAGGTATACTGGTCACACACAAAAAAAGACCGGTAATCCAAAGAGGAATTAACAGTCTTCACTCACTTATATATTTACCAAAATCGAATAGAAGAATAATATCAACAAACTGATTCCCGTGAAAATGCCCGCCACTTTTTTCAACTCACCATTTTCAAAAGTTTTAACTAAGAGAAAGAAGAAACCGACGACCCATATACCTGCTTGAAAAAAAGTAGAAATGATATTTCCAAGAACCATAATGATAAACTGCATATCCATTCGCTCACCTCCGCGTGTGTGACCTTCGATTCTTTCACTTACGGGTACTATTCATTTACTGTACTATGGATGAAAAGGTTTCCTTTTTTTTCTTGAATGGAAAATAAATAAAAGTTAATACGAATCCGATGACCAGCGTTCCAAAAGGATACGTTAATGGAAAAAAGAACACAGGATACGCCTTCCAAGCATCAGTGTAAAAACCGATTCCATATGGAGTAAGGAAGCTGACGTTCAGAAGTTCAGTTTGCAAGCCACTGCGATCCTCAAAAGTGAATGAGTCGGTTGTTACCTGACCGTCTTCACCCAGATTGAATTGTTCGTATTGCAGAGTTTCAGCAGGCAAACTGCCGACGATTCCTCCATCGGGCTTCTCTTTTTCAATTTCCCTAGTTTTCTTGATCAGCATTACAAAATGGGATTCATTTGTTTTCTTATCTCTCACCATTAAATACCCGATATCCCCGTAATATCGATTTAACCCCTCTTCTTCGATACGTACTGGATAATGGAGTAACCGGTCCACTACCTTGCCATCTATTTTAATGGCCAAATCTGCAATTCCGATTTCATAACTCCATGGGTTAATGAAACTGACCTCGTCTTTCATCGTTTCCTCAATAGTTACCGTATGATCTTGATAAGTGAAGGTGGACGGAGTTGGGGGATACCCATCACTTAACGTTGTGACGCCGTATAGATTCTGCATTTTGAGATTGTGACCGAGTTCAACAATCATGAGTGAGCTTAATGGCAGAGAAACTAGAAATAACAGTAATCCGATTACAAAGAAGAGTCGTTTTAATATCATGTCGTGTTCATCCCTTTGTTCAATGTATGTAAAATGTGCCTAACTCATCCAAATATAACATAAAGAGTCTGATGAATTCCCTGAAACTCGGGACACTCTCCTGCATCATTGAATACACTGAGTCTAACGTCTAAGTAGGAGTGAAGGAGAATGCATGTGAATCAGATGAATGAGATGACGCAAGGGAATCAAAAGAGACAGCCGGAGATTGTGGCGGGTGCTTATGGAGATGTCAATGGGGATGGAATTGTGGATTATGTGTTTCTGACAGCAGTTCACGCAGCAGATCCATCGAGTCCTTATCTTGAAAAGATCACGTTACACATACAGGATGGGGCAACGCACAGAATCCATGATGTGTCACTCAGCAAAGATGGGAATTCCGGATACAATCCTACAGTGTTCCTTGGAGACTTTACAGGAGACGGCATCGTGGACATTCTCGTAAGTATCGATTCTGGCGGTTCCGGCGCATTTACGTTCGATTATGTCTATTCTTTCGTGAACGACCAAGCGAAAAAGTTGTTCGACTTCAACAAGTACAACGAACAGAACCAGTACAATGTCACATTCCTGGACAATTTTAAAGTTAGCGTCCAAAGCCCTGCAACGGGTAAATCATATTTGTTGGATATCAGTGATCGAGGCGCAGAGTATTTGTCGCAAATCTATTATCAGAATGGGAAGTTGAAACATCAGGTACAAGGGATGGCCGACGGCGTCAGCGGATTTTACCCGGTAGATCTGGACCGGAATGGCGTCTATGAAATCCAGGCGTATCAAATGATCAGCGGACTGTATCATGCCGACTCCTTTGGATATATCATCAATACACTGAAATGGGATGGGAAAGAGTTTAAGGTCTGGCAGCAATGGATGGCTATTTACGGCATGGAAATGCATCAATAATAATTCGAAATGCAAATGAAAGCGGCAGATGATATCTAAGAAACTACCTGCGTATTATTTGGCAACCCAAGCGGAAACAATTTTATGTATAGAATAGCAGAGATCCGAAAGCCGACAGGAAAGTATCCTCTTGGCTTTCGGTTTTTTTGTGGGCAATCATTTTACCGTCCATATCTTCACCATATGCCAATAAAATACACATCCCGAACGTTTGCTTTTCAGGAGCATCAATGAAACACTAAAAGCCAAGTCACAGTAGCTGTTAACAGCTAGTTTTTATGGGGATACTCCGGTAAAGACTACTAAAAACGCTTAAACTGAAAGCGGCTAGAAAAGAAGGAATTGTATATGAAAAAAGTACTTTATATAGGAACTGCGGCAGTGCTTGCAGGAGTCGTCCTACTTGGATTCGCTCTAAAAATGGATTCAGGGGAGCAAAAGAGTTCTCACAAATCTGACGCTGAACCAGATATAACTAAAGAGGAACCAAAGATTTCTGCCGAAGAACAAATCCAGGAACTTGTGCGCCAAGCAAAACAAGGCACTACCCCGAACTTCAACGGCATTGCAGGTAAAACAACAGCCGAAGGGGTTGAACAAGAATGGACTGCATCCGGCGCATCCTCTGAAACGGAAACAGGCACCTACACAGAGTATCCGGAGCGCGATGCCACGATCGGAACTCGTGGCGGTCTCGTATTCGATATACGCTATGCCGGGAAGGATTTGGAGAATATCCATTACAAAGACCTGCAACCCACGCTTGGTGATCCGGATGAAGTCAAAACCTTCCAAGATGATACACACGACCAACTTATCTGGATCTATCAAGTCAATCCAGAGTATCAATTGAAATGGATCTTGCCGAAACCGACTAATTCTACACCAAATCCGGCAGTCGATCACATCGCGGTCTGGACGAAAGTCGAAACGAAGGAGGAACAGATGCTGTCCAAAATGACATTGGATGAAAAACTCGGTCAGCTGTTCATTGCCGGAATAGACGGAACGGATATCAACGAAGCATCCAAGCAACTAATCGAACAGCACAAAATAGGCGGCGTCATTTTCTATGCGAACAACGTCGATACACCCGACCAAACCGTGCAATTCGTCAACAGCTTAAAAGCAGCAAACCAAGGAAATCCGCTGCCACTCTTTACAAGCATCGACCAAGAGGGCGGACGCGTTGCTAGACTACCAAAACAAGTGGCAAAGATACCGACAGGTGCCGCAATCGGCAAAACGAACGACCCTGACTATGCTTTCAATATCGGGACAGCGCTTGGCAAACAGCTCCAGCAATTCGGCTTCAATATGGACTTTGCGCCTGTCCTGGACGTCAACAGCAATCCGAATAATCCCGTCATCGGCGATCGCTCGTATAGCGCAGACCCGGACGTTGTGAGTCAACTTACCATTCAGACGATGAAAGGCATCGAGAAGCAGCATGTCATCCCTGTTGTGAAACACTTCCCAGGACACGGTGATACATCCGTCGATTCCCATCTGGAATTGCCGAAGGTGAACAAAACACTGCAGCAACTTGAACAGTTGGAATTGATTCCATTCAAAAGCGCGATCGAAGCAGATGCTGATGTCATCATGGTCGCTCATATTTTACTGCCCCAGTTGGATGAAACCTATCCAGCATCGATGTCTGAACCAATTATCACGAGCTTGCTGCGCAAACAGCTTGGCTATAAAGGTGTGATCATGACCGATGATATGACGATGAAAGCAATCACGAATCATTACGGCTTAGCGGACGCAGCCGTTCACTCCATTAAAGCGGGCAGTGACGTTGTTCTCATTGCACACGATCCAGCAAAGACAGTTGCAGCTATCGATGCATTGAAAGCAGCGGTCGCATCGAACGAAATTACAGAACAGCGCATTGATGAAAGTGTTCTGCGGATTATTCAACTGAAACAGAAGTATCGGCTGGAGGATAAGTCAACCAAAAACGTCAACATCGATCAACTCAATGAAGAAATCGAGACACTGTTAAAATAAGCCGGTCTCAAGTGAGCACGTCTGGACCGGCACTCCCTTTAAGGGCTTGATAAACTGAATTTAGAAGGGGGAGGAAACGGATGGAAGGCCTTCAAAGAATGCTAGACAGTATTACGTACATCGAACAGAATCTGGACAACGACTTATTCATCGATGAGATTGCAAGTCAAGCGTGTATGTCGAGATTTCACTTCCAGCGTATGTTTACGATGCTGACAGACTATACGGTGAGTGAATACATCAGAAATCGAAGAATTACACTGGCGACACAGGAATTGGTGAATGCCGACGCGAAAGTAATTGATGTTGCGCTGAAGTAAGGATATGAAAGTCCAGAGTCGTTTACAAAAGCATTCCGGAGAATCCACGGGATTACTCCAACGGATGCGAAAAAGCAAAACCGTTCTTTGAAAGCCTATCCTAAACTTTCTTTTCAAATTCAGATTAAGGGAGATGTGGAAATGGATTATAGAATTGTTGAGAAAGAGGCGTTTGCAGTAGTAGGGAAAAGTATTCGTACGAGTACAGTTGAAGGGGAAAACAATCGCAACATTGCTGCGTTCTGGATGGAATCCAATCAGAATGGCTTAGCAGAAGAATTAGCGCAAGTGAGTGGTGAACTTGGTTTGCTTGGTGTCTGTCTGGATTTTAATAACGAACAAGAACAACTAACATACGTGATTGGTGTGGAATCGCCGTTTAACTCCATTCCGGAAGATTGGGATGAAGTGCAAATTCCTTCAGCAACATGGGCTGTATTTCCAGTGCACGGCGCCATGCCGGATGCCATGCCAGACGTTTGGCAGCGAATTTTTTCGGAATGGTTCCCCTCAACAGGCTATCAACATTCGGGTGGACCTGAAATGGAAGTCTACCTAAGCGATGAAGACCCATACTCAGAGAATTACTACAGTGAAATTTGGATCCCAGTTAAGAAGTAACGCTTTGAAAAAATAGATTACGTATAGACTAAGGTGGTACTATGGAAAGTAGTAAAAGATAGCCATCAGAGGGGGAATAACTATGACAAACCAAAGTGAAATCACTGCGAAGAAAGAATTGCCTGTTGAACAATGCGAGGAACTGCTGAGCATCTTGAAAACTCGTTTTGAAGAAAATATGCACCGTCATGCAGATCTAGCATGGGAGATTGTACAAGCGAAACTCGATACGAATCCAGAAAAACTATGGTCACTTAATGGAATGGAAAGTACTGGCGGAGAGCCAGACGTCATTCGTTTTGACAACGAAACCGATACAGTTATATTTGTCGACTGTTCAGCAGAAAGTCCTGCAGGGCGCAGAAGTATTTGTTACGACGCAGCAGCACTCGAAGCACGTAAAAAGAACAAGCCAGCACATAGCGCAGTTGGAATGGCAGAAGAAATGGGTATCGAGATGTTAGATGAAGAACAATATAAAGCATTGCAACAAATCGAAACTGTTGATAAGAAAACGTCCAGTTGGATTCAGACACCGGAAAACATCCGTAAACTCGGTGGCGGGTTATTCTGTGACTTCCGCTTTGGTACCACGTTTGTCTATCACAATGGCGTCGAGTCCTATTATGCTGGCAGAGGATTCCGTGGGCTCTTGAAGGTTTGAAAGTAGGAGGGTCTCCGTATACTGTGTTTAGTGCTGATAACTTGTGCGAAGTCGTCTCAACCAGCAAACACCTCTTCAAGTGATACAATAAAGAGATCACGTGAAAATAGACGATGTGACCAACAAAGTTTAATCACGAATCACAGATAGTTAAAGGAGAGCCTAATATGAGTAACTTATTAGCAGTAATCGTCGGAGCTGGACCTGGAGTGAGCGCAGGCGTAGCAAGGAAGTTCGGTAAAAATGGATTTAAATTGGTTCTTCTAGCACGAAGACAGGAATCACTGGACGAACAAGTTGCGGCACTAAAGAACGAAAACATTGAAGCGTATGGAATCACAGCGGATGCTTCACAGTCTGAATCATTGAAGTCCGCATTCACGACTATCCAATCAGAATACGGTGCACCCAACGTGCTCGTTTACAATGCAGGAGCTAATTCTATCAACGACCCATCTGTCTTAACGGAACAAGAGCTGCTTCATGATTTCCAAATCAATGTAGTCGGCGCGTTGAACAGCGCACAGCAAGTTATTCCTGAAATGATTGAACGCAAATCGGGTACGATTCTATTCACAGGAGGCGCACTTGCCTTGAATCCGGTTGTATCCAGAGCTTCCGCGGCCATTTCAAAAGCAGGATTACGGAATTTAACATTCACGCTGGCTGAAGAATTAGCGCCGAAAGGAATTCACGTAGGAACGGTTACAATTGGCGGAGTCGTAAAAGCCGGAACATTTTTTGATCCGGAAGCAATTGCAGATGCATTTTGGAGTCTTTATGAAAAACGAGAGACGAGCGAAATCGTATTCAAGCCAGAGTAACAGGGTTTAGAGAATATGAGTGAACTGACAAATTAGAACAAGCAATTCTCCTAGATGGGTTAATCTGAGAGAATTGCTTTTTGTTTTCAGAAAACTGAACAGGGGATTGTTCAGAACCGTGGTATAATAAGCGTACTCAAACACGGGAGGGGATTCCTATGATTAGATGGATTGCTGTATTCATTCTTGGCTTTGTGTTGACGTATATACTGCCAGATGACTTCATCAGTAAAGATCGTCTCGTTGTGGAACTCCTCATTCGGACCATGATGACACTCTTTTTCGTATTTCTCATCTGGGTCATGAAACCCAATCCGAAACCTAAGTGAACGAAAGGGGCAGATCGATGGCCATTCTCACATTTCTCATCATCGCTTGGGTCTTGACACTCTTCAACTTTGAAAAACTCGTCATACAAGCATTCAAAGAGCTGTTTGGTAAAGACATCACCAAGGCAACGTATTACTTTCTATTTCTCGCTATCGGGATTTTCGGTGAGATTGTCTTGCTGCTGCAAGGGACGTATTCGGAGTATTTCCTACGTGGATAAACTAGAAAAAGAGGGACACTATGAAAATTACCATCGACAATGAAGTCATTCACTATAATGTACAGTATGGAAAAGGGAAGAAGATGCAGCTGCAGATAGATTCGATTGGATTCATCACGGTTAAAGCCCCTAACAGAACGTCGGATGAAGCGATTGCCGAACAGCTACAAAAGTGGGGGAGTTGGATTCTCGAAAAACAGAATGAACGAGACGCTAACAAAGTGAGCTCACTTGCCCGTAAGTATGAGCCAAACGGGACATTTCTCTATCTAGGAGAAGAACGCTCTCTACACGAATTGATACACACTGACAATTTGACAAAAGAACAGTTGAAACTCAACTTGAAAAAGTTTTACTTCACACAATGTAAAACACTTATCGAATCGCGCATCAAACATTATCAAAAAGAACTCAAAGTCACATTTAAAAGCATCGACATTATCGAGTCTTTCCGTAAATGGGGGAGCTGTAACTCTAACAAAAAACTAGAGTTCAACTACCGCCTCGCCATGGCGCCAGTTGAAGTGATCGACTACGTCATGATTCACGAGCTGTGCCACCTGACGCACATGAATCATGACCGATCGTTCTGGCGGCGTGTCGGCAGCATCATGCCAGATTACAAAGAAAAAGAAGCGTATCTAGAGCGCATGAACTCTTTGATGACGCTTTAACGGGAGAACGCAGTTTAAATTTAAAAGTTCGTTATGCATACAACTCTAAAATTGTATGCGAAGGTTCAGCCGTTACGTCGCTTAAATCAATAAAATAGTCTAACTGCCAGTTTTGCGTAGCAATGGCTTGCTTACTTGTTGGGGTGTCCCAACTCGGATAAACTCTAATGGCCATCTTGCCGTTTGTGCTGTCTGTTTTAAGAATACGATGGGTTGCAAGAATGGCTTTTGGAAAGACGAATTGCCCGAAATGCTCTTTAGTAAATGTATTGATGACGAGCAAGTCAGGAGACTCGTCATAAGAGAATGGCTGGTTGTTATGATGTTCATCTTTCTCCCACATCGCAACAAATTGACCGATCTTCGTCGGTGTTACTTTGGCTACCCGAAAGCGAATGGAGTTAGTATTTAAAAGAAAGACACCGGCACCATACTCCGAGTTTTGGCGCTCTTCGCAAACGTCGGATATGGTGAAATGATTCGGTTGATAAACTAGCTGTTTCACATGAGCTAACGCAGTATGAAAGTCATTCATTGGTTTCCTCCATCTTAAGTAAGTATAACTGTTATGAATGGAACGTTTGTTCTATTCTATAGGCGTGGATAGAAAAATGCAACTGGGTGTTGAAAAGAGGCTTTTGAAGTGCACGCCTTAGACAAGGATCTGTAAACTTCTCAAGGTGTATAATGAACAGTTGAATAAACGAAAAGCCGCCCGCTCAACATGAGCAAGGCGGCTTCTTCTATTTCTAGTTCACTTCAATCTGTCCCATCATGCCATTATCTTCGTGCTCTAAAATATGACAGTGGTACATATAGACACCTTTGTTTTTAAACGAGATTGCAATCTTTACGCGATCACCAGGCTCCAGGGCAACTGTATCTTTCCAGCCTTTCAGATTGTCATCCGGCTCTTTGCCATTCACGGATATCACTTTGAACTGCGTGCCATGTATGTGGAAAGGATGGATCATGCCGCCCATCGGATCGGGCTTATTGGTCAGCTCCCAGACTTCGGTTTCACCAACTTTTTGAGTCATGTCAATCCGGTTCATATCGAACTTTTTACCGTTGATGGTTACCATGTCCATCATGCCAAATAATTCAAGACGCTTCGTCACCGGTAAGTTTCGTTCTTCCCCTGTTACCTCAAAAGAGTTCAATTTTGCAGGTATCTCACTAGAAGTCTGTCCATCGTTGACTGCAAATGGCAGAAGGATCGTTCCTTGATCATCCACTAACGATAGATTTTCCACATCTTGCAGCCCATCAAAATCGATAATGATTTCTGCACGCTCTGCAGGTGTTAACTTGAGTGTATCCATCGCCACTGGCTCGTTCAGTAACCCGCCATCCGTAGCGATTTGCTGGAACGAATCCCCTGAACTAAGCGCAACGGTATAATTACGGGCATTCGATCCGTTCACCAGACGTAAACGAACTTTGCCTTGAGGTACGGATAGTTTCGGGTCGAGCGTTCCGTTGACGAGTAAGCGATCACCAAGCGTTCCATCTGAATTATACGCAGCCTCATAGTTCAGTTCCCCCGTTTTAGTGAATGCGCGGTCTTGCAAGAGAACAGGGAAGTCGTTGATGCCATAGTCACTTGGCAAATTCAAGCTGTCGGAATGCTCATCTTCGATATAGAGCAGTCCTGCAAGTCCTTTATATACTTGTTCAGATGTTTTACCATGAGGATGGGGGTGGAACCAAAGTGTCGCGGCTTCCTGAGTGACATTAAATTCAATAATCCGTTCTTCTCCAGGTTTCAATGGATTATGTGGTCCGCCATCGACATCACCCGGTACATCCAACCCGTGCCAATGGAATGTCGTATCCTCATCCAATGCGTTTACGGTTTTAATACGAACAGTCTCGCCTTGACGCAGTTTCAGCACAGGCCCGAGGAAGTCACCATTATAGCCATAGGTTTCCGTCGTTTGACCTTCAAGCAGTAGCTGGTTGCCTTTTTGTGCGGTCAGTGTGTAATCGACATCACCAGCCGTATTTTTTTCAAGAAGGGGAGAGACGGCCAACTCATTAAAACCATTTGAGTCTTTTAAAGGCAGTGGATTGTCATGATCCATATGACCATCCATGCCGTCCATCCCGCTCATGTCATGATTCATGCCATTTTCAGAATGTTTATCTGTAGATTCTTCGCCTGTGCTGCTCATTGAACATCCTGCAATCAGTGAACTGATGACAGCGAGTATGAGCCATTTCATTAATGATTTCATCATTCTTAGCCCCTTATATTAAATCTCATTTAGACGTTTTCAATTGTCCGGCATTCGCAAGCTGTATCCAAGTCGAACCAGCATCTGTCGTCTTATAAATTGAGTTGTCATACGCTGTTACAACAACTTCTTCTGAATCATCCGGACTCGTTGCAATGAATTGAATCGGACTGTGTAATTCATCTGGTAACGAAATAGTGGATTCTTCCGTTTTGTCAATTGTGAATCGGTTAAGCCTTGGTCGGTCTTCTTTTTCGATTGTGGCATAATAGCCACCGTCTTCAATCAACGTGACATAGGTGATCATCGTTGCGTCATTCAATTTAGCGAACGTATCTCCAAAATCTGTGGACAAAAAAAGTCCTTCTTGACTGCCGATTGCAATCATTTCCTCATTAGATGGATGAACGGCTAAGTTTGAAAGGGTAGTTGCTGTAAATCCTTCCATTTTTGAAGTGGTCCAGGTTTTCCCTTCATCGAGTGTATAGTTCAATCCGCCTTTTAGATCAGCAGTGGGCGATTCATTGAATACATAGACTACATTCGACTTGTACCCCGCACCAAGATAGTGGAAATCGATTTCTCCATAAAACGCAAGCTGCTCGAACGTTGCCCCTTTATCTGTACTCTTCATAAGACCAAATGGATTTTTCAAATCGGAATTGACTGCAGGATGGCCGCTCGCAAAAAAGCCATCTTCCGTAGGTTGAAAGCCCATATAATCGTTTTTTTCACGATTTGCTTCTTTCCAGCCATCCTCTCCGTAAGCATATAAGCCAGCATGCGTTGCGATAACGAAATCAGGGCCTCCATTGCTGTATCCTGAACCGTGGATATGATCCACTTCTGGATTTTTCACATCTTCATACGCAAAGGATGCTTCTTTGTTTGAGCATGCGCTTAAAATCAGCAGCCCACCGAGTACTGCACCAACTAATGGTTTCTTCATCCTAATTCTCCTCATTTCCATTTATATCCGATCCCCCATACCGTTAGTAGAATACCGTCAATCGGAAAGCTTGATTTTCTTAACTTGTCCCGTAAGTTTCGGATATGCGAATCGACCGTCCGTACTTCGGTATAGGTATCGTACTCCCATGCCACATGAAGTAAGTCTTCCCGCGTGAATGTACGGTTTGGTCGAGCCATCATGGCTTCAATGATATAGAATTCCTTTAATGTCAGACGTACTTCGTGCGTGTCATACAGAATTGAATACGATTCCAAGTCCAGTGTAAAAGGTCCTTCTTTAAGCTGCTTCGGCTGGTTTTCATCAGGGACACGCCTTAAAGCGACACGTACCCTCGCGATTAGTTCACGTTCGTCAAACGGTTTTGTAATATAATCGTCGGCTCCTTGGTCTAGCCCTTTCACAACATCTGACTTGTCAGTACGAGCAGTCAATAAAATGACAGGAACGTCAGCCAACTCACGAATACGACGGCAAACTTCCCAACCATCCATCCCGGGCATCATGATATCGAGCAGCACTAGGTGGACCTTCTCTTCTTCGAATAGCTTAAGAGCTGCTTGGCCGTCCGTCGCTTGCAAACAACGATACCCATGCGGAGCAAGAAACAACTCGAGTAAATCGAGCATTCGTTTTTCATCGTCAATTAGTAATATAGTTTTCATATTCATCGCCGCCCCTCCGTCCTAGTTATAGTCGAATTGTAAACGTGCTCCCGTGTCCCGGTTCACTCTGGACGTCAATCGTACCACCATGCGCTTCCGTCAGTTCCTTTACAATCGCAAGGCCAAGCCCCGCACCACCAAACGAACGCGAACGGGATTTTTCAACGCGATATAACTTTTCGAATATTTCTTGCTGATTATCAACCGGAATGCCACATCCGTTATCCTGAACTTGTAAGACGGCTTGCTTTTTATTTTGAAAAGCACGTACGGTGACAGTTGTACCACTTTCAGAATAGTGAAGCGCGTTGTCTAATAGATTGAGGATAATTTGTTCCAATCGCATTCGATCAGCCACCAATGTGAAATCATCACCAGTTTCAGTGAAAAGTGAAATTCCTTTCATATCGAACGCGGGTTGGACCAGCTGGACAATATCCCGAACGAATCCCGTAGAAGAAAACTCAGACCTACTTACAGAGAACGTCATTTCGTCCATCTGCGCAAGATCCATTAAGTTTTTCACGAGTGTTTTCAATCGCTCCGCTTCTTCTTCGATAATGGATAAATAATTGAAGCGCTCTGCATCATCCAGTTCTGTCCGTTGAGCAACTTTAGCATAGCCGATTAAATACGTTAGCGGGGTTCCCATTTCATGAGAAACAGATGCAAGAAATTCATTGCGCTCACGTTTTACTCGACTTAAGTCATTCGATAATGTACGAATGGAAGTGGCCAGTTCACCAAGCTCATCATTCGAAAGCTTCGGCAAGTCGACGTCGTAAAATCCTTTACTTATTTGTTCAGTCGCTTCTTTCATCCGAATAAGTGGACGGGTCAGCCATTTAGAAAGCAATAAGTATACGACAAACAAAATGACAATGCCTCCGCCGCCCGCGAGGATGAAATGGATGTTTAGACGATGCACAAGTTGGCGGATGGGAATCGTACTCTGAAGCATGACTAGTGAACCCGAATTACCTTGAGCCGTATACGGATGTACACTGATGAGATAAGGGGACTCCTTCCAATCTACTGGTAATATCGTATCTTTTGTCGGTAGCTCCTCGTTTAGTTGGTTCAAATAAGGGAGAAGAACCTCTTCATTATCCAATGAATGCTGCACAACGTTTCCTGCATCATCGAGAATGGCGACATCCCGTTCGCCGCCGCTCTCCATGAGAATAATATGATGAAGGGTCGTTTCATTGTAGTTATCTTCTAAGACATCGCGATGGTTGCTGCCCGTTTTTAACAGCCGATCGAGTTCTTCGTTTACCCGGGCATGTGTAATGGTTTGGTGCAAGTACACCATCAGCAATGTATCCATAATGAGAAATGAAATGATAAATGAAGTCGCTAACTTCGTTGAAATTTTATTCACAGCACGCGCTCCTTTTCACTCTACTGAGCAGTATAAGTTAAACGTATCGAAAATGTATGCAGAACGCACGGATTATGTACGCAAAGAAAGACTATCCAGAAATCAGTATGTACTGAATTTCTGGATAGTCGGTAACGTCAATAATGTTAAATTTTTAGTAATCGGGCATTAATCGCAACGATGACCGTACTCAGTGACATTAATATTGCCCCAACTGCAGGACTTAACACGATTCCAAGTGGGTAAAGGATGCCTGCTGCAAGTGGGATCGCTGCGATATTATAGCCAGCAGCCCACCATAGGTTTTGCTTCATTTTGCGATACGTAGCAGACGATAGTTTAATAATCGTGACAACGTCGAGTGGGTTGCTTTTTACGAGCACGACATCTGCCGTTTCAATCGCGACATCTGTACCAGCACCGACTGCGATACCGAGATCTGCTTTGGCAAGTGCAGGAGCATCGTTGACACCATCGCCTGTCATTGCAGTCCGCAAACCTTCTTTTTCTTGGATATGGACAATTTTCTCTGATTTCTCATGAGGGAGCACTTCGGCAAAGATTTCTTCAAGTCCGAGCTGTTTACCAACGTATTCTGCTACTTGTGTGTGGTCACCTGTCAGCATAATCGATTTGACACCAAGACTTTTTAATTCACTCACAGCTTCTACAGCTGTTTCACGAACAATATCTGCAAGAGCAATCATGCCTGCAAGCTGACTATCAATAAGTAGGAAAACAACCGTCTTTCCTTCGAACGACCATTTGCTAAATGAGTCTTCTGAGTAGGATAGGTTTGCTTCTTTCATATATCCTGGACTGACAACAAGTACTTGTTTGTCGTTGACCGTACCTTGCAACCCTCTCCCCGTCAACGATTGGAAGTCATGTACTTTGGGCACTTGAATTTCGGATGCCTCCGCCTTTTTTGCAATTCCTTGTGCGAGTGGATGTTGTGATTGGGATTCAACTGCCGCAGCATATGAAATAACGTCTTCCTCCATGTAGCCGTCTGAAGGAAGGATATCCGTTACGCCAAACTCTCCTTTTGTAAGGGTCCCGGTTTTGTCGAACACAACTGCTTGGATTTTTCGAGCTTCTTCAAACGCAGGACGATTGCGGATGAGCAGACCATTTTTTGCTGCTATTGAAGTAGAAACTGCTACGACTAATGGTGCAGCTAACCCAAGAGCATGTGGACAAGCAATAATGAGCACGGTCACCATACGCTCGATTGCAAACGAAACGGAATAGCCGAGCAATAACCAGATGGTAAACGTGATTAGTCCCGCAGCAAGTGCGCCGTAAAACAACCATTTCGCTGCGCGATTCGCAAGATCTTGTGCACGTGATTTCGATTCTTGCGCTTCTTTTACAAGAGTAATCACTTGGGAAAGGTACGTATCTTCACCTGTTTTTGTCACGGATAGTACAAGAGAACCTTCCCCATTGATGGATCCGCCAATGGCTTCCTCATCCACTGATTTGTCTACGGGAAGAGATTCACCCGTCAACATGGATTCATCGACAGACGATTTACCTTCTACAATCTGTCCATCTACTGGGATTTTCTCTCCGGGTTTGACGAGTACGCGTTGACCAGACTGTAACTCCGATACTTCAACCTCCGTTGTCGACCCATCCTCGTTTAATAGATGTGCTTCCGAAGGCATTAGCTTCGCGAGTTCTTCAAGCGCTTTTGAAGCTCCCATAATGGAACGCATTTCAATCCAATGGCCAAGAAGCATAATATCTACAAGAGTGGCCAATTCCCAAAAGAAATTATTTTCGGCTAGTCCGAATACGGAAGCTGTACTGTAGACATACGCAACGATAATCGCGAGTGATATAAGTGTCATCATGGCAGGTGTACGTTCCTTCAGCTCATCCTTAGCTCCTGTTAAAAACGGAAGTCCTCCGTAGAAAAAGACGAACGTAGAAAGTGCGAACAGAATATAGAGATCGCCAGCAAATCGCCAGTCGACGTTCAAGAATTGTTGAATCATAGGTGACAATATCAGAATAGGAATCGTGATAACTAACGACACATAGAATCTTTTCTTGAAGTCTTGGACCATGTGAGCGTGATGGTTTCCATGACCGCCATGATTACCATTTGAATGGTTTCGTTCCGAGTTTTCTGTATGAGTCGCGTGCTCATGTGTATCGTGTGAATGATTTTCCAATGTCAACACTCCTTTCGTTTAAATTGCTATGTAAAGTAGGTATACCCATCAAGTATGCAGAATGTATGCAATTCCTATACAATTAAAGGCTTTTTTTGACAAGCTGTTATAATGAATCAAGGAATGAGGAGAAGATAAATGAAACGAAATACTACTGATAAACATAAAAAAAAGTCATGGCTTCTAATACTTTTATTCATTGCACTTGGATTATTTATATGCTGGCTTATCATGCTACTATTTTGGTCGTATTTTTTTTCAGCATCTTCAGAGGACACAATAAGATGGGAAAAACCGATTCGAAAAATAGCAGAGATGGCACCAGAATCTATACAAAACTGGGACATGTTAAACCTTGAGGATGAAGAATCTGAGGAAAGTTCCGACAGCCGAAAGACAGAGCGAGCAGAAGTGATGCTTAGCGATGGGCGTGGATTGACGCCTACGATGAATGAGTTGCTGGCTGATCATCCGTTTGACAAAGAAAAGTTCAATGCGCGCTTTCAATCGATGAGACGACCTGTAGTTCCACCAAAAGACTTGCCGCACTCTACGTTCGGGAAGAAGGTAGCGTATGTCTACCATTCCCATAGCAGAGAGTCATTTCTTCCTTACTTCCCAGAAACGGATGATCCAAAAGATGCGGTTCATGAAAGCCGGAACATCACACAAGTCGGAAAGATGCTAGAACGAGCGTTAGAAAACCGGGGAATTGGGACGCTCGTCGATACGTCAGACATTATCCAGGAACTTGACCAAAAGGGATTGGATTTTTCTGCCTCTTATCAAGTGACAGAAGAACACATTCGAACGGCGCGTTCAGCAAATAAGAAGCTGACATTATTTTTAGACATACACCGCGACTCACTCAGAAAAAATGCGACGACGAAAACAATTCAAGGTCAATCGTTTGCGCAGGTGTTCTTTGTCGTTGGCACAAGTCACGAGTCCTTTAAAAGCAACTTGGCTTTTACAGAAGAAGTGAATAGAAGATTGGACGCGAGCTATCCAGGATTATCGAAAGGGATTTTCCAAAAGGACAGCAGTCAAGGAAATGGTGTCTACAATCAGGACGTTTCACCGACAGCAGTACTAATTGAAGTAGGAGGTGTCGATTCAACGCTTGAAGAAATGAGACGAACAACTGAAGTGTTGGCAGATGCGCTGAGTGAAAGTTATTGGCACAAAGAGGAATAGACGGTACTTATATGCTGAAAACAAAAACACGCTGTTAGATAATTTGCAGAACCGTTCTGTCATGGGGAAAATCATTTCGGCATACGCTTAAAAGAAGCAGGAAAACTGAATATAAGAAAATCTCTTCTGAAAGCAGGCGGATGAAGAACATGGTGGAGACAGTTCTAATTGGAATGCTAGCGGCTTTGACACTGGTAATCTTGATACTTGCGAAACTCAGAAAATCGAAATTCGGTCCAATGCAAGGGATGGTCGTGTCGATGTATTTTGGCATGAATATAGGTCTAACTGCAGGCGTTCTGTATGGCATTCTCTATCAGGGCGAGTTGTTCTTTTCAACAATGATTGCCATGACAATCGGTGTGATGGCAGGAACTTTGTGCGGTCTCTGTTTCGGAATGCTGTCGATGTTGGAAGGAATTATGGCAGGCTTAATGGGTGGAATGATGGGGGCTATGCTTGGAGAGATGATTCAACCAAACGAAGCCAATTCGTTCATCCAGCTCTTCTTCTTACTATCAGTGAGTACAATCTTCATCATGATAATCGTCACGAGTAGAAAAGATGCGCAGGTTCAACAGAAAAAATGGATACTTAAACCACTCACGCTATTTGTATGCAGTGTAGTGTATCTCGTCGTCGCCAATTCTCTTGTTATGAAAAGCGATTCGCTTGTCCAGTTAACTCAAAATCAAGACCCTCAAAACCTTGTAGATTCGGATAGGTTCGATCAGCAAATCATGGTAGTGACAAAAGAGATGAGATACTCACTTCGCGATATACAAGTAGAAAAAAATACACCTGTGGCATTGACGCTGAACAATCTAGATGCAATTGAACACGATATTGAAGTCAGAACAGATGCCTACATGCAACTTGGTAAAGCCCACCAACATCACGGGGCGTCCAACAAGTGGTTACACCTTCATACCGCACCAAATGCGCAAGAATCACTGCGATTCGAATTCAAAGAATCAGGAATATATGAGTTTTACTGCACAATCCCCGGACACAAAGAGCAAGGCATGAAAGGACAATTTATAGTGAGCTGACTATAACTAAATCTTAACCTCTGAAAACGAAACCGATTCTACTAGTGTAGAGTTGGTTTTTCGTTTTGTAAAAAACCAACTCTATACAATTTCTGCAACTTTAGTGCTCCTTAAATAATCCTTACTTTTGTCATGTAAGCGTAATCAAGTCGTAAAACTATTCAGCTAACCAATGTGCTAATCTATGAAAGAAGAAAAACAGTATCGAAAAAAGAGAGAGACAAAAAATAATATGAGGTGGAAAATGAGAAAACGTTTTATGAAATCTGTTGCTGCAATTGTATTGATGGGGGCGCTGGCAGTTGGATCAGTCGACGAAGCTAGCGCTGCAAGTTCAAGTGATATTGCGACATATGCGAAAAAGTTTACCGGAACACCTTATAAGTTCGGTGGAACGACTACATCTGGATTTGACTGCTCAGGGTATATTCGCTATGTGTACAATCATGCAAACATTAAACTTCCAAGAACGTCAGCAGAGCAGTTCAAAGTGGGTAAAGCCGTAAGTAAGGACAAGCTGCAGCCAGGGGATCTGGTATTCTTTGCGAACACATACAAAAAAGGCATCTCGCATACAGGTATCTATCTTGGGGGCGACAAATTCATTTCCGCGAAGAGTTCAGGTGTAACAACGGCGAATTTAAAAACCCATCCATACTGGGCGCCGAAATATGCTGGTGCACGTCGAATGGCAGATGTGAAAGTTACAGAAACACCGGTACCAACACCAAAACCGGCTCAGACAGCTACTGGTCATTTTAAAGATCTTCCAAGTACCCATGGTGCATACGAGGCAATACTAGCACTTAACAAAAAAGGAGTTATTAATGGGTACTTAGATGGGACATTCAAGCCGGAGGGACACATTACACGTGGACATGCCGCAGCGATGATCAATCGTATTCTTAAATTGAAAGCAAGTCATTCCATCAAGTTCACGGACGTTTCGCCTAAGTACGCCTTTTTGAAAGACATTACAGCATTGAACGAAGCGGGTATTTTGAAAGGCTATACGAATGGTGCGTTTGGCGTTGATGACAGTCTGACACGTACACAATTGGCCGTCATAGTGGATCGTGCGTTTAATTTAGATGAAAAAGTTTCAAATGAAACTCTAGCAAACACAATTTACAAGGATGTCACTTCCACATACTGGGCATCGGACTCAATTTTTGCACTAAAGGCACTTGACCAAACAAATGTCTTCAAAACATCAAGTTTCAATCCAGGGAAAACAGCTACACGCGCAGAGTTTTCAGCAGCGGTGTACACAGCCATTACAAAATAATAAGCACTAGTAAAAAAGTATCTCTGATTGACTCAAGAGATACTTTTTTGTTCGATTGGAACGAGAAATCAAACGGGTAATTCTTCAATAGACCATATGTGAGATAATGTTTTATTCTAATTGTGGAGTTTCTAAGGAGATTCCGAATTCAGGTTATATTGAAGTCAATAGTGGGAAACTAATTATGAACATGAAAAAAAGGAGCGATGTACGATGAAAAAACAACTACTTGCGGCAAGCGCTGCATTTGCCCTTGTGCTGGCAGGATGCGGTGCGGGCACAACGAAAGAAGAAAAGCCGGCTGCGAATGATGAAGTATCTCACGGCGAGATGGAAGGTATGGATCATTCTAGTGATGGCAGCGTACCTGAAGGACTGCAAAAAGCGAAAAGTCCTAAATTTGCAGTTGGATCTGAAGCAATAATCCAAGCTGACCATATGAAAGGCATGAAAGGAGCAACTGCCACAATTGTTGGCGCCTATGATACAACAGCGTATTCGATTAACTACACACCAACAGATGGCGGCGAGAAAGTAATGGATCACAAATGGGTCATCCATGAAGAATTGGAAGATCCAGCAGCGGCACCTCTTGAAAAAGGAACTGAAGTGACTGTCCTTGCTGATCATATGGAAGGTATGGACGCTGCGAAAGCAGAAATTGAGTCCGCAAAGAAAACAACTGTGTACATGATTGACTATGTGCCGACGACGGGCGGAGATGAAGTGACGAACCATAAATGGGTCGTCGAGGATGAGTTATCGGAAAAGTGAAACACATGTAGAAGAGCTGCCGAGCGCAGCTCTTTTTGAATTTCACTCAGTAAACGTTAATAAGTATGCAGAAACTATGGAGTTTCAATCGTATTAACCCAGGTTATACACAAAGTAGAGGTGATGTAAATGCTTGAACTCATATCTTGGATCGCACTTGCAATCGGATTGCTCAGTAGTCTGATTATACTTGTTGATGTTAGTAGGCATCCACAGAAGATGGCAATTATGAACGTCGTTTGGTCGCTGAATGGTTGGTTTTTCGGACCCGTTGCGCTATTTGCCTATTTTAAATGGGGACGGATCCAGGCAAAGGATTCAAAGAAGGAGGACACAAGAGGAAAAGGAGTAAAAGTCTTCACATCCACTTCGCATTGTTCATCTGGCTGCTCATTTGGAGATGCAGTGGGTGTTCCAATTGTTGCGTTGACCGGACTTACCGTTGCAGGCTCAGTCTTGTTTGCACACTACATAGTGGAATTTATACTCGCTTATCTGTTCGGCATATTGTTCCAATTTGCATCGATCTATCCGATGAATAAAGAAAAAGGAAAAATGCATGCACTCATTGAATCGTTAAAAGCCGATACAATCTCACTAATCGCTTTCGAAGTCGGCATGTTCGGCTGGATGGCTATCGTACATTACGTACTCTTCCAAACTCCGCCCGAACCGACAAGTCCTGTCTATTGGTTCATGATGCAGATCGCGATGATCCTTGGATTCCTAACCAGTTATCCGGCAAATGCATGGCTCATTAAAAAAGAAATTAAGCATGCGATGTGACCTACCATAAGATAGTGAATCGGACACAATTCTGGACAGAATTTCAAATGTTTATATACAGTGCATAAACGCTCTTGTATAATGAATTATCTTATACAACAAGAGGTGTCCCATTGAAAAGAATTGCATCCATAATTTGCTGTACATTAATCTCCCTACTGTTCCTGCTGCCTGAAGACAAAGCCCGCGCAGCTGCCGCTTGGCAAGAAGGAAAAGTCCTCTCTGGCACGATTCAAGAGAATGAAATTCCTACCGCAACAATCACACTTGAACAGGATTCAAACGTGACGTTCACATTGAAAGACTATCCGATGGACGACCCGTGGTACAATTTCACGGATTACTTAGTAAAAATCTATACAGCAGACCGTGAAGTGGCGGCATCTGTTTCGACTCTTTGGCAAGACGGCGATCGAGAGAAGACTGTGCTTCCTGTTAGTCTGAAAAAAGGCGTATATACTGTGGAAATTACACCCGACGGCAACCTAATCGAAGGAGATTATTCAATTGCCTACACAAAAGGGACAGCAGGAATGGACATCGAGCCTAATAACACACTTGCTGCTGCAAATCCCTATAAGATCGGGAATACGGCAGTAGGTTATGTGAACCCCCAGAATTCAAAGGATATGGAAGATGAGGATTACTACAAAGTAGTCGTTCCGTCATTTGGTAAACTGAACATCGGCTATGAAGATGTGCCAGGTGCACCTACTAATAATATCGCCACAAAACTGGAAATACTGGATCAGAAGCAGAACGTTCTATATGACATAAAGGGCTTCTTGAAACCAGGGAAGAGAGCAGAAGTCCTCCTTGATGCAGGGACATATTATTTCAGAGTGAAAGTGACAGGAGTCGGATTATTCACGGCGTACTATTCATTCACCTCTGAATTTAAGCCATTGGAAAAAAACGAGTGGGAAAGCGGGCGGAACACGTCGTTTGAAACTGCCGACGTGCTCGTCAATAACAAAACCATCAAAGGATACTGGAACGAATCGGACCTAGTGTATACACAAGTGAACGACTACTACAAATTCACACTAGCTAATGATGCCGACGTGGCATTCACTGTGAATTCACCAGACACCGAATCGAGTATCATCTTCAGTGATGAGAAAGGCCATCAGCTCTCTGTAAATGGCAGCGGATACGGTGAATCCAATCCATACACATTTAAAATGCGGTTGAAGGCGGGCACCTATTATGCAACGCATTTGCCGCGCTATGGCGGACTGGACGGCTATGCCGGGTACACGTTCAAAATGCAAATTCAAAGTTTCACAGATGTACGACCGACAAATCCCTATTACGGGCCCATTGAGGCACTCGCTCAACATGGCGTGAACAAAGGCTATGCGGACGGGACATTCCGCCCCGCACAAGCAATTCAGCGCAAGCACATCTTTTCACTGATGCGCAGGATGGAAGGGTTGTCTTTGCCAAAAGTACGGCAGATGAAGGCCTTCAAAGACCTACCGGCAAGCCATCCGAATTACGAAGACATCAAAGCCTTTTACGAAGCAGGCATCATCGACGGAAACGGTAGCTACATGAACCCAGAAACGAATTTGACACGCGCGGAACTTTCTAAGATTCTCATGAACACCTTCAATTTGAAGATGAAGAGCAGCCCGCCTGAATTCAGCGACGTCAGCAAGAAAAGCAGCTTGTATCCATACATTCAAGTGCTAGCCAGCAACCAAATCACAGTAGGTTCAAATGGGAAATTCATGCCGAATGATTCTGTGTCACGCCAACATTTTTCTGTATTTCTCCACCGTCTGATTGAGCAATCAGTATCAGGCAAACCTTAAATCGAATCATCCAGTCAAGTCATGTCAATGTGACTCGGCTTTTTTGCGTCTGGTTAAGGAGCACGGAGCCATCACATTCCTCTTAAATTGAAGTAAATACCAATATACCCATACATCCTATGAAGCATTGTGCAAACGAAACTTTCCGGACGGCCCCTTCGTATAGTGAAGTATAAAACTAGAGGACAGCGCTTCTGGCCATGCCGACCGGACTGAAGTGAACGTCTTAATGGAGGGATTCAGATGAAACAACTCTATATTAAGCAAAAGATGATGAGCATGAGCGGCAAGTTCACGGTGAAAGATGCGGATCAGCACGATATTTACAAAGTTGAAGGAAGCTTTATGCAAATCCCAAAAACATATTCAATTGTAGGTTTGGCTGACAACGAAGTCGCGCGTATTACGAAAAAGACATTCAGCTTCCTGCCAACGTTCTTTGTTGACGTTCAAGGTCAAGAGACGGTGACAATTCAGAAAGAATTCACGTTCTTTAAAGCACGATACTCCATCGACGCAGCTGGAATTGAAGTTGAAGGAAATTGGTGGGAGATGAACTTTGATGTGCTCCAGCACGGGGAAGTTATCGGCAGAGTGGAAAAGAAATGGTTCGAGTGGGGAGACAGCTATCAGCTTCAGATTTTTAATGAAGAGATGGAAACACTGATGGTTGCCCTAGTTGTTGCGATTGATTGTGTGAAAGCAGACCAAGCAGGTGCTTCAGCTGCAGTAATGTGAGTAAAGATAACGCTCAAGAAGTCCAATAGAAGGAAAAAGGCCGCGAAATCTTATTAGATATTCGCGGTTTTTTAGTGAAGGGGTAAGATTGAGTAATGTTCTTCCCTAAAATACATATCTAGTGATGACAAAGTGGACAAACATTATTAAGACTTTGTAAACTTCTTTGGGAATGCTGTCTAACTAAAGAGAGACATGATACCTTCAAGATAGTCGATATGAACCTATGAAAATGAAAGATACAAATTAGTAAAGGAATACTCTTAAAGAAGGAGGCTCCCATGAACCCAGCAAACTTGAATCGGAGGTTAAAAACATACATTGAAATCTTAGTAGTTTCAACTCGCCTTGGGTTGACCTCGTTCGGAGGGCCCACTGCGCACTTAGGCTATTTCCATGCGGAATACGTCCGCAGAAGAAAGTGGATGGACGAAAAAAGCTATGCTGATCTTGTGGCATTGTCGCAATTCTTACCAGGACCGGCAAGCAGCCAAGTTGGAATCGGAATCGGCGTGATGCGTGCGGGTGTCATCGGCGGCATCATCTCGTTTCTAGGGTTCACACTTCCATCTGTCATTGCACTCATCTTATTTGCAGGCTTACTTACGAAAATGGATATCGGAAATGCAGGGTGGATTCACGGGTTGAAACTTGTCGCGGTGGCGGTTGTTGCTCATGCGATCCTCGGTATGGCAAAAAATCTGACGCCTGATGTAACGAGGAAGACCATTGCACTTCTTGCACTCATCGGGACACTGTTGTGGCAATCCGCATGGACTCAAGTGGGTGTTATTTTAATCGCAGCACTCGTAGGATTCTTACTGTTTAAACAGCACAAGGAAGAAACAGAAGCAAAATCGACCTTTCCAATCACGAAACGCGTTTCCGCAATTTGTCTACTCTTGTTTGCTGGATTGTTAGTTGTATTACCCATCCTGCGAGAACTGACAGGATCCGTTTGGATTGCTATGATCGATAGTTTCTATCGATCGGGATCACTCGTATTCGGTGGAGGGCATGTTGTTCTGCCCTTGCTCGAACAGGAATTTGTCCCAACAGGCTGGATCAGTAAAGAATCCTTTTTAGCGGGCTATGGTGCAACTCAAGCCGTACCTGGTCCACTGTTCACATTCGCTGCTTACTTAGGAACTGTCATGAAAGGCTGGCAAGGCGGCCTCGTCGCTACGTTTGCTGTGTTCTTGCCTGCATTTCTACTCATCCTAGGTGCCCTCACATTTTGGGATTCTCTGCGCAATAACCCAAAAGTCAAAGGCGCCATCATGGGCGTCAATGCAGCTGTGATTGGAATTCTTATCTCTGCATTCTACTACCCAATCTGGACCACTTCCGTCTTGCAAGCTTCGGACTTTGTGTTGGCAGCTGTTTTGTTCAGCATGCTAGCGTATTGGAAACTGCCGCCGTGGATGGTTGTGGTGGCAGGAGCTGTTGGCGGGATGGGTTTGTCGTTTATATGAATGAATAAAACCGTCCCAATTGCTGACAATTGGGACGGTTTTTTAAGTCCAGTGGACAAATGGGCAAAACGATCATTATCGTCCTTCAACAACTTCAGCAAACAGCCGAAGCGTATCCTTCTTCTGCGCACGGTCGGGATGACTGATGTCTTCCAAAGGCGCTCCCATGACAATACTAATGTACTCTTGATTTCCAACTGTACCAAACGTCGCCCAACACTGACCGGCTTCGTAAGTAGTTCCGGACTTGCCGCCAAGAATCTCAAAACCCTTTTGGTCCTCTGCATGTAGCGAGGAAAGTACCGTAGAGCGTAAAGCAATGCCCTGAGGATGATCCGCAGTAGCCGTCGTCTGGAAAGATTGTTTAGTTAAAATCGCACGAAAGTCTTGATTATCCAGCGCGTAATCGAGCAGCATGGCCATATCAGAAGCGGTGGTGTACTGCTTAGCATCATGCAGCCCTTCCGGATTCATGAAATGAGTTCGGGTCATTCCGAGTTCTTTCGCTTTTTCGTTCATCATCATCACAAACTGATTCGTACTTCCTGCCACATGGATCGCTAACGAATTGGATGCTTCGCCGCCGGAAGGTAAAATTGTTCCGTACAACAAATCTCGATAGGTGACGGCTTCACGACCATAAAACCCGGCCATCGAAGCATTATGAGCGACCATTTTTTGATACGTTTCTGTATCGACTGGCGCATTCGCAGAAAGATCCTCAATATGCTCAAGCGCTACAATCGTCGTCATCATTTTCGTCAAAGATGCCGGATAAGCTTTTGCATCTGCTTGTTTTTCGTAGACTGCTTTCCCGTTATCCCGATCCATCATATAGATGTATGGACTCGTATACGCATCTATTTGCTGAATACGTTGAGGAACACTTTGCTCAGCACGAAGCGATTCATTATCATTCAGCCCATTCCATCCTGTCACATACATCCCAATCATTAGAACGATGATGAAAAGGACGAATCCTTTTATAACTGTCCATAACTTCCTCATAGTGCATCTGCCTTTCAATTCACGGTCGTCCCGCACATTTCAAATCCTTACTGTTAAGTATAAAGGACAAACCTGAAGGAAAGTACAGTAAAAGAATGAAGTTTTTCTTAAGACGAGCTTAACCTGATACAAAACTATAAAGAGAGCTGGAAATCGAAGTGATTTCCAGCTCTCTTTATGTACGAACAGTAATCGAAGTTATTGGGACCCAGCGAATTAACGGTTCTCAATCGGCTGAACAGAAGTCGGTTCCATGTCGACAGCCGGTTCCTCAACACCTGCAGGTTTTTTCGACCAAAAGGTCGCAAGAATCGGCCCTGAAATGTTGTGCCAAATCGCACCCCATACACTTGGCAGCGCGGCAAGCGGACCGAAGTGCGCAGTTGCGAGGGCAACACCTAACCCCGAATTCTGCATGCCGACTTCAATGGAAATCGCTCTGCGGTCGGACTCAGTTAATCCGAGCATCACAGCTGTCATATAGCCAAGCAGCAAGCCAAATCCGTTATGAAGGAAGACTGCCGCAAATACGACAAACCCCGATGAAATGACGTTCCCTGCATTCGCAGACGTGACCGCCGCAACGATGATCAAGATTGCCAAAACCGAAATTAGCGGGACAACAGAAACACTCTTCTCCACAGCTTTCGGGAAAAACTTCCGGATTAGCAGACCGAGTACAATCGGAAGAATGATGACTTGAACAATTGACATAAACATCGCCATCGGGTCAACAGGCATCCACTGCCCAGCAAGCCACAACAGCAAAAGCGGTGTAACTACGGGTGCAAGCAATGTAGAAAGGGAAGTCATCGCAACAGACAATGCCAAATTCCCTTTTGCCAAATAGACCATCACATTGGAAGACGTCCCGCCCGGAACACATCCGAGTAAGACCAACCCAGCTGCGAGTTCTGGCGGAAGCTGAAGCACATACGCAATCGCAAACGCAACAAGCGGCATAATCAGAAACTGCGCAGCCACCCCCACAATCACCGGCAGCGGCTTTGTAGCAATAATCTTAAAATCGACCGCCTTCAACGTCAGCCCCATGCCGAACATGACAACACCAAGCAAAATCGATATGTATGCACCTAATCCTAGGAACGGTGTGGGGAATAAAAAGGCCATGAGTGCTGCGATGATGACCCATACAGCGAAATACTTTCCTGCAAATGAACTGATTGACTCCAGTGCCTTCATTGTGGAACCTCCTTGGTTCTTTTTGAATTGTGTTTAGGAAAATGAAATAAATTTCCGTAGTGGATGTAAGTATTGTTGCTTCCTAACACTAAATATTTTAGTTGTCTTGTTTCTGAAGAAAGAATTTAGTGAAGATGAGTAAGTATTCAGAAATGATAAAAGCAATTATACTAAGCTGTCTGAAGATTGCAAGATATATTTTATATTGCAAAGTGTAGATTCAGATAACGAGAAAAAGTGATAATAAATATCTTGAGATCTACTTACCCTTAACAGAGATTTTCCCTATCAGTATAAATTTTAGGGCAGTTATAATATGGCTATGGGAAGAATGCCCCCAGTAATAAAAACAAATTTTTTGTACACAAAATATAATCACTAGATTCCATTTTACTTCCACGTTAAGGATAAAAGATAATTATTTAGTTGTTGTTAGGCGTCTAGTATATTGGTAGTATGTAGTAGAGTATTACTTACTAGTCACTATATATGTATTTATAGTTTGCAAGTCGTTTCCGGAATGGATGTTTTTTTTTCCTTTTATTAATGTTCATTAATCCCGACTGTTGAATTGAATCTTTTAGGAAATAATAAGTAATCCCTTAGCGGGTGTGGATAAATAAACTTTTATTACAATATAAGGAGTATAGTGCCGGCTTTATAATGCTTATTCTGAAAATAATAAAACAAAGTAACCTGAATTACGAAAAATATTAAGAACTTAAAATAATATCAGAAAGAATGAAAGTAGGTGAGTAAATGAGTAAATACTCCGTGTATGTTGAGTTTGATGGAGGTAAGGATTACCAATTCGAAACAATTACAAATCCATTAAATGTTGAACCTATTTCAATTAACGGCTCAGAGATGATTTTTACTGAGGATGAATATGGTATCAACAAAGCACAGGTTACAAAAATAGAGGTTGTTGAAATCGGAAAAGGCAAGATTGGTGAATATATACGATAAAAATATTGTTTATATTAAAGTTTATATAGACCTTTTACAGATCAACGAATATTATTAATCTATAAAACAAATAAGTGAGGTAAGATAGACATGAAAAAAGTACTAGTAATAGTATTGACCTTAATCTTAGCATTCTCAGGATTGGTTATTAGTAAAGTTGAAGCTGCTCAGTTTTCGGATGTACCTTCAAATCATCGCTTCTATAACGATGTTCAATATTTAACTGAGAAGGGTGTTATATCACCTTCAGGATCTAAATTTGGCGTTGATCAGAAAATTACTCGAGAAGAAGTAGCAGTTATGGTTAGTAAAGCAGTAGGGTTGAATGGCAAACAAACAAGTACAAAATTTAAAGATGTACCAAGCTCATTAACCTCTTCAGGTTATATTAACTCAGCAGTGAAAGCTGGGATTATTGCAGGGTTTCCAGACGGTACATTTCGTCCTAAAGAAATAGTAACTCGTGGTCAAATGGCAATATTTTTATCAAGAGCATTCAAATTAACTGAGGAAGCAAACACTAATTTTAAAGATATGAGTCCAAGTGTTTCTTCTTATAAAAATGTCCGTCATATTGTTAAGGCAGGTATCACAACAGGATATCCAGACAATACGTATCGTCCCAATGAAACCTTATCACGCGGACAGATAGTAGCATTCCTTTCAAGGGCTCTTTTCCTAAAAGAATCCGGAAACAAGCAAATGAAGGTTCATTTTATCGATGTTGGCCAAGGCGATTCAATCTTGTTGCAAACCCCAACAGGTAAAAACATGCTAATAGATGGCGGCAAAGCATCATCTGAAAATAAAGTAGTTGCGTTCCTAAAGTCCAAAGGTATCTCAACTTTAGATGTGGTTATTGCTACACATCCTGATGCAGACCATATAGGTGGATTGATTTCAGTATTAGAAACATTTAAAGTTAATCAATTTATAGATAGTGGTAAAGTGCACACTACACAGACTTACTTTGATATGCTTTCAATTATTGACAAAAAGAATATCCCGTTTAAGTTAGTGACTTCAAATGAGGCTATTGCCCTTGATTCGCTTGTGAAAATTAAAATTCTTTATGCAGATAAAAATGCTAGTGATAGTAACGATGCATCAATAGTTACAAAAGTTAGTTATGGTTCCGTAAGTTTCTTACTAACTGGGGACGCTGGAATTAAAACAGAAAAAGCATTGCTAGGTAATCCAGACCTTAAAAGCACTTATTTAAAGGCAGGTCATCATGGCTCTGCTACAAGTAGTTCTGACTCATTTGTTAAAGCTGTGAGTCCAGAAGGGACAATACTTTCTTACGGCGAAGGAAATTCTTACGGACATCCAGCAGCAACAGCAGTAAATACTTTAAAAGCAGTAGGTACAAAAATCTATTCGACTGCTGTTTCAGGTGATATTACAGTGTCTACAAATGGTGTTACACATTCCGTATCGGTGAAACCTTGGTATGCTCCAGTAGTAAAACCAGCGCCAGCACCTGTTAAACCAAAACCTACGCCTGTAAAACCCAAACCAACACCAGTTAAACCGAAACCGACACCTGCTAAGCCGAATCCTGGTTCTGGCTCATATGTAATACCAGGTGCGCCTAAAAGTTTTCAAAACTGTACTGCAATGAAAAAGTATTATCCTAATGGCGTTAAGAAAGGGCATCCAGCATATGCAACTAAACATGATCGTGATAAAGATGGATGGGCGTGTGAATGATGAATACTTACACAATTGATCGATTTGAAGGTGAATACGCTGTTCTTCTAGTCCGTGATAATGAAAAAGAACAAGTTCTAGTGTTGAAAAAACAAATACCTTTTGAAGCTTGTGAAGGGGATATATTGCAAATATCATTTGTTGGAAATGGAAAAGAAGTAGGAGAGGTTATAATGATGAATGATAAAACTAAGTCAGTAAAAGAGAAAACCGAAGCGCTTATTCAAAAGCTTTTAGATAAAAACAAATAGAAGTAAGGAAGTCATTGTCCTTCCTCACTTCTAAATCTAGGTTCTTATCCTCTATAATTATAAAGTGAAAATGTACAACAACTTCTGTTTATAAAGATAGATAATTTAGTTTTAGAGTCGACCTGAAGTAATAAAGAGTCCAAAGACATTGTTTCTATGATAACGAATACTATTCAAATCTGGCTTTATAAATGGATTTTCAGGTAAAGTTATACTTTTACCTGAAAGGCCATTTAAAAACTTACTTTCAATCTCTTCATGAACAAGAATAGTATAGTCATCATTTAGAGTGAAAAAGCCCTTGTCGAATGCCCAATGAATATCTCTGCTTAATGACAAACCGTTGCTAGGTAGGAATGTACCTCCATGGCTCTTTGGCCTAATATGTGCTGCTTCCAGGTTGGAAAAGTTATTATACTTGATAACGCTTCCCGTTACAGCGCATTTAGATTCGTATCCAACCATTACAAAATCTCTGAACGATGACGAAGTGAATAAACTTTCCAAATTCGTTTCCGACTTCGCTATTACCTTGGTTACACTTGGATCAATTGTTACTTCTAATTCATGGTCACTTGTAAGCGTACGAACTTTACTTTCAAACTGTTCTAAAAAACCATCATATAAAGCATGATCTCCACGAATAGGGGACTTTTCAATAATATTCATACAGTTACTATATAAAGCGGATGTCTTATCTTTAACCAAATCAATGTAATATACTAGTTGTGTCACTCCATCAGTAATTAACTTGTCTTTTTTTATAATTATAATATCATTCGCTTCAAACAAATACCTATTCATTTCTAATGAATTGTTAGAATAGATTCTATACTCATTTCTGGGTCTGCTTGATGTGCTTCCATGAAATTTATCGTTATGATAAATATAATTACAATATACTTTTTCTAAGCGAGGTAAATAAAGGGGGATCAGCGGGAGAAGGGATGAGTCATTTTTGACTAAAGTAGATAGATGGGGGAAGAATGTTAAAATCGCCTCATCTTTGGATATATAAATATATCTTCCTCTAGCTGGTTTATCTCCAAGTTTTAAAATGCTTCCAAGTTCTTGATGCCCAAGCCTTTTTATGTAATAAGTCATATTCTATCCCCTTTATATTGTATTAATGGCTGCATTTACCATATCTAATTTAATTATATTCCTGAATTTGTATACATGTCAATAGTAAGTAAGCCCCCAATCAAATAACGCATAGGCAACTCAGCACCCCGCTTGGTACTATATTTGTATCAAACAGGAGGTGCTTTCTTTGTTTTTAAACCCTTTAACGATAGTCCCCGTTTCCTTACAACCTACCAAAAGCGATCAAACTCCAGCAAATCCATCGAAGACCTCCGGTCACTGTCAAATCAAGATTGGTAGCGCTGAAGTCACACTCCAGAATGGCGTGGATGAACGAATCATCCAAGTCATTATAAGGGAGCTGATGAACCAATGAGGCAAGATTATACGGATGTTCAGAATATCTATATTGTCTGCGGAAAAACAGACATGCGAAAAGGAATCGATGGCCTTGCTACACTCATTCAAGATTCTTTTGATTTAGATCCATATGGAGATTCTATTTTTCTGTTCGCAGGTGGAAAAAAAGATCGATATAAATGTCTTTATTTCGATGGAGATGGTTTCGCCATGTTGTATAAGCGACTCGATTCTGGCAAGCTTCAATGGCCACGTAGTGAGCGAGAAGTGAAAAATCTAACGCAGCAAGAACTTCGTTGGTTGCTCGAAGGGTTAGCTATTCAGCAGCCAAGAGCGATTGCTCCTTCATTAAAAAGCTCCTTTTAAAAACTTCTGTTCATGAGCTCCGCTATCCGGTATACTACGTTCAACCAGAAAGAAAGCGGTGAAGGAAATGGCCAATCGTACTTCTGAACAAGCATTGGAAAAAGTCATCAGTATGTTGGAAGAGCAATTGGCGCATTCCAATCAACAGAATGAACAGCAGTCCAAGCAAATCGAAAAACTAACTGAGCAGGTTCAGCACTTGACGAAGATGCTTTTTGGATCAAAATCCGAGAAATCAAGATACAATGTGCCCGATGGGCAAAGCTCTTTGTTCGATGAGGAAGAGGACCCTTTTCCCGATTCTGAGCAAACAGAAGATCAAAGCCAACAGGTGATTTCTTACACTGTTGTTCGCAAAGCATCGAAGAAAAAGAGGAATGACCATTTTCTTGAAGGTATTGAGACCGAAGTTGTTCATCATTATCCTGAGCTACTCACGTGTGCCTGTTGCCAAAATGATTTGACAACAATCGGTGGGGTAATCGTCCGAGAAGAAGCTGAATTTATCCCAGCTAAGCTGAAACGAATTCAGCATATGGAACACACGTATGAATGTAAGCATTGCAAACTAGATGTTTCCACACCAGCTAACATAGTACGTGGAAAAGCACCTCAACCAGTGATTCAACGAAGTCTTGCGGGTCCGAGTGTGTTAGCCAAAATCATATCGGACAAATATAATCTTTATCTTCCTCTATACCGTCAGGTAAAAGAATGGCTTCGTCATGGGTTGGAAACGAACGATAAAAATCTATCCAACTGGGTGATCAAGGTTTCAAATGAGTGGCTATTGCCTCTATACCAACGGATGACTTCACTAGCGATGCGAAGGACTGTCCTTCATGTTGACGAGACAACAGCGCAAGTGATTTATCGGCCTGATGGAAAGCCTGGGAACACGAAGGCATACAATTGGGTCTACAAAACTGTTCCCTGCCAAGGACCGGTGATGGTGCTTTTCCATAGTTCGCTATCGCGAGCACGAGAAGTTCTGAAGAACTTCCTTGGTGATTACAAAGGAACAATCATTTGTGATGGCTATTCTGCATACGGCGGTTTACCAGGTGTCACCTTTGCCAACTGTTGGGCGCATGTTCGTCGTTATTGGTTAAAAGCAGATAGTAAAAATGGACGGATTGGCGTAGATTACTGTAATCAACTCTATCGACTTGAGAGTAAATTTAGAGAAATGCGTCCTGGCAAAAGACGACGAATGCGCAATAAGTATTCCAAACCGATAGTGACGGCCTTTTTTAAATGGATAGAAGAGAGTCACTTCTATGGAAAGAATGCGATTGCCACTGCAACTGACTATACATTGAAGAGAAAAGATGAGCTCCAACGTTTTCTTATCGATGGACGGATTGAGATTGATAACAATCCAGCTGAAAACGCTATCCGTCCCAATGTTCTAGGTCGGAAAAACTGGCTGTTTTCTGTCAGTGAAGCAGGTGCTCAAGCAAATGCGATCTGCTTGAGTTTAGCTGAGACTTCTAAAATCCATGGGATCGATTTCTATGCATATTTGAAAAAAGTATTAACAGATCTGCCGACTCTTCATTTCCAGCAGACTTCTGAACTATTGGATGCTTATTTTCCGTGGTCGCCACAAATTCAAGAAACATGTAAATTGAGATAGCCCTTCATCTTCAAATTATTGAAGTGAAGGGCTATTTGTAGGGCACGCCGAAAGGCTGTGCTTTTTTTATATTACGGGCTTACAATAGTAATACAAAAAGAGAAGCAATTATGCTTCTCTTTTTTCTAAAAAAATTTTAATAGCCTGTGCAAGTTTTTCTGAAAACCTAGGTGGGACAGCGTTGCCAATCATTTTGTAATTATCACCAACACTTGATATAAAATCGTAGTCATCATCGAAAGTTTGAAGTCTTGCGGCTTCCCTAACAGTGATTGTTCTAGCCTGTAAAGGATCGGGATGTATGTGCCGAAGACCGTCTTTATACAAATGAGCAGGTATGGTATTACTAGGTTTATCCCATCGGATGACGTGATATTTATGAACATTAGAAGATTTACCGGTTTTTAGAGTATATAATTCTTTTAATTTATCACTTGAAGTATATTTGAAATCACCATTAACAATGTCTTCCGCTAACAATTTGAATATCTCGATATCTCTAGAACTATGATATCTAGGAAGATGATTCGGAATTGAAGTATTCATTTCATGTGAATACTTCTTCCCATTCAATTTTAATTCATTTTGCAAAGGTTTTAGTTTGGGAAGGTCCTCAATTGTCTCTCTAACGGTTTTTACCCTTTCTTTAAAAGTAGTAAGATGGTTAGTATAAAATTCTTCAAGTAGTTGTTGAGGGTCATGAAATAAATCTTTTTTTATCCCTACGATTATTAATCTTTTTCTATTTTGAGGTATCCCATACTGGGTTAAATCTATTTGAGCATAGCTTTTCAAGTCGTTAATTATTGTATAGCCAGATGCCTCTATTTCCTTTCTGATCAAATCCGTTACTTGAACACCTCCAGGTTTAGCACTTAAAATCCCAGGGACATTTTCAAACACAAAAAGTTTTGGAGAATATCTTCTAACAACTGCAAGATAACCCTCAAACAAATAGTTTCGGTAATCATCTTTCATACCATTTACGTCTCGAATACGTCCCGCAACAGAATATGCCTGACACGGAGGACCACCAATAATTAGATCCAACTCTTGGCCATCAATAATAGAGTCAAGACCATTGTGGTTACCAAAAATATCGTCATTACTCCAACCATGAAATAATTCATCTGTTCTTTGTATATCAAAACGAAGCACGCGATTATCCGCGTCGGAAATATTCCATTTACTTTTCAAGCGATTAACTAAATTCTTAACCTGCGGCTTTTCCCATTCGACCGCCGCTAGCATATTAAATTGACCATTTTTTTCAAAGCCCTCAGATAAACCTCCACAACCAGCGAAGATATCAATATAGTTATAAGTCTTCATTTAGCTCTCCACCTCTTAAATACTTTTTCAACTGAACTCCTAAGACAAATCCCAGAAGAGGAGGTACAGCATTACCTACTTGTCTATATTGTTGAGTTTTATTTCCATAAAAAATAAAATCGTCGGGAAAAGATTGAAGTCTAGCATTTTCCCGGACAGTAGGGACCCTATTGAATTTATAATGGAAATGGTTTCTGTGTCCAGTGTCTATTGTTTTTGATGGTTTGTTACTGTGATAGCGTGTCCAAGCTTCGTTAAATTTACGGCTATCTCCAACTCCAGGAGGCAAATCTTTATGATTACCACCTTCAGGTACTAAAGATATTACATCGATTACTTCTTGTGTGTGTTTTGTTCCTACGTGATTAAATAGTTTATTCGTATGTTTTCTCATTTTCTTTTGATATGAAGTTAAAGGTGGAACTTTATAGTTACTAATTTCAAAACCAAGGTCTTTATTGAAGTCATGCAAGTCACTAATTGCCTCTCCGCATGAAACATAAGTAGTGGGAGAAATCGAAGGCTCTGGGAACTTGAACTCTGTGTTACTTTTTGTGCCAACTAAAAATAAGCGCTTTCTTATTTGGGGGACACCATAGTCTGGCGCAAATAATATTTGAGACGAAACTGTATAACCTAAATTAGTGAATTCATCAATGATGGCTTTTTTAGCTTGTCCTTTATAAAGTGTCGCTAGCCCAGGTACATTCTCTAATACAAATGCTTGAGGTTGAAAAAATGCCACTGCATTCACCATGGATTTAAATAATGAGTTTCTACTATCATCTTCCTCACGTTTACCTGTAAGTGAAAACCCTTGACAGGGAGGACCACCGATAATTAAATCTATATTTTTATTGTTGGTTAAACTGGCAATCTCTAAGATAGTAGAGCCTTGAAATAAATCACCATTCATAGCAATAGCAGAGCCATGATTATTTTTAAAAGTTTTTAGTGCTGATATATCGTTATCTATACCTAATAGAACCTCATAACCAGCATCCATAAAGCCTTTTGAGAGACCCCCACATCCACAAAACATATCAATAACAGTAGGTTTAGTTTTATTCAATTAAATTCAACTCCAAAAATTAATCTTATAAATATAATTCAAATTCTAATATATAATTGCTGGTTAGCACTACTTTTATTTCCCGAAGAAACTTTACTCTTTAAAACGCCAAATCGTACTTCATTAAGAAAAAGAGAGCCTAAAGATCTTCTTTCACCAATTGCTAATCGATTCCATTCATAGCCTTTAAATAGATCTTTAACCAAGAAAGCTTCTCCTACACATATGTTCTCCACTTCAAGAATTGCAATGTTTAAACAGTTCATAAATATGTATAACCCCTTTGTGTAAGATAAGTTAATTCGAAAAGGTTCATATGCATAAGCTTATGCATATGAACCTATGATATATGATTTATAAAAAATAGTAAAGTTATAGACGGAGTATCATTTTGATTAGATCTTTTTAATAACAAAAATATTGCAAGTTGAAACCATGTTATGAGAACTTTTAGAAAGTAAATTTCGATAAGAAATGAGTTTTTAAAATTAGAATACCATTATACAACGTTTGAGTAATTCAACTAATCTTGACAAAAATCGACTTTACATTGTTAGTAAAAGGAAACATTGATATTATGAAAAGTAGAAAGTCAACACAGCTGAATATAGATCACACGATAGTTTCCTGATTTGTTCTTTGTCTTAAGTAGTATTAAGTAAATAAACAAATATAATTCATGAACCTATGAATTGGAAATACCTCTAACTAAATTAAATAAATAGGTAAGAAATATCAATCTTGTAAAGGAAAGGAGTCAGTTAATTGGGCTCTAAAATTATTCAAGACGAAATAGTAGAACCGGTAATCGGTAACTTTGTAAAATCTTTAAGAGATTTAGGTTATACGTTTGAAGTAGCAGTTGCTGATATTTTGGATAATTGCATTGCTGCGGAATCCAATGATATCAAAATATTATGTCTTCCAGAACCATCACCAATCTTCGGAATCTTAGATGATGGTTTTGGAATGACAGAGAAAGAATTGGTTGAGGCAATGAGATTAGCGGCTAGTGATCCGGATTTAGTAAGAGGTCCAAATGAACTTGGTAAATTTGGATTAGGATTAAAAACAGCTTCATTCTCACAATGCAAAAAGCTTACGGTACTTTCTAAAAAAAACAATGAACATTCTATTAAACAATGGGATCTTGAGTATATTTCGAAAAAAAATAAATGGCTTTTGAGAACGATTAACTGTGAATCATGTGAGCATTTTCCATTGTATCAAAACTTTAGAATGCAAGAACATGGAACGTTGGTGATATGGGAGAATATTGATTCCTTTAATTCCGATGATATTCCATCTAAGCTTTCCGAATTAAGAAGCCATTTATCATTGGTTTTTCATAATTTTTTAGAAGGAAAAGTAAGCGGAAGAAAGAAAATAAATGTAGCTGTTAACCAAGTCGATCTAGAACCATTTAATCCGTTCAATCCTAATAATAAGGCTACACAAGAATTTCAAATTGAAAAAATATTTCATGATGGTTCGGAAATTATAGTTCAACCGTATATACTGCCTCATCACTCTAAAATGTCTCCAGAAGAATTTGATTTATACGCAACTGAAGACGGATATACAAAGTCACAAGGATTCTATCTATATCGAGAACATAGATTACTAATCCATGGTACCTGGTGGGGACTACATAAAATAAATGATGCTCATAGGTTAGTTAGAATAAAAGTCGACATATCTAATTCCCAGGACTCAGATTGGGGTATTGATATAAAGAAGTCGACTGCAAGACCAACCAGAGCAATCAGAAATGATTTGCAAAGAATTATTCAGCAAGTAACTGTTAAAGGTTCAAGACCATTTAGTGGTAGGGGAAGAAAACTTTCTACTACAAACACAACTAACATTTGGGATTGTATTGTTAAAGAAAATAATATTCGATTTGTGATTAATCAACAGCATCCTTTACTAATTCAACTTAATAACCAGTTGGATGATGAACAACGTTTTAATCTTGAAATTTATTTGGCGAGTTTAGAAAGTTACTTACCTATTGAAACAATTGTGGCCCAACTTCAAACTAACCCTCACAAAGTAAATCAAGAATTTCAAATATCAGATGAGCATTTGTCTATGATGATTAAGCAATGGAAAGATAATGGAATTAGCGAGGAATTCATAAAAAGTCTTTTAGAAACTGAAGTTTTTAAGACTAAAGGAGAGATATTATTTGATGAAAACCAATGAAACTTATAATAGTGTTTATAGAACAATAGCATTAAAATTGCAAAAAATAGTGGCTGTAAATGGATACCTATCCCAAAGTGATATAGACGATTCAATTAAAGCATGGAAGGAATTTATGAAACAATGTGAAAAGTTAGATCCCAACTTTTTAAAAGTACCATTAATGATGGATGATCAGTCGCAGATTGATAGTCTTGATGAACAAGATTGGTTTTATTTGAAGAATACACTTGAACAAGAATTTGTTGTCAAAGTTGAAACAGGTATTCTGATCCAAGGAGAGAAAAAAGATAGAGATAAAAGTTGGTGGACATCTAAGAGAAAAATCGAATGTGACAATTACTACAATAATAATTATATGAACTACTCTTTAAATAATCTGCCTGCACCCGTTTTGAATGTTATAGATGAAGATACAGATGCAATAATGAATAACTTAGGTGACCCAATGGATGATAACTTTTCTATTAGAGGCATGGTTGTAGGTCACGTACAATCTGGAAAAACAGCAAACTATGCATCTTTACTATGTAAGGCGGCTGATGCTGGATACAAATTTATCGTTGTTATTGCTGGTGCGCAAAACAATTTAAGAAATCAAACTCAGTCGCGCTTAGAAGAAATATTTGTTGGTCGTAATTCCAAAGGGGTAGGAAGTTTAAAAGAATTTGATAGAGCCTATCAACCTACATGTTTAACTAGTATTGAGCACGATTTTAAGAAACAGTTAGTCAGCGCTCACGCTACAACAAACTTTGAAAGTAACCCAAATCCGATTTTAATCGTTATTAAAAAAATTACATCCACATTAGATCATCTTCTAAGTTGGTTAAATGATAATTACCCAAATACCATAAATGAATCTATGCTAGTGATTGATGATGAATCAGATTATGCTTCAATCAATACTAATAAGGAAGAAGACCCAACTACTATTAATAAAAAGATTAGAGAGTTATTGGCGAAATTCGGTAAAGCCTCCTATGTTGCCTATACTGCAACACCCTTTGCAAATATCTTTATAGATCATAAATCCCAACATATACTTTATGGTGAGGATCTATTTCCATCAGACTTTATATACGCTTTGAAAGCACCAGATAATTATTTTGGAGCAGAAGCGATTTTTGGAGATGAAAGTGAGAAATATATTGTGCAAATACCTGAAGATGAAGTCATGATGGAAAGTGATAAGGAAGAGGAAAATGGTTTTAATTTAGCAAACGATAAATTTCTTATAAAGCATAAAAAGGATTACATATTAGAAGACTTGCCGAACTCCTTATATGATGCAGTAAATCATTTTCTGCTTAATATTGGTATACGGAATTTGAAAAATCAAAGAGGGAAGCACAATAGTATGCTAGTTCACATTTCACGTTTAACAGATGTACACATTCAAATAAAATTCTTAATCAAAACCTATGTAGAAAAATTGAAAATTGATGTGAAAGCTTATGGGAAAATGAACCGATCTAGTTGGAATAAAAACATCATTGGTTTAATGGATACTTTTAATAGGAATTTGAAAGAAAGTGTGCAATTTACATTTGAGTCAGTTCTTGAAGAATTAGCTGATGTTATTCATACTATACAGATCATCGATGTTCATCAGAGATCAAAGTTTAAGCTAGAATATAGAAGTGATAGACAAACAAATGTAATAGCTATCGGTGGGCTTAGTTTATCAAGGGGATACACATTAGAGGGGTTGAGTGTAAGTTATTTTATGAGATCTACAACTTACTATGACACACTTATGCAAATGGGTAGATGGTTTGGATATAGAATAGGATATCAAGAGATATGCAGGGTATACGTAACCGAAGAAATGCAAAAGAAATTTAAATTTATTTTATTAGCAACTGAAGAATTGCTACAACGATTGAATCAAATGAAAATTGAACAATTGACTCCAAAAGATTTCGGGTTGGCAGTTATACAACATCCTGATAGTTTGGTCCAAGTTACTGCGCGAAATAAAGCTAAAAATGCAAATGAGCAATATATCGACATGGATCTAAGTGGAACTTTTAAAGAAACAAGTTTTATTAGCAATAAAGTGAGTGATATTGACGAAAATGAAGATTTATTGAGTAGCTTTGTCAAGAAGATCCAAAGTGAAACGAAGGAAATGGAGATTATCAATAATAGCTATGTATGGAGAAATGTAGCGCACAAGAATATCAAAGACTTTGTGGGAAAATATCGATTTTATCCACATGACGAATTGGGTCTAAGATCCAGACTACCTGTTGCAGTTATTAAACAACACTTAATAGAAAATGTAAGCGACTGGGATGTAGTTCTTTATTCTGGAAAGAGTGATGATATTTTTAAAGCAGATAATGTAATTGTGAAGAGACAAAAAAGATCAGTAACTGTAGGTAAGGAAAAACGAAATGATGGTTACTATGAATTTAAAAAAAGTATGGTTTCACGATCAAATCCGGAAAGGATATTAATGGGACAAAAATATAAAAGTTATAAAGCAAGTGAAATACGTCCTATTATGAAAAATCCAGTATTATTTATACACGCCATGGAATTGATTGATGCAAATACAGAAGAGTTTTTGGTATATGCTGTTGCCTTAAGTTTTAGCTTTAATGGAACAGGTACGGGTAAAAAGGCGACGAAAATTCTGATCAATAATGTAATGAAACAAGAATTGATTGAATATGCGAGTAGTCAGGTTTACGAGGAGGAATATGAGGATGAATAATCCGTGGAAAGACCTGTCGCGTTTGACACAGATACGTGTAGCAGATACATCAAATCATAATTTGTACTGGTTTAAAGATGCATTTGATAGCTTTGGATTATTAATTCAATGCAGAACAGGTACTTTTACTGAATCCCATAGTATTACATTAAAAGGAATTCAAATAGAGATTGATAACAGTGTTGAGCCTAGCAAGCTACTTCTAATTTTAAAAGATCAAGAAGACTGGGAGATCTTTAAGATTTTATGTGATGATCTAATTGGCGTTGTATCTTATGAATTGGACGACACATTAATTATTGAGGAACTTAGCAAGCGTTTAAATAGATGGCAAAAGCTATTACAATATGAATTAAAGATCGGAATTTCTATACAAAAACAAAGAGGATTGTTTAGTGAGCTTTTATTGCTAAAGAGATTTGTTGCAGAAAGATACGGATACAACGAAGCTGTCGATTGTTGGACTGGACCAGATCATTGTAAGCAAGACTTCATTTGCAATGACTCGGCAATAGAGGTAAAGTCTTATAATTCTTCAAGAGGAAGGTATGTGAAAGTCTCATCTGTAGATCAGTTAGATTCTACGAAGAAAAACCTTTATCTTGCAGCGGTTGCGTTGTCAGAAAATCAACAAGGTGAAGATATATCAGATGTTATCGAAGAAATTAAGATGAATTTAAACTTTAATACATTATTAAAATTCGAAAATAAATTGGGTGAATACGGATATTTCCCGGAAATTCTTCAAGAACCCTTACAAAAGTATATAGCTGACACAATTTATTTTTATGAGGTAAAAGAGTCTTTTCCACGTATTATACCTGTCAATATATCAAGTGCAATTAATAAAGTAGAATACGAAATTAATTTGTCTAAATGCGAATTGTTCAAGATATCTTCAGAAGAAATAATACTGTGAAAGGTTGAGTAGATGCTAACACTAAAGGACTTTCACACTAACTTTATACAATCTATAATTTCAGATTCGGAAAGTAGAGGATTGTTAAAGTCACAATCCTTTTTTGAAACGTTTTGCGAAGACTTAGTTGAATTGGGTGACTTAACCAACAATTATTCTGTAGGAGAATACATGAAAGGAAATATGGAAGTATATGGTTACGATTATGACGAAGAGAGAAGAATATTCACCGTAATCAACTTCCATTTCTTTCAATCTGATGAGTTACAAACATTGACTAAGCAACAAGTGAATGTGAAATTCAACAGGTTAAAAAGATTCATAAAAGCAAGTATAGAAGGATTATATAAAGACCTTGAAGAAACATCAGAAGCTTATTCTTTAGCATTCAGTACTTTTCAAAAGGTTAAAGCTGGTAATGTAGACCGTTTTAGATTAATGGTGTTTACTGATGGAAAGGCAACAAAATCGTCCCTTGAAATACCATCAGAGATAAGTGACGGAATAATTAATGATTACCGTTTGATTGATATTAACTATTTATTTAAGTTCTTTGCTACTAAAGATGCGGAGACGTCTTATGAAATTGATTTAAAAGTTCCATATTTGATGATCAGTAATGATACCGAAGAATATCAATCATATCTGAGTTTATTGAATGGGGAACAATTATATGAAATATATGATAAGTTTGGTCAACGATTATTAGAACAGAATGTTAGGACATTCTTGCAATTCAGGGGTGGCGTAAATAAAGGGATTCGAAATACTATTGAATATAATCCAGAACTATTTTTTGCATATAATAATGGGATCACCGCAACTGCGAGCTCAATCGAAATAAAAGATGGTTTTATCAATAAAATAATGGATTTTCAAATCGTTAATGGTGGACAAACAACCTCAGCAATTTATGCAGCTAAAAAAAATGGGGGATTGGATATATCAAATGTGAATGTACAGCTTAAGCTAACAGTTGTAAGTCCATTGGAGAATAAATCTAACTTTGTATCGAAGGTTTCCGAATACGCCAATACACAGAATAAGGTTAATAAATCTGACTTTTTCTCTAATAGCCTGTTTCACAAAGATATGAAAAAGTATTCTAAAAGAATATGGGCAACGGCAAGAGGTGGATCACAGCAAAGAACACATTGGTACTACGAAAGAGTTAGAGGTGAATATTTAAATGAACAGGCATACTTAACTGCAGCAGAACGAAGACAATTTATTATTGAGAATCCAAAGAACCAGATGATAGAGAAGACCTTCTTAGCAAAAAGTGAAAATTCATGGTTGAAAAAACCAAATATTGTCTCAAAGGGTGCGCAATATAGTTTTGTTGAATTTGCAGATAAAACTACAGCTCAAATTGAAATTGATCAATTAGCTATTACTGAGGCCTACTATATGGAAGCCGTAGCCAAAATAATTATGTTTAAAGCGGTTGAGAAAATAATTTCCCATGCAGATTGGTACGAAAGTGCTTATCGAGCACAAACTGTTACATATACCATTGCCTACTTATCAAACTGGATAGAAAAAAATAATGTATATTTGAATTTCGATATTATTTGGAAAGAGCAAGAGCTACCTAATCAACTGAAAATAGTTTTAGGAACAATAGCTAAAGAAGTATATAGTACGTTGACAGATCCTCCGGTAGGGTTTAAAAATGTCGGAGAATGGTGTAAGAAAGAACGGTGTTGGGAAGTTGTGAAATCTAAAGAGATAAAGTTTGATTTATCTCCATTGTTTTTAAAAACAAAAGAAGAAAAAAAGAGCGAAACAAGAGACGAGAGACAACTTAAAAGTTTGGACAGGGGAATCGAAGCACAAAAGTTTATCTTTGAAACACATTTTGAAAACTGGATATCTTTGTACAATTATTATTCTAAAAAAGATAACCAACGTGATATAACACTATCACAAAGGGATATATTAAAGAAGTTTGCGTATTCCCAACTTTTAGTTCCATCAGAAAAACAAGCAAAAGTATTAATGAACTTATACAATGAAGCTATAAAAATAGGATGGAAGATATGAACTAAGGTTTATTAATACTTTAAAAATCATTCCTAAACAAAATGATTATATTTTATAATGAAATGATCACTAGCGTCGCATAAATAATATGTGAACATTCTGTTTATGCTTTTTGTGTTCTTAGAGAAAAAACGAAAACACCAGAATAACGGTAGTGAACATCCATTTTTTTACTATAACCATTGGCAAGTTCAACAGAAGTTATTTCTTACGGTTATGGAACGCTTTTTCCTTGGATTTTTCGAATCCATATCCGAGCTGGTTTCCATAAAGCTGCTTTTAAATAGCGACTGATTTGAAGATAGGTTCGTTTACTTTTAGTTTTTAGCTGTGCTAACACATTCAAGCACTACACAATCATGGCGAGAAAAACTTGATTATGCACGCTTTGCTGACTTTGACCGTAGAACTTTTTGATGTTCAAATGCTGTTTCATCCATTTGAAAAATAGTTCAATTGCCCAACGAGATTTATACATCTCTGCGACTTCATCCGCGGATAAATCAAAACGATTGGTTAGAAGATTCAGCTGATTCCCTTTGGAATCTAACACCTTGAGAAGACGAAAAGCATTTTCAGTACGATTTTGTGCCGTACCTATCACGACCATCTCATCCGATTCCACTAGTGAATTCTCTGATAGCTCGAAGCTTTCGATGGATCGGACAATCGCATTTTTGCGCAAGCGAGATACGAAGAAATAGCCTTCATCTGTCATTCGATCGAATCGTTCGTAATCCAAGTACCCTCGGTCAAACACATACATGCACTCTTTATCGTCAACAAGTATTTCCAGCTGCCCACGGTCGTGTTCCTTAGCGTTGGTTAAAACCGCTTTATCAGGGTAGGAACAACCTTTTTCCATGAACGCTAGTCGTAAATGGAGTTTGATCCCCGACTTCGTCTTTCGGAATTTCGCCCATTGATGATTTTTCAGGTTCAAAGGAAGTGTGCTTGAATCAATAAGTTTCAAGGGAATCGTTGTTTTTCTTCTAAATTGGAGATCCGTGGCCTCATTGATCTGAGTCACTAAATCTAAAAAAATCGCTTGAAAGAATTCCGTAGGAATTTGATCTAAACGTCTACCTAACTGGGAAAAGCTGATTGAATTAAGGTTAGAGGCTTCTTGTAATTCTTCCGAGAAAATGCAATCACTGATAGCACGCAAGCTCTCCGTTTCATGAAGTTGGGCATACAGTAATAATTTCGTAAACGAAGCCATGTATAGCTTCTTTGCATAGTAGTCTAGACGATGTGCGTTCACCTGTTCTTCAAATAACACGGTAGAAATAGGTGAAAGCCATTGTTTAAATGAAGTTTTTCGTGTAATCTTATCCATTGTAGGGTCCTTTATTTTGGATTTGGATAGGTTACGACCGCCAACCCATTATAAAGGATTTTTTGTGCAAAGTATTAATTTTGAAAGGTTCAGATTATATATATTAGTTGTTTTATTTTAATGCGACGCTAGTGTGAAATGATATTTAAAAGTATTAGATAGGGATAGGTAGACGGGAATGCTAACAATAGTAGATAAAATGAGGTGTCTTTTTGTATAAAGAAAAATTTATCTCCTGGTTAGATAAAAACGACATAGGAAATAAAGAAACAAGAAAAAGGTATGTCAATGCTATAGATATAGTTTCGAAAGAGAAGTTTAATTGGGGTTTTGATTTAGGAAATATATATGAAATAGGAAAATCTAATATAATCAATCATATATTAATGAACGAGAGTTTTAAAGAAATGGATAGCCGAAATAATAGGATGTACAGTACTGGTTTAAATCATTATAGAAGATTTCTAGACAGTTTAGACAGTAATAGTATAGATTTCACTTCAGGTAAGATAGAAGATTTAATTTTAATAAAGATTAATAGAACTTACAAAGCTGATATGACACCCCAAGAACTTTATAAAGCAACAAGCGTTAGTTGGGTAGCAAGTTTGGGCAAGACCAAAACACGAAACTTAAAGTATTATTGTGCAGTTTATCAGAATGAAATAATAGAGGTCTATGATCTTATAGGGTATGAAGAAGAAATGCCTAAAAGAACTCCTTCTAGATACATATTACAAGGAGAAATATCTAATGAAGACCTCCGTCAAAGACTTATCGGCACAAATGTGGCGTTAATCCATAAAGGTTTTGGAAATCCAATTAAATATACCAACTTAGAAACTTTATTAAAACTTAAATCATCAGATGATGAGGATGATTTGTTATCAAAAGTAATTATAGCTGAACCATTAATCGATAATATACACACATATATACAGTCTAAAGGATTTAATTATTCAATCTCTAATATCAAGAATCTATACTTATCTTTACGAAGTAAACCATTCGTAATCATAGCGGGCATATCAGGAACTGGAAAAACAAAAATTGCACAGCTATTTGCTGAAAGTATCGGTGCTACAGAAGCCAATGGGCAATTCAAGTTAATACCTGTTCGACCTGATTGGAGCGACGGATCTGAATTATTGGGTTATGCAGACTTGAAAAATGAGTTCCAAAAAGGGCCACTTACAGAAATAATCGAACATGCAATAGATCATCCCCAGTTACCACATTATGTATTACTTGATGAAATGAATTTAGCGCGAGTTGAGTATTACTTTAGTGATGTGCTAAGTGTGATGGAAAGCCGGCGAAGAAACGGAGAAGACATAATTTCTTCCTATTTGCTAAACTCGAAGGAAGTAGGTCGGGATATTTGGTTGCCAGAGAATCTGTATATCATCGGAACTGTAAACATGGACGAGACCACACATCCATTTAGTAAGAAAGTTTTGGACCGCGCTAACACAATCGAATTTAATGAGATTCGTTTAAACAATTTTGATCACCTTGAAATGCAAGAAGAGTCTAATCCATTAAAGATTTCTAATGAACACGTTGCTTCGAACTTTATATCATTAAAAGATATTTATGATGATCATAAAGAACTCATAGAAGGAATTTCCTCTGAACTGGAGGGAATAAATAAGATTCTGGAACCAATGAATGCACATGTTGGATATCGAGTGCGTGACGAGATTTGTTTTTACATGGTACATAATACAAATGGCAAATTGTTAAGTGAGGACGAAGCTTTTGATTATTGCCTCATGCAAAAGATATTGCCACGTATAACAGGCAGCGATGGACGGATTGACGTTTTGTTAAATGACTTATTTGTATGGCTAACAGGCGTTCCTTATGATGCAGAGAATATAGCTATCTCTGTAAAGTATCCACGAAGTGCTGGGAAAGTAGCTGAAATGATCAGGAGGTATCACATGGATGGGTTCACATCTTTCTGGATTTCCTAAAGATCGGGAATTGGTCGTGATCGAAACTGAAGATGTCACATGTATTATCAAAGGGTCTGTTTCACATCCACAGTACAACAAGTTGCGTAAACAAATGTCATTTAAAATTGAAGATTCTATGCAGTTCGAATGTACTGCTGCGAGTCTTCAAGATGTACAAGTTTATGATGTTCTAATAGAGGACCTTGTACCTTATACTTCCCAGAAAATGTTACCGCTGTTTTTTGAAAATGGTCGCTATGAAGTCGTAATCTTACCCAAAACAAATGAGGGAATCAGCTTCTATCATGAATTTCCGGAATTTAGAGATGGGGTCAGCAAAGTTTCAAGAAGCAATATTTTGACAGGAACACTTCATTTTCGAAATGAAGTTGGTTTAACTTCATTCGAAATAAGAGGAGAAGGGAATCGAGTTTTATTAACCGTTATACTCGAAGTTTATCCAACTAAGTTGGACTATAAAAATGATTATAAAAAGCTCTTGGATGAAGTGAATGAAGAGATTTATAATCTTGCTTACCACTTTATTAAGCGAACGTACTTATATGGAAGTGCAAAAATATATAAAGAACCTTCACTGTCTGAATTCTATCGACTTTTTGATCACCATTTCGAACAATACAAACGTTCAATCAATCAAATTGAGCGGTTCTCCCATCAGAATCTAATTAAAAATTACATAGAAGTAAGAGGCAGTCAGTTACGAAGGCCCGATTTAGAATCGTTAAATTATCTTCGTAGGAATGCCAGTAAGTTTGAAGAGGTTCCAAACGGTATAACTATAGAAGGCAGAACGGTTATGCCCTCTAAGGGTATAATGCAAAGAAAAGAGCATACAGCAGATACATATGAAAACCGTTATGTGAAATGGACGATGAGCCGAATAAGTGCTCGTTTAAAAGAATTAAAAAGAGTATTAGAGGCTGCTTACTTTAAAGGATACGGAAAGCTAGACACAGAATTGCTTTGTAAGATTGACGGAATGATTGAATGGATTGATAAGAAACAAAAAAATACTTTTTGGAAACAAATCGGTGTACTGGATCGATCAGTTACAAGCCTTGTTTTGCAAATGGCTGCCGGATATCGAACTGTGCTGCAGGTTTATACTACAATCAGTAAAAGCATTGTTCTTCAAGGACAGATTTATAAGATGTCTATAAAAGACATTGCTACGTTATATGAATATTGGACATTTTTAAAGCTGGGCAGACTGCTTGATGAGAAATGTACACCAATCAGTCAAGACATCGTAAAAGTGAATACAGATGGTTTGTTTGTGAACCTGGACAAATCCCGAACAGCTGAGCGTAAATATATTCATCCAGTAACAAACGAAGAGATCACTTTAAAGTACCAATTTGATACAAACAGCAATCGAGTCCCGACTGTGCAGCAGAAACCAGATTCCATGCTGAGTATTGGTAAAAAGGGTAAGACATATCAATATCAATATATATTTGACGCTAAATATAGGTTGGATTTAGAAACGTATACTGATATGCCTGGACCGATGCAAGATGATATCAATACAATGCATCGTTACAGAGACTCTATTGTTGTCCACACGGGGGATAGATACGAGCGCACAGCTTTTGGGGCATATGTTCTGTTTCCATGGTTTGATGAACAAAAGTACGAATCGCATCCTCTGTACAGGAGCATTGAAACTGTGAATATAGGGGCCTTTCCATTCTTGCCGAATACAACTTCCCTTGTAAGTCGATTCATTGATAACCTTCTAAATAAAGGTCCGGAACAATTACAGAGTGAAGGGATCTTGCCAAAAGGTTTCTATGAAGAAGAAACGAGTTCCTATTCTGTCGATTATGTATTGATTTGCACAGTTGTGAATGAAAACGATTATGTGACCTTACTGCAATCCAATGAATACAAAATTGCCTCAGACGATTTACCTGATGGATGGCAACGCATAAGAAATATTGCTATTTATGATCAAAGTTCCATGAAAATACGTCATTACGCTGAAGTAATGAATATAGAAGTAATAGGAAATCGAGTAAACTTTATGTTAAGTAATTGGAAAGCTAAGCTGATTGAAGCAAGGGGTTTTTGTGTGCCTCACAATACGCGTGTTAATAGAAATAACTTTTTTCGTGCGAATTCTATAGCTAACTTGCATTCCAAAACAGAGGAAGAGGATAAGCTGTGGCGAATGCTAAATAGAATTTCGAATGATGTAGAAGTGATTTTGGACAGTGAAAATATTTCGAGTGCCACTAAGATTATCAGTTTCAAGTTTGATAAGTACGAGTTAAAATTGAATCATCTAGAAAGACAATTAGAATTTGTAGGCGAAGATCTTGTAGAGACCTTTAATATGGATCTGGCTATTGAAAATGAAACGTACATCTTTCAAAGGATTGTGGAGCTGATTTATCGTAACTAGGTATGCCTAAAGTGAAGCAATAAACCGTTATTTATTTTATCGTACATGGATATAACAACCAGAGTTAGGAAAATCCTTTTTTGCTCTTCTGCAAAAAAAAGGATTTTTTCTATAGGAGCCTAAAAGACCAAAGTTAATAACGTAATTCAAAGACTGATGAAAATTCAGGGAAAATACAAATGTGATATTTAGTATGCTTACTAAGTTTATTTAGCTAGTAACCAATCTTGGCTTGCTAAGCTTAACAATTGTTGATAGCAATAAAATAGCTAAATAAAACTTCCAATTTTTGTAATAAACTACTTGTGAGGTAATAGACCATGGAGGACAAATCAACTAAAAGACTTATTGCATCAGCAGGCGCATGGTTTGTAGGAGAGTATGCGGCTGTAATGATTGAAAGGTTCACTGAATTAGAGAGCAATAAGCGTTATAAGAGTGAGTTTATAGAGGATATTTATAATAGTTTAGGCAGAGATCGAAATTTGGATGGAACTAGTACGCGTGTCAACGCTGTTCTTAGAATTATTAGAAGTAATAAGATCGTTGAAGCCTTAGAGTATGTTATACAATCTGATAGGATGAGAAAGGATAATCCTGGGGCCGTTAGGAAAGCAAAAGAAACCTTGAATAATATTAAATAGCGCTAAATTTAAAAATGCTAATAGCTTGTTCAATTATGAAGGTTATTTAAAAAAGCACATAATTAACTGGGGGTGAAACATTGGTCAATGATGCTGGTTTTCATAGTAATAGGTGATGTGATGTTTTGCGGAAAATACATGGATCCTAGTCTCGTGCACAGGAATTAAAAAGGAAACTTATTGGAACAAATTGAAACTATTAGAAAAGTATTCGCGTATACTATGTAAGAAAGTAGTAAGAAACGAAGAGTCCTCCAAGCACAAGTTCGAATGTTTCCTTTGATGGGGCAGTGAATTTGGCGGCTCGAATCTAGAAAGGAAGATTCGGTATGATTTCACAATGTAAGCAAGCAGCAAGACACGCTTTACAAGGCAAATGGTTATTCATGGCGGGAGCCGTTATAGTGCTCACGTTCATTACTGCGATTCCGGAGTTGATATCACCGGCTACCTACAATGATGAGGAATCATTGACGGGGCTTCAACAGACAATGGATTTCGCCACGATTATTTTGTCTGCTTTGTTATTACCTTTAAGTGTTGGATGGTTATGGCTCACTTTAAGTCTGACCCGAACAAGCCGGATCTCGATGAAGACGTTATTCAAACCATTCACGGTCATGTTCTGGAAAAGTATTTGGGTAAGTATTCTCACTGGACTTTTTATCTTTCTATGGAGTCTGTTATTGATCGTTCCAGGAATTATCAAGACCATTTCGTATTCATTCACTATGTACATTTTACATGACCGGCCGGAATTATCGGCGATGCAGGCAATAACGGAATCACGCAAAATGATTAATGGGTATAAGACCCAAGCGTTTTTGTTATTCCTCTCTTTCCTAGGATGGTTTTTACTAGGGATCATCACCCTGGGATTAGGCTTCTTATTTATCTATCCTTATTACTCAGTCTCCTACGCCCAGTTTTACGAAGAAGTGAAAAGAAAAGAGTATGGCGGAGACATCGAGTACATGGCATAGTATTTGAATTTTGTTGCATGTGAGATACAATCTGAGAATTGTTAGGAATTGTTTTGAACATGCATTTTACAGAGGCAATCGTGTCTAGGGTCATACTGATTTGGAGCAAGAAGTTAGCGCATCCAATCGGAGCACCCCTAAACTCGATTGCCTTCAGTTTGCATTTGGTACTGATTTTATAAGTCAGGTTGAAAATCGCACGGATTCTAGAGCAGCATTCAAACTTAAGTTTCTGTTATTCTTCAAATTCTCAGGATGAAAAGACGAACGAGGAAATTATTTATACCTGGACGAAAAAAAATAAGAAATTTAGGACTCGTTTTGAAAAGACATTGTCTGTTTACTTTGTCTGATGTCGATAATGCTTCGTTTGCTTCAGTTGGAAATAGAAATTTGTTGGGAAAGTTATCATAAAGGGCCGATCTGTGACAGTGGAATTGCAGCAATTGATAATTATGGAAGATATCTATTATTTGGCAAGCTGACTGATGGATTAGTATAAGGCAAATCGATAAAATTTCATGAGTGAGAAAGTACGGATTGAGCTTTTGCAGTGTACCCGGGAAGTATGTGACAGTCACATTCTAGCATTGAAGTTCTTCGGGAAATATTGACAGTCTTATCTGTCTCCTCAGTCGACTGTCTTCAGTGTTTAATGTAAGCTTAAATTACTGGGAAATAGAAGAACTGAGGGGGAATTGAAATGGCGGAGGTCAGTAAACAAGCTAAGGAATTTCAGCAAAAGCTAGAGGAATTGGGGAGCGAGCGAAAAGTGAAAGAGCTGCCGGACAGTACCCGGACAGCGCAAGAAGCTGCGGATGCGATTGGCTGTGAAATCGCACAGATTGCAAAATCCATTGTTTTCAAATTACAGGAATCAGGAGAGCCGCTATTGGTAATAGCGAGTGGTGTTAATCGGATTGACGAACAGAAAATCCTGCAGCATACAGGAGAGGCCCCAGGCAAGGCAGATGCAAAATTTGTTCGTGCACACACAGGTTATGTAATCGGCGGAGTTCCTCCTATGGGACATGCGGAACCGATTCGGACACTGATTGACGAAGACCTTTTGCAGTACGATACAATCTGGGCCGCTGCCGGACATCCGAAAGCTGTTTTTGAGCTTACGCCTGAAGAGTTAACACAACTCACTCAAGGAGATGTCATTCAAGTGTGTTGAAGAAGTTCACAAAAAATATGTGATTGTTTAAAAGGGATGTGTCATTCAGCTATGTAGCGCTAGGGGACCCGCGGCATTATAATTTAGCACGGATTGGAGGATTACATAGGATGTCTCACAGGAAAAGAGAAGATTCGATGAACCCGGATGAACTATGGAATGCAGTTGTATCCATTATAAATGAATGTGACTTCCCCACGAACGACCCTGTTTTAAATGAAGCGTATATTGTATTCCACTACTATTCTGAACTAGAAAGTGGAGGACACGAAAGTTTATTCACTTGGTTTGGATCGTATATAGAGGAAGTCGGCATCGAATGTTATTTAAACGAATTAATCGCTATATTGGAGAAGATGGATGCTCATGATTATGCATTGATCGAGAAAGCGTATGGTGAAGAGTTATGGAATATGCACATTGCTTTGGAAAACGGGGAAGATAGAGAAGATGAGTTCTATCATTTCGTTGAGAAAGCTGACGAGGCATACCACGGTCTTAATCAGACAATAGATACCTTATTGGAAACCTATTTGGTAAGTCATTACAAGGATTTCCTTGCAAGAACTGAAGTATAGACTATGCAAGCATCTATCAGACAAGATGTTTTTCGCAATAAATTTCCTGTAAGAAACAATCTTCTGCGTTTGAAAATAGATGCCTGGGTAAGAAACAATCACGAAAGTTCAAACAAACATGAAAGTTTCGTGCATAGGCACGCCTCAATAGTTTTGTTTAATTGTTTGAGATTATTTAGATGAAGCTCCTATACTCAACGTATAGGGGCATTTTTTAATTTAAATGAGAATAGTTAAGCCTTCCATTCGTTGTAGTAGGTAAGAATAGCTTTTTTGGGGAGATAGCGATATGAAATCTACGGAGAAAAACTTTATACGACGGCTGAAACGACGTAAAGAAGATGCGATTGAATATGTCATTGACGCGTATATGCCGTTCGTGAAATCGGTCGTTTACAAAGTGCTCGGTCCGACGGAAGCGGATTACGATGAGTGTATCAGCGATGTGTTTCTTTCTGTATGGGAACGTGCCGATCAGTTCGAAGGGAATCCGGCAGAGTTCAAGAAGTGGATTTGCATGGTGGCGAAGTACAAAGCAATTGATGAGTATCGCCGTGTGATGAAACGCAAAGGGCGCGAGCACGGCATGGAAGACATATCGTTCATCCGGGATCATCAAGACGTGCTGCTTGAAAAAGAGGAGCAGGAGGAATTGTTGGTTGCGATGAGCCAGCTGAATGAAATGGACCGTGATATTTTCACGATGAAGTATTTCCTCGATATGTCCAATGGGGAAATCGCCGAATCTTTGCATGTCACCAAAGCATCTGTCGATAATCGGTTGTACCGCGGGAAAAAGAAATTGTCGGCTGTCTTGCAAAACGAATGGAAGGAAGAGTGCATATGAAATCACTTTTTGAGCGGCTGAACGAGCTGAATCCGGTTGAGGAAATCGAGCCGATGGATGTGTCGGATCTAGAAAAGAAAGCGATGAAACAGCGAGTACGGAAGAAGATTAATCAGCAGCGCCGTGTACCGAAAATCTGGCGCAACGTAGCCGTTGCAGCGGTTATTGGGATTGCTTCAGTTACGACAATCGGATTCGGTTTCCCGACGCTTGCCAGTCAGATCCCAATCGTCAGCAATATTTTTTCTGTTTTCAATGAAGATCAGAATGGCCTCTATACCGCGTATGAAGAATTCGCAACGGACGTCAGCGAATCACAGACCAGTAACGGGGTGACCATCACGATCGACCGTGCGGTGTATGACGGAAAGTCCGTGACGCTTACGTACTCTGTAGAAACGGAAAAAGAACTCGGTCAAGAGAGCGGTGTGAATGCAACACTCGATGTCGCAAAGTCGTCCGGTTCTGGTGGAACGTCATCACCATTGCAGAAGGTGGATGACCAGAAGTATGTCGGACTGATCACTTCTACACCTATGCTTGACGAGCCGCAAGATACCATTCAGGTGAGCTGGTCTCCGCGCAGTATAGACAATTACGATACGATGGAAGAGATTAAAGGAAAATGGGATTTCCAATTCGAGCTGGAGGCTGTCACAGGTAATGGGCAGGATGTGAAGCAATCCGTGGCGGACAAAGGAATTGAAGTTTCTCTGGATACAATCCGTTATACCGACATTTCCACGGTGATTGAATACAGTCAGACTGTTGAAGCATCCATTGCAAAGGAGTATGAGTGGATTACTACTGATTTGCTGATTCAGGATAATCTTGGCAACGAATACTTTTCCAACGGGAATGGCGGTGTCAGTGAGCATGGTCAGGACTACCAGTGGAACACAACCATTAAAAAAATCGATCCGCAAGCAACTGAATTGATCATCATCCCGGAGGTCATGCTGGCAAAGGGCAGCAACGCCGCGTATAAAAAGAAGAAGCTCGACCCAATCAAGGTTAAGTTGAATAGGTAAAATTATAGGAGGCGTATCCGTTTTTATGGATATGTCTCTTTTTTTCATTGCAGCAAAACGAAATTGTTTTGACGAAATGGTAGCTAAGTATTGTACTGATAGTAGCTAACGAAATGTACCATTCGTGGAATTTCTTTTACTACTAAGCAATATACAATACATTGTATCAGTTGGATGATAGTTGTCTGCGTAAGAAAAATTTGTGAAAGTATGAACAAACACGGATATTTCGTACTCATGTATCCAAAAAATTGGTTCGTACGATGTCCAAAGCGAACAAATTAAGATTAATACACAGCTTAGGAAGGAAAAAACTTGAGAGTCTCTAAATCGCAATCTTAAGCTTAATTTCATCTTTTCGAAGCGGAAATTAAAAAAAATTCAAAAAACTATTGATTAAAACAAACAAATGAAACATAATAAAACATGTATAGTGTTTGAATTGAACAAAGAGGTGTGAGTTTTATGATGCAATTGGAGAGAAGAACGTGGTTGGAGATGGAAGTAAGAAACAAAAAAAGAATTGATGTGGAAAATGTTTCAAAAAAATTGAATGTATCCAGTATGACAATCCGCAGAGATCTGATAGAACTTGAAAATGAAGGGAAATTGATTCGCACTCATGGCGGAGCGGTTTCATTGGATACGTTGACCGGCGAAGTTCCTTACTCCTCCAAGAAGACAAAGAATAACGAAAAGAAAAAAGCGATCGCTTTGAAAGCGCTTTCTCTTATTGAGAAAAATTCAACTATTATTATGGATTCGGGGACGACAACACTGGAGCTTGCTAAACTGCTGAAATCGCGTGAAGATTTAACAATCGTCACCAATGATATCAAAATTGGAAATGAGCTGATCGATAGCAGCCCACGAGTTATTATGACCGGTGGAGAACTCCAGCCGGGTATAGGAGCATTGTACGGAGCGATTACTCAAAGTATGCTTGCTTCGATCAATGCGGATATCTTCTTTTTAGGTGCACATGCATTGGATCTTCGCACCGGCGTATCTGCACCGACTTTTGAGAAAGCGCTGATCAAACAATTGATGAAATCTTCTGCGGAAAGAACTTGGTTACTCGCAGATTACAGTAAATTCAATGCGCGGTCATTTGTAAATGTTTGCAATCTGAGCGAGATTCAAGGCGTGATTACAGATGAGGATTTAGATTCTCAAACAAAAGAGGAATACGAAAAAGTCATACACTTTCTTTAAATAAGATATTTTGTGCAGGAAACTGCAAAGGAGGACATTATGAAAAATGATAATTTGCTGATCGCCGTTACATTGGGTGATGCTTCAGGAATTGGTCCGGAATTGATTGTTAAAGCTTTTCAACATGAAGCTATTAAATCTTCTGCGGCCTGGTTGATTGTTGGAGATAAAAGGGTGTTTGAACAAGGTCAGGAAATAGCTGGATTAACATTACCGGTAACAGACGTTTCAGATCTTGCCCAAGTTTCAAAAAACAAAGGCGATGTTTACTTTTTCGATTTGAAAAACCTGGCCCCGGAAGAGTACAAGTTGGGGGAAGTGTCTATCCAATCCGGCCGAGTGACAGGTGAAACATTGAAATTGGTTTTAGAACTTTCAAAGAGTAATTTGATAGACGGTGTGATATATGCGCCATTAAACAAGGAAGCTCTACACAGAGGCGGACACCACTTTCAGGATGAACTGCACTTTTTCGCAGACCTGCTGAATTGCGAAAGCGGATTCAGCGAGATCAACGTGATGGAAAAACTATGGGTGACTCGGGTAACTTCTCACATTCCACTGAAAAATGTAAGTGAAAACATCAGTCGTGAAAAAGTATATGAACGCATCATGTTTGCAGATAAAACATTGAAATCCGCCAATTTCGAAAATCCTAAAATAGCAGTAGCGGCACTCAACCCGCATGCCGGTGAAGGCGGGATGCTTGGGAATGAGGAAATCGACCATATTCGTCCAGCCATTGAACAGGCAAAAAGAGAAGGTGTGAATATTGAAGGGCCTTATCCGGCTGACACCTTGTTTTTAAGGTTAGGAAAAGATCCCTTTGATTGTTTACTGGCGATGTATCACGATCAGGCACAAACGGGCATGAAAATGCTCGGATTCAACAAAGGGGTGACGATGAGCGGTGGTTTACCGATTACATTGACTACTCCTGCTCACGGAACTGCATTCGATATCGCAGGTAAAGGGAAAGCGGATGAAGGGGCTACCGTGGAAGCGATGAAAATGGTTGTCAAAATGAATTCATAAAATAAAAAGGGGTGTAGGGTGATGACAATATTCACGAAAAAAAGAAGTTCATTGGTTGCAGGGGTTCTGGGAATTTCATTGATGCTGGGAGCTTGCAGTGAAGCAGGTTCAACAAAGACAGAAGGGGCAGTAGTTGATAAGTATCCGGAACAGGATATTGAAGTGTATGTAGGTCATGGTCCGGGAGGCGGAACAGATACTTTTGTTAGGACTATTACCAACTTGATGAGTGAAGAAATTGGAGGCAATTTTAATGTCATAAATCAAGAAGGCGGTTCAGGAGTCATCGCTATGCAAAATGCGGTGAGAGAAGAAGCGGATGGCTACACACTTGTTGGTGATTCTGCTTATGCAGTTACTACAGCTGCAGGAACGAATGCCTTCGGGTTGGATAAGATAATTCCGATTGCCCGGATACAAAGCGATATCTATTCACTTCAAGTTAAAAACGGAACATTCAAAACAATTGACGAATTAATAGAGTATGCTGACAAAAATCCTGGAAAAGTAAGACTGGGAGCAGTAGGAACGATGGGTATCGACGAAATCACGGCACGCCGCTTCATTGAGGCGTCAGGTGTTGATATGAGTTATATCCCGATGGAAGGTGCCGGTCAAATGCACGCGGATTTATTGGGTGATCACATCGAAGTTATTTTAGAAGAAGTAGGACCTACGATTTCATACATTGAAGAAGGTGAATTTGTACCTCTAGTGTTCTTTGCGGAAGAGCGTCTGGAAGCTTTTGAAGATGTCCCGACGACGGTTGAAAAAGGATGGGATCTGACGGATGGTGTGGAACGTTATCTGATGATCCATTCAGATGCCCCACAAGATATCATTGATAAATTAGAAACGGCTGCTAAAAATGCAATGGAAACAGAAGAATATCAAGAATATGCAAAAAGTACTTACTTGAACTTGAGAAATGGCTGGATGGGTTCAGAAGAATTTACACAGAAGTTAGAAAAAGACATTGAACGATACGAAGAAATTCTAGCTGATATGAAATAAAAAATCTCAATAAGTGGAAAGGAGGACTCATTCTCCTTTTCGTTAGGAGGAAATACAGAGTGAGGGCAAATATAATAATAGGAACTTTGACCATTCTATTTTCTGTATTTTTCTTGATTGTGGCTTCAGGCATACCTGAAGCCAGACGAGCTGAATCCGTAGGTCCCGGAGAATGGCCGGTAATAGTTCTTTCTTTCATGCTTGTCATGGGGAGTCTGCTGATTATCACTTCCATTTGGAAACAGAAAAAAGGGATTGACTTGGAATTAGCAACTGATGAATTCACAAATGAGGATATTCAGGATTTCAAGAAAAATAAAAATGTTGTTAACGGCGCGCAATGGTATATTGTTTTATTGATTGCAGGATATATTTTGCTATTGCCAATTGTCGGATTTCTGGTCGTAACACCAATACTCTTTATCTTGCTGGCATGGTTATTGGGATTAAGGAAAAAGATACTGCTAATTGGATTTACGATTGTTTCAACAGGAATTTTTGTCGTCTTGTTTATCTATCTATTGAATATACCATTTCCTAGAGGAATTGGTATATTCCGATCTATGAGCTTCCTAGTGTATTAAAGGGAGTCCAGAAGGAGTGACACACCATGTTGGACGGATTGTTAATGGGCTTGGACAACCTTTTTGAGCCGATGCATTTGCTTATATTGTTTGCAGCAACGCTTATCGGTTTTTTGGGAGGTGCTTTGCCTGGAATAAGCGGAACGATGCTTGTCATTATTTTATTGCCGATATCATACGGATTGGATTCCATCTCAGCTCTCATTCTGCTGACGACCATCTACGCATCTTCAGTGTTTTCCGGGATGATCAGTGCTATTCTGTTCCGCACACCAGGGACTCCTGAAGCGGTGGCGACCGTTCTGGATGGATACCCTATGGCTCAAAAGGGGAAAGCAGGACAGGCACTAGGAATAGGGATTTTCAGCTCGGTGACCGGTGGGATAGTAGGTGCATTGTTCCTTATTTTCCTGACACCGGTGCTGGCAGCTTTCGCACTGCGGTTCTCTTCTCCTGAGTATTTTGCACTGGCTGTGCTCGGGTTAACCGTTGTGGTTTCCTTAAGCGGCGGAGATCTGATTAAAGGGTTCATAGGGGTGGCTTTCGGTTTATTCATCGCCACTTTTGGCATGGATCCTCTCACAGGTACAGAACGGTTTACATTTGGAACATTGGAGCTAATAGGGGGAATCGATCTGATTCCTGTGCTTATCGGATTGTTCGCAATTTCTGAGATATTGAGAAAGAGCAAAGAAGATCATACTATTAAACAGAAAGTGGTCAAGGTCAAAACGAAAATATTTGACTCGAAAATTATCACACAGATTAGAGGAACAATTGCCAGGTCTTCACTGCTGGGAGTGATAATAGGGATTTTACCGGGAGTAGGCGCAACCACAGCAGCTATGCTGAGTTACAGCGAAGCGACTCGCTGGTCGAAGCGGCCCAAAGAATTCGGTACAGGTATACCGGAAGGAATTGCAGCACCCGAGTCCGCAAACAATGCGGCAGCCATGGGCGCAATGGTGCCACTATTATCTCTTGGTATTCCGGGAAGCGCGACGACAGCTGTTATACTGGGGGCATTTGTAATGCACGGACTGCAGCCTGGTCCGATGCTGATGGTCAAATCACCTGACGTGGTCTATACAATTTTCATTTCACTATTCATGGTGAATATTTTGATTCTGATTTTTGCTAAACCGTTTATCAGAGTTTTCTCAAATATTATCAAAGTGCCTTATTACGCTCTTGGACCAGCGATAGTTGTCTTCTGCATTATCGGTACATATGCGGTCCGCAACTCTGTTTTCGATATATGGATTATGTTGCTGTTCGGAGTAATTGGCTATTATCTGGATAAATACAAATTTCCTCTGGCTGCCATTATTTTAGGTGTAGTGTTGGGGCCTATAGCCGAAGTTGAATACAGAAGAGGATTGCTAATGGCGAATGGGGAGTTTTCCATTTTCTTTACACGGCCTATCAGCGCCACGTTGCTGGCTCTGGCAGTATTGGCATTAGTCATTCCTCTTTGGAACGGTTACAGGAAAACCAGAGCAAACAAACGTATGAATACAAATGAAAACCATTAAGTGATGAGAATGACTATTAACTTTAGGGGGTGAATAAATGAAAATAGGCATTATCGCAGATGATTTAACAGGGGCTAATGCTACCGGTGTGAATTTGGTTAAAAAAGGTTTTAGAAGCGCCACAATCGTATTTGGTGGAAGCATTCCTTCAAGAGGAAGTTTTTCATCGATTGTTATGGATATAGACAGTCGATATGCCACGCCGCTTGACGCGGAAAAACGAGTCTTTGATGCCTCAGGGCAGTTGCAGGACTGGGGAGCCCAAATTGTAGGCAAAAGGATTGACAGCACTGCGCGAGGCAATATAGGCGTCGAAGTGGATGCGCTGATTGACACTTTGGGAGACAATAGCGCCGCAGTCGTCGTCACATCCTATCCTGATTCGGGACGGATTGTCGCAGGTGGTTTTCTGCTGGTAAACGGAATACCTGTGCAGGAAACAGATGTTGCTAAAGACCCCATGAATCCGATTTTGAATTCACATATGCCAACAATTTTAAATGCACAAAGTTCTCATAAGGTTGCTCATATTGATCTAACAACAGTATTAAAAGGGAATAAAGCTATCGAACATGAAATACGGAACAGCCTGGAAGACGGTTACCGAATGATTGTAATTGATGCGATTACTAACGAAGAAATTGATGAAATTGCAGATGCGATGGCAAATATCGACATAATGCAATTGATACCTGTTGATCCAGGACCATTGACTGCATCATATGCATTGTCACTTACCCAACGACAAACTAAAAATAAAAAATGGCTGGCGATTATCGGGAGCGCTACTTCACTGACGAAGCGACAAGTAAACTTTTTGGCAGATAAAATGCAAGTCGATACAATCCATGTGGATGCCGAGGCGCTTGTCTCTTCAACCGAATTGTCGCTGAAAGAAGTGAAACAAGCTATTCAGTTATCTTTGCAGCAGTTGGAAACTGTGGATGTCATTATTATAACCACGGCATCTTCTGAACATCTGGACCTCTCCGGCTTGGCGGTTGAACAGAATGAAACGGAACAAATACTTGCTAGGCGCATAACAGAAGGTCTGTCACAAATTACGAAAGGAGTCATCGAAGAAGCTGATATAGAAATCGGTGGTATTTTTTCCAGTGGTGGTGATCTTACGGCAGCTTTATGTGCGTCCACACAAGCCGAAGCTTTTGAACTTGAAGATGAAGTACTGCCACTTGCTGCATATGGCCACTTTATAGGTGGGTCACTGGATGGAATGCCGGTAGTTACAAAAGGCGGTATGGTTGGTGATCATACGGCAATCTACACCTGCATGAAATATTTAACTTCAAAAAATTTAAGGGATGTGCATAAAAATGGAAACAAAACGGACGATAATAGCTATCCCAATGGGTGATGCAGCAGGAATTGGACCGGAAATCACAGTGAAATCTTTAAGCAAGGAAGAAATTTATAAGAAGTGCAAACCACTGGTGATCGGCGATGCTTCCATTATCAAAAAAGCAATCGAGGTAACAAATGTGAATTTAAGCGTGAACATAATCGCCTCCCCATCAAAAGGCAAATACGAATTAGGGACAGTTGACGTTATTGATCTGAAAAACATCAATTTGGAAAAATGGTCTGCCGGTGAAGTACAAGCACAATGTGGGCAGGCATCCTTCGAATACATTAAGTATGCCGTGAATCTCGCTATGGGCAGGGAAGTAGCGGCAATTGCCACTACGCCAATTAACAAAGAGTCGTTAAAAGCGGCAAAAGTGCCCTATATTGGCCATACTGAAATGCTGGAAGACTTCGGCGGCGCACCGGATCCACTCACCATGTTCCAGGTAAGAGGTTTGCGCATCTTCTTCTTGACACGGCATGTTTCTGTAAAAGAAGCAATTTCTCAGATGACAAAGGAACGCGTACGTGATTATTTAAGCCGATGTGATAAAGCGCTTCAGCGTTTAGGGATTGAAAATCGGAAACTGGCTGTTGCAGGGTTGAACCCACATAGCGGAGAGGGCGGACTTTTCGGAATGGAAGAAGTGGATGAAATTGGTCCAGGAATTGAAGCTGCCCGCCAAGATGGTATCGATGCACACGGCCCGGTACCCGCAGACTCGGTTTTCTTTCAAGCACTGAATGGGAAATACGATGCGGTCTTGTCTCTCTATCACGATCAAGGTCACATTGCTGCAAAAATGACCGATTTCCATCGAACCATTTCCATCACAAATGGCCTTCCGTTCTTGCGTACTTCAGTAGATCACGGCACAGCGTTCGATATCGCGTGGCAAAATATTGCCTCTAGCGTTTCCATGGAAGAGTGCATAAAATTGGCGGCGGATTATGCACCGAAATTTACAAGTGACTCGCTCTAGAACTAATTTGAAAAATCGTATTTCTGGTAAATGAAAAAGTATTATTAATATGACAAGTAACTACAGAAGAATACAAATGAAGCTCCATGCTCGAGAACTCAACGTTCTTGAGCGTGGATTTTTTTTATAGTTTTTTGAGTGCCTGCGTAAGATATAACAATTTCCCATTGACAGACGGATACCTTGCCTTCACTCTGTCTTGCTTTGCATTTTGCAATACGTCTAACTAATAGAATCATAAGTTCAACAAAAAATAACATGATATACTCCCTAGTAAGGTACTGAATGGAATGAAAAAACGATTCATCAGTTATAAAGGAGGGGTATTCAATTATGTATGTCACTATTGAAAACGTATTAGAGATGAATGGTTTTGAACACGTAGAACTCATGGGAGGGGCATCCGGGGTAGGCCGTCGAGTGGAAACGGTCTTTTTCATGGAGGTTCCTGATATCTATTCATATATTGATGAAAATGGCTTATTGTTAACGACACTCTATCCGATTGCGGATAACCCGGACGCCATAGCGACTCTTATTCCTAAACTAGCGAAGATGAACATAGCAGGGATTGCGGTCAAACCTGGGCGTTACGTCGATGAGATCCCTTCTATCATGATTCAACAAGCTGATGAGCTTGAGTTACCGCTCATTCAGTTACCCTCCGACGCAAACTTATCCTTGCTGACCAACCAAGTTTTGACGACTCTCCTCGATGCCAGAACGTCCGTGTTGGAATTTCGGAACAAAGTACACCAATAGTTGCTGGATTTGTTATTGGAAGGGGCGGACCTCAACAAATTCGTCTACTCGATTGCTAAGCTGATTGACGCTCCGGTGATTCTTTTAACGAATGATTTAGAGTATCTGGAATCTTCGTTAGATGCTGATCCGAGTGACATCCAAATTCATAGCCGAACTACTGAAATGCAAGCCCACTCAACCTATAGGCAGATGGATGCTATTGACGTAAAAGGTTATCACTATGTAAAAGAAAACATCTTTTTCCAACCTATTTTTGCAGGGGACCAAGAATTTGGTTACTTAGTCATTTTGTTAGAGGCTGAAAAAGCCATTCAGGAGAACTTGATTATTGCAGCAGAACAAGCATCCTTTCTCGTTGCATTTTTGTTTCAATCTGAACAGGCTTTACTGGAGAAAGAGCGCAATCATTTGAGTAGTTTTGTGCGGGATGTATTTAACAATCAGTATTCAACAGAAACCGAACTCTTTGAGAAATCGAAAGTATTCAATTGGCGGTTTACATTTCCACTAGTTATGATTAGCATTCAAGCAAACATCTCAGATAGTGAGGATCGTCTTGCGCTGTACTACAGAATTTTAGATTCAGGCTTGTTGGAAAGAATTATTGCGTCGACAATGGAGATTTCTGAAGAGAACTGTAAAGTGTTGTATTTTAATGATTCTGTACTATGCTTTGTCAGTCTGAAAAACGAAGCAAACTTGAAATCGAAGCTAACACGGATTGGTCATTCGGTGGAATCTAATTTTAGCGACAAAGGGTACATCGGTGTAAGTATATCTGATGTTGTGTATGAGCTAGAAGAACTCCGACAAGCTTATAGTAACTCCATGCTCGTATTTACAATCTATAAAGAGAATCTGGAGAGTAAATCATTCGTCCATTTTTATACGGACCTGGGTTTGTTCCGTTTGTTCCATAATATTAAAGATACGACCATCTTAGAAGAATTCGTTTTGGAAAAATTGGGACCCGTGCTCGAGTACGATGAAGGAAAAGAAGTGAAGTTGTTAGAAACTCTTCGCTACTATATAAAGAACAATACAAATGTACAAAAAACAGCAGACGATTTATATGTCCATTACAATACTATGCGCTATCGCATGAATACCATCAAAGAACTGGGCATTCAACTTGATAATGGATTTGAGTTAACGGAGATTTCTTTAGCCTGCCAGTTGCTGCAATACTTGGAGATGAAAAAAGGATAACAGCTATGAATCAGATACACTATGGATTTGATAACTAATGATAAGACATCCAGTCACAGAACGAGTGCTGGATGTTTTTTTTGTGCGCCCAGCATGGGCGTAATCTATAGGGTGCAAGTCCCGAACTGTGAAGGTAGAAGTAACAGTTAGCTTAACGTAAGGGTGTCCATGGTGACGTGGAATCTGAAGGAAGCGAGCGGCAAACCTCCGGTCTGAGGAACACGAACTTCATATAAGGCTAAGTACAATTGGGTGAGTTTGCAAAACAAAACAAAGCCCTTTCTACCGAAGGTTGTATGGAGTAAATGAAGCAGATAGGTGGAGGGAAAGATTACGTTCTTACCTGGGGAGGTCTGACTGATACGTCAAGTACTCTTGATAACCTATCCAGTGATGGATAGCTGAACAGTCAGAAGTCAGCAGAAGCCATAGTACCATTTCAACTCGAGAGGAATGGGAAGGGCTGAACGATTAAGAGAGAACAACATCTGGGCATTCAGTAAACTGCGATGAACACAGATAACCGTAAAGGCATACTTGGTGGAGGAAATGGTGAATTCCATGGGGGACTTCAAGATGGTGGAGCAGAACTGGCATAAGAAGAACCGTTGTTCACGGAAAGAGGCGTAACGAATGTTGATGGAGCAGATACTATCACGGGAAAACCTACTTTCTGCCCTGAAAAGGGTAGAGCGAAATAAAGGTAGCCATGGTGTGGATGAAATGCCCGTACAAAACCTACGAGCGCATATCGTGAAGCATTGGGAGTCCATGAAAATGGAACTGTTAGAGGGAACTTATGAACCGCAACCAGTCCGCAGGGTCGAAATCCCGAAACCTGACGGTGGTGTGCGTTTATTAGGCATCCCAACTGTGATAGACCGGCTCATTCAACAAGCGATTGCCCAGATTCTTACCTCGTTATATGACCCAACGTTTTCAGACCATAGCTATGGCTTTCGTCCAAAACGAAGCGCCCACGATGCGGTAAGAAAGGCGAAAGGATATTTAACAGAAGGAAATCGCTGGGTAGTCGATATAGACTTGGAGAAATTCTTCGACAAAGTGAACCATGATCGACTCATGGGGACACTGGCGAAACGAATTGAAGATAAACGTTTACTGAAGTTAATTCGTAACTATCTGAAGTCAGGCATTATGATACATGGCGTGGTGACGAATAGTGAAGAAGGGACACCGCAAGGTGGACCATTTAGTCCTCTGCTTTCTAATATAGTCTTAGATGAATTAGACAAAGAATTAGAAAGAAGGGGTCACTTATTTGTCCGTTATGCCGATGACTGTAATATCTATGTGAAAACAAAGAAAGCAGGACATCGTGTGATGAGTTCTGTCACTTCATTTATCGAAGGGAAACTGAAGTTGAAAGTGAATGGAAATAAATCCGCAGTTGACCGTCCGTGGAAGAGAAAGTTTCTCGGCTTCAGCTTTACCGTTGGTAAAGAACCTAAGGTTCGTATTGCCAAAGAAAGTGTTAAACGGATGAAGAATAAAATCCGTGAGATTACTTCTCGGAAGAAACCTTACTCGTTAGAGTATCGGATGAAGAAACTTAACCAATATCTGATGGGATGGTGTGGATATTTCGCTCTGGCAGATACGCCAAGTATGTTTACTAAATTCGATTCGTGGATTCGAAGAAGACTACGCATGTGTATGTGGAAGGATTGGAAGAAACCCAGTACTAAAGTGAGGAAACTCGTAGGATTTGGTGCCCCGAAAGGGAAAGCTTATGAATGGGGGAACTCTCGGAAAAGTTATTGGAGAATTTCTAAAAGCCCAATACTACACAGAACCCTTGGAAACTCCTACTGGAGTTCCCAAGGGCTCAAAAGTCTACTATCTCGTTACGAAACTTTGCGTCAGCAATCTTAATTGAACCGCCGTATACCGAACGGTACGTACGGTGGTGTGAGAGGTCGGGAGTTAATCACTCCCTCCTACTCGATTTGGTACAATGAAGTCCACTGTTCTTATCGTTACAAATGACAATTCGGAGCAATTTCGATTCACATTAAAGTAATGCTTCGCAAGACAACAATGATTTTAAAAGGAGACACAAAGTATGATTGAGTTAAGCGGAAAGCCGAAATTAGTGGGGGGAAAAGTAATCCTCCGGCCATTTGTCGAAAGTGATTTCCCTTTTATAGAAGAATGTTTGAAAGATCCCGAGCTACTGAAATTGACTGGAAGTGAACCTGCTTACAATCGAGAAACGGTATTGCAATGGTATGCCACTAGAAATGCACAAACCGACCGATTGGATTTAGCAATAATTGACCCTGTGCAAGGCTTTTTAGTGGGGGAAGTGGTAGCCAATTCGTACGAAGCCGAAAACGAACGCATGAATTTCAGAATCATGATTGGACCTCGCGGCAGAAATCGGGGGCTCGGAACGGAAGCGACGCAATTGTTCATAGATTATTTGTTTGCCCATACTCCACTGCGCAAAATCACGTTAAGTGTCTTTGAATTTAATCCAAGAGCGAAGCATGTGTATGAAAAGATAGGGTTCGTTGAATGTGGGGTTGAGAAAGAGGAATTGGAGTTTGAAGGACAATGGATTGACTCCATCCTTATGTCACTAACCAGGGAGGTCTGGCAGGAGAGGCAGCGGAAAGCGGAATGATTATTTAGGTGCCAGCGTGAGAAACAATCGCGATGGTTTTGTGGGCAGATAACTCAAAATAGGAGGGGAATTAGATGAATATAAAATTTGATCCAAACAACATCGTTATAAAACGCTGTATGAGTGGGATGAGCATGGAAGATAGCGGAAATGTTGAAGATGCAACTAAGGTATTTCATCAAGCATGGCGTGAAGCAAAAGACGACTATGATAAGTTTATTGCAGCATATCATTTGGCGCGTATCCAAAAGAATACTCCAGACAAATTGAAATGGATGGAAATCTCTTTGCAGAGTGCACTAAATATAGATGATGACAATGTTAAGAGTGCCTACCCAACGTTATATTTAAACATCGCTGAATGCTATGAGAAGTTGTGTGATTCGGAAAATGCGCAAAGGAATTATGAATTGTCCACTATATATAACGTTGGTCCGATTGATGAAGGACCATTTTATCATGGGACAAAGGCGGATTTGCAGGTGGGTGATTTACTGACTGCGGGTGAAATTTCAAATTACAAACCCGAGCTTAAAATGAACCACATTTATTTTACTGCCAATGCCAATGGCGCGGGACTGGCAGCGGCGTTGGCAAAAGGACAAGGAAGAGAACGCGTTTATATAATACAACCAACAGGAAAATTTGAACACGATCCAAATGTTACTGACAAAAAATTCCCGGGTAACTTAACACGTTCTTATCGTTCACAAGAACCCTTAAGGATTATTGGGGAAGAAACAGAGTGGGCGAAACTGACAACTCCGGAGCGACGTGAATGGCGAGAAAAGGTGGCTGAAAACAAGGGGGAAATTATAAACTAGATTATTAGGAGCCAGCGTGAGAAACAATCGCGTTAGTTTAAACAAACGCAAAATTTTCATACAAGGGCACCTCGAAAGGCAAAATTAGTAGGTAAGATTATAGGAGACTTATCCATTTTACGGATACGTTTCTTTTTTTGCAGAGAAACGACGAAACATTTTACCTTCTTATGTCGATTGGATAATTAAAGGGAATAGATGTGCTTCTCAGAAATCAGGGGTGTTATACTTACGATAAGAAGAGGATGAATTCGTAATAAACTTATTAAGGTGTATTTTCATTAATCCGATTGAATTTAAGAAGGAGGCTTGTTTTAAATGGAACCTAAATGGCTCGAATGGGCAAAACAGTTGCAATCCATTGCACAAGCAGGGCTAACCTATTCAAAAGATAAATATGACTTAGAAAGATTTGAGATGATCCGAGACATTAGTGTTGAAATGCTATCTCTTCAAACAGATATAGACAAAACAATCGTCAAAGAGTTATTTGCGAATGAAACAGGCTATGCTACCCCAAAAATAGATGTTAGGGCTGTTGTCTTCAAAAATAATAAAATCTTAATGGTTAAAGAAGAAGCGGATGGAGTTTGGGCTTTGCCAGGAGGTTGGGGAGACATCGGACTTTCCCCTAGCGAGGTTGCGGTAAAAGAAGTACAGGAAGAGTCAGGATATGACGTAAAAGCGATTAAGTTGATTGGTTTGCTTGATAAAAATTTTCATCCCCATCCTTCTTCTGCCTATCATGTCTATAAAGTCTTCATTCAATGCGAAATTACAGGAGGAGAACCGAAAACAGGAATAGAGACAAGTGCAGTCGGGTTCTTTGCAGAAAACGAATTACCGGAACTATCGGTAGCTAGAAATACAGAATCACAAATACAGTTAGCATTTAAGCATTTACATAACCCTAAAGAACCTGTGTATTTTGATTGAACAATAACTTTCAATAGTTGAAGTTAACAAGTAAAGCCTTAGTTTATTGACGATACGCCTTTAATGATATCAGTTGATAACAGCTTCACTTTAAAAATATCAGGTTAAGTTTCTTTGTGACAATTTTCTAATCTGAAATGAGAGTGCATACAGGATGTCTAAAAATATAATCTGGTTAGTTGCAGGTATCTTAGTTGCTTGGTTCGTCATAAGTATTCTAACAAAAAACTTTGATGGTGATTTCTTGCTCGTTCTATTGCTGGGCGTTTTCATAGGATATGGAGTCGGAAAGAAAGAGAATAATGAGTAGCACAGCGGAGAGCTGATGCTTTACCGGGCAGACGAACAATACCCCTAATGGAGCAAAATTGGTAACGTTTTATAAGGCAGAGCGACTAATCTTTAAAGTGACTGATTATAAAGGGGCGATGTGTTGAAACTCTCAAAAACAGTTCTTGTTGCAGCTACCTTCATGTTACTGACTGCTTTTGGATGTACCAATCCATTGGATACAAATGTAGTCGAAGTCCATACAACGGGTAATCCTGATGCAGAGGAGATTTTAACTTTAGAGCCTGAAGCGGATATATTCCAGTTCGAAGGTGTGATTTATAAGACTGGAAATGATTGGGTTGAAGAAATGACATTAACCAAAGAGGAACAGGTAGGAGAAATAACAACGAGAAATGATATAAATACAAATTTCGAAAATAATATGGCGAATAAACTGCCTGTCGGTGCAAAAATCTATTCTGTTAAAGAGTCAAAAGAAGTTGGCGGACTCATTTTACTTGTAGAATCGGAAGGTGAACTTATAAAATACGTTGGCCTTGTGGAAGGGTAACTCGTACTTGTTTGCTTATGTAAGATACGCCTCGTCCACTGTTAGGAATGGTGTTGAGCTTGTACTTTACACAAAAAGCCGTTTTCGATTATGATACAGTGCTTAATAAAGGAGTTAGGTAAAATGGAAGAAAAGAAAGATACAGAAGTAAAACACTCTACAAAAGCAGAGACCATTCTATCTCAGATCCCGAGTACAACTAAGCTAGGCGACTTGCGAAAAATCGCGAAGGACATTAAGAAAGATCACGAACTAGCTATGGAACTTTGGTCGACTGAAGATTTCAGGCCCAGATTATTAGCAGTTTTAATTATGGACAAAAAACTTCTTTCACAAAATGTGCTCGATCAGCTTGATAACGATATGAAAATTCACCCCTTTAAGGAGCGAACGAACATAATGGATTGGTTAATGGCTAATCAGCTCACCAAGGATAAGAAGACGATTGCATTGATGGAGTCATGGGAAAATAGTCGTTCTGCACTTCAAAGAAGGACTTACTGGTATTATCAAGGACGATTAAGATGGACTGGACAAACACCGCCTGATAATACCGCAGACTTGCTATCTGCATTAGAAGCCAATTTAGCGCAAGAAGAACCGGAAGTTCAATGGGCTATGAATTTCACCGCAGGCTGGATAGGCATCTATGATGAAAAGAATCGGGCACGTTGTATTGAACTAGGTGAGAAAACGGGTCTTTACAAAGATGAACGAGTAGCAAAAGGATGCACTCCCAATTATTTGCCAGGTTTCATTAAGACGGAAGTTAACAAACGGCTAAGTAATTAATTACTTTGTTTATCTGTTAGAAATAGGTGTCTGAGTCAGAACCAAATCGTCGGAGTTTAGACGAACACAAAAGTTCACGCACAGGCACCCTTAAAAGGAGTCCATAGATAATGATTGATTTGAGCTATAAACCTCATTTGGTCGGGGGAAAAGTGATTCTTCGGCCGTTCTTGGAAAGTGATTTCCCATATATAGAGGAATGTCTAAAGGATCCGGAAGTATTGAAATTGACAGGCAGCGACCCTAGTTATGACCGGGAGGCGGTCCTGCATTGGTACACTACCCGCAATGATCAAACTGATCGTTTGGATTTAGCGATCATTGATACGAACCAGGAAGGGGTAGTAGGGGAAGTCGTGGCTAACTCGTATGAAGCCGAAACCGAAAGCATGAATTTCAGGATTCTGATCGGCCCGCGGGGAAGGGATCGGGGACTCGGTACGGAAGCGACCCAGCTATTTGTAAATCATCTATTTACAGCTTCTCCGCTGCGCGAAATTACGTTAAGTGTATTCGATTTCAATCCGCGTGCGAGGCACGTGTATGAAAAGGCCGGTTTCTCGGAGTACGGGATTGAGAAAGATGAACTGGAATTTGAGGGGGAAAGGATTGACTCCATCCTGATGTCGATAACGAGGGACGTCTGGCAGGAAAGACGGAATGGAATGAGACCGACTAGTTAAGACTCCAAGCGTGCATTTCTCTGCCCAGTCTTGGAGTCATCTATTGTTGGTCAATCATTGAGGCTGTTCAATCGTGAATAATCGCTTTCCCTTGTTCGCGGAGCGTTTGCAGAGCAGATTGCATGTTGTGTATCTCTTCATCGGAATGCCGTTCCCATTTGCCAAGTTCGGCCACTATCTTCAACGGGGATTTTGATCGGTAGGACCGGGTCGGGTTGCCGAGGAATCGTAATAGGTGCCTATGTAACAAACAATCGTGAAAGTTCAAACAAACAAAAAAGTTTCGTGCACAGGCACCCTAAAATCAAGGATTCACTCTCTTTTGCATCAGTTCGGCCATTTGTTTTGATACTGGATTCTCTTCTTTCTTTAGTTGCTCGGTGATGGTCCGATAATCTTTCTCGTTTCGGTTCTGGCTCATTTTATATGCAGCCTGAATTTCTTTTACTTGAATCCTGAAACCGACAATCCCTTTCAGTTCTTTTTCCAACAAGGAAGGGGAGAGTTTGTCCCACAAAACAGGGTTTTCACGGGAGTCCTCGTATTTTTCCAGTAAGTGTGTCAGGTCCTGTTTCAATTCTTCCTCATCTAAAATGCGCGCGGGTCCATACATATGGACAGCTTGGTAGTTCCAAGTCGGGACGTTTTCTTGTTCATACCAGGAAGAGGAAATATAGGCATGGGGTCCTTGAAATATAGCAAGAGTCTCTTCAGTGTCAACGAACGTCCGCCATTGGGGATTGCCGTAAGCCATATGCCCAGTTATATAATAATCCTCGTTCTCTTTTATGAATTGCATAGGCAAGTGTGTCGCGATGGGTTTTCCTTTTTTCGTTGTGACAAGTGTTGCAAAGGAGTGCTGTTGCACAAATTCTCGGATTTCTTCTACATCACTGATTTTGAACTGTTTTGGAATGTACATTCTATCCCGCCTTTCAAAAATTATTGGAGTGCTTTAACCATAATGAGGTCCACTTGTTCGTCATCGCCCATAAAGAAAGAATGCGCGCCTGTTTGGACAAATCCTTTTTTCTTATAAAAGGCGATGGCATTTTCATTTGCTTCCCAGACGCCCAGCCAGATTCTCTTCTTTTGCTGTATCAGTGCGATTTCGACTGCTTTATTCATCAGCATTTTGCCAAGCCCGTGTTTTTGAAAAGCTTTTTTAATGTAAATCCGTTCAACTTCAAGCGCGTCACTGCCCATTGTTTCGGTCTGTGCACCATCTGTATTAAGTTTTAAATATCCAGCTAATTCCTCATTGTAGTAAATGAAGAAAAAGTGAGAAGAAGAGTTGGCTACTTCACGTTCCAGCTTTTTTAAGTCATAGGCCGTTTTTAAGTAAGCATGAAGATGCTCAGGAGAATTTTGCTCCTGGAAGGTCTCGGTAAACGTCGTAATGCTGATTTCTTGAAGTTCATGCAACTCATTAGGAGTGCATTTCTTAATCGTGATTATCATGAATATCGGTCGCTCCTTCCTTCAGTTCTTTAATAGGTTCGCTTGTTTCCTTTTTTTACGAATTCCCAGTCCTTTTCAACATTTTTACGGATCCGCAGCAACAGATCGAATGCAGTTTCTTTTTCGTCGTTAGAAAAGCCTTGCAAGGCAACTTGACCCGAATGTACATTCTCGCTTTTGAGGAAAGGGTAGACCGCTTTGCCTTTTTTCGTTGGAAAGAGTCTTTTATTCTTTTTGTTGAAAGGATCTTCCCGCTTTTCGATAAAACCGTTATTTTCAAGTTTTTGAACTGCACGAGTAGCGGTGGAACGGTCAACTTTAATCATATCCAGTAACTGTTCCTGGATGACTCCGGGATTCTCACAAATTCGGACTACATATAGATACTGCCCTTTCGTTAGGTTGAACTCTTTGAATTCAATATTACTGATTGAATCCAAAGCCCTTGCAATCATGCCGATTTCACGTAAAATCTCTTTCATATACGTCTCCCTCCTGACAAAAAAAGTAGTTGTGAATACAATGGAAGTTATTATGTATAGAATGTACTTTAAAAAAGTTGCATTTGCAACATTTTTAAAGACAAAGAAGAAATGAATGTCTGTGTGGGAAACAAACATGAACGTCAAAATCCACCAAACTTTCGTACGCAGGCTTTGTGTAAAAAGCTTTTCCATATCAGCAAGATATTTAGAGGAATAAAATAACTTTTCAGAAAGGGCCATGTATTTTTCGGGAGACGATCATCACGGTATGAATCTATTGAAACAGGCGATTGAACAAGCGACTCATAATTGACAGCATGGAGGGATAGATAGATGGGACATGGACACGACCATACACATGGAGCAAATAAGAAAGTATTATTGATTTCTTTTTTCATCATCACTGTATATATGATTGTGGAAGCAATCGGAGGGTTTTTGACGAATAGTCTTGCCCTATTGGCGGATGCCGGTCATATGTTAAGCGATTCGATTTCATTAGCAATTGCATTGATTGCATTTAAATTGGGAGAAAAAGTTGCGAGTAAGACCAAGACGTTCGGCTATAAGCGATTCGAGATCTTAGCCGCTGTGCTGAATGGTGTCACACTGATTGTGATCGCTTTGTTCATTTACTTTGAAGCAGTGAAACGTTTTGCGAATCCCCCGGAAGTAGCAACGACAGGCATGCTGATTGTTAGTGCAATCGGATTGCTCATCAATATTTTAGTTGCATGGATCATGATGCGCGGCGGAGATGTGGAAGAGAATTTGAATATGAAAGGTGCTTACCTGCATGTCATGAGCGATATGTTGGGCTCCATCGGGGCGATCGCTGCGGCGCTGGTTATGATGTTCTTTGGATGGGGCTGGGCCGATCCGTTGGCGAGTGTCATTGTAGCGGCATTGGTTTTACGAAGCGGTTACTTTGTATCGAAGTCAGGGCTGCACGTACTGATGGAAGGCGTGCCTGTAAACGTGGATATGAATGAACTGATTCATACGCTTTGTACTGCGAAGGGGATTCTCAGCGTGCATGACTTACATGTCTGGTCCATAACGAGCGGATTGAACGCACTTTCCTGCCATGCCGTAGTGAATGACCAGATGACGATTGCGGAAAGTGAAAAATTGCTTCGTAGCATCGAGCATGATTTACTGCACCAAAACATTCATCACATTACAATCCAATTGGAAACGTCTGCCCATCAGCATGACGATTCGATTTTATGTCAAGTGAAACCGGAAGCATCAGCAGATCATCATCCTCACCATCATTGAGACAGTTAGTGACCTTCAGTGGCGCTGCTTTAATTACTATTTTTGTGTGTGATACAGAAAACTTTACATACCCGTTTAGGGTATATTATGATATGTTCAGCCCATTTTCCAATTCGGAAATGATTACCGAATTGGAATGACGGGCATATATTTTTTATAAACCCTATACCCCTATCCTGTATGTAAAGAGATGCTCGAGGGGTTAAATAGGTAATCCATAACGAAGGAGGTATTTCAAACGGATCATCATCCTGAAAAACAGGGGAGCGGCATCTATACGTTGCAAAAGGATCTGCCCGACAATGAATACAAGGTCTTTGTAGACATTTCACCGAAAGATCTATCCTATGCCGTATCGCCAATCGAGCTCCATGTAGGACGCGGACGTCACGAGAGACCTGCTTCAAATAATTTATCTGTTGAACAAAATCTAACTCAAACAGTGGATGGCCATACGGTTGAGCTGAATGCGACTACGTTTAAAGCAGGCCAAGACATCTCGTTGCAATTCGATACGAAAAACGAAGTGCCTGAACCCTACCTAGGCGCCTCAGGGCATGTCATCATTTTAGACGAAAACGCTGAAAACTATATTCATTTCCATCGAGCATCAAAAGACAAGACGCAATTTGATACAGTCATTGAGAAATCAGGCAAGTACAAACAGTGGGCGGAGTTCCAATTTATTGGGAAGGTAACGGCTTATTCATATGTTATCGGGGTAAAGTGAATCCATTAGGAACTCTCCCCCTCATAATAAGGAGGCGGCAACTTATGAAGGATGCTCAGTTCGAGCTTTATACACGGCCAACGTGTTCAGATTGCCAGGAGGCAAAAGCATTTCTGGCAGAACATCACATTCCGTATATCGGGTACGATTTATCGACCGAACCGGAAAAAGAGAAAGAGCTCATTAAAGTAAGCGGCGCCCGGGTTGTACCGGCATTCGTGTTTAAGGAAAAATCATTTTTGGGGTTGAGAAGCAAGCCGAAAGTGTTCATCGGTTTTGAAAGAAACGAAGAGGAAATTAAAAAACTGCTGGCTATGTAGCGTACTGAACGCCGCCCAGACAAGATCATTGTCCTTACCTGACTCAGATGGTATAATAGGGGTACAGGGTATAAAGAAACTCCAGGGAGTGATCATATGTCGGAATCGGCAAAGAAGACTGTCCAGCCGAATAAGCAACAGCTGTTAAACCGGTTGAAACGGATTGAAGGACAAGTGAGAGGCGTCCATCAAATGATTGAGAACGATCGCTACTGTGTAGATGTCCTGCACCAGATCAGCGCTATTCAATCTGCCATGAACAAAGTTTCTTTAGCATTATTGGAAGACCATACACACCACTGTGTCGTCAACGCCATTAAAGGGCAGGATGGAGAGGCAGCTATAGAAGAGCTTATGAGTGTCATGAAAACTATGACAAAATAAGCACTGCACGCTACTTGACATACTGGTATAGGGTATATTATAGTGTGAGTAACAACAAAAACAGGAGGTTTTTCATCATGAAAGAAGTGTTAAAAGTAGAAGGTATGTCTTGCGGTCATTGCGTAAATTCAATCGAGTCAAGCGTCGGTGAACTAAAAGGTGTTTCTTCAGTTAAAGTGGATCTTGCGGGAAATGAAGTAACCGTAGAATACGATAACGAAGCAACATTGGGCCAAATAAAGGAAGCGATTGAAGACCAAGGTTATGAAGTTGCTTAACTACTAATGATAGCTCGTCTTCCGCTTACACCATGTAGGGGTATAGAGCGGTTGAGAAGTGATTATACGTCTACCGTATAATCCTTCTTTTTTTAAAAAACATACCCCTACAGAGTATTGGAGGGATACAAATGGCAACTGCGGAAAAAACATTGAAGATCAATGGGATGACATGTGCGGCATGTGCAAACCGTATTGAAAAAGGGTTATCTAAAATTGAAGGCGTCGAAAAGGCGAATGTCAATTTTGCTTTGGAAAGTTCAACAATCCTATACGATCCCGAACAAACAAATGTTGAAGATTTTAAGGCGCGTATCGAAAAAATAGGATACAGCGTCATTGAAGATAAAGTTGAATTCGATATTTCGGGTATGACGTGTGCGGCTTGTGCGACAAAAATCGAAAAACGAATAAATAAAATAGACGGTGTTTCGAATGCTACTGTCAATTTTGCGCTGGAGACACTGACAGTTCATTACGATGGCAGTCAAACCAGTTCTGCTGAAATGATCGCCAATGTGAAAAAGATGGGATATGAGCTGATTCCCAAAACAGATGGCAACGATAAAATGGATCATAAAGAGCAGGAAATTAAAAAGCAAACGCAGAAATTTATTTTCTCAGCAATTTTGACCTTGCCGCTCTTATGGACGATGGTTGCGCATTTCGAGTTCGCATCGTTCATCTATTTACCAGGGTTTCTCATGAATCCTTGGGTGCAGCTTGCTTTGGCTACACCTGTTCAATTCATAGTCGGTGCTCAGTTTTATAAAGGGGCTTACAACTCTTTGCGCAGTAAAAGCGCCAATATGGATGTGCTAGTAGCCCTTGGTACGAGTGCCGCTTACTTTTATAGTCTCTTCTTGACATTTGAATGGATGAACGCCGGCAGTGCAGGTGAGCCGGAGCTATACTTTGAGGCATCGGCAGTCATCATTACCCTTATTTTGCTTGGTAAATTATTCGAAGTCCGAGCAAAAGGAAAAACGAGCCAAGCGATTCAAAAACTGCTTGGTTTACAAGCGAAAACTGCACGTGTGTTGAAAGACGGAATTGAACGGGAGATTCCGATTGAAGAGGTCGTCACAGGAGATATCATCTTAGTAAAACCGGGTGAAAAAATTCCTGTTGACGGTGAAATCGTCTCAGGTCAATCAGCGATCGATGAATCGATGATTACTGGAGAAAGTATCCCTGTGGATAAAGTACCGGGAAATCCCGTAATTGGCGCAACAATCAATAAAAACGGATCCTTGCAGATCGAAGCGACAAAAGTTGGAAGAGATAGTGCGTTATCGCAAATTGTTAAAGTCGTTGAAGAAGCGCAAGGTTCAAAAGCGGATATTCAGCGTTTGGCAGATAGGATCTCCGGCGTCTTTGTCCCGATTGTAGTCGGCATCGCGATCGTGACATTCTTCGTCTGGTATTTTGTCGTCACTCCTGGAGATTTCAGACCATCCCTTATCCCGACCATTTCCATTCTCGTCATTGCCTGTCCATGTGCACTCGGTCTCGCAACCCCTACTTCCATCATGGCAGGATCGGGGAGAGCGGCTGAAATGGGAATGCTCTTCAAAGGCGGAGAACACCTTGAAAATACACGTTCCATTGACACAGTTGTGTTGGACAAAACCGGAACCGTAACAAAAGGGGAACCGGCGTTAACCGATGTTACGATAGCTGAAGGATTTGTGGAACGGGAGGTTTTAGAATGGGTAGCTTCCGCTGAAAACCAATCTGAACACCCGTTAGCACAGGCGATTGTAACGGGCGTCAAAGAAAAAGGAATCGATTTAATCGAACCGACGACATTTAACGCGCTGCCTGGATATGGAATTGAAGCAGAGGTTGCTGGAAGGCATATACTTGCCGGAACGCGGAAACTTATGCGGAGTCAGGATATTGCGATTGAGAATATTGAATCGTCAATGAAGAAGATGGAAAACGAAGGGAAAACAGCGATGCTTATCGCTGTGGATGGGAAGTTTGCAGGTATCGTAGCAGTCGCAGATACTGTAAAAGAAACGTCTAAAAAAGCAATTGAGCGAATGACTGCACTTGGATTGGACGTCATCATGCTGACTGGAGACAATCAGCAGACGGCAGAAGCAATCGGTCAGCAAGTCGGCCTGAGTCATGTCATCGCAGAAGTTCTTCCTGAACAAAAGAGCGATGAAATCAAGAAGTTGCAAGCACAAGGCAAGAAAGTCGCGATGGTCGGCGACGGCATTAACGATGCCCCGGCATTGGCCCTTGCAGATATCGGAATGGCGATCGGTACCGGAACGGATGTCGCAATAGAAGCAGCAGACATTACGCTCATGCGCGGCGATTTGAATAGTGTGGCAGACGCCATCATCATGAGCCGAAAAACAATGCGTAATATTAAACAGAACCTATTCTTTGCCTTCTTCTACAATACAATTGGAATTCCAATCGCAGCACTTGGCTTGTTAGCTCCTTGGGTAGCTGGAGCTGCGATGGCATTCAGTTCAGTTTCAGTCGTATTGAACGCTCTACGTTTACAGAGGGTTAAATTATAAAAGTGAAAGAACTGTCAACTATAGAGTAAACTGCGTTCTATGTTGTTTACTCTACAGTCGACAGTACATAGCAGTAAATATGTTTAACTGGAAGCAGGTAAATCAGATATAGTAGTAAAAGGCATTTGAGAATTAGATCATTCCCAAATGCCTTTTACATTTTTTTGTTTTTTAAGATTGTGTTAGCTTATTGTTGTAGAAAATCCTCGGTCGAAGTTACAGCGCAATACATACCGTTAAGTGCTCCGACAAACGCATAATGGACCTGTTCGGCCGTAACGTCCTTACCATCATAAGATAAATCCCTTGTCGCACATGCGTCTTCAATGAGTAATGTTTCATAGCCCAGGTCCACTGCGGCTCTGACTGTGGCATCAATGCACATATGAGTCATCATACCGACAACTACTACCTTTGTTATTCCTTTTTCTTTTAATTTGCTTTCTAATTCAGTCTGTAAAAAACTGTTAGGGAAATGTTTGGTGATAATGCTTTCGTTTTCCAAAGGTTGAACAGTTTCATGTATTTCAACTCCATTTGTATTCGGAAGGAAGAAGCCCATTGCTGGATCAGCTGCGATATGTTGAACGTGAAAAATATTCTCTTTATTGTTCTTTCTAAACCATTCAAGCACTTTAGCAGCATTCGCTGCGGCTTTACCTGGACTAACTAATTCCATACTTCCATTTGGGAAATAGTCATTTTGAATATCTACAATAATTAGAGCTGTGCTCATAATTCTCCACCCCGTTAAACGTATTTTGTTACAATACAATCATATAACGCATGTGGTATTTTATCGATAAGTTGACGAAACGCTTTTGAGCAAAACAATTTCATGGTGAAAGGAATGTATTATGGAACTTGATAATATTGATTTTCAGATCCTTCGGTTGCTATCGGAAAACTCACGTATTCAATGGAAAGACTTGGGCAAACAAATTCATATGACAGGACAAGCTGTAGGAAATCGAATAAAAAAACTTGAGGATAGCGGTGTCATTAAAGCCTACTCATTACTAGTTGATGAGACAAAGTTAGGCATTCCTTATACAGCTTTTATCATTATTTATATGAAAACAGCCAATCATGATTCGTTTAAACAATTAATGAATGATCGGAAAGAGGTAGTGGAAGTTCACCGCGTATCAGGGGAAGGCTGTTATCATATAAAAGTAAAAGTGAGCTCTCAAGAACTATTGAATCTATTTCTTGATAAAATTCTTGAGTATGGGAATTACGCTGTACATTTATCGATACAAGAGGCTAAACAACAACATCCGTTGAATGCTACACGAAAAAATGATTATGGTCAGTGATTTGATTATAAACTAAAAACTCACTATCAAATGAGGTAGTGAATTTTTTTTGCTGGTTTAATTGAGCTGAGACGACTTAGTGATATATGCCTGTGTGAGAAACATTCGTATAAGTTTAAACAAACACGAAAGTTTCGTACACAGGCATCGCAAAATCTATGTGAGGTTTTCACCTTCTTCATCTGCAAGAATGTATACGAATCGCGATTGTTGAAGGAAAATCCCTTACATTTTACTACATTAATACTTGTAGTACTTGAGTAAAGGACTGATTATTCAGTAACGAGCTGCGAGCAGTTTTACTCACGCATCTGCGAAAAAACTACTCGGGGATGCCTGTGTGATCAAGCAGGGTAACAGTCAGCCGAACTTCCAGTTTATTTACCGTGCAGAAGATTTGGGTTGGTCGGATTATTGCTATGTGCAATTAAAAGATCTTCTTCCCTTGTCACCGCCCATGTTGAAAAAATATCGATTTGCAGAATGGCCATTTAGAAAGTTATAAAGTTCAGTCACGGACACATGCCAGGATAGATGGTCTATATGATGAATGGTACCCCGCCGGCAAGAAAGTCATCCCTTTTTCTTTCCTGGATACGTACCTGAATGAAGAAGCATTGGCGTGGTGGTATCAGGACAAAGGACATCTCGAAGCGGCAAACGGAAACATCTCGAAAATCATCTTATCAACAGACGACATATCTGCTGATGAAATTGCCGTACTGATCAATTTATTGAATGAAAAGTTTGCTTTACAATTTGGCACGGATGGATAGAATCGGATGATTTTATATGACCGGTTGCAAATCATAAAACTTCCGCGGTTGATATCTCCCGGGTAGCAAGAAGCATTCAGAATAAAAACCACTGGTGAGATACCTGCACGGCCAATTGCAAAACAAACCATGGTTCATTTGCCTTCCAGTTTTCAGCTGAGAAATCCTTGTATGGAAATCCATGAAAAACTATCTAGACTCCTATTTTTCTAACTCCCGATGAGGATATCGACAGTTATGCCATCCTATACCATTCAGTTAGATGGATTTCGTTTGAAGACCGAAAGACTATCACATATCAGATAGTCTTTCTTGATGACCGCCGGGAAATGCTGGTGAAAGTCCAGCAGCAGACTAAAATGAGTATCAGTGAGTTAGTTGCCGGTTGTTTCATGTAGCTTAAACCAACGTATTTTTTAATTCTCAACGAGTTAGCAGTTTGAGTTTTTTTAATTTAGATTTTATACATGGGTTTAACAACAATCTATTAAGACAAATTTTGATGTGGAAGGAAAATACTATATGACTACATTCAGCTTTATTATACTGCCTAAAAAAAGCTCATTGATTGAGAAAGATAGATATAATAAACATTCATTTGTTAAAAAGGAAGGGAATTTTTATATTTTTGCCCGTCAGCATACACAAGGATTTGCTGTAGACAAAAGTATGAGCAGAGATTATCTTGATTTCATTCGTTCTCTATCGAATGAAATGCAATCATCCATATATACTTTAGTAAAAGAACTTAAAAACAAAGAAGGAGAAGATGATTTTTCTGTTAAAAAATATATGAATTCTAACGGAATTATAGATAGTGAGAAAGTTTTAATTTTACATAAAGATACCTTAATATCTTATGATTCATTATATAAATTTCCTTTTATTACAGATGGAATTACATATACACAATTTTGATGTAAAACTCATAGCTGTGCTTATATTGCAATAACCAGGGGCCTTAACGGAATGAAATTTGTGCCAGAATAGAGCCAGATTGGGGTGAGAGTATGGATCGAATTAAGGTAGGACGCTATTTAATTGAGATAGATGTTAACCAAACAAAAAGTTTTTATGAAGAGCATCATTTTATTACTGAGGATTGCAACTGTTCTTATTGCACTAACTATATTTTAGCTTGCGACACATTCTCACCAGAAATTAAAAATCTATTTAATATACTTGGTATTGATCCCCGTAAAGAAGGTGAGATTTCCGAGTATATGAAGAATGAAGATGGCACCCATTTATACGGTGCGTTTTATCATATTGTGGGAAAAGTTATTGATGAATCACAATTATGGACACCTATTAATAGTGAAAATGAAGTTCAGTTATCTAATCCTGGAGGGGTAGAAATAGGCTTTAGCGAAGAGTTAGATTTAGTTCCAGAAGATTTTCCCAAGCCAATTATTCAATTTGAGATACAGCTAAATATTCCTTGGCTATTAAGTTAACGAGGGCGATTATGATAGAAAGATAGGTATTTTGTTTGCAGCTATCTTTTGGTTTTGTCGTTATCAATTCTTAGAAGTGGTAGAATAGTATAGGCAGCTACATAAAGCGGATGGGCGGTTGGCACTCCCTTGAGAAAGGGGATGTTTACATGGTGACATACGATGCAATGAACATGTTATTCCAATTTGGGATGTTTCTCGCAACAATGGCAACAGCTATTGTAGCGAGGATTGCTCTATCCATCAACAGAAAAAAGTAACCACCCTCCGCTAACGGCAAAGTAAGCAGGGTAGTTACCTTTTTGTAAAGACTCTTTGATTACTGGCCAACCGCACTTCATGCGGATGTCAGCTGCATTGACTGGGTGTTGACGCACCTAATCTTTTTTAGTATACGCTAAGTTTACCACAATTATAATGAAAATACACATGCTTAATGTGGTTTTTTGTGTGCCTGTGTAAGATACAACTTGGTCACAATTCGGAACTCTATTGAAGATATACTTTACACAGGCGGTCGTTTCCGATTTAGGCGATAGTTGCCTGTGTGAAAACAAACGTGAAAGTTTAAACAAACACAAAAGTTTCGTGCGCAGGCATCTCAAATTTTGAATGAATCTTTATATAGGAGTTGTTTAAAATGGATGAAAAAAAAGATACAGAAATAAGACCCTCATCAAAAGCAGAAAATATCCTATCTCAGTTCAATAGTAAAACTAAGCTAGGCGACTTACGAAAAATCGCGAAGGATATTAAAAAAGATCACGACCTAGCTATGGAACTTTGGACAACCGAAGAATTTTTGCCCAGACTATTAGCCATCTTAATAATGGACAAAAACCTTCTTTCTCAAGATGTGCTTAATCAGCTGGATAAGGATATGCAGATTCACGATTTTAGTGAGCGAAATAACTTAATGGATTGGTTAATGGCTAATCAACTCACCAAAGACAAGAAGAAAATTGCATTGATAGAGTCATGGGAAAATAGTCGTTCTGCACTTCAAAGAAGGACTTACTGGTATTATCAAGGGCGATTGAGATGGACTGGACAAACACCGCCTGATAATACCGAAGACTTGCTATCTGCATTAGAAGATAATTTAGCGTTAGAAGAACCAGAAGTTCAATGGGCTATGAATTTCACCGCGGGATGGATAGGAATATATGATGAAAAGAATCGTGCACGGTGTATTCACCTTGGTGAGAGAACGGATCTTTACAAAAATGAAAAAGTATCAAAAGGATGTACTCCTAATTATTTACCAGATTTCATTACGATGGAAGTTAACAAACGGCTTAATAAGTAATTTTTTTTTTACTGTGGTGGATACAACCCGTACACTATTCCGATTTGTATTCAAGGTGTACTTTACAAAGTCACCCAATTCGGATTTTAAACAGTAAAAGCCCCAAGTGACGTGCATATTTCCGCACGTCATCTCGGGGCTTTTGTAGTTTTATATTCCACTGGTATTCATCGTTACTACTAAGTTTTACCCACCACTTGATGATTGACCAACCTCTCTCGAATGCAAGTCCAACCCAAGTCACTACAATAGACCTCAATCTTAAAGGACCTTTCCAGTCACTTCGTACTTATGGGTCCATTTTTTCTACTCACCGCGGTCAGTGCAGCGAAAGCTAATGCAATCGGTACGATACTGAAGATGAAGAATTTCCAATTACCGGTTGCGATGGACAGGACTAAGAATAAGATTAGCAGAGCAAGTAAATAATAGGATACTATTTTTGTGAGTTTCAACAGCAAACACACTCCTTATTGAATAAAATAATAAATCGTTTGGATGACAGTCAAAAATGCAGCGAGACCGAGTGGCACGACTTGATAGGAAGTTAGCAGCCGCTTGCTTTCCGGCAGTTTTTCTAGTGGGTTTTGGGCAGGAGAAAACAGGTACCGGATGAACCGATCAAATTTTGTACGTTTCTGTAACAACTGTTTTCTTGGAATTTCAGGCTCATAGCTATCAAGTATCTTACGCAGTTCTGGTTCATTGTGAAATTCATCTTTCATGTGGAAAGTCCTCCTTTAATCGCGATTTCAGTTGCTGGATGGCGTGATGCAGCCTGGATTTCACTGTGCCAACAGGAATATCGAGAATCTGTGCGATGTCTCCCTGTGCCATATCTTCGTAATAAGCTAGAAGAATTACGGCTCGATGAGGATCCGATAAGGTATCGAGTGCTTTTTGGACAGCCAAGCGGTCCTCGGTGGAAACCCGGGTTCTTTCTCGCGGAACGAGGGAGGGGAGGAGCGATCGCCACTTTCTCCTCCGGTTCAGTTTGTTGACCAATTGTCTGTAGGCAATCTGGAAAACGAAAGCTTTCACAGTGCCCCTGTTGACGTCGTATTGGTTTTTCTTCTTATGCAGCGTTTCGAATACGTCATGGACCGTATCGATACTGATTTCTTTTTCACCCGTATAGCGGAACAGGAAACAATAAAGCGGTTCAACTAATTGTTCGTAAAGTTGGCCCATGGCGTCTCGATCACCATTCTGGAAAGCGGTCATCAGTTCTTCAGGCGTCTGTGTCATGTACATCACCGTAATGAGCGCGTATGGATTTCAACGTCATCGTCAGCCGTGCCAACAAATAGATAATCGTGACAATAGTCAAGCCCCTTAAAAATGGACACGAAAGTTTATGTACAATTGTGTGTTATGCGCTTTCCAAATACCGATTCAGAAATGCCGTAGGAGACAAATAACCTAAGCGTTTTTGGCTACGTATTT
>NZ_JAUBDH010000011.1:0-79133 GCF_033253705.1 Sporosarcina aquimarina
CCAGCCCCGCACATCTGTTGCGGGGCTTTTTTGTTACATGAGGAATCTATGATTCAGGAGTGTTGTTATCGTTGGAAATTGAACACTATATGCAAATCGCTTTTTCACTTGCTGAAGGTGCGGTTGGTCAAATTTCACCCAATCCGCCCGTCGGTTCTGTAATTGTGAACCATGGAAGGGTTGTCGGAATGGGGGCTCACTTGCGCGCTGGCGAGCTCCATGCAGAACGCGTTGCTCTGGATATGGCCGGCAACGACTCTGTTGGTGCTGACTTGTATGTCACACTTGAGCCTTGTTCGCATACTGGAAAAACACCTCCATGCACAGAAGCGATTTTGCAAGCAGGCATCTCTCGTGTCTACGTTTCGACTTTAGATCCGAACCCATTAGTTTCAGGGTCTGGAATTCAGCGGCTTCGTGATGCAGGAATTGATGTACAAACCGAAATTTGCGCTGATTTAGCACGCGAATTGTATCCACCTTTTTTTCATTTCATTCAAACCAAACAACCTCATGTAACGTTAAAAACAGCTATGACATTAGACGGTAAAATCGCAGCATTTTCAGGACACAGCAAATGGGTGACAAGCGAGCAATCTCGGCTTGACGTCCATCGTCTTCGCCATGTCCATGACGCCATTTTGACCGGCAGTAAAACGATTCTTCACGACAATCCCCTTCTTACCACCAGATTGCCCCAAGGTGGACTTCACCCTATTCGAGTTGTTTTAGATACACACTTATCTACACCTATGACGAGTCAGGTCATTCAAAATACTGACGCTCCAACATGGATTTTTTGTGGCAGCACAGCGCCAGAAGAACGAGAATTGAATTTCTTGCCCTATGATCACGTCGAAGTTTTCCGTATGGAGAAGCCTGCCATAATAGTGTCTGACATACTAGACAAACTTGGCGCGCGCGGCATCATGACCCTTCTTGTAGAAGGTGGTTCCTCTGTAAACGCTTCTTTTTTACAAGCGGATGCTGTCGATCGGATCATTACGTACATTGCTCCAAGACTACTCGGCGGTACAGACTCTCTCACACCAATCGGCGGCATAAATCCTGCCTTGATGAGTGATGCAAAAGATTTTGTTTTCATAAAAACAGAACAGCTCGGTCCAGATTTGAAGGTTACGGCTGTGCCAAAAGGAAGTGATTCTAATGTTCACAGGACTCATTGAGGAAATTGGGACTGTACGAACAGTCCGCTCATCAGGCCAATCGATGGAACTCACTGTAGCAGCTGATGAAATACTGAAGGATGTCCGTTTAGGAGACAGTATCGCTGTTAACGGAACTTGTCTGACCGTGACATCATTTACAACCGGTCAGTTTACCGCGGACGTGATGCCTGAAACATTTCGAACGACGTCGTTACATAACGCGAAAGCGGGTACTTCAGTAAATTTGGAACGCGCCCTTCGCGCGGATAGTCGTTTAGGCGGTCATTTTGTCTCCGGTCATATTGACGGAACTGCGATTGTCCAAAAGTGTCAGCACATCGAGAATTCACTTGTCATGCATTTATCACTCCCATCAGGCGGATTGAACTATATGCTTCCAAAAGGCTCGATTGCACTTGACGGGACATCTTTAACAATTTTTGATGTGGATGATGAAAACATTTCGATCTCGCTTATTCCGCACACCCAAAAAACAACGGTTCTTGCGGAGCGTAAACCAGGAGACCGTGTCAATGTGGAATTTGACATGCTCGCAAAATACATGTTCAACATGCTGCAGCGGCAAACTCCTTCCGAAAAACGACCTTTGAACGAGGACTTTTTACAGCAAAATGGATTTTTATAAGGAAAGGAGGTTTCCTCATGTTTGATACGATCGATGAAGCGATTCAAGACTTAAAACTCGGGAAACCGATTATTGTTGTGGATGATGAAAACCGCGAAAACGAAGGCGACTTCATGTGCTTAGCAGAACACGCAACCCCTGAGATGATTAATTTCATGGCAACAAAAGGACGCGGGCTTATATGTACACCAATCACTGAATCAAAAGCATCCCAACTCGGTCTCCCGATGATGACAGCACACAATACGGATGCGCACGGAACGGCTTTTACAGTGAGCATCGATCATTCGGAATCCTATACTGGCATCAGTGCATTCGAACGATCGGAAACGATTTTAAAAATGTTGGATGCCCAAGCAGCTCCCCAAGACTTTAAGCAGCCAGGACACGTCTTTCCGCTGGTTGCACAAAATAACGGTGTGCTCAGCCGAATTGGCCACACCGAAGCTTCCATCGATTTAGCTCGGCTTGCAGGCAGCGAACCCGCTGCCGTTATTTGCGAAATCATGAGTGAAGATGGTTCGATGGCACGGGTTCCAGAGTTAAGAATGCTTGCAGACTCAGAAGGGCTGAAATTGATCAGCATCGAGGATCTGGTGCATTACCGTCTTGCCAATGAAACACTCATTACACGTGACGCCGAGGTCGTATTGCCGACCTTATTCGGTCAATTTAAAATGATTGGCTATACCGAAAAAATGACTGGTAAAGAGCACGTTGTCCTTGTTAAAGGTGACTTAAGCAGGCCCGAACCTATACTTGTCCGAGTCCATTCCGAATGCTTAACCGGGGATATTTTCGGATCTTCCAGATGTGACTGCGGTCCGCAGCTCCACGCGGCTTTGCAGCAGATTGAAGACGCGGGGCGCGGCGTTTTGCTTTACATGCGTCAGGAAGGTCGAGGAATCGGACTCATGAATAAGTTGAAAGCGTACGAATTGCAAGAGCAAGGACTAGATACTGTCGAAGCAAATGCAGCGCTTGGATTCCCTGACGACTTGCGCGACTATGGAATCAGCGCACAAATCTTGCAAGACTTAGGGATTATAGACATGAGATTGCTGACGAATAACCCTAGAAAGTTAGATGGATTAGTGGAGCATGGACTTACAATTACAGAACGTGTTCCAATCGAGCTCCCTGTACTTCCAGAAAACGAACGATATATGGCAACAAAAGTAGAAAAACTCGGTCATTTATTGACCCTATAGGAGGCAGTCACAATGGGAACTGTATATGAAGGTCATTTAGTAGGTACAGGACTAAAAATTGGAATTGTAGTCGGTCGGTTTAATGAATTCATCACAAGTAAGTTGCTTTCTGCTGCACAAGATGCATGCAGACGCCACGGTGTTTCTGAAGAAGACATCGATCTCGCATGGGTACCGGGGGCTTTTGAAATTCCGATGATCGCAAAAAAGATGGCAGACTCCGGAAAATATGATGCGGTCATCACGCTTGGTACGGTTATTCGCGGAGCAACGCCACACTTTGACTATGTTTGTGGTGAAACCGCTAAAGGCGTAGCAGCAGCTGGAATGCAATCTGGGATTCCCGTTATCTTTGGCGTACTGACAACGGATTCTATTGAACAATCGATTGAACGCGCAGGAACGAAAGCCGGTAACAAAGGCTGGGATGCTGCGGTCTCTGCGATTGAAATGGCGAATTTGAATAAGCAATTCTCATAAGATCATCTGCTAGATTCTTTCAAAGGCGGGTTAAGTTGTTCTGAAGTAGGCTATAGGAATAACTAGCGGGTAAATGCTTCTGTAAAACGAAGTATTTATCCGATACGTGCTGAAGGAGGAATTTAACGATGTCGATTACGTATACATTTAAAACGGATCAGCTAACGAAAGAAAACATCCAACAATTATTTCTATCGGTTGAATGGGAATCTGCTTCCCATCCGCATGATTTGTACAACGCTATTCTCAACTCTCACTCTGCTGCGACCGCGTGGGACGGTGACCGTCTGATTGGACTCGCAAATGCACTGTCTGATGGATCCATGGCTGTCTACTTCCATTATGTCCTGACAGACCCAGACTACCAGGGGCAAGGCGTTGGCAAAGAGATTATGAAGATGATGTTAGAGAAGTATCAGCATATGCACACAAAAGTGCTCGTTTCTTATCCGAAAGCGGCAGGGTTTTATAAGTCTCTAGGCTTTCAATCAGAAGAATCCAGTATACCGATGTATGTGTTTTCAGACTGATTTCACATGTATTAACTAATGAAAAAACGCATCCCTGTAAAATCGGGATGCGTTTTTTCATTTTGTGAAATCTATTTTTTTCGCTAAAGCGAGCATGATACTGCCGCCGACAGTCATTGACACGAGTTCGCCAGCGCCAACCGTAAACCACGTAATCCAAAACGGTGCGCCGTACAATAGAGTCAACTGTCCTGCAACGGTGAACATGGAAACAGCGAAAATTACAGCAGTCCAGACAAATTTCATTTTGTCTGACTTCAGCTTTTTAGTAGCAGCCCGGCTAATAAGCAGCACAAGAAACGTGGCCACTCCGCCAATTGGCACGTCCAGGAACCACGTTGGCGAGAAGAAGTTCGCAAGTACTACTCCCGCTGTCACTGCGATAATATATCGCTTGTGGAACAACGCCAAGTAGTTGAACATCTCCGAAAGCCTTAACTGGACTGCGCCGAAACTGATGACTGCAAGCGTGAGCGTGACAGCGACGTATAGTCCTGCCACAACCGCCATTTTCGCAAGCTCCCCGACCGCAATCCGCGGACGCTCTTTTGCGAGTAACGTCATGTATAGTCCTCCTTTGTAAAACAGCTAAACTGCTGTTTTAGTAATAACTGCGACCAAAGGAAGAAGAAGCCGATTGCTTCGTCAAAAAGTGTCGCAGTGCAGGTTAAAAACCTGCTTGCTTAGTATAGCAGAAGTCATTCATCCTGGAAATGGTTACTTCGCTGTCCAGCCTCCGTCAATTGGAATGACTGTTCCATGAATGTAATCAGAAGCAGTTCCGGCAAGATAAAGCGTCAGCTTCGCAACTTCTTCAGGCTGTGCCCAGCGGCCTGCTGGTGTTTCGTCTGCAACCCACTCTGCAGTTTTCCCATCTCCTTCAAAATCAGCGGCATTCATCGGCGTTTGAATTGCACCCGGCGCAATTGCATTAGCACGGATCCCTTCACGGCAATAATCGAGATCCACTTGTTTTGTATATCCTACAACTGCGTGTTTGGAGGCGGTGTACGCTGCTCCTCCACTGCCGCCTACAAGTCCGGCAATGGAAGCCATATTTACAAAAACGCCGGATTTCCTATTCAGCATAAAGGGTAAAATCGTATTCGTTACAAAGAACATTCCTTTTATATTGGTGTTCATAATTCGATCCCACAGCACTTCATCGGTATCTAACGTTTTTGCAAATCCATCAAGCACTCCAGCTGTATTGCATACAATGTCAATATGTTTAAAAGTATCGATTGCCCGACTTACTGACTCAGTAACATCCGTCTGGTTATTCACACTTCCTCTGCTGTATCGAAAGTTTGCTGGATACTTGATTACTAGCTTTTCCAGTCCAGCTTGGTCGACATCTAAGCCGTAGACTGATGCACCTTTTTCTAGAAATGCATTCGCTTGGGCGAACCCGATCCCTGAAGCTGCGCCTGTGATGAACACCGTTTTCCCTGTAAATTCACCTTGTGCCATTGTTATATTCCTCCATTTAAAAAGCCCATGATTGCTCATGAGCTTGTGTTTGTCCACTTATTCTACAATCGACCAGTCTTCTGCTAACAAATCGCATACCGTCGGTGTAAACATCGTATAGCCTTCACCCGTTACATTAATGACGAAATATGGATTCATCTTTTCTCCATCTAGCTTTTCAGCTTCTACAAGTTTCACATAAAGTTCAGCGCCGCCCCATCCATTCCGAATGACTTTGTCGCCTGCTTTTAAACGCGGTAAAACCTCTTCAAATGTCATTATGCATTCATCCTTCCATATTTAAGATTCACTCTCTGTTTTCGACTGTGAGCAGCCACCATTCGCTTTCACCCACGTTAAAATTGAACGGATGACCGGATCGAATGCGACTCCTTGTTCCGTTAGTTCGTATTCCACTTTGCGGGATGCCTGCAATGTTCTTTTTACTGCAAAACCATGCGCTTCCAATTCTTTTAAGCGTTCTGTCAGAAGCCGGTCTGATATACCTTCAATCTCCGCAGCTAGTTCATGATACCGTTTCGGTCCATCCAATAGATGATAAATGATAATACCCATCCATCGTTTCCCGATAAATTCGATCGTTGCATGAAAGCTATCGCAAGCTGCTTGTCCATTTTTCTGTGTCGATTGAATAAGTTCGTCGGTTTTTTTCATCGTCAAAACCCCAATTCCTTAGTTAATTCCACTTTACCATAGTCATAGTTGACAAACAAGCTTACCAATAGTAAGCTGAATCACGTACTTACTAAAGGTAAGTTGAATTCAAATGAATCACAAAGGAGTTTTTCATATGACAGAACTATATACACCCCTATCAGAAGTCATTCACGCCCGTAAATCTGTACGGAAATTCGATGCAGAATATCAAATCGCACCTGAAGTAATTGAAGAGATGCTGCAAGAAGCAACACTTGCCCCTTCTTCAAGTAACCTGCAGCCTTGGCGTTTCATCGTCATCCAAGACGACGAAGCGAAAAAGAAAATTAAAGAGTTCTCATTCAACCAAGAGCAAATGGAAACTTCCTCCGCTATTATTGCAGTAATCGGCGACACAGAAATGTATCACAATATCGATGAAATCTATTTATCAAACTTAAAAGCAGGCAATATCGATGAGGTGAATGTACAACGACAAATTGATAATGCTAAAGCTTTATATCCGAATGCACCTACAGACGCACGTTTAACGATTGCTGCATTTGACGCCGGACTTGTATCGATGCAATTGATGCTGATTGCAAAAGCAAAAGGCTACGACACGGTTCCAATGGGCGGTTTCGATAAAGCACAATTTGCTAAAGAATTTAACTTGGAAGACCGTTACGTCCCACTCGTGCTGATTGCACTTGGGAAAGCAGCTGCACCCGCATACGGATCGACTCGCCTGCCACTTGAGAAAATCACATCATTTGTATAAGTGTCAGATTGAAAACAGCCTGCATCGTCATTTGACGATGCAGGCTGTAAATAATTACGGAGTATCTTCAACTGTTAAATTCCGTACATACTGACGATCTTGTTCACTGACACTCAATCGGTTCATATGCTTTCGGAATGCACTCATAACGAATGCGTGCATATTTGCTTGAGTGACGTAGTATACAAACCACGGAAGTGATGGCAGATAGTCATGAATTGCAATGATTGCTTCGCTCGCTCCGGGTATTTTACGGAACTCCATACGTCCCCGCTCGTTCGCTTGGTCATCCAGCAAGAATCCGCCTGTTATGTAATACAGCGCGCGGTCTTCTGTGCTGCGTTCTCCGGAATAGGATAGTTCTAGCAGTGTACGATTACCGAGAAAACCAATTTTACAATTCAAATCACTGTCTACCGTCGTATGTACCCACGGGTTCAAGAATGTTTCTAACCATTTTACGTAATAACGTGCGGCCTCATCAGCCGTCCATCCGTGCGGTAATTTAATCCGCTGGACCGAGCGAACGTCTTGTTTCAAAGGGCCCAATGTTGGTAACAGAGGTGTAGAACGCTTCTCTTTCTTAGCGTCTGCATCCATAGCAATTTGTGCAGCTTCTTTAAACGGAGTTTGGCCATTACTAATTCCTTCAACTGTATGGCTTCTGTGAACAACCATCGGATGCTTTAAACTCGCGACAAGTGGATATACCATCTCTTTCGGTGTATTTGTTACAAGTCTGAGCCAAAGTCTCGATAGTGTTAACGAAAAGAACGGGACATCGAGCATTTTTGGATTTTTACCCATCACGTTCGCTGTAGCTTTCATCATCGTCCGGTACGTCATCACATCTGGCCCTCCAACGTCAATTGAACGATCTTTCAAATCGAAATCAGTGATAATGGAAGTTAATGCAGTAAGTACATCTTTCAGTGCAACTGGCTGAGTTTTTGTGCTCGTCCACTTCGGTAATATCATAATGGGCAGTCGCTTTACAAGCTTTGACAGGATGGGAAACGATGAACCTTTAGGTCCGACTATCAAACCGGCCCGAAGCGCGGTCACAGGTACATCATATGCACGCAGCACTCGCTCCACTTCCAAACGGCTTCTTAAGTGCTGAGAGAGTTGCGATTCGTGTTCCTCAGGAATAATTCCACTCAAGTAGACAATTTGTTGAATGCCTTGACGTTTTGCAGCTTGCGCAAAGTTATCGGCCAAAATGACGTCCATGTCTTCAAAGTTACCTTGTGTCAATTTTGCGGATTTCATCATTGAATGGACTAGATAAACCGCAATGTCTGCACCTTCCAACCCTTTTTCTGCATCTTTCATTGAAAATAAATCACACGAACGCCATTTTACATCTTCTGTATCTTTACGGAGTCCCCCGTTTCGGGATAGTCCGATGACGGTCGCTTTCCCTTTTAAACAATCTAGCAAGTTATTGCCTATATATCCGCTTGCTCCTGCAATAGCGATTACCGGCTTTCTTTCCGCCATACAATCCGCCTCCTTGGTCAATCAATCTATTCCTCTGTACCCCTGCATCCGCCTCTTTAAGCTTTCCTACCTTTATGGTCACATACTATAATTTCAACAAGGCTGATTGAAAGTTCTTACTTCTTTAAGTGTACTCAACTCATTATGAGAAGGGGTGTCTCTATGAAATTACTGACGTACGATGATCCATTAGCATTCGCTTGTAAAGCAGAACCGATTTTATCTGAAGGAGAGGACGTTTACAGTCTGTTCAATGGTGTCTTACAAGCCATTAAGGCTGGTATGGTGAAAGATCCATTCATGGCATCCGTTGAACTGGATGGCCGCGTGATTGCGCTGTTTCAAATGACACCACCTTTTCCGCTCAATATGATCTTTACGGATGAACAGCACATGAATTCAGCAATTGACACTCTAGCCGAGTATTTATTATCCAATGAAATTGAACTGCCTTCCATCATTAGTCTTAAACCGTGGGCAAAGCGATTCTCCGCCAGTTGGACGGCTAAGACCAGTCAATCTTCCAAAGTCATTATGGATCAAGGACTATATCGGTTGGATAACGTGAATGAGACGCTTGATAAAAGTCCCGGAAAACACAGACTGGCTGAAGACTCAGACAGAACCTTGCTGGAAGAATGGTATGTCGGGTTCATAGGAGATACGAAAATGCCGGAGGTCACTTCTGACCAGGCAGCGGAATGGGTGGCACGGACTGTAGAACTTCAGGAAATTGTACTGTGGGAAGATAATGGAGTTCCTGTTGCATGTGCCAAACGGGCAAGACCGACTCTGAACAGCGTCACTGTATCCTTCGTTTATACCCCGCCCGAATTCCGTCGAAAAGGGTATGCTCAAACACTTGTCGCTGACTTTTCCAAGGATTTGTTAAACGACTATCAATTCTGCATGCTCTACACAGATATGATGAACCCAACGTCCAACAAAATCTATCAAGAAATCGGATACCAGAAGATTGCGGATTCTGTACAGTTAGGGTTTGAAGTAATAGGTTAAATTAGATAGTCTTCCATATCGGGCGAGTTGCTCGACTTAACGGGCGGGTCGCACTCCGTATCGGGCGGGTTGCCTAGCTTAACGGGCGGGTCGTCTTCCGTATCGGGCGAGTTGCCTAGCTAAACGGGCGGGTCGCACTCCGTATCAATCCCTTGTCATAATCGATTGCTCCATACAACCAATCTGACCCCTTCATTTTGTTCAAAATTGACACTTTCTATTAGTCCAGTCATTTGCTAAAGTTTAGCAATACTGCAAGAACTGCAGAAATGATGAGGGGGTCATGAACATTGAAAGCTGTTGCTACTACGAAAAAGTCTAAAGCGAGTACGTTTGATATGATTTTATCGGCAATGGGAATTGCACTTGTATTTGTTGCTACATTGTTATTAAATATCAAATTACCCATTACGGCGAATGGTGGACTCGTCCACCTTGGAACTGGGATGCTCTTCATCTTTTCAATCTTGTTTGGGCCGAAAAAAGGAGCCATCGCCGGTGCACTCGGGATGGGCTTATTCGATCTAGTTTCAGGTTGGACGCTGTGGGCTCCAATCAGTTTTGTTGCTCGCGGACTGCAAGGATATCTCGTTGGGAAAATCGCTTGGTCGAATGGACGTAAAGGAAATAGTACAACATTCAACGTAATTGCAATGACCGTTTCCGTCCCAGTTATGCTGGCGGGCTATTACATCGGAGAAAGTATCCTTTTCAAAAGCTGGATGGTTCCACTAGCATCTATTCCGGGGAACCTTGTGCAAAATGCAGTGGGAATCGCAGTCGCCATTCCCGTTTGTGTCTTGCTGAAAAAGGTAGCTGTGTTTAAATAATTCATATGACCAAGTTCCCCATAGACGGGAACTTGGTTTTTCATCATTAATTTAGACGTAAAAGACCTGCTTAATGCAATGCATCAAGCAGGTTTCTTTAATGAATAATTGTCTTCTTCTTTACGGGCAAGAGGGTCTTCCAACTCAACCAGCAAATGATCAGCGCCACTAGTGCATAAACGGCTGCACCATACGGAATTTTAGACATAATAATGTGTACAAGGACGAATCCTCCAATTAGCAGCATGAGAACAAACTGTTTTGCAGTTCCAGACTGAATTGATTCGCCCATGGGACGCGAAAACGGTAACGTGTCTTTCGATACTATGGAATAACAAACTACCGCGTACACAATAGCAGAGATCAGTATTATAACTAGATCCGGGACAATGCGCCACCCAAAAAACACACCAAAAATAAGCGCTTGCAGTAAATAAACGGGCAAGAATAGCTGAGCCAAGCTTGCTTTTAATGCTCCTCTTTTCAATACTGATGCGTGAGTAATTGGAGTGACTGAGTAGAGCCAAGCCCCTTTATACTTTCCGGAGTAATTTAACATCATTGTCAGCGACGAAATGATGAGGAAACCAAAATAGATCATAAAGTACGTATTGGACTCGGCCAGGTCTTTCAATGTTGCGTCTTCTAGAAAGATATAGAGAAATAGAAAAGGAGCTACAAATCCAATCCCGAGCGACGGATAGACCTTCAGCTTAAAATCGCGTTCCCGCTTCATTAATTGCCAAGAAAACCGGAAACACGCACGCTCTTCTCCACTTCTACAAAGAATTCTTTCCCACAAGGTCATAAGAAATGCACGCTGTCGTTTACCATCCCTAGCTTCAGACATGAGTTTCTGTAAGTCGCGTTCAAAGAGAGGCATTTTACGAATATAGACTGAGATTGCAACAATCGGAATGACAATTCCCGCTATCGTTAATACGATTAACGAAGTACTTGAATTCCCGCCAATGAGCCATTCAAACGGTGCTGAAAACCATAGAGGCGGGATGAAAAAGTGCCACCATTTAAATACATACGTTACTGATAATCCTACAAAATCAAAAGACCGAATCAGCACTTGATAGCCGACGAAGATTCCAACAGACAGTAAAATCTGCACGTAATTGATCATATCTTTCAGCCGTTCTCCGTCAAATACACGCAACATAATCATATAGGTCATTGCAGTGAGCGCAATGATTAGCAACAGTAGGAAAAACAGCATGACAACAAATAATAAAAAGAACACGATGCCTTTTGTCGCAAGCATGACAATCGCAGGAATACCAAGCAAAGCAATCGTTAGAAGTGTCATATAGATACAGACATGAACAAGTTTGGCCGCGTTCAACGTTCGGTCATTTACTGGGGCTGCCGCAAGTAAAACGCGGTCCCGGACATCCAGTAAGACACTGGAGAAATCAGCAATGAGTGATGTCATAATCATGAACATCGCGATACCGTAAACGAGTCCCAGCTGCAGCATTAAACTGTCGCCAAAAAACAGGAATGGAATTGTAACAAGTCCATACAAAACATATAATCCAAGCGATTTTATGAACTGATTTCCCTCTTTCAGCTTCGTCTGAGAAAAAATAACGGGAACACGACGTTCGTCCATTGTCAGTTTAAGGCCAACAATTGTCCTCATAGCAGAGTAATCAATCCCAAATGCTTGAAAAACAGATTTAAACTTATCCAAAATCCGAAGAGACCGGAAGTTATTCAATTCTCTCACCACCAGTAACAAGTTCCACAAAACGCTTAGCCGTTTGTTCGTGAGCGTCAAAACCAGTTAGCTGATTAAAAATCATTTCAAGGGATCCTAATTCCCCTTGACCTTTCAATTCGTCAAACGTTCCATCTGCCGCAATCTTGCCATTATACAAAAGCACAATGCGGTTACTGATTTTCTCGACTACATCCATGATATGCGAGGAGTAAAAAATGGTTTTCCCGCTCGCAGCCAGCATGGCCAAAATGTCTTTAACGACCATAACGCTATTTGCATCCAGTCCGCTAAGGGGTTCATCCAAAAACAAAATATCTGGATCATGCAGCAGACTTGAGATGATCAGTACTTTTTGACGCATTCCTTTAGAGAAGGATGAAATCCGAGTGTGCACGACGTCTTCTAACCCAAGAACTGTTAGTAATTCCTGAGCCTTTTGTTCAACTACTGTCCTCTGCAGCCCATACAATTCACCCACGAACGTTAAATATTCCATCGGTGTTAACGTATCGTAAATTTCTGCATTCTCCGGGACATAGCCTATGCGGCGTTTTACTTCCTGGTTTTCTTTTTTTAAATCATCTCCGAATATCTCAACCGTTCCTTTGTAGTCTTGAATAAGTCCGAGCAAGATTTTTAAGGTCGTGCTTTTCCCTGCACCATTCGGCCCGATATACCCAATAATCTGTCCCCTGTATACATCTAATGAGATGCCATCTAACACGCGTTTCCCCGGAAATTCCATAACGAGATTACGCATGGAAATAATAGGTTCTGTCTGCATCCTGCATTCCCCCAAACCGCTAATTTGTTCAAGCGTAACAAGTTGTCAGGGAAATTCCAATTGTTTTTTGAATAATAGTGTATATTCTATCAACTGTTATAGATATTTAAACTGATTACTTATGTTTTTGTTCATGTGCAAGCAGCCATTCTTTCCTCCATAACCCGCCTGCGTATCCTGTCAACGTTCCATTCGCTCCGATAATTCGATGGCAAGGGATAATAATGCTCAGTTTGTTATTCCCATTCGCTGTTCCTACTGCGCGGACTGCCTTTTCGTTACCGATTGAACGTGCAATATCCCGATAAGAAGCAGTTTCGGCATAGGGAATTTCCGTCAATGCTTGCCATACACTTCTTCTGAATTCAGTCCCCGCGTTTTCATAAGGAACTGTAAACTCCTTAAGGGTCCCATTAAAGTATTCATCCAATTCGTTATAGCAGTCTTTGACTACTTGGAAAGTTGTTTCTGTGACTCCATTTTCTACAGTTTTTGAGTCTAAAAACAAAACGGATACAATCGCTTCTTGTGTTCCCACTATTTCAATCACACCCACTGGCGATTGATATTCCGCTTTAGATGTCGCTTTGATTAGATCTTCTTGATGAATTGAATGTTCCATAATGACTAAATCCTCCCCGTGCTTCATTTTCTTTAGTGTACCGAAAAAGAAAACAGGACGCTACTTCACAAAAGATTGTCTTGTATAAGTCAAACAAAAAAACGCATCCTATCCAAAAGGAGAGATGCGCCTTGTTGATAAAAATCGGGATTGCCGTCGGGCTTTTCATCCTCAATTATTCCCCTCAAGCACCTGTGGCTGATGTTGTTCAAGCAGATGCTCCCGCCTACGCCAAGTGGTCCAGACTAGCCATTAAACAAACTCAGACAACTTATCCGAAAGCCAGCATAATTGACTACTTGTATATGGGAAGCGCACAAAACGACGGGTCCACTGTCGCCACATTCCGTCTCTGGTTGAGAGAAGGAAAACGGGAATACGCGGTTGTCGTTCGCGTGACATATGCGACGGAAACAGAAAAATTGGAAAGTGTGAAGTTTCATGAGATTATACCGCCCAGAAATAGCTAGAAACCATAGGCTCGAGTACTTCCATTAACTTATGCATGAATGATATTCAATCCAACAACGATTTAATGTATTTAAATCATTAAAACCCCCCTACCAAGGATCAGTAAGGGGGTTGTCTACAGTGAGTAAACATTTTTAGTTCTTATCTGGTAAAACTTCTGCTGCCTCAAAATTTGTTCCTGCAGCATCTACCTCAGTTTGTTCTACGTCCAATCTCAATGACCTTGCAGTTGCTTCTTTCACGTCACTCAGCATTTCAGGATTCTCCACAAGTGCTACACCATATGAAGGAATCATTTCTTTAAACTTAGCTTCCCATTCAGTTTTCCGGTCTGGGAAACACGTGTTAAGTAAATTGATCATGACATGAACTGCTGTTGACGCTCCTGGAGATGCACCAAGCAATGCAGCAATCGAACCGTCTGCTGCATTAACCAATTCAGTTCCGAATTGAAGCGTACCTTTTCCGCCGCCTTCAGTTTCTTTTATGACTTGCACACGTTGACCCGCGACGACAACATCCCACTCATCAACTTTAGCGTTCGGGATGAATGAACGTAATTCCTCAACTTGTTGTTCTTTTGAAAGCATAAGCTGTTGAACGAGATATTTCGTCAGCGACATCTCTTTCACGCCGGCAGATAGCATATTGACTACGTTATTCGGCTTTACTGAAGAGAGTAAGTCCATCATCGAACCTGTTTTCAAAAACTTCGGCGAAAAACCAGCAAACGGTCCAAACAGCAGAGACTTCTGGCCATCGATATAACGCGTGTCCAAGTGCGGCACAGACATCGGAGGTGCACCAACGGATGCTTTTCCGTATACCTTGGCCAAATGCTTTTCAGCAACTTTCGAGTTGTTACAAACTAAAAACAGTCCGCTAACTGGGAATCCGCCAATTCCTTTACCTTCAGGAATACCCGATTTTTGCAGTAAGTGAAGGCTGCCGCCACCACCACCGATAAAGACAAACTTCGCTGTGTGACGCTCGATTTCACCGCTCACTTTATTACGAACTTTTAGTTCCCAACGACCGTCACTCTTCTGTTTCAGATCCTCAACACTGCGCTGATATTGAAGGTTAACGTTTTCGCGTTGTAAATGATCAAACAGCATATTTGTAAGTGCACCGAAGTTAACATCCGTCCCAGCATCGATTTTGGAAATTGCCATCGGTTCAGTTGAAGTCCGGTCTTCCATCATCACAGGAACCCATTCTTTTAACGTTTCAAGATTCTCCGTGTATTCCATATCGTTAAATAACGGATTTTGCTTCATCGTTTCATACCGTTTCTTCAAAAATGATACGTTGTCTTTCCCTTGTACATAGCTCATATGAGGAAGCGGACGGATAAAGTTTTCAGGGTTCTGAATTTTTCCGTTCTCTACTAAAAATGACCAAAACTGCTTAGATACTTGAAACTGTTCGTTGATTTTAATCGCTTTGCTAATATCAACGGAACCGTCTGCCTTTTCCGTTGTATAGTTCAATTCACACAAAGCTGCGTGCCCAGTACCGGCATTATTCCATTCATTCGAACTCTCTTCACCTGCACGGCTCAGCTTTTCAAACATAGTAATTTCCCACTCTGGAGCTACTTCTTTCAACATCGTTCCAAGTGTGGCACTCATAATGCCGGCGCCTATCAAAATAACGTCTGTATTCGTATCTCTGCTGCTCATCTGATCCATCCTTACACACTGAATTTGCAAAAAAAGTGACGGCATACATACTGGCACTCTTTTTGTCTAGTCGTTCCATGTCTAATCTATACGGTTTAATTCATTGATAAATAAATGTGCTTTACCTTACCAATTATAGACTAATTCAAGTAGATAAAAAAGAAAGAAGTTTAGCTATTTCTGAAAAAGGCAGACATGTCTCCATTCAGTTTGGATGACTAGAAGAAACCTCGTTCTTCCGTCATACCTTGCAGGTTAAGCAGAAATTCTAATCTGTTGCTTTTCACGCAAAACAAAAGACCCTGTCTGCTACCTTTAACGAATACGGCAGCAGACTGGTTCTTTCGTTTCTTTAACCGTTAGAAGTATCGGGTGTACCCACTACCAAAGTCGTGTTTAAACGGTTTCTGACGTTCATTTTGCAACCCAGTGCCCCTCTGTTACTTCTACGAGAACGGTATTCTCTACATTGAACTTCCTTTCCGCTTCGTTCTCTTTTTTAAGTGGACGATGTTTGTTTGCGCCTGCTCTTGGATCCGGAATTGGAATGGCGGATAAAAGTGACTTCGTATAAGGATGGAGAGGGTTATTATACAACTCCTCACTTTCCGCCAACTCGACTATTTTACCCGCATACATCACGGCAACCCGATCACTGATGTGTTTTACCATCGACAAATCATGAGCTATGAATAAGTATGTGAGGCCCAGTTCGTACTGCAGATCCTCCAGCAGCTTTACAATCTGCGTTTGAATGGATACATCTAATGCAGACAATGGTTCGTCACAGACGATGAAATCTGGCTCCACAGCCAAGGCTCTTGCAATTCCAATGCGTTGGCGCTGCCCGCCAGAGAACTCATGGGGGTAACGCATCGCATGCTCGGGTTCTAGACCGACCATCATAAGCAGATCCTCTACCCTTTTCTTCCGCTCTGTTTTGTTCTTACTCATTCGATGAATGTCTAATGCTTGCCCGATAATATCCAGTACTTTAAAACGTGGATTTAACGAGGAATACGGATCCTGGAAGATCATTTGCATATGCCGTCTCATACTCTTCATTTCTTTAGAGGAAAATCGGTTGATGGCCATTCCTCGGTATAACACTTCGCCATCGGTCGGTTCGTCCAGACGCAAAACAGCTCGGCCGGTTGTAGACTTTCCAGATCCCGATTCCCCCACAAGGCCCAATGTTTCCCCGGGTCGAATGAAAAAACTAATATCGTCAACAGCCTTTGTCTGGCTCTTTTTCCCGTTATCGAAGTATTGTTTTAGAGAATTTACTTGAATGAGTGGAATTGACCCGTCAATCCCCTCCGGCAACCGTGATACACGTTTCTCTTTTTTCTTTTCATCCAATCTTGGCAATGCGTTCAATAACTTATTCGTATATGGATGTTTCGGGCTTTCAAAGATTTCCAACGTTGTTCCGGTTTCCACAACCTCTCCTTTCTTCATCACCACTACGCGGTCGCACATTTCCGCGACCACCCCTAAATCGTGTGTAATTAAAATAATAGATGTACCAAAACGGCGTTGAATAGTCTTCATAAGGTCCAAGATTTGGGCTTGAATGGTTACATCTAATGCCGTCGTAGGTTCGTCTGCAATAAGAAGTGACGGCTTACAAGCAAGTGCAATTGCAATCATGACACGCTGACGCATGCCTCCTGAGAATTCGTGCGGATATTGGGTATACCGATCTTCACTGTTTTTAATGCCCACCATCTTCAATAGTTCGATTGTTTCTTTCTTTGCTTCAGCCTTTGATGCATTCATATGTTTCATGATGCTTTCACAAATCTGATTGCCTATTGTTTTAGTCGGGTTTAAAGAAGTCATCGGATCTTGAAAAATCATTCCGATTCCTTTTCCCCTGATGCTTTCCATTTCCTTTTCAGTTTTCAGATTTAAGTTTTCTCCTTGGAATTCAATAACTCCTTCTTTCATATACGATGGCGGTGAAGGCAGTAATCTCATAATGGATCGTGCTGTTACGCTCTTTCCACTTCCTGACTCTCCAACTATACCAAGGGTTTCTCCTTGATTCACCTCAAAACTCACTCCCCGAACTGCATCAAAATCTTCCTCTCTCATTGTAAAGGAAACGTGTAAATCTTTTACTTTTAAAATGGGGTTCACAAGAAATCCTCCCTCTTTTGTCATCATTGGTATTTCGTAAGAATAGAATTGACAACCATTATCTATTTGACTATAGTCTAGTATATTGATCGGAATTTAACAATATAAAAAGGTGGTGGATTCATGTGACGCACGCAATTACTTCACTTCTTCAAAAATCGTATAAAGAAGCACAAGGGAAAACAGTCGTTCAAGTTCTGTTAGTTCTAGCTGGACTTCCCGTTCATCTAGTCACCTATTTTATTTACTTGATGAGAAAAAAAGACCAAACCCACGATTCTTTGTTGACTAACATACGGTCGGAACTGTCAGGGAAACAACTAGCTGATCAATGGCAATCTGATTATGCAGACCAACTCATACGTAAACGGTCGTTCTTTCAAGAGAATATTAGCGATAAGGAAATACAAAATATAGCTGAAAAGCTGACTGAAGAAAGGCTAGAAAAAGAAATTGCACGGCGCACTGACGATCATTTCATACAGAACGAGATCCAGAAAGAAACGTATTCGATATATTTTCAATCGTTATTAGAACGACGCTCATTTTTTCTTTTAACCTTACTTCCAGGGATTCTTATGTACACAATCCTATTACTGACCAGCACGCCTTTTTTAACTTATATCGTAGAAAGACTTGTACAAAGTGTGCTTGTCATTATAGGAGTCGCCGTGTTGGTTTTTACAATTCTTTATATTTCACCATTCGATCCCGCCTCCAATATTCTAGGGGAATCTGCGACACGGGAACAGATCTCAGCTTTCAATCATATACATGGACTGGATCTTTCCTATTGGCAGCAACTATGGAACGCACTCAAGGGAATCGCAACTTTCGATCTGGGTTCTTCCTTTGCGGGAAATGAAGATGTCGCTGCGAGCATCGCTAACAAGTTTCCGGTCACGTTAACGATTGCATTGTTCTCGGTCATTATGGCTATTGTTATCGCTATTCCAGTCGGGATTCTTTCCGCAACCCGGCCGAATTCGTTTTTAGATTACTCGTTCATGTTTATCGCCTTAATCGGCTTATCCATACCAAACTTTTGGCAAGGTTTACTCTTCATTCTGAATTTCTCGATTAAGCTTAATTGGCTGCCTGCCACCTACAGTCCCGGCAATTATCTATCGATGATTATGCCGGTCGTAGTGCTTGGAACTGCCCTCACCGCTTCTATTGCGAGAATGATGCGGTCTTCGTTACTTGAAATTATTCACGAAGACTACATCATCACAGCGCGTGCAAAAGGACTTTCCAAAAGTCAGATGTTATGGAAACATGCTGTTGGAAATGCCATGATTCCTGTCATCACTGTCATTGGACTATTGTTTGGGGGGATGCTTGGAGGCGCTGCCGTGACGGAAAAGGTCTTCAATATTAGAGGAATTGGAAGTTATATTGTGGATAAGCAATTCATCCCCGATATCCCCGCCATCATGGGAGGCGTTGTCTATATCGCAATTACTATTTCGCTAGTCAATTTACTCATTGACATTTTGTATGCATTCCTAGATCCGCGAATTCGCTCTAAGATAAACCAATCGTAAAGTAGGTGTAAGCATGAAAGAGTCCTTAAACAATCGTCATGCATTAGTCATTTCAAAAGAATATCCGCAAGCTAATTTCACATGGATTCTCTCGTTAGCGCTTGCCTTAATCTTCCTATGGAATAGTTTCTCAACAAAAATAGAAGGACTAAATCTATTTGTATTCACTTTGTTCTGCGCCTACACAGTGACCGCCGTATTTCAGCTCTTCATTACAATGAAGATGAAAAGGGATCTTCTTTCAACGGGAGAAATTCGTACAACGACCAGACGGTTAGGATATATCCAATTAGCAAGTTTGTTGACGGGCAATATTTTTGCAGCGGCTTTTGCTTTTACCTTAGTCAATAAAAGAAAGACCCCTGAGTATACGTTTGCGGTCTATATGCTGCTGACTCAACTTGCCGTTATCGCTATAAGCTCCGTGAATCTATTTAAACCCTACGTCAGCGATACCTTTCTCATCGCTATGGGGAGCCTTCTTCTAATCGCTCTGTTTCACTTGGCTGCTCTTATACTGACTGTCCGTTACGTGAACGAGTATTCTGCTCCGCCATGGATGTCTGTCCTTGCGGTTGTATTAATGGTCACTGCACTTACAGGGAATCTATTTGCCTTATTGCTGGGTTGGAGCCTGTTTATGAAATCTAAACGCTTCGACTCATCGCGACTGCTGAAATGGAACGTCATGTGGGAGAAAATCACTCGCAATTCTACAGCAGTCCTAGGAATGTTTTTCATACTGCTGATGTTTTCCATCTCTATAACAAGTCGATTTACATTTGACTACGCACTTGCTGTTGAGAATAATTACAGTGCCATTCTAGAATCTCCAAGTCTTGTCTATCCATTTGGCACGGATAACTTTGGACGTGACGTGTTCTCTAGAATTGTGTTCGGAGCTAGGATTTCATTGCTTGTAGGGTTTGCATCCACTGTCATTCCGGGTTTAATCGGCGGGTTCCTTGGCGCACTTGCCGGATATTACAGCACTCGTATTGACAATTGGATCATGCGTTTACTCGATATCCTCTATTCGATCCCTGGTATCTTATTAGCGATTGCCATCATCGCTGCATTTGGTGCAAATACCGTGAATCTGATCATTGCGCTAAGTGTCGGATCCATTCCAACGTATGCACGTACGATGCGTGCGAACGTACTCATGGTTTCGAATTACGACTTCGTTGATTCTGCTAAAGCGCTCGGTGCATCAGACTTTTCAATACTGTTTAAGCAAGTCGTGCCGAATTCACTTGCTCCTATGATCGTAAAATCTACTTTAACAATCGGCGGAGCAGTAATTGCAACGAGCAGTTTGAGTTACCTCGGCCTTGGCGTCGAGCCCCATATACCAGAATGGGGTAATATTTTGAAAGTCGGCAGTACGTATTTGGAGACGAATTCGTATCTCGCAATCTTCCCTGGCCTGGCTATTATATTGCTCGTTCTTTCATTCAACTTCCTGGGCGATGGGCTGCGGGATGCGCTGGATCCAAAACTAGATTGATCACTAAAAACTTGGAGGGTTTCATCTATGAAAAAGAAATTATTAACACTTACATTACTGCTTGTTCTCGTGCTTGCAGGATGTGTGAAAACTAAATCAGAGGTTGAAAGCGAAGGAAAAGGCGATGACGGTAAGGGCGGGTTAAATGAAAAGGTACAAATTGAAGTCCTAGGAATGGGATCTGGCGAAGAAGACTTAAATATCGTTCGGGACGAGCTCATCAAAAATGGTTTTGACGTTAAACTGAACATTCAACCCGATTACGGAACGTTCTCTGCACAAAAAGACGCTGGAAACTTCGATCTTGCCCTTTCCAGCTGGACGACAGTTACCGGTAACCCTGACTATGCCGTACGTGCTTTATTTAAATCTGATGGCGCAAACAGCCTTGTCGAAGATGCGAAGATCGATGAACTAATCGACCAGGCAAGTGCGGAAACAGCGGATGAATACACAAAGACATACCAGCAACTTGAAAACCAACTTGTTACGGAAAAAGCATTCATCGCACCCCTTTATAATTCCTTTAAAGCACAAGGAGTCAACAAAGAGGTCTTGAATCCGGATACTGTTCGACTTGCGAAGTCTCGTGCAATTGCATGGGAAACGATTGACTTCAAGGACGCAGCAATACGCACATCTGAACCTCTTGTTTCTCAACAGGCAATCGGAGATTTGACTTCGCTAGATCCGATAAAAGGAAATGATGGTTCTATTAACACACTGAACACCAATATGTACGTGCGTCTTGTCAACCTGACGGACGAAGATGAAGTCGTATCAGACGGTTCACTTTCTCATAACTATGCAATGGCTGAAGGCAATTCAGACTACTACTTCTTATTGCGTGACGACATTAACTTTGCATCTGTATCAAATGGGAAAGCCATCGATACAGGAGAACGCGTAGGAGCAGAAGATGTTGTATTCTCTCTGGAACGTGCAAAAGATAAAGACTCCGTTCCGGATCACCGGACGTATAGTCTGCATGAACGTATTAAAAGTGCAGAAATTGTTACTGATTTAAAAGAGCTGGAGAATACAAAACAATCCGGTACGGACGAAACCATTTTAGAAACACTGGAAAATGGATTGGATACGAAACTATCGGGTGTTGTTGAAAACAAAACGAATGCGGATAACAGTAAAGGAAACTATCAAGTGGTTAAAGTAACTACAACTGAACCATTCCCACAAGTGTTAAATTACTTAGCCCACCAATCAGCAGGGATCGTTTCAGAGAAACAAGTGAAGAGCATTAACACATATGACGTTGCATCTTTCAACTTGGATAAGGATATTCCGTACGGTGACCAGCGTACAGTAACTGAAGGTGTAAACTATAACAACCAATTGTATGCAAGCGGACCTTACATTCTCGTGAAGAAAAACGATTACCAAGCAGACTTTGTTAAAAACCCAGCATATCGTGCGGGCAGTGAATTCGAACCTAAGATTTCAAACGTAACTGTACGCTTCATCGATGACGCAGATAGTGCTCTGTCAGCATTACGCAACGGTGAAATCCATCTGTTTAATGGCGTGCCGGAAACCAAGTATGATCTTGTAGAAAAAGCGGATAACCTGCTGCTTCAAAAGAGCGACAGCAACGCAGTCACTTACTTGCAGTTCAACACAGCGGGCCGTGAAGTCTCTAAGAGTGAAAACTTGCGTAAAGCTGTCTTGTTCTCTATCAATCAAGACGAGTTCTTGAACTATTACCAAGGAAACAAAAAGAAAGCCTATTCGACGGTCAGTCCGCTTGTTGACACAGGTAACGAACTTGTCGCTGACTCCAGTAAGGTAAAAGAGTTTTTGGAGGCCTATCACAAGGAATAACAGCAAACCGCACACCCCCTAATTTTAAGGGGGTGTGCGGTTTTTACTTCTTTTCTATCTCTTTATAGAAGTTCGATATTTTTAAGTACTGGAGATGTTTCAACACTCTATTACTGCGCTGTATAACCGCGACTTAAGATATTCTCCTGTCCACAAAGCGAGCTTGCATACGTGATCATTGTAACGACTAAAAATGAGGTACCTTTTTTTAGGTTGTTTTCCTTTCAATGAACTTTCCATCTACCTCAATATCACGTACCAACCCGGTATATGATGCGATTTCGTTCATTAAATAGTCCACAGTTTCATTAATCATTTCTTCAATGGGCTGTTCCCATGTTGTCAGTTCATATGCTGGCCAAGAAGCCATGTCGATATTATCGAATCCAACGATTTTTGTATCTTCTGGAATACGGACACCATTTTTTCGAAGCGCATCGATTACTCCGAATGCCATAATGTCATTGGCTACGAAAATTGCTGAAGGCAATCGCTTTTCTTTTAACACAGTCATCGCTGTATGATAGCCGCCTTCGTATGTGTAATCTGAATTATAGATCCGATAGGGCACTTTCTGATGATCAAGAACTTCACAAAAGCCTTTCTCCCGTTCAATGCTCGTAGAGGTATCCACCTTCCCCGTAATTAGCACCAGTTCCGAAGCACCTTTTGAAAGAAGGTATTTGGCAATCGATCGGCTTGCGTCTATGTTATTACAACAGACTGAGTAGAAGTTTTCCGTACTTAGCTTTCTATTGAAAAATACAAGTGGAATATTATTTTTTTTAAATTCTTCTCCTACAGAAAATAACATCGTTGCATCCGTTACAACCACACCTGCGACATTGTAGTTTAATAACGTTTCAACGTCCTCTTGCTGAATTTCATCATTGTTTGTATAGACAAATAAGACGCTATATCCATGTTTTTTAAATAGTGAACTGAATCGCTTTAATGCTTGCGCGTAAAAGGGATTTTGTACACCTTTCATGACAAGACCTATAATTTTTGATTGATTCGTGATAAGACTCCGCGCGTATACGTTAGGCCGATAACCTAGCTCTTCAGCGGCTTCCTTGACTCGTTTCTTTGTCTTTTCAGAAACGGATGCACCTTCAAAATAGACTCTGGAGACAGAGGACTGAGAGACCCCCGCTAGCTTCGCAACGTCCTTTGCAGTTACCGTTTCTCTCATTACAATCATTCCTTTGAATTCATTTTAAGTTCTCTGCTGTTCTCTTTACTTTATAATACTAGTTTCACATCTTCAATACTTGTGAAATTTAAAAAGCTGATTGCATGATCCAGCAATCAGCTTTTTAAACTATTCCTATACTAGATATATCTTCACTTTCCCTACTAAAGTTAAGCTTTTACTCGAACAATTCTTCTTCCATTAACGTAAATCCTTCAATTATTGTATCTTCTTCAACTTCAATTAAGAGGCAGCGTTTACCATTATAATTAACTTGTTTTACATACTTTAAATCTTGGGGACTTATGGATATATTAGCGACTTTCGTACTGATTTTAATAGACTTTGACGTGTAACTAGGAATGACATGGCTCGCTTTTAACTCGTAGGATTCGTCGTCTACAATCGATTGGAACGCTTGCTGTACTTTCTCTGTGTCAACATCGGCAGCACCACTCATCTTTAGTACACGTTCCATTTCTTTCGTATCTAAAGTCGGGACGTATTCTTCGTCCTCCCCTTCGTCTTCTACCGTTGTCATACGGTTGATTTCATCATAGACACTGGAAAGCATTTGCGTGTTCACTTCGTCTCCCACTACGTGTTTAACAATCTCTTCAAAAACCGCTTTGTCGTCTTCTGCCGTCATGATTTCTTCACCGTCAAGGACATTTTCTATGAACTGATAATCCGGCTTGTTTGCCTTACCTGCTGCGTATAAAATATGGTTAACGTCAGCAGCGTTGTCCGTAAAGCAAGGAAATAGGAACCCGCCAATCGGGGAAGCAAGTTTTACAACAGGATCTGCCATTTCATTCGATTTGAATTCCCGTCCGACGAAATCGAAGACCAATGAGCGTTTCGGAAGTTCTGTATGATTCATACTGCAAAGTATGAACGGTGTTGTATACGCCTCATCCCCTTCCGCCATTTCCAGCTCCTCTAAATTCTTTTTCGTCGGCTTATAATACTTCCCTCGAATGAACGTAATTACGACATCTTTTTCGTATTGAACATCCTTAAACATCTTCTTCGCAATCAACTGCATGTTTTCTTTCCAATCATCGACTTCTTTTGTATGAAGACCTGCGTACAACAGCTGTTGTGTATGATCCGTTTGCTCTTCTTTCGTCGGAGCAAATCGTACTTCAAACAGTTTCATGTCCAGTTTTCCACCTAATACTTTCTTGAAATTCCCATAGAACAATTCCTGTTGTTCACGTTCCATAAGACCAAAAGCCTGGCTCTCTTCGTGATAGATTTCATCACTTTCTTGACGCACATACACGTTATAAATATCCGTTATCATAATTAAGTCTGTGTCTAATTTAAATTGCTTCCGAATTTCAGCAATGTCTTTTTTATTCACAAAAAATCCCTGCTTTCTTATAACTATTTCAATTGTGTCGTGTTCGCTGATTGGAAAAATGACAGCCATGACAACTTTTCATCTTAACCCTTTTTCATTATAACAAGATAACGGGGATTACGACGAACCCAGTGTCGCTGATTCTGTTATTAATGAAAACCTTTCAAGGGGAAATGCTTAAAAAAACTCGTTAAGGGTACACAATACTTATGAGACAAAATTCAGATGAGGAGAAGTGATATCATGTCAGAAACACTATTCACATCAACAGCTACAGCAAAGGGCGGACGTGAAGGACACGTTCAATCATCAGATAACGTCGTAAGTTTCGATACGGCAATGCCTGGAACACCAAGAGCTAAAAAGCTGGAAAACTCAACTAATCCGGAGCAATTGTTCGCAGCAGGCTATGCGGCATGTTTTGACGGTGCACTCCAATTGGTTGCTGGAAAAGAAAAAGTGAAATTTGAATCAGAAGTGACTGCAAATGTCAGTCTTCAGAAAGACGAGGCGGACCAGGGCTTCAAGTTGGCTGTAAAACTTCAAGTTAAAGGAACGGGCATTGAAAAAGATCAGTTACAAGACCTTGTTGAAAAAGCCCATCAAGTTTGCCCTTACTCAAAAGCAACTAGAGACAATATAGAGGTCACATTAGAAGCCCTATAAGTTCATTCACTTAGCCATAACAAGCCCTCAACGAATCGTGTTGAGGGCTTGTTTTGACATGCTGCTTGGCATCTTAATCTGTGTCTTGAATGACTGGTTAAACAGTCACCAAGGCGTGCGTTTAGCATAGGCTACATAGATAGGAAATTACAGTCTGACAATCTAGGAGGTATCGGAACCATGAACTATCAAGCCTTTGCGGGTACTGTAACAGCCATTAATGACTTTTCAATCGGACAATACAATGAAATTGGCTGTTATAAATTATATTCAGTTGATAATGGATATGGAAATGTAGTGAATTTCGTAGTAGCTCCTACTACGTATTTTGTGAATCAAGAAGTTGTTTCTGTTGGGGATCAGGTAATCGGCTTTTACGATGCAAATGCGCCTGCACCGCTTATCTTCCCTCCCCAGTTCAACGCATTGATTATGTACAAAAACGCACCCGGTCAATTTTTGAAGGTGGATCATTTCGATGGGCAGTTAGTGAGCAGTGATCACATGCTGCAGTTAAATTTAAGCCCTTCTACTAAAATTATCTTACAAAATGGCCAGCCTTTTACGGGAAACTTAGGTAATCGAAATCTCATTGTCGTCTACGGGGCAACAACACGCAGTATTCCTGCACAAACGACTCCGTATCAAATCGTGGTGCTCTGTTCTTAATTTTAAAGATCCAAGGCCTGCACGCAGACATATATAAGCTGTGCGCAGGTCGCAACTTATCGTGTTCAATATTTGTTTTCAATTCAGCCGCTTTTTCCACGTGGAACATTCCAAAGTTCATTTGCCTTTGAGTAATTACAAAAGGTCTGTATTTGTACACGTAAGAGTGCATTCAATCACTTAAATGGTCTAAAAACTCTATACTTTGCTTAACAGCTTCCTCAATCTGCTGATTTCCCAAAAGTGTTGACACCCCATCGCCTTTTTGATGACCATACTCACCAAAGCCTCCGTGATTGCCACCTTTAATTTCTACAAATTGTGCATCATTCGGCATTCCCTTTTTTGCATTCTTTACTTTCTCTAGATCTGCAACTTTGTCGTTACTCCCCCATAGTGACAAGACCTTTAAAGGAGACTTACTCAAATCAGTCTTACTCTGTGGATAAGAGGCAAGTAAGATAAGACCTTCGACTTTGTTATTTTTAAGCGCATAATCTGAAGCCATCACCCCGCCCAGTGAATGGCCGCCAATAACCCACCTTTTAACATCTGGATGATTGTTAATAATTTCATCTGCTCGATTTGGAGAAAGAATCGCCAAGTTAAACGTTAAATCTGCAATGAAGACAGGGTAACCCCTTTCTGCAATTTCTTTTGCCATCGCAGCATAGGCAGGAGCCTCTACCTTCGCACCTGGGTAAAATATATAACCTATATCATTCGGATCAGATACCGGTTCAAACTCAATGTCCCCATTCTCCATAACTTTCACCTGGTCGTCAGATTGCAGACTCTTGTCAGCTGATGGACTAGCCTTATAGGACGTACTGACAAAGATGAAAAATCCCGCAATTGCAATCACGACCAGACCGGTAAGTAACGCAAATACCTTAAACCATATAGACCTCTTTTGTTTCATCTGAACATCTCTTTTCTCATTTCAACTGTTTTCTAATATCTATAAAGTATTTTAGGATTCTTGCAGTTAGTCCCCAGACTGTGTACTCTCCATACTCGTAAAACCATTCATCTTGATAACGACGGTTCCATTGATACTTCTTTCCATTATAGATTTTATCGAAAGGAAAATCAGGCAGCGGAGTAGGCTGAACAGGTACTCGATGAAGGATCGGTTCATGCTCCATCAACCACTCTAGTGGAATGGTAAAAACTTTTTCAACTTCGGCCTGGTTATATGAATAGATAATTTCGTGATAATCACATACTGCTACAAATGGATATACTACAAACGAAGGCGACGCAACGTATGGACTTAGCTTGCCAATCACTTTTACTGTGTTAGGGTCAATCCCTAGCTCTTCTTGAGTTTCCCTTAGCGCTGCATCCATAGGCGAGGCATCTTCCGCATCAATCCTGCCGCCAGGAAAACTAATATCTCCGGGCTGCTTTCGCATGGTTAATGCTCGTACTTCAAATAGAACGTGCCATTTCCCTTTTTCTTCAACTAAGGGCAGCAGGACAGCTGATCGAAATGCGGTCTCTTCTCCGATGAACAGCGCATTGTTGTCCTCTAATTGTTTTTTCAATTCATCTAAAAACATAAAGTCTTCGCACCCCCTGCTTCCTTTTCATTTATCGTATCATTCGTTAATTCATTATCCTATAAAACGTTTTTGTTGTTTCAAAAATTTCCCTATAAACTACTTCTGGCTGCAATTCTTTGAGTTCAGCAATCGTCCGGACACTTTCATGCATCATAGAAGGTTGCGTAGTCTGCCCGGTGAACTGTCCTTCAAACGGCCATGGCCCATCCGTTTCAATCATAAGCTGAGACAGCGGAGTCTGTTTCACCAATCGTTGAATCTTGGGTTTGTATGTCACATCTGGCGTGACGGAAATTACATAGTTATTTGAAAGAACTTTCTCTAGTACATCATCACTCCCCTTGAACCAATGAAAGTGTGCACGTGATACACGATACTTCTCTAAAAGATTACACACCATTCCTGCGTCCTCATAGACTGCATGCAATACGATGGGTAAATCCCATTGTACCGCTTTTTTGATAAACGTTTCTAAGAGCTCTACATAAGGCGTTATTTCTAACTTAGGTTGTTCTTTACGTAAATAATAGGGCAATCCCACTTCTCCAATCGCGATTAGCTTTTCATGATTTTCATCAATCAGCTTTAAAATGGATTGGACTTCAGCTTCACTTGGAAGCTGTTGCTCTGGATGATACCCTAGAGCAGGTTTAATGCGGCTGTCCGAACGAGAAAGTTCCAGCTGATGAATTGATGATTCATAGTTATTGGAAACTGCAATTAATGCATTAACAGAATTGTCTTTCAACGAATCCATTAGATGAATTCGTTCTGCTTCGTCATACATATCTAAATGAATGTGTGCATCGATTAGACGTTGGTTCACGATGAGATTCCCCCTTCTTTTGAATTACTTCAGGGTATTGCCAGCTTATAGTTCTATACGACTTATCATACTTTAACTATTGAAAAAGGGGAGAAAGTGAAATACAATCCTTTCTGAATCTATAACTGAAGGACATACCGTAACCCTCATCTCGACAAGTAATTGTTCGTTATTAAGTTAATATTTTTTGCTTAACTCTATATAAACTGGATTTAAAATACTTAAATACGTACGATTTAATGAATTCAAATTTATACATACGTGTTTTTATTGTAATCATGAAAATCCTCTGTTATACTCACAACTAAGTCATCTAGAATAGTATTTTCAACTACTTCCTACATGTAGATCACACTTGTTTGTAATAATCTAACGAACCAATAACAGTTTAGCTGTACGATACTCTTTAATGTTACAGCTTTCTACCAGATACTTGGCTGGTATGATCTATAAAATGTTCGGAGAGAGTAGCTGTTAAAAAATACTATTCAATGAAAACCATTTTAGGAACGGGGAGATTACTTTTGAAGAAAATAAAACTAACTGGATTTATTGTAATTATGGTTCTCCTAGCAACAATGGCTTCAGGCTGTAACTCAACTGCTAAAAGCGCTGCAGAAACTGAGCAACGTCCTATTATTGTTCAAGGCCCAATGCCCATTGAAGCTGAAAAGTTCGCTGAGAAGTTAAGTGATATGGAAATTGAAGAGTCCGGGAATTTTATCTTTTATAAAGGGACCATAGACGACTATCCTGTAATTGTTACGAAAACGAGTAAAGGGATGGAAAACACTGCAGCCGCGACTGCACTTGCAATTGAAAAGTACGACCCTATCGCGATTATTAATCAGGGAACTTCGGGTGGCCATGATCCCGACTTACATGTATTTGATATAGTACTAGGTAAAAAAACGGTTAATATCGGTTCGATAAAGACCGAGTCTGCTGAGGAGAACGAAGGAATGGATCCTTCACTTTGGAAGCCTATGGACTTAATGGCTTCTGAAGGAAGTGCTGGTGAAGACCCTGATGCAGAAAAGATTCGCTACTATGAAGGCGACAAAGAGTTATTGGCAGCAGCGAATGCGGTTAAAGACCAATACGACCAAGGTAAAGTTGTCGAAGGCACTATCGGATCTGCGGATTTGTGGAACAATGAAGTAGATCGCATTAACTGGTTCCATGAAAAGTATGGTACTTCCGTTGAGGAAATGGAAGGTGCTGCGGCAGCACAGATTTCGGATAGCTACGGTGTTCCCTTCTTAGGTATTCGTATCCTTTCCAATAACAAAACAAATGATGGTCAATATAATCCAGACACGGCCGCTGCAAATCAGGAATATGTTCACCATGTCTTGAAAGAATACATCTCTAATTTAAAATAAAGTGTCCCTATTCTCGTGGAAAACTAGAAGGGAACGGTTTATTGAGAAAACCGTTTTCTTCTAGTTTTTTGATTGTAATCGATTGATTATCGGAGTACATGTTTCTTTACTTTGCTTTATTGATCAGCTCTATATACTGTGTATCTCCATACCCAATCATTGGAAATACCTCAAATAGTCTTTTTATTAATTCGGATTGTGGTACATTTCTATTCTTTGAAATGTACTGAGTGACTGCGTTCTTTTCCTTTTGCATCTCTAAATACAATTTCACCGCTTGATACATTACTGGAAATAGTTTTTGCGAGGGCATGGTATGCTTGACCAAAACTTCATTATATACTGAGTAAAACCCCTCCAATGATAGCTCTGTTTGACTTACTTTAAATTCATCTTCCCTAAAGCTGTTTAAAAAAACTTTTCCTTCATAGTTAGAGTTCTCAAGAAATCCTAACAGCGTGAGAAGATTCATCTGACAAAACATATCTTCTCCAAACCATAGCACGATGTACTTATAATCTTTTTGAAACAAATTGGTTAATGGTTGAATTACTTTGTCATTGTAACTTTCTAAGTTCACCTGATGTCCGGCTGCCCTTGTTTGTATGAATTCGGAACCAAAAATTGTGGCCGTTGTTGGATGCACACACATCGCTTCATTGAACGGCGCATAATCAGAATCCCCCATCAGTTGTTTACTTTTAAATTCTTCATACATCATTTCTCCATTTAATATATTCAATGCATCCTGGTCGAAAAGTTCATGCCTCTTCCTTTGTAATTTCGCAATCTCGGTCACTTTTTCGTTCATCAACATTTCATCCTCTCCAGTGGAATCAAGCTGTCCATCTCTTACTCCTAACTTAAAGTATACATTGGATTCTAACGTTTGATAGCCGTTATGATGAACTCATTTCACCCCCCTATAAGTAAAAGCCTATCCAATCGGATAGGCTTTTGATTAAGAGTGTTCTATTTAACTCCCTGTGCTTAAAACGCTGGAATCGCAGTTTCATCATAGTTTTCTTCTAAAAAGTCACGTACTGTGTCTGACGTCATCGCTTTCGATAACTTTTGAATCGGCTCCCAATCTTTATTGTCTTCACGGGCAATTAACGTGATTGCAAAGTCGTTTTCAACACCTTCAGTTAGAAGTGCATCGCTTTTCGGTGTTAAGTTCAATGGTGCAGCATATGCCGGTGTCATAACGACTGCATCCGCGTCATCGTACATTCTTGCAAGCATAAGTAAATCCACTTCTTTAAACTGATAGTCATTCGGATTTTCAATAATATCCGCTTTCGTATAATAAGGACCTTCTTTGTCTTTTAGCTTTATCAAGTCTTGCTGAGCCAACAATGCCAACGAGCGGTCTATATTTGAAATATCATTTGCGATTGCAATGCTCGCACCTTTTGGTAATTGTTCCATCGAGTCGTAGTCTTTTGAATAGACTCCGTAGTTGGCAAAATAGATAGGTGTGATCGGAACTAAGTTCGAATCATTATTACGATTGAACTGTTCCATGTAAGGTACGTGTTGGAAAAAGTTTGCGTCTACTTCTTCTGCCGCCAGTGCACTGTTCGGTTGAACGTTATCGCCCAATACAACAATTTCAAGGTCAACGCCTTCTTCTGCTAATGTTGGCTTCACCAATTCAAGAATTTCTGTCATTGGCGGGATGAGGGATGCTACTTTCAATGTAACGTTCTCTTCTTCTTTAGCCGGCGTTTTTTCAGTTTCACTAGAAGAATCTGATTTACTGCAGCCTGCCGCTACTGCTAGAATGCTGCTCATTACTAAAAGTAAAATAAATTTTTTCATAGTTTTCTCCCATTCTCTATCGTTTGTCAATCCATCTGGATATAGTTGTTCCTGCAAATTGAATTAGCTGAACAAGTATGATCATAATCCCAATCATATAAATCATCAAATCTGTTTTAAATTGCTGATAGCCATACCGAATCGCAAAATCACCGATTCCCCCGCCACCTACCACTCCCATAATTGTTGAATACGAAATGAAACTGATGATGGAAGTCGTAAGTCCGAGGACAAGTCCTGAACGTGCTTCTACGTATAAAAACTTAAAGATAACTTCTTTCAATGAAGCTCCCATGGAAATTGCTGCTTCCATCACTCCTTTAGGTACATCCAATAACGCTTGTTCCACTAGTCGTGAATAGTGGGCAATCGCAATAATCGAGAGTGGCACGGTTGCAGCAGCAGTACCGATTGCCGTTCCAATCACTAGTCGAGTAAAAGGAATCAAAAAGACCACGAGCAGTAAAAACGGAAAGGAACGGATTACATTTACGAAGAAATTGACTGTCCCAAAAACAAGTTGGTTTTCAAACACTTGTCCCTTTCGACATAGAAACAGCAAAGTTCCTACGGGCAGTCCTATTAAGACTGCTGCAATGATAGAAATCCCCACCATGATGAACGTTTCTGCAATCGCCTGCCAAATTTCAGCTTGATATTGAACGAGTACTTCAGGCATGGGGATCACCATCTTTCATAAGCTGCTTCAGAAGGTGTGCTGCCGTATTCTCCGTTGCTTGAATCCCTTTCGGTGTAATCGATACCGTATCGTGAACGGATCCATCCGATAGAACGGTAACGCGGTTACAAAGGCTTTTGATGACGTCCATCTCGTGTGTCACAAGAACAATGGTTACTCCCATTCGTTTGTTGATATCTGACAACACCGCAAGAATTTCTGCAGTCGTGTGAGGGTCAAGGGAAGATGTGGGTTCGTCACACAACAACACGTGAGGATGGTTCGCTAGCGCCCGTGCTATGGCTACCCGTTGTTTTTGACCGCCGCTTAGTTGTGCCGGGTATTTTGTCATGAAACTTTCCAGCCCAACAAATTGAAGACATTCTACAGCACGTTTCCGGCGATCCGCTTTTGGATAGTTTGCAAGTTCAAGCGCCACCACGACATTTTGATAAACGGTTTTATTGGCCACCAAGTTAAAGTGTTGAAAAATCATGCCGATGGATTTGCGCACTTGCCGGAGTTGTTTGGAGTTAAATGCGGTCAGCTTTTGTTTATTCACTTCAACTTCGCCTGAGTCTGGTGCTTCCAATAAGTTCATGATTCGCAACAATGTCGATTTCCCTGCACCACTTGCACCTATGATGCCATGTATGTCGCCTTGTGCAATGGAGAGTGTAATGGCATGAATGACGGGAACCCCGTTAAAAGTTTTACTGACATTATGTAAAGAAATCAAATTATTTCCCCTCTCTTTTCGAAAAAGGCGGCGGCAACCTTCATGATTATAGCGTAACATGTATACGCTGTCATATTATCTGCAAAATAATTAAAAAAGGCAGGCTCCGGATACAATGCGGAGCCTGCCTTTTAAGTGCCATTAGTCATGCGCGAAATCTGAGAGCTAATCCTTTTAGGAAATTCCTAGCATATCGGTCGCCACAATCTTTGTAATTTCGATGCCCTTCTTTTCTAAGAACAGCACTTAATTCACTTTTTGATACCGTAACGCCTGCCTCTTGCAAAATGTCTAGCATATCTTCACTTGTAAGGGACAGTGCAATTTTCATTTTCTTGAGCAGGATATTATTCACGTTGCGATTGTCTTCTGTCATTAAAAATGGATTTGGTGCATTTTCCGGCTTCACGTCTGGCGTACCGCGTTTCAACGTCACAAGTCCGTTTAAAAAAGATTCTAACGTGTGATTATCAATTTCTTTAACATACTCTTCTTCCTGGCCATCCTGATCTGCAATGTTTTTGGATTTCGTTAACATGTCTTGGGCATCAGGTTTTGAAACTTCCATACCGCCAAGCTGAAAGATTTCCACCATTTCCGCGTCTTTAATATCCAATGCATATCTCACTCTAGTTAGTATATCGTTTGCATTCATTCGGTTCACCCTGACCTTTCCTTTTTGCTCGGTACATATTAGTATAAAGCTTTTCAGAAACGATTGCTTGCACAATCTATCCGAAAATGAGTTTCAGGATTCCGATTCCCCTTCTTCTCTTAGCTTGTAGCAGTTTCTACGTATCATGCAGTAGAATTCATGCTAACACTCAATTTAAAAACGGACTATGACGCTTTATGAGCTGCTGACAAAACTGATTTCCCACTATACGTTTTTCGTCGATAGACACTTAAGACTAAACCGATTAACAAAGCATTTAGCAGCATAGGCATTAATCCATAGCTCATGAACGGTAACGGTACCCCAGTCAATGGTAAAAAGCCAAACACCATGAAGATCGAGTACAAACTTTGACAGCTGTATAATGCGGCGGCTGCTAAAATGAGTAATTTACCAAATGAATACTGCATCGTTTTAGCAATCCATAACATACGTAGCGTAATGGCAAGTATAACGAGGATCACTGCGATTCCTGCTGCGTATCCATAAGATTGTATAAACTGCACCAATGCGTAATCCGTATGCGCTTCCGGAATGTAGTTGCTTGTTTTTGAACCGAACCACCCTGCGGCAGAAAGTGCATTACTCAATTGAAGCATCATGTAACCTGCTGAATCCGAATACAATTCTGGATGTATAAACGCTGAAATGCGCTCTGTTTGATAAGACTCAAGTAAGTTGTGGTAGGCATATACAGCAAATGTAAGAAGTACTGCCCCAATCCCTCCAGATGCTAAAAATACATTTCGCTTCACGTTCTGGTTAAAATCACTCATGCTGAACATCACAGCAACGGCTCCCAGATACAACAGCATGACAACAAGATTCGGCAACATCATGAAAAAGAAGCATGGAAGAAGCAACAATCCAGTCAATTGCCACCCTTTCCATTTGCGCTCAGTAAAAAATGCTGCAGAAGCTACTACAAATAGCGGCAGTAAGGTCCATCCTTGGATCCGAAGTGGCCCTATTTTAAACATGGCTTCGCCATTCATTGCGGCGTTTGGCATAACGCATATACCAACTAACAATATCAATGCAATCCCGTAGATTAGCGTACTGTAGCGTTGCAGCTTGCGGTAATCAAAAAACATGAGGACTGCTATAGCAGTGATGCCCAATAGCATATGAACAAATTTGTGTTCTATAAAATAACGACTCATACCCGGACCGTATTGCTGACTGAAATCGACGGTTAGAATTGAAATGAAACTTACTGCGACTAAAAGCAGGACAGCACCAATTAACCAGTAATCCCATTTAGGTCGATGTATCCTGTCCATCGATTTCCCAAGCTGTGAGGCAGAGCCCATTTCTGCGATTGCTTTTTCCTCTGCTTCTTTAGGTGGCCAGCCTTTATTCATCCATGCTTGTTTGGAATGCATCAAATGCTGTTGTAATTCTTCTTTTACGTAACCTCGTGCCTCTTTTGAACGCATATAACTTGTTACTTGCTGCAGATAATGTTTACTCGACATGCATTCGGCCTCCCCAAATGACTTCCTTTAAGGATTGCTTTACATAGAAATGATCTTGTTGCACTTGCTTTCTTCCGATTTTGGTTAATCGATAGTACTTCACACCACTCTTCCATCTCACGGAAAGCCATCCTTGCTGCTCAGCTTCGTGTATTATGGAATAAATCATTCCTTCATTATCAACTATTTGTTCAACACCGCGTACATGCAGCATCCGAGTTAACTCCATACCTGATTTTGACTCTGTGAGCATGGAAAGTATTGTTTGTGTCAGGTGCGATCTATGCATCTGTTTATGTATTTGCTGTTGATGCTCTTCTGCAAACTCCACTTTTTTAAAAAGAGTTTGGTCGACAGTCTTTTTAAAATTTTTTAAGCGTTCTTCCACTTTACTCACGCTCCAATCGTTTTTCTAATAATTGCCTGGCTTTTCGCAGCCTTGTTTTCATGGTACTTTCGTTTAGCTGCAGGACGTCCGCCATTTCTTTCATTGACTGCTCTTCGTAATAACATAAATAGATGACTTCACGATACTTCACCGGTAGTGCGAACACTGCGCGTGCTAATTCATCTTCTTCTTGTTGCTGAATCACCTGCTGCTCTACGCATTCTCCACTTTTCACTTGCTCGAATCGATCTGTTTCCATCGCTTGAACATTCTTCGCATACCAGCTTTTCAAATAATCTTTTGTATGATTAATTGCAATACGCCATAACCACATTTTAATGGAAGAATTAAACTGGAAGGTTGGCAATGCTCGATAGCACTTCACAAAAATTTCTTGTGTTAAATCTTCAGCAACAGCCAGGTTATGTACGTACTGCATCACAAGCTGCAGGACATCCTGACCATAATCGTTCATAAGTTCATCGACGATGGTTTCATATGGAAGTAACTTTGTTTGGTCAATTGAATAGCTATCCATCCCATGCCCTCCCTTCATAACATTAGACGAGTGCCGATTAGCATTAGTTTGGTTTTTGTATGCAATAAGTTTTCCCAACTGCATCTAGGTACAAAAAAACTAATTGAACATTCGGCAGACAGGGAGTTAAAATGATTCCTTTCTCCATTTTCTTTAGTCTTCTCATAAAATTGGCAGCCATAAAAAGAATAATTTTCATTATCATAATACTAATAATCCTATTTTTCGAAAAATGATTCAAATAAATCCAAATAGGTAATAGAGAATAAAAGGAGTGAATAACTTGAAGAAATCAGCATTAGTCATTATTAACCCTTCGTCAGGAAAAGAAAAAGCAACAGAATATGAAGAACTAATCAGAGAAACCATTCAAGACACATACAGTGAAATCACGGTGAAACACACAGAAGGCGAAGGTGATGCTATACGCTTTGCAAAAGAAGCTGCAGAAAATAACTATGATTTCGTTATTTCACTCGGTGGAGACGGGACTGTGAATGAAACTGTCAATGGGCTTGCTCCATTTAGTAACCCGCCAAAACTTGGAATTATTCCAATGGGGACAGTGAATGACCTTGCACGTTCATTAAATATTCCAATGAAGCATGAAGACGCGATTAAGTTACTCGATTCAGGTACTGAAACAAAGATAGACATTGGAATGATTAACAATGAAACTTATTTTACAAACATCTTAGGAATTGGTCGTGCTGCTAAAGCAATTCATAATGTCGACAGTGAAGAAAAGTCGAAAATTGGACCACTTGCCTACTTGAAAGTAATTGGAAAAGAAATAATGGATGAACGACTTTTTCCAATTAAGTTTGAAATGGAAGAAAGTACATGGAAAGGTGATGTATCGGTTGTCCTGATTTCCCTCATCGACTCGCTTGGTGGTGTCAAAACAATTGTAAACGACGTTGATAATGGAGACGGCAACTTTCATATCTTCGCGTTTAAACACCTTAACTTAATTGAACTTGCTAAGATGACACCTTCCGTCGTGATGGGTAATTTAAAAGAATCGGAAAACGTTCACTACTTCAAAACAAGACAGGTCAGTATAACGACCTCTGCCAGCGAGACACAAGAAAGTGATATAGACGGTGAACAAGGTCCAAACTTACCATTTGACTTGAAAGTTCTCCCACAACACATAACGATCATGTCGAACTAAGCTTAATCATACTTAAAATAACCACAAAAAAGATTCTAGATTTCATTATCTAGAATCTTTTTTGTCTATGGGAATTTTTTGTAGTGCGTCACAGCACAATACGTGTTATCAACGAATCTGATTAATGTGTTGTGTTATGATTTTCATTAAATAGGATTTGGAGAGGTGCTCTATTTTAACATTAAAGGTACAAGGCTCAGAGTTATGAAATTGATTCATTTAAACTACTATTAATTTTTGATGATATGGCTTTTCATAGATACTTTAAATTGATTAAGACATTCTTTGAAATACGTATTCTTCGATACAAACTTCACCCCGTAATACCCCAGAACACCTCCGAGTGTATTCGCAATCAAGTCATTCACATCCACGCTTCTAGCACTATTCGTAATGATGTACAGCAACAACTGCAGCACTTCTATGCCTAGACTGAACAGCAAACTCCTCACCGCTACGAGCTCCCACGAAATCTTTTCCTGCTTCACTAATAGCCACTGATAGACCCCAAACGGAACCAACATAATGATGTTCAAAATAAATGTCGTCATATCAATCGTCAAAATCGGAATCGGATTGATTCGGCTGTACCAAGGAGTCTGATTCTTATACATCCCCCAATTCACTTCAATCGGAAACGTCGTTAATGCCACCACCGAAAGCACATATACCCCCAAGGAAATTAACGTAATGTATTGAAAAATATTATAGCTCTTCCCTTGCCTTTTCAACTTCAGCATCACTATTACCAAATACACTATAAATAGCGGCACTAAAATATACCCTGCATCAATCGTCCGTATAAACGACCAGGATTCTTCTGTAGTCATGCCATTCCACTCCTCTTCTTCAAGTGATACACTTATTATTTCATTGAAATCTGAAGAAGCGTGTATGACAATTCTTAATGTATTCTTAAGGTTTCTTAGAGAATTCTTAGGATGTGGCGAGTTCTGGAAAGTGCTAGTTCTATTTACGACAAATCCATTATAAACAAGGTTTTTGTCAGAATTCTTCTGGTAGATACCTATAATGTACTTGCGCAGCAAACTATACTTATTTTCAAGTAAAGCTTGATGATTGAATCTACTCTGGAAAGATATTTTTTTATATAGAGAGTTATATACTGCTTTAGTCGTTTACAACAATTCTGCAATTGCTTTCCTTATCATTTAGAAAGTTACCTCTTCTATTACCCATTAATAGAACAACTTCCCACTGAAAGTTTCACTTATATTTAGTATGAAATATCTCACTCTCTCACTTGCGCTAGATTACTTTTCTGTCACTTATGGTACGGTTCATTCCGCATTATTCTAAACCCTCGATACACTTGCTCCAATAAGATCAGTTTCATCAACTGATGGGGGAATGTCATTTTCGAAAATGATAAAAGCTCATCTGCCCGCTTATAGACATCCGCATGCAGCCCTAAAGATCCGCCAATTACAAAAGTGATCTTACTTTTTCCGTAAGTCATGAGCGACTGCAGATTTTCTGCCAGCTGCTCAGATGTTTTCTGTTTCCCTTCAATTGCAAGCGCAATGACATGCGCATCTGAAGAAACTTTAGCCAGAATACGATCAGCTTCCTTCTTTTTGACGATTTCCATGTCCGCTTCGCTTAATTGCTCTGGTGCTTTTTCATCCGCCACTTCGATTAACTCAATTTTGGCATAGGCACCGAGTCGCTTTGTATACTCCTCGATACCCATTTTTAAATACTTTTCTTTCAATTTTCCTACAGTCACAATTGTAATATTCACAGCGTTGTCCACCTTTTTTAATAAGTTATACACGGAAGTTATGCACATATCCACAAGTCGTTCTAGATATTGTGTCCGATTATGTGTTCGTCACAAGATAGACAGCAAGCACTTCACAATAATCACACGTTGTGGATAACTTTTCTTCTTCTGAAATTGGCTCCATGTTCGGAAAGGTTTCTTCTTTCGCAACAAATTCGTCAAGTGCCCGGTTTATATGGGTTTCACAGCTATGAATTTTCAAATGATTCACCTCATTTCAACTTTTAATTCCCCACAGAGTTATGCACAAATTTTCAGTATTATCCACAAACGCAAAATTGTTGATAAAAAAAGCAGACACAATAGCTGTTTTTCTGCTATCGTGTCTGCTGTGGATAACTAGGCGGTTATGTTTATGCACATGTGCATTAGAACGAGTTGCCGTCTTTCAGAACCATGTCAATTGTGACAGCTTTTCCATCACGGTACACTTTCATCGTCATACTATCGCCGACTTTCTTTTCATTGTACAAGTGCTTGCGTAACGTCACCATGTCTTCTATCGGTTTTCCGTCCATTTCCACAATTGTATCATATTTTTCGACTCCCGCGGTTTGCGCTGGTGTATTCCGGAAGACTTCTGTAACCACAACACCGTTTTTGACGTCTTCTGGTAACTTCAGTACGCTCTGCTGCTGCACCGGGATATTTCGTAAGTCGAGTAATGATACCCCCATTGTCGGACGATTTACTTCACCCGTTTCCTCGAGCTGCTCAATTACTGGCAGTGCTAAGTTAATAGGTATCGCAAGTCCGATTCCTTCTACGGTTTCCTCAGTAATTTTCATGGAGTTGATGCCAATTAGCTGTCCCGCCATATTGATAAGTGCTCCACCTGAATTACCTGGATTAATGGCAGCATCAGTTTGAAGGACATCAGCTTGCCAATCGATTGACCCATCTTTGTTAATGTCGATCGGAATGGATCGGTCCTTACCGGATACGACACCAACTGTAACGGAACCTGAAAAGCCAAGACCCAGTGGGTTTCCGATAGCAATAACAGTTTCACCACGTTTTAATGCATCTGAATCTCCAAATTCCATCGTAGAGGTAATGTCTTTATCGTCGATTTCAACAACGGCTAAATCTGTCCAAACATCACTTCCGATTAATTTCCCTTGTATTTTCGTTCCATCATCCAATGTCACTTCAAGTTCTTCCGCATCTTCAACGACGTGATGATTGGTAACAATATATGCTTTCCCATTTTCTTTCTTATAAAGTACGCCGGAGCCTGTCCCTATTGCTTGAGGTGTTTCGGATTGTGACCAGAAATCTTGGCCACGTTGTAAATTAGTAATTCCTACTACAGCGTCAGTCGACTTTTCAACGACACCCGTCAGGTCACTATCGATGTCGACACTCACTTGCTCGGAACTTCCCGACTCCTTCACGGTACCAGCGGTTTTATTGGCATCAGACCCACCCACTGTGTACATTAGCAGCCAGACGAGCAATCCTCCCAAAACAGCACCAAATAAAGCAGGTAAGAATCCACCTCTGCGCTTAGGTAGTTCTGGAGGCGGTGGTGGTGGAGTGGATTGAGTTCTGTACATCGGTTCACTTGGAGCTGTTTCTGTTTCGTAGTTATTTACTGTCCTAGGTTCCTGCTGCGGATCAGACGACCGCTGTTGGTCTTCATTTCGCTCATGATTATAGTCATCCATGGCACTCGTCCTTTCGATTCAATTATCTCCTTACACTTTACCCCATTCTGCTAAATTTAAAAGGCATATGAGGATTTCTATAAAAATGACGAAGAAATGGTGGGATTCGTTCCCCCTTTGGATGCTATTGAAGATTGAAAACTCGGGTCTAGTGGTTTCGAAGTGTGGTATTTCTGGAGAATCGGAAAAGTTGCTAGTTTGCGGGCGAGTTCCCTTAAACCAGGTTGAATTGTATCTACTTATCGAGAAACTTCCCTTAGTGTCGGAGAAACGCTCCGTTGTGACGAAGAAACCCATGCCAATGTCCGAGAACACACTCGCTGTGTCGGGCAAACCCTTTGATTTGTCGAAGAACATTCCTCCATCAAAATGGAGAAGCACACCAGTAAATTCATCATTGTCCTATAAAAAAACCGCATCGCTTTAGCGATACGGTTTGCTTCCTATATGGTAATCAGTTGTGTTGGTTCTTCTGCGTCTGTATCCTTTAGGTGCACGAACTCTCCTGTGATGATACCGCATGTCTTTAACGTCTGTTCCACACTCATACGAGCGAGGTCTTTCATATTGTTGTCGCGGCTTAAGTGAGACAAATAAATATGGGTCTCTTTTTGCTCGATGACATCATTCATCGCTATCGCTGCGTCTTCGTTTGACACGTGTCCCACATCGCTCAAAATACGGCGTTTGACACTCCATGGATAACGCCCCATTTGCAGCATGCCAACATCATGATTCGATTCAAATACGAAGGAATCTGCACTTTTAATAATACCTTTCATCCGATCGCTGACATAGCCGGTATCTGTAATGATTGCCAGTTTACGATCATTTTCATGGAACACGTAAAACATCGGATCCACGGAATCATGGGACACGGCAAACGATTCAATCGAAATGGAACCAAATGATTGTACCGTTTCCATATCGAACTGGTATCGTTGGTCAAGTGCAATTTCACCGACTAAGCCGTCCATCGCTTGCCATGTCTTCTGGTTTGCGTATATCGGAACACCGTGCTTGCGAGCTAAAACACCTACACCTTTAATGTGGTCACTATGCTCATGTGTGACAAATATTGCTTTGACGTCTTTCATGGAACGGCCAATCTTGGCTAGCTGTGCTTCAATTCGTTTTGCAGTTAAACCTGCGTCAACGAGATAGGCACCTTGCTCGTTTTCTATATAAATTGAATTCCCAGTACTTCCACTGGCAAGTATGCTGAATCGCATTACAAAAACTCCTTACTCGGATTGCTCTTCGTCAGCGACTTTTTCGTCTTCTCCATTTAGTTGAAACTCGATGACTTTACCTTCGTTAGCACTAAGGAAATGATGCTCTTTTTCCCCATTCTCTAATTTTACTTGAACATCCCATGTCGGTGCAAACACTTGAGTTTCAGTTAAACGCACTAGTGTGGAATAGCCCATCTTTACATCGGTTACTTCAGAGTTTTGTTTTAATAATCCACGTGATGCAAGAGAACCAATGATATCGAGCGGAGACAACAAGTCTTTCTTATTGAAATTTGCAAAGTCTTTTAACATCCGCTGTTCATAAGATTGGATATGCTCGTCTTCCCCCCATGTGATGACAAGCATTGCACTTGGGCTGTAATAGATTGGCCGTCCGTCGAACTGCTGAAAGAAAAAGGCTTTGTGTTCATCTTTCACTACATTCCACAACACGTACTCTTTTCCATTCAGTACATACTGAGAAAGAAACGTCTTGAAATCGTCATCGTTTGCTTCATCGAGCGTGATTTTGTCCGTAATTGTTGACTTCAATAGATTATTGCTGACAATCTTTGTTCTTTGTCCCTTTAAGTCTTTCAATGACTCTTTGTTAAAATCCACGACATCTGCCGATACAAATGAGGCTTCCTTATCTACAAATGGAGGCAGTTTGTATGAGATGTTCTCTTGTTTCAATACTTCTTCCATCGAAGCTTGACCCATTACTTCTACGTTCCCAATATCTGCATTACGATTTAAAAACAGGGAGTAGAGCAGCACATTCAGTATTGAGAACACGATGATGAAGATTGTTTTTGTTTTACTCCAATCCAAGAAGGCCGCCTCCCTTCCGGTTTTGGTCTTCGTTGTAAACTATCCAGTTCCCTTTGAAGAAGTAGAACCAATGTGGTTCAAACTTCAATACGCCGGCTTCCGTATCATGCAAGAGCGAATAACCCGGTTTGATTTCCTCAATTGCCGTGAAATCCAGATCCTCTGACTCTTCCAGTTGACGTGCCACTTCTGTTGCTGGAGGAAGTGTGACTTCGTATGTCTTAATAGGCGAGTTTAATGTAATATAAGGTCTGCTATAACGGAACACTCGGTTATCCCCGAGCTTTTCCGTAATTTCCGTTGAACCGGCCACATCACTGAATACAGGTAACCCATTATCATAAAGCTGGAATTCGATATTACGGGAAACTGGGTTCATATAGGAATAACGGTAATCATCTGTCCAGCCGCTATGATCATTTACGAATTCAATCGCCAATGTCATCAATTCAGATGGTATTGCAATCTCCAGACTTTCAGGAGGATAAACAAAGTTAAGAACTTTCGTTTTCGTATTCACATTCATTAGTGCATGATCATCGCCATATTCTTCTGTGTTCTGCCCGATCAAGTTTCTTCTAACTACATTGGGATCATTAAAAAGTGCATCTTTAAACAATGACGGATTAATTTCTTCCTCAATGTACGTTGAATGGACAGCTACCAGCGGCTCGTTTGAGATTGCAATCGATCGATTATCCTCAATCATGACATCTTTAAACTGGGAAAGATTTTTCCCGCGGTCGATAATGGACTTTTGAAGGCGCTGCTTGTCCTCCATTTTCACTTTTGCCTTATAAGACGTCCTGCTGACCGTACTGACGAATTGGATTTCCGGTAGACTGTCTTCGGGATTCCAATTCACAATTAAACGATTAAACAAAACTTCAGGAATATTTTTATCTTCTATTTCAAGGACATCATCGTACACTGAAATTGGAACTTCGCCAGGGTAATAAAGAACATACTGATTGCTTTTAGTCATCAGCTTGTGCAGTTCACCAGTCGTTAGCTCTTGGTTTTCCGGAGTAAGCCCAAACACTTTCCAGCGCATCATTTCTTCAAGAACAGGCTCAATCTCGACAGATTGTGTAGTTCCGTATAATTCATCTTCCCCTAGTCTGAACACCCATTTATACGGCTTGACGATTTCTGATATTTCTTTCTTATTTTGAACGTTCGATATGGAACCGTCGACGGCTTGGTTAGAATCAACGGTATCCACCTTAGGTGAGTACGACCAAATTGAAAACGTGAAGGTGATGCTTAGAAGGACCAACAACAGCAAGACGACTGATTTAATTGTCTCGATATGTCTCAAACATCCCACTCCCCGTCATCGTGTTGTTCGTAAGGCAATGTAAAGAAGATCGTCGTTCCTTCCCCTTCAACACTATGTGCCCAAATCTTACCACCGTGTGCGTTGATCATTTCTTTTGCAATTGCTAATCCTAATCCTGTTCCTCCCATTGCACGTGAACGCGCTTTGTCTGCTCGGAAGAACCGATCAAATATGCGATTCACATTGGCCGAAGGTATTCCAAGACCTTCGTCTGAAATACTGACTCGGATGGAATCTTCAAGTACCGCCACATTGAATCGGACAATGCCGCCATCCGGAGAGTACTTCAATGCATTAGAGATAATGTTGTCGATCACTTGAGTCAGTTTATCTGTATCGACTTCTACGAACAGGTCGACCGGCGGAATAATCCGGCGGAAACTAACTTTTTGTGATTTAGAAAACTCGAAACGGTCAATAATGGAATTGAAGAAGGTATTGAAATCGACCCACTCCGTATTGAGCTCATATTCTTTGCTATCCATTCTAGACAGTTTCAACAAATCGTTGACTAGACGAATCATTCGCTCCGTTTCGGTCTGTGTGACGTTCAAAAATGCAGGCGCAATCTCTTCATTTTTCCACGCTCCATCGGCGAGCGCTTCTAAGTAACTGCGCATCGTCGTGAGTGGTGTTCGCAGCTCATGTGACACGTTGGAAACAAACTCCCGTCGCTCCATATCAATTTTCTCTTGTTCCGTATTATCATGAAGCACAACGATCAATCCATTAACGAACCCTGTCTCCCTTTGGGTTACGGAAAATGTGGCTCGTAAAATAGAGGGTTGGTCTTCTGTACTAAAATCGAGCGGTATAGAATCCCGAGTCTCGACTAAGTCTTCAAAAGAATACTCTTTTTCAATTCCAAGAATACTATTGATTGGACGATTCAACACAAGATCACTTGTCATTCCAAGCATACCGAGCGCTGAATCATTGATAAGGCTCACTCGTCCTTTTCGATCTGTAGAAATGACACCGTCCGTCATATTTTCTAGAACTGAAGCCAGTTTCCTTCGTTCAGCTTCAGTAGTCGAATGCGACTCTAGTAATTGGTTTGTAAGGTGGTTAAAGGCAATCGCCAGCTGTCCCATCTCATCATTCCCGTACACTCGGACTTTACGTGAATAATTACCTTTAGCCATTGCTTGTGCTTGTCTCCGCATATCGGAGATAGGACGAGTAAATGTCTGAGCGATAAATATACCGATGATGATTGTAATCGTCAGGGAAACTGCAGCTGCCCCTGCTAAAATCCTGTTGATTTCATCAATTTGGTCAAAAACCTTTTCAATATTCGACTCAACGTACAGCGCACCAATTACTTCATTACCGTTCATAATAGGAAGCGCTTGTGTCAATACTCTTTCGCGTATGTCTTTATTAAACAGAATCACACTAGATGAGGGCGTTTCGGAAATAATGGCCCGTTTCACGATATCATCCACGGACTTCTGGCCAATTTGTGTTTTCTGATGATCTAGCACTGAAGACGCTATAATTCTATATTTCGAATCGATTACGCGCACTTCGTTTATATCATCTGAACTAAACCCCGAAAGGACGGTCCGCAAACTTGCTTCAGGTGACGGATCGTCCGAGGTTCGTTCTTTCAACATTTCTTCACGCACACTAAACTCCACAAGGTTTATACGGTCTTGAACCGAATTGGTGAAGTTCTTTTTTAGCGTTGTTTCTAACTCCCTTGAAAAATACAGACCAATAATCTGCAGAGCCAGCAAAATGAGCATGACGTAAATCAGCACAAACTTAACGTGAATGGAATTAAATATCCCCATTTTTCTCATTAGGTTTACTCCTGTTCCGGATCTCGCAAGTAGTACCCAACGCCTCTGCGTGTCACAATCCAAGTAGGATGGCTTGGTGTATCTTCAATCTTTTCGCGCAGTCGTCGAATCGTTACATCGACTGTTCGTACATCACCAAAGTAGTCATAACCCCATACTGTCTGCAACAGGTGCTCTCGAGTCATGACTTGTCCAATGTGGTTTGCCAAATAGTGAAGTAATTCGAACTCACGGTGAGTCAATTCGATTGTTTCACCACGCTTTTGCGCAAGATAGGCGTCAGGCTGAATGACTAAACTGCCAACGGCTATGTCATTTGTTGCTTCTTCCGCTTCTTCCGCAGTAGTTTTCTGATGACGACGTAAATTTGCTTTCACGCGGGCAATCAGCTCCCGGGTTCCAAAAGGCTTTGTTACATAATCATCAGCACCCAACTCTAATCCTAGAACCTTATCGATTTCAGAGTCTTTGGCTGTCAGCATTATGATTGGGAAATCATACTTTTTTCGGATTTCTCGACATACTTCCATACCATCTTGTTTTGGCAGCATGATGTCTAGAAGCATAATGTCTGGCTGAACTTCTTCTACCTTTGCGAGCGCTTCGTCTCCATCGTACGCAGTAAAGACGTTAAATCCTTCTTTTTTTAAATTAAATTCCAATATATCCGCAATGGGTTTCTCGTCATCTACTACGAGTATTGTTTTGTTTTGCATGAGCTCTACCCTTTCCGGCCGAGTCGGCACAGTTACTTATTATCCTTTCACTCTACCATTCTTCCCGCCTTTTCGCACGTTCCAGTTGTTTTCTAAACCTTATTTTAGAAGGGTCATGTCACACTTATGAAAGTATTTCCCGGGAAATATTCCTCGTTTTTTGTCGAAATTTCCCGCAAACAAAAACGCTTTCTCACACTGCAAATTCGGCAGAGAATGAGAAAGCGTCTTGTATTAATATCTTATGCTCGCCAAACGCTCTTTACAACGTTTGTTTGTGTTCTGTCTGGACCTACTGAGAAGATTGAAATTGTTACGTCAGTAAGTTGCGAAATGCGCTCTAAGTAGTGACGTGCATTCTCAGGAAGTTCATCAAGTGATTTACACTTTGTGATGTCTTCCGTCCAGCCTGGCAATTCTTCATAGATTGGTGTGCATTCAGCAAGCATGCGCAAGTTTGCAGGATACTCAGTAATTGTTTGACCCTGGTATTCGTACGCTGTGCAGATTTTAATCGTTTCTAGTCCAGTCAACACGTCAATCGAGTTAACGGATAGATCGGTTAATCCGCTAACACGGCGTGCATGACGAATCACAACACTGTCGAACCATCCAATTCTGCGTGGACGTCCAGTTGTTGTACCAAACTCTTTACCGACTGTGCGAATCTGATCGCCAATCTCGTCGAATAATTCAGTAGGGAATGGACCGTCACCTACACGTGATGTATAGGCTTTACATACGCCTACAACGTGATCGATTTTTGTCGGGCCAACACCTGAACCAATTGTGACGCCGCCAGCGACAGGGTTAGAAGATGTTACAAATGGATAAGTGCCTTGGTCGATATCGAGCATGACACCTTGCGCACCTTCGAAAAGTACTCGACGTGCTTGGTCAAGTGCGTCATTCAACACTTTCGATGTATCCGTTACATACTTTGCAAGTTCTTGTCCGTAACCGTAATACTCTTCCAAAATGTCTTCTACCTTGAATCCTTCTGTGTCATACATCTTTTCAAATAAGCGGTTCTTTTCTTTCAAGTTCATACGCAATTTCGCTTCGAATACTTCGTGGTCAAGCAAGTCTGCAATACGAATCCCGATTCGTGCAGCCTTGTCCATGTAAGCGGGTCCGATACCTTTACCCGTTGTACCAATCTTATTTTCCCCACGGCTTTCTTCTTCCACGAGGTCTTGCTTCAAGTGATAGGGCAAGATAACGTGTGCACGATTTGAAATTCTCAGGTTATCCGTATTGACGCCTCGGTCTTGAAGGCCTTTCAATTCGCTAACGAGTGCTTTAGGATCGACAACCATGCCGTTTCCAATAACAGACGTTTTCTCTTTATAAAAAATGCCGGATGGCACGAGGTGAAGTTTATATGTTTCTCCGCCGAATATAATCGTGTGACCCGCATTATTTCCACCCTGATAGCGAGCGATTACTTCTGCATTTTCTGAAAGGAAATCTGTAATCTTTCCTTTCCCTTCGTCTCCCCACTGTGTTCCAACAACTACTACTGATGGCATTATCAGCACCTCCGCTGGATGCATAAGCATCCTCATTCAAACAGCTATTATTGTATCAAGTTTTTTAGTCTGAGTCAAGAAAAAACACGAACGTTGGAGAACTACTTTTCTCCTACATTCGTGTTTAAGCACCGAAGGACTCATGTTGCGACCAATCGATGTTTAGAAACTTGTTGTATTCTTTTGCGAATGCTAACGTCACAGTTCCGGTTGGGCCGTTACGCTGCTTAGCAATTATAATTTCAATCATATTCTGGTTCTCGGTTTCTTTGTCATAATAGTCTTCACGGTATAAAAATGAAACAATATCGGCATCTTGCTCAATACTCCCTGATTCTCGTAGATCGGACATCATCGGCCGCTTATCTTGTCGTTGCTCTACACCACGGGAGAGCTGAGACAAGGCGATAACCGGTACTTTCAACTCACGCGCTAATGCTTTTAGGGAACGGGAAATTTCGGATACCTCTTGCTGCCGGTTTTCACCAGATCTGCCACTGCCCATTATGAGCTGCAAGTAATCGATCATGATCATACCGAGTCCATGCTCTTGCTGCAGACGTCTGCATTTAGATCTGATTTCATTGATACGAATACCTGGAGAGTCGTCAATGAAAATTCCTGCATTAGACAAACTGCCCATTGCCATCGTCAGCTTTCGCCAATCTTCCGCTTCCAGATTTCCTGTACGCAGAACGGATGCATCGATATTACCTTCAGCACAAAGCATACGCATAACCAGTTGTTCAGCACCCATTTCAAGACTGAATATCGCAACGTTTTGGTCGGTCTTAGTGGCGACATTCTGTGCAACGTTTAGTGCAAAGGCTGTCTTACCAACAGACGGACGAGCCGCCACGATAATGAGATCATTCGGCTGGAACCCTGCAGTGATTTTGTCCAGATCTTGGAACCCTGTAGGAACGCCTGTAATGTCTCCTTTACGGGTATGGAGAATTTCAATATTATCATACGTATCAACAAGCACATCTTTGATATGACGGAAGTCACCGGCATTTTTACGATTGGCCACTTCCATCATTTTCTTTTCTGCTTCTGATAGAAGTGCTTCCACTTCGTCTTCTCGAGTGAACCCATCTTCAACGATTGTGGTTGCAACCCGTATCAATCGTCTTAATAAGGACTTTTCTTCAACTATACGTGCATAGTACTCAATGTTTGCTGCAGTAGGAACCGAGTTTGCAATCTCCATTAAATAAGAAAGGCCGCCAACGTCTTCTAATTCCTTTTTCGCAGACAGTTCTTCTGTGACAGTGACTACATCGATCGCCTGCCCCTTATCACTTAAGCTCAGCATCGTCAGAAATATCTTATGATGTGCAGTCCGATAGAAGTCTTCAGGAATTAAAATCTCCGCTGCTGTTATGAGCGCAGTTGGTTCCAAAAATATAGCTCCTATTACAGACTGCTCCGCTTCGTTATTATGAGGAGGAATACGATCTATCATTTGATCCATCAGACTATCTCCTTATCATTCTTCTGTAACGTGGACTTTCAATATTGCATTCACATCATGATGTAATTTCACAGAAACATTCGTGTATCCGAGTGCTCGTATTGCATCAGGCAAGTCCATTTTACGCTTATCCAGTTTAATGCCATGCTGTTTTTCTAGAGCCGACGCAATTTGTTTAGACGTGACTGATCCAAACAAACGACCATCTTCACCCGATTTTGCTTTCAGTTCCACTGTCTGTTGCTCTAAGTGTGCTTTCAGCTTTTTTGCATCTTCCAACTCTTCGGCAGCGTCTTTAGCTTGGCGGTTCTTTTGTCCTTCTAACTTGCTAAGTTCAGCTGGCGTTGCTTCAACAGCTACATTGTTTTTTAATAAGAAGTTTTGAGCATAGCCTACAGAAACTTCTTTAACATCACCTTTTTTACCCTTACCTTTTACATCTTTAAGAAAAATTACTTTCATCTCAATCTCCCCTTTCTTGATCATCCAAAATAACTTGTTTCAACTGTTCGTACGCTTCTTCTACGCTATCCACTGTAAGCTGGGTAGCAGCATTTGTTAAATGGCCGCCCCCGCCCAGCTGCTCCATGACACGCTGGACATTAAGTTCACCAAGGGAACGGGCACTGATACCAATTTTGTTATCTGATCGCGGTGCAATGACGAAGGACGCTGACACGCCCTGCATAGTTAGCAAGATATCTGCTGTTTGAGCAATGAGAACCGAGTTGTAAGGTTCTCCGTCTTCCCCTCGTGCTATCGCAACACCGCCATCTAGAATTTCCACAGTTTCAATTAGTCTTGAACGCTCTACGTACGTTTCTATGTTTTCTTTTAACAGCCGTTGAACGAGGACTGTATCGGCACCGTTTGTCCGTAAGTAAGATGCGGCCTCAAACGTACGTGAACCTGTCCGTAATGTGAAGCTTTTCGTATCCACTACGATTCCAGCAAGCATGGCTGTCGATTCAAGCATCGTCAATTTCTCATTTTTAGGCTGATATTCGATGAGTTCAGTTACCAATTCAGCTGTTGATGAAGCATAAGGCTCCATGTATACAAGCATTGTGTTTTGAACGAACTCTTCTCCTCGACGATGGTGGTCAATCACAACAAGCTTTTCTGCTTTATCAATTACACGTTCATCAATTACCATACTTGGCTTATGAGTATCTACAATAACAACGAGAGACTTCTCTGTCATTTTTGCTAGAACCTCGTCTGGATGTATAAAGTGTTCATACAAATCAGAGTCAGTTTGAATTTCATCGATCAATCGGTGAACACTCGCATCCAGCTCGTCAAAGTTAACAACGACATAGCCTTGCACATTGTTCATTCGTGCCATTTTACGTACTCCAATGGCTGCGCCAATCGCATCCATATCGGGCATCTTGTGACCCATCACAAAGATTTGGTCACTTCCCTGTATTAAATCACGTAATGCGTGAGAAATCACACGAGCCCGTACACGCGTCCGTTTCTCAACAGGGTTAGTCTTACCTCCGAAGAACTTCAGCTTGCCGTCCGAACGTTTAATGGCTACCTGATCGCCGCCGCGACCAAGTACAAGATCCAAACTGGACTGTGCAAGCTCACCTAACTCGATTAATGACGGAGAACCCGCCCCTACACCGATACTTAGCGTTAACCCGTTACTTTGTTTTGCAGTCTTCTCTCGAACATCATCCAAAATCGAAAACTTACTTTTTTCAAGCTCGTCTAGCATCGATTCATTAAAGACAGCTAGGAATCGATCGGATGCTACGCGTTTAACAAAGATTCCATTGTCAGATCCCCAGCTATTAATGAGTGATGTCACGAGTGAGTTCAATTGACTTCGTGTTTGATCATCCATTGTTTGGGCCAGTTCGTCATAGTTGTCGACGAGCAGGATACCGATTACCGTCCGATCCGCGTAATAGAGAGATTCAATCTCCCTTTTCTTCGTGACGTCAAATAAGTAAATCAAGCGATCTTCCGGCTTATATGCAAGTCTGAATGATCGTTCTGCGACAGTCATCGTCTGGTCTTCCGGGATATCATCTTTTAAAAATGGACGGAACTGTTCTGATAGCTCGAAAAGTTCCTCCCCTATTAAGGATTCTTCTTCAAAGATTTTTGCTGCATATGGATTGGCCCACTCAATAATTTGTTTGTCATTGAGTAAAATAATCCCTATTGGTAATTCAAGCAGCGCTTCTTCTCCAACTTTTTTCATCCTATAAGACATCGTCTCAATATGTTTTTCCGTGTCTACATACGTCTGTTCCTCTATTTTCCACGATGAACCGATCAATGCGAAGAAAATCACTGTGTAAATAAGACCGATCCAAAAGTTAAAAATAAATAAAAATACTGCCGCCAAGACGCCGAGGAGTGAGACGGCTGCAAGCGGATAACGAATCGCTCTCTTTCTAAAAAAAGATGTCATTGTCTCATCCCCCTAGTTCACCTTGTCCTTTCCTATCCAAGCCCGAATGTTGATGGCCGTGTCCAGTGTTCCAAGCAGAATTGTCATTGGGTTCAGCACAACCGCAAACACTGTGGCCAGTATCGTTATGAAACGCGGCAGCTTTCGTTCATGTAAAAAGTAATAGATCAGTGAGAGACCCTGAAGTAAAAAGGCGAATCTCAAGATGACCATGGCATTAATGTAAAGCAAGTAACCTGTTGAAGTTGTGTCGCCTCCCATTAAGAACGAAGATAAGATTACCAATGCATAAACGACAATTGTCATAAACGGTAATTTCATTTCTCGAAACGGTGGGAACTTCTGAACAGCTGCCCCTACACGGCTTGCTGTATAGAAACATGCTGCAACAAACAAAAAACCACTTAACAGTGATCCTAATATAACCATGGCAGGAATTGTAGAGCGATAATACAAAAATGTATCCGCAATGATTTTCTCATAGTCTTTTGGAAGTGTTCCGAGCTCTGTCAGGTATTCCGTCATTTTCTGTTGTGCATCTTGGAATGTGTTCATCATTGCATCAATTGCATTGAACTCAAAGAACAATACGCCGCCAACATATGTAGCAACTGCTGAAATGAGAACAGTCAGACCCACAGCCATAACGGTATAGAACTTAGACTTCTTAGCTTGCATCGTCTCGCCCATCACAAATCCGATAAGTACGAGTGCAATGGCAGCTGGAATCGATAAGACTCCACCTAATAGCGAAGAGACTAGAATGGCAGCTACAGCTACAAGCAAGCTCGCATTTCGATCATAACGAATGCGATACAGAAATATCGGGAGCGGTATGAAAAACAGTGACACACTACCGAGCAGCGGGATATAAAGACTTACCGCAAACAAGACTGCAAACAGCGCAATCATCATTGCTCCGTATGTCAGTTTTCGTGCATTGTCTTGCATAATTGGGATTCCTCCGGTTCGTAGTACATCATCTGTGTGAAGATCATTCTATATTTCATGCAGATGTTCTTCTCTGATTGTATCATGATTAAGGTACAGACACCAAAACCACACAGCTGTTCTCTGGATTATTACTGGGAATAAAAAAGCCACCCTGCACCCTGGATGAACCAGGCTGACAAGGCGGCTTATTCGTTTAATTATCTCTCTTCCGCTACGAACGGTAGAAGTGCCATGATACGTGCGCGTTTGATAGCTGAAGTCAGTTTACGCTGATACTTCGCGCTAGTTCCAGTTACGCGACGTGGCAAGATTTTCCCACGCTCAGAAACAAATTTCTTGAGCAGGTCTGCATCTTTATAGTCGATGTGTGTAATGTTGTTAGACGTGAAATAACATACTTTCCGGCGTCTCTTTCCTCCACGACGTGGTGCCATAATCGTTTCTCCTCCTTTTTATCCGTATGAATAAATCCTTAAATCAGAACGGCAGATCATCATCCGATACTTCAATCGGACCGCCACCTGATTGGAATGGATCTTCATCAGTACGTGTATAATTTTGCTGATTAGGCTGATAAGATGGCTGATTCTGCTGCTGATTCTGATTATACGAACGGTCAGACTGCTGGTTTCCGTAATTAGAAGATCCACCTTGTGCTCCAGATCGCTCAGAGTTTCCACTTTTAGGTTCCAAGAACTGGACGCTGTCTGCTACAACTTCCGTCATAAACACACGCTTACCATCTTGTCCCTCAAAGTTACTTGTCTGAATACGTCCGTCTACACCAGTTAGACTGCCTTTACGTAAGAAGTTCGCAGTATTTTCCGCCTGTTTTCTCCAAGCTACACAGTTAATGAAATCTGCTTCACGATCGCCTTGCTGGTTTGAGAACGGTCTGTTCACAGCCAGTGTAAAACGAGTGACCGCGATTCCACTTTGTGTATATTTGAGTTCAGGATCTTTTGTCAATCGGCCGACCAATACGACACGGTTAATCATCAGAATTCAACCTCCCTCATCTTTTTTTACGTTGTATTTTATAGATTATGCGTCAAGGCGAACAGCCATGTGACGAAGGATTCCCTCGTTGATGTTTGCAAGACGTGTAAATTCGTTGATTGCTTCAGTATCTGCATTAAGAGTTACTAGCTGGTAGAAACCTTCACGCAAATCGTCGATTTCATAAGCAAGACGGCGCTTGCCCCATTCTTTCGACTCGATGATCTCCGCACCGTTCGAAGTTAACACTCCGTCGAAACGTTCGATCAATGCTTTTTTAGCGTCGTCATCTAGACTTGGGCGCATAATGTACATAATTTCATACTTTCTCATCTGTAGTCACCTCCTTATGGACTTGGGCCCTGCTGCATGCAGCGGGCAAGGAGTAAGTAAATTCGTTTACTCACATCAATACATACTATCATACGTTCTATCGTATTTCAAGTAGTTATCCTGTATAGTAAAGAAAAGTTTGTGCTTTAGTCGATGTTAGCAAAGAGAGGTGTTTCAATGATTGCATCAAGTCAACCTGAACACATTGTTGATTTAGATTTACAAAAGGTAGCTAAAAAAGGGGTATGGGTTACTCTAATAACAACTGTTGGGTTATTCACACTAGATCTCATCATTCAACTTATTGTCTATCAGTCCCTGTCCTTTTCGTTTTCATTTTGGAAAGTACTTTTTATAATCGTTGGATACGTAGTGTTAATTGTTGTACATGAATTATTCCATTTAGTAGGCTTTCGGTTCTTTGCAGGCATTCCGTGGAAAAAGATGATTGTCGGAGTAAATTTGAAACTGGGGATTGCTTATGCAACTACAGATGAATGGATGACCAATGCCGCAATCCGCAAAGCGTTGTTGCTCCCTTTTTGGACGACCGGTGTAATACCTGCAATGATTGGCTTAACCCTTTCAGACGGTGTATGGCTGTTACTCGGTGGCTTACTCATTGGCGGAGCTGTTGGAGATTTCGTCATGTATTATGAACTCCGGAAATTCCCTGATGATTGGTTAGTGAAAGATGATCCAGAGCGTCCGCGTCTTTATCTGCATCGTCCTGTTAAATAAGACAATTCTTACAAATAGGCTCTTCATTGCTAAAGTAAAAAAGCAAAGCCGGCGAGGTATGTCCCCTCGCCGGCTTTGCTTTTTTATAAGATACGATTTATACGTTAAAACGGAATAGCATGACATCGCCGTCTTTAACAAGATATTCTTTTCCTTCAAGACGTACTTTTCCTGCTTCTTTTGCAGCTGCCATCGAACCAGCTGTCATTAAATCATCATAAGCAACCGTTTCCGCGCGGATGAAGCCACGCTCGAAGTCAGTATGGATGACGCCTGCACATTGGGGTGCTTTCATGCCTTTACGGAATGTCCAGGCACGCACTTCTTGAACACCCGCTGTGAAGTAGGTAGCTAATCCGAGCAACTGATAAGCAGCACGAATTAACTGGTCAAGTCCAGATTCTTCAATCCCTAATTCATCAAGAAACATTTGCTTTTCATCGTCATCTAATTCTGCCATTTCTTCTTCTATCTTTGCACATACAACAATTACTTCTGCGTTGTCCTTTTCAGCAAAGTCACGAACAACTTGAACGTATTCATTGTTCTCTGCGTCTGCGATTTCATCCTCAGAGACATTGGCTACGTAAAGCATTGGCTTGATAGTGAGTAGATGCATCCCTTTTACAACTGCAGTTTCTTCAGGAGTCAGTTCTACTGAACGGGCAGATTCACCTGCTTCAAAAGCATCTCTCAATTTCAGTAAAATCGGTTCTTCAATCATAGCTTCTTTATCTTTTTGTTTCGCCATCTTTGCTACACGCTGAAGGCGTTTGTCTACGCTTTCCATATCTGCAAGGATTAATTCAAGATTGATCACTTCGATATCAGACAATGGGTCTACCTTGCCGCTGACATGGGTCACGTTGTCATCTGCAAAACAGCGAACCACTTGGCAAATTGCATCTGTTTCTCGGATATGAGAAAGAAACTTGTTTCCAAGTCCTTCTCCTTTACTAGCTCCTTCAACAATTCCTGCAATGTCTGTAAACTCAAAAGCAGTTGGCACTGTCTTTTTCGGTACGACAAGCTCTGTTAACTTTTGAAGTCTTTCATCAGGTACTTCCACAATCCCAACGTTTGGATCGATTGTACAAAACGGATAGTTTGCCGCTTCTGCCCCCGCCTTTGTAATTGCGTTGAACAACGTCGACTTACCCACGTTTGGAAGTCCTACGATACCAGCTGTCAATGCCATAACTTTCCCAACCTTTCATCTATATCAAATTATGAAGTTCGATTATTAATGCAACTCTTTCATTATAAGGAGAGATTAGCTTCCTGTCCATTCAGCTTTCTGATTCTCCCGGTAACGTGACACGCTTCATCTTTTTTGCAAACTCGTTACGCGGAATCATAATACTATGACCGCATCCTAAACATTTAATACGAATGTCAGCGCCCATACGAATTATCTTCCAAGAATTCGTTCCACAGGGATGCTGCTTTTTCATCTCTACAGTATCATTTAGACCGAACTTTTTTGCGTCCATTCTATTCACTCCGTTCATCATTCAATCGCAGTGGCAATAATTCCTAGTTACATAGGTATAATCCAGGTTTGTTTTGAGTATACTGCAGGACACCAAACATTCCTACTACTATTCCTAGACAGGAGCTTGATTATGCAAAAACTTGAACTAGCTGACCTGAATTCTCGTATTCATTACAAAGAGACCGGTGCCGTTTGGAAACTAAGTACATTGTTTCTAGAGAACATCCCATTCACTTCAAGAGAAATTGTATTCCTTTGTATAGGAACTGACCGATCTACAGGCGACGCCCTTGGTCCTCTTATAGGATCCATGTTGACTGAAAATAAATTATTTCCTTATCGAGTAATTGGAACACTAGAAAATCCACTTCACGCTCTTAACATTGAAGAAACCGTACATGATTTGACTGAAAACCACCCTGATGCGTTTATCGTTGCAATTGATGCGTGCCTTGGTAAAAGTGATTCTGTCGGACAGCTGCTTGTGCAACACGGTCCTTTGCAGCCAGGGAAAGCCGTAGGTAAGGACCTGCCTTCTGTTGGAAACATTGCAGTAAAAGGCGTTGTCAATATTGGAGGATTCATGGAGCATTCCGTTCTTCAGAGTACACGTCTCCATCTAACCTACGAAATGGGACGAGCAATTTCACGTGCGCTTCAACTTGCCAATGGAAGACTTCAGTCAAAACGTGTATATGATACTTACAATGACAGCTACCACAGGAATCGCCGGAATGAAATTCGCTACCCGGATTTTCGTCAAGCCGATTAAGTTTAGACCGATAGCTAAAATCATAAGTCCGCCCGTTGCGGTCATTTCAGATATAAATAGCTGCAAAAGATCATCTGGCACAAAACGGCTGATTTGTGTTGAAAACAGTGTAATTATCCCTTGATAGAGCAATACAGGAACTGCAGCAAAAATAACACCGATTCCAAGAGTAGAACTAAGAATGATGGCAGTGAAACCATCAATGACCCCTTTCATCATTAACACACTATGATCGTTTCTTAATCCACTATCGATTGCACCGATGATGGCCATAGACCCTATAACAAAAATCATTGTAGCAGTTACAAAACCTTGCGCTATGCCTGTCCCGCCTTTTTGGGCGGGCATTTTTGATTCTAACCATTTACCTGACTTTTCCATGAACTTGTCTACGTCAATCCATTCTCCAATTACCGCTCCTATTACTATGCTTATAATAACAATAAGGATTTGTGTACTTTCAAAAGTCATTTGTATACCAATTGCCATAACGGCAAGGGCAATTCCATACATGACAGTTTGCTTCATGCGATCGGGGATGTTTTTGAATATCCTACCAACTAATGATCCCATAATAATAAGAGCTACATTTACCAATGTACCGAAAAAAACCAAGAACAACACTTCCAGACCATTAAAAAATAGTACCTACTTCGCTGACGGCGAGGTAGGTACAGGTTCAATCATTTAGTAATTCCATAATTCGTTCAAAATCTTCTTCAGAGAAAAATTCAATTTCAATTTTCCCTTTGTTTTTTGATTTCTTAATTGATACGTTTGTTCCAAAATACTCTCGTAAATTAGTTTCTTGTTCAACAAGAAAAAGATCTTTCTTTTCTTTCTTCTTTGTTGTTTCACGTGAAACATTTTCATTTAGTTTTTGAACGAGTGCTTCCAATTGGCGGACGTTAAGTCCTTCCTTCATGGTCTTTTCTGCGATAATACTAATTTGTTCTTTTTTACGTAAGCCGAGCAGTGTACGGCCATGCCCCATCGACAGCTTACCTTCTGTAATATCTTTACGTACCTTTTCAGGTAATGCCAACAGACGGATATGATTTGCAATGTGCGGACGACTTTTCCCTAAACGAAAAGCTAATTGTTCTTGAGTAAGACCTAAGCTATCCATCAAGTTTTGGTAAGCTTCTGCTTCTTCAATAGGTGATAAATCTTCTCTTTGAAGATTTTCCAATATAGCCAATTCCATTGATTCCGTGTCTGTCAGTTGTCGAACCACTGCAGGAATTTCTTTTAAGCCTGCTAATTTAGCGGCTCGGAATCGGCGTTCTCCAACGACAATTTCATGTGATGATCCAACTTTGCGCAAAATAATAGGCTGCAGAACGCCGTGTTCTTGTATAGATGCGCTAAGTTCTTTAATTGCCGCTTCGTCAAACCGTTTTCTCGGTTGATAGGGATTGACGGTAATGCTTTTTAAATTGATTTGCTCAACTGCTTCCGCTTTCACGAGTGACTCCCCTGGAAATAATGCGTTGATTCCCTTACCAAGACCTTTAGCCATTGTGAACCACTTCCTTTGCCAGCTCTAAGTAAACTTCCGCTCCACGTGAACGTGCATCATAAAGAATTATTGGTTCGCCGTGACTTGGAGCTTCACTCAATCTTATATTTCGTGGAATTATTGATTTATAAACTTTGTCTTGGAAATACTTCTTAACTTCGTCGATTACTTGTATGCCTAAGTTTGTACGTGCATCAAACATAGTTAGCAAAACACCATCGATTACAAGTTGGTCATTCAAGTGTTTTTGGACAAGTCGAATAGTACTTAACAGCTGACTTAGTCCTTCCAATGCATAGTATTCACATTGTACAGGAATGATAATTGAATCTGAGGCAGTGAGGGCATTGATTGTCAGCAAGCCAAGTGATGGCGGGCAATCAATAATAATGTAGTCATAGTCTGCTTTCAATTCTTGAATCGCATGTTTCATGCGTACTTCTCTTGAAATAGTTGACACTAATTCAATCTCCGCACCTGCCAATGAAATTGTGGCAGGTATGCAATCCAGCATGGGAACTTTAGTTGGCAAAACAACTTTTTTCATAGGGACATCATCAATTAAAATGTCATAAATACAATTCTGAACGTCCCCTTTGTTGATTCCTACACCACTAGTTGCATTCCCTTGAGGATCTGTATCAATTAATAAAACCTTTTTTCCAATATGTGCTAGACAGGCGCTGAGGTTGACCGAAGTCGTTGTTTTACCGACGCCGCCTTTTTGATTGGCTATTGCGATGATTCTTCCCAAACGAGCACCTGCTTTCTTCCTTACATGCTGTTCGACCTTTACATAGTAGTTCTATCTATCAGTTTACCAAAAAAACATTTAAAATGGTATGAATAACAGAACAAAAACCCTTGCTACCTATAAAGCAAGAGTTTTTAACGCTATTTTCATTTAGACTTCGGTATTTTTACCGTAAATGTATAAAAGTCCTCTGAGTCTTCTTCTTCCGTCTTTAAGTCAATCCCACTTTTAGTCACCATTGAAAGCGACTGCCGGATTGTATTGACTGCAATACGAACGTCTTTACTCACTGATTTCCTTTGGGAGACTTTCTTTTTCTCTTTTGGTTCAGGAGGATGTAATACTTCTTGGATTCTTGCTTCCAGTTGCTTTACATTCAGTGATTTCTCTAACACTTCTTGAAATACTTCATGCTGCACTTCAGGGTCTTTCAATGCAATAAGAGCACGTGCGTGTCGTTCAGATAACTCTTTTGACAAGATTGCTTGTTTAATAGAGTCAGGTAGTTTTAACAACCTCATCTTATTCGCTATTGTAGATTGACCTTTCCCTAAACGCTGTGCTAATGCTTCTTGAGTTAGTGCATGCAATTCTAAAAGTTTCTCATAGGCATACGCTTCTTCAATTGCGGAAAGCTCTTCTCGCTGTAAGTTTTCTATTAACGCAATTGATGCGGTCTCTTTATCATCCAAATTACGAACAATTGCAGGGACTTCTTCCCATCCAAGTTTCTTCATGGCACGGTAACGACGTTCACCAGCAATAATTTCATACTCGTCATCTTCCGTTTGACGGATCACAATCGGTTGGATGACTCCATGAGTATGGATTGTTCTGGCCAACTCTTCAATTTTCTCCTCAGAGAAGATGGTGCGCGGTTGAAAACGATTTGGTTTAATACAATCGATTTGAATTTGTTCTACGGATTCATTTATCAACGGTTCTGCTTGTTCTATAGGAGGAAGCTCTTTCTCTCCATTTCCAAAGAAACGTGAAAACGTATTTTTCATTCCAGACACCACCTTTTTAAGACTATCCTCTGTTATGAATAAGCTTAGTCACAGCAGAAGGATGATATTCTTCTGCTTACAGTTAACTTAAGTTATTCATATGAACACTTTAACGGCAGTCCATTCCTATTGAAGCGGACTGACAACCGACTTAAGTAGAAAAGTAAACGGCTCCTTTTCTTTCTCTTTGGCCTGCATTGTTCCACGTGAAACAGATTAATGGATTGGCGTCTTATTAGGAGTGCCGGGTTTTCGTGGATACTTTTTAGGCGTTTTTTTCTCTTTAGAAAATACGAATACAGTTCGTTCACTCTCTTCAAGAGGAAGAGAGAATGTATGTTTATCTTCTAACACAACACCAAGAGTTTCAAGTGCTTTTTTTGCATCAGACATTTCATCCGCTGCTGCAGCACCTTTCATGGCGATAAATTTCCCATTAACTTTTAAAGCCGGAACACAAAGTTCTGCCAGAACGCTCAAACGTGCTACGGCGCGTGCGGTTACAATATCAAACTGCTCCCGATATGCACTATTTTGTCCAAACTCTTCTGCACGAGCATGTACAAACCAGACGTTTTTCAACTCTAATTGGGATGCTAGTTCGTTAAGGAAATTAATGCGTTTGTTTAATGAATCCACTATGGTTACATGTAAGTTTGGAAAGCATATTTTCAATGGAATGCTTGGAAATCCAGCCCCGGCACCTATATCACAAAGTGTTAGTTCTTGTGTTAAATCGGTAAAAAACGAAGCAGAAATGGAGTCATAAAAATGTTTTAGATAAACTGATGGTGCATCTGTAATTGCAGTCAAGTTCATCTTTTCGTTCCACTCTACAAGCAATTCAAAATACTTTTTAAACTGGGCAACTTGATGAGCATCGAGTTGGATACCCTTCTCTTTTAACTCATTGATAAATTGTTCTTCGGTCACTGGGATCCACCTTTCAAAAAAGCTAATACGGACACTATATCCGTATTAGCCTGGAAATTAGCCGGATATTTTAGCGATTTTACCTTGCTCAATGTAGACGAGTAGGATGGAAATGTCTGCGGGATTTACTCCAGAAATTCTCGAAGCCTGTGCAATTGAGAGCGGTCTAACATCACTTAAATTCGCTCTTGCCTCTTTTGCAAGACCGGAAATTGCATGATAATCAATGCCTTCAGGAATCTTTTTGTTTTCCATCTTCTTCATTCTATTTACTTGCTGCATCGCTTTTTCAATATATCCTTCGTACTTAATTGAAATTTCAACTTGTTCTGCTACATCCTGTGAAATTTCAAGAGCAGAGGGAATCACTTTACAAATCTCTTCGTATTTCATTTCAGGACGTTTCAGCAAATCTGCAGCTTTCATTGGCTCGCGAAGTGCTGTGCCTCCTGCTGCTTCAATTATCTCTTGAACAGCCTCTTCCGGTTTTATAGAAACCTTACGCAACCGTTCAATTTCTTGTTCTATTTGTTCTTTTTTAGCAACAAACTTTTCATAACGTTCATCGGAAATCATTCCAAGTGAATGTCCGACTTCTGTAAGTCGTAAATCTGCATTATCATGTCGCAATAGCAAACGGTATTCAGCACGCGATGTTAACAATCGGTATGGCTCACTCGTCCCTTTGGTAACGAGATCATCGATCAGCACGCCAATATAAGCATCTGCACGTCCTAGAACCACTTCTTCCTTGCCTAGAACACTGCTGGCTGCGTTAATCCCTGCCATGATACCTTGAGCAGCTGCTTCCTCGTATCCGGACGTTCCATTAAGCTGACCTGCCGTGTACAAGTTCTTGATTTTTTTCGTTTCTAGTGTCGGCCATAACTGCGTTGGTACGATTGCATCGTATTCAATTGCATAACCAGCCCGAAGCATTTGTGCTTTTTCGAGTCCTGGTACACTTTCAATCATCTTCCGTTGAACGTGCTCAGGTAAACTTGTGGAAAGTCCTTGTACATACATTTCACGAGTATTCCGGCCTTCTGGTTCAAGGAAGATTTGATGTCGTGATTTATCTGCAAAGCGGACAATCTTGTCTTCGATTGAAGGACAATAGCTCGGTCCTTTCCCTTTAATAACGCCTGAATACATCGGTGATAAGTGAAGGTTTTCATTGATAAGCTGATGCGTTAATGGTGATGTATAAGTTAACCAGCATGGGAGCTGATCTGTAATGAATTCAGTCGTTTCAAAACTGAATGCACGTGGTGTTTCATCACCCGGCTGAATTTCAGTCTTGCTATAATCCACTGTATTACTATTTACACGCGGAGGCGTTCCCGTCTTGAATCGAACTGTATCAAAACCAAGTCCGCGAAGACTATCCGCCAGTCCGATAGAAGGCATTTGGTTATTTGGACCACTTGAATATTTCAAGTCTCCAATAATGACTTCTCCCCGCAAGAAAGTTCCTGTTGTGACAATGACTGTTTTCGCACGGTAGACGGCTCCAATTTGTGTGAGCACGCCTTTTACTTCCCCATCCTCGACAATCAGTTCTTCAACAACACCTTGGTGAAGGGACAAATTCTCCTGATCTTCTAACATACGTTTCATTTCTTGCTGATAAAGGACTTTGTCTGCTTGCGCACGAAGCGCACGCACAGCAGGTCCTTTTCCTGTATTCAACATCCGCATTTGAATGTGTGTTTTGTCGATTACTTTACCCATCGCTCCGCCAAGTGCATCAATCTCCCGAACTACAATCCCTTTTGCAGGACCTCCAAGTGATGGATTACAAGGCATGAAGGCAATCATATCCAAGTTCATGGTAAGTACGAGCGTGCTCGCCCCCATTTTTGCTGATGCATATGCTGCTTCTACGCCTGCATGACCGGCGCCGATTACGATAACATCGAACGTGCCTGCTTCAAATTGTGGCATGCTCGTTCATCCTTCCTATATGTGAATCACCAGACAATGAGTCAAGTGTTCAATTGTTTATTTCCCGAGGCAAAACTGTGAGAATAACTGATTAATAAGACTGTCTTGAACGGTATCCCCTACGATTTCACCGAGCAGTTCCCATGTACGCGTGATATCGATTTGAATCATATCAATCGGTACACGTGCTTCTGCTGCTTGGATTGCGTCTTCAATGGAAGTTTTCGCCTGATGCAGCAGCGCAATGTGACGCTCGTTTGAAACGTATGTTGGATCTTCCGCTTCGATGCCTCCGCCAAAAAACAGATTAGCGATTGTTTCTTCCAACTCATCCACACCTTCATCTTGGAGGATAGATGCTGTAATCACATGTTTTTGGTTGGCAAGCTGTTTGACGGTCTCTATGTCAATTTGTTGTGGAAGATCCGTTTTGTTGACGACAATAATTGCATCCATTGGACGAATTGTCTCGAGCAATCGTTCATCTTCAGGTGATAATTCTTCAGAACCGTTCAACAACAAAATAACGAGGTCCGCTTCTTTTAAAACTTGTCTAGATCGTTCTACCCCTATTCGTTCCACTAAATCTTCTGTTTCCCGAATTCCAGCAGTATCGACTAATTTGAGCGGTACACCTTTGACATTGACGTACTCTTCAATAATATCACGAGTTGTCCCTGCAATGTCAGTAACAATTGCTTTATTTTCCTGAACCAAACTATTCAATAAGGATGACTTCCCTACGTTCGGCCTTCCAATAATCACTGTTGAAAGCCCTTCACGAAGAATTCTGCCTTGAGAAGAGGTAGACAAGAGACGAATAATTTCACTTCGCACCCATTCACCCTTTTCAATCATGAGCGGAATTGTCATTTCTTCCACATCGTCGTATTCAGGGTAATCTATGTTCACTTCCACTTGTGCCAGCGTCTCAAGAAGCGCTTGTCGTAATTCACCGATCAAACGCGACAGTTTTCCATCCATTTGGTTGAGGGCTACGTTCATGGCACGGTCCGTTTTTGCTCGTATCAAGTCCATTACAGCTTCTGATTGTGATAAGTCAATTCGCCCGTTTAAAAAGGCACGCTTAGTGAATTCACCTGGTTCAGCTAATCTAGCACCATATTGAAGCACTAATCGGAGTACCCGATTGACAGAAACCAGTCCTCCGTGGCAATTTAACTCAATCACATCTTCTCGTGTGAACGTTTTCGGTGCTTTCATAAGCGAAACCATTATTTCTTCTACAACTTCATCTGTTACTGGATCCATTAGATGGCCATAATGTATCGTATGTGAAGCTGAATCCACCAACTGTTTACCGGATGGTGAACGGAATAAACGATCCGCAATTTCGACTGCTTCGTCTCCACTGATTCGGATAATCGCAATTGCCCCTTCACCCATCGGCGTTGAAATTGCTGCTATTGTATCAAAATGCACGTTGACTCACCTTCCTGATTTCCGTTATCCACATGTGCATAACCTATTTTCGGGCATAACTATCTAACAGTAAATTTTATCATATATCCGTCCGCAGTCCTAGCATGTAAGACTCGAAAAATGTGGATAACTTGAAAACTTTATAGCAGTTAATCAGTCAATCCCTCTTTTCATGACTTATTCCATCGAATTTATCGCATTTTAATAGATAACTTCTTTTGGGATTATTCTTAAATCCGACCAATAATTGAGCATTTTTTGTATGTATAGGGTTGTTCGTAGACACACATTTCCTGAACAAACACTTTGAACTTTTCTTGAATGCAAAAAAGACTGTCTCAGAAGTCAGGATTTCTGACATTCTGGACAGTCTTTTTATACAATCGGTTCAATTACTAAGTAACGTCGCGGATCTTTACCTTCAGAGTAAGTTTCAATATCGAGGCGATCTGCCAAAGCATTGTGCAAAACCTTCCGTTCATTGGAAGGCATAGGCTCAAGTTGAACTTTTCGCCCGCTTCGGATGGCTTTATCAGCCATCCGTTGTGCCAGTTGTTCCAATGCTTGTTCCCGTCTAATTCGATAATCCTCTACATCGATTCGGACAACTTTATAACTTCCCGTTCCTTTATTTGCAACGAGTTGCGCTAATTGTTGTATCGCATTCAACGTATTTCCTCTTTTTCCTATCAGAAATGCAGCTTTCTTACTTTCTAATTGGAAGTAGATGACTTTACCGTCTGTTTCATGGGTGATTTGAAGATCTACAACGCCCATACCTCTAGCTATTTCACTTATATATGCACTAGTTTCATTAATAATTTCATTTTCTGAACGTATCGGTTCTGAAGGTTCTTCTTTTCCTGGCTCTTCTTTAGGCAAAGTCTCACAAACTTGTTCATCCGCTCGTTGCACAAGCGGAATTCGTACGGAAGAAGGATAGTCTGTTTTTACAACTTCTTCAGTTATTGAATTTGTTAAAGCTGATTCAACAGGCTTTTCAGGATGTTTTTTAACTAGCACTTCTGCAGGTACTGCGCCAAACCCAAGAAATCCTTTTTTTCCTTCAGTGATCACTTGGACATCGACTTTTTCCCGCAAAGTACTCAATTTCTCTAGTGCAGAGGCGATTGCATCGTCAACGGTCTTGCCGGTCTGTCTGATCTCACTCATTTCCGTTTAGTTCCCCCTTTGTTAGATTTGCCTTTTGGTTGTTCAATCACAACTTCCTTTTTCTTGAACGGTTTGTAGATGAAAAAGTTTTGAACTATTGAGAACGTGTTTCCAACAACCCAGTACAATGCAAGAGCTGCAGGCAGGAATGATCCGAAAATCATGATGAAGAATGGCATGATATACATCATAATCTTCATTTGCGGGTTATCCATTGCTGGACCCGTGCGCAACACAACGAATTGCATGATTCCTGCAAAAATAGCCAATGTTATACTCGGCGCTGCTAAGTCAAACACTAAAAATTTACCAAGTGGAATTTCCGGTGTTGCATTCATTCTGCTAATTGCATGATAAAATCCGATAAGGATTGGCATCTGTACAATTACAGGTAGACAACCGGCTACTGGATTGACTTTGTTTTCAGACATGACAGCCTGCATTTCTTCGCGATACTTTTGCTGCGTAACAGCATCTTTAGACTTATACTTTTCTTTTAAAGCGTTTAATTTCGGTTGAATTTCCTGCATTTGTTTAGAACTTTGTGTTTGCTTCAATGTAAGCGGTAATAGAATTAGGCGAATAATAAGAGTTACTGCAATAATTCCAAGTCCGTATGTGCCTAGCAAGTCTTTAAATGTTTCAATTAAAGAAACTAGCGGCCAAACAATGTATTTACTCCAAAATCCTTCACTGGAAGCAGATATTGGCTCCCTAAAGTCTCCACAGCCCGCCAAAAAAACGGACATTACTGTAAGCATTAACAGTAATCCGGCTCTTTTCTTCAATATAGTTCCCCCAAACTTTCATTCATCTTCTATAGTAATAACTCGTAGTGACAGTGTATCATGAACGTTGTTTTCAGTTCTACTTCTTCTTAAGTACTCTTGCGATTCTAAGCACATGCTGTAAACTCTTTTTACTTTCATGAAAGTCGATTGTGGCCGCCGGATGTCTGGCGATGACTACATAATCTTGGTTTTGTTGAAGATCTTCTTTCATTTCAAAGAAGGATTGACGAATATACCGTTTAATGCGATTACGTGTCACTGCATTGCCAATTTTCTTTCCGACTGACAATCCGATTCTAAACTCTTCCTGATTCTCCGCTTTACATACATAAACCACGAATTGTCGATTAGCAAAAGACTTTCCCTGCTTGAATACCCGTTGAAATTCTTCATTCTTTTTTATGCGTTGTCTTTTTTTCATTTTGCACCTGCTTTATGGCATGGGTTTTAGTAATTATCTAGCTTTGACATAAAAAAAAACCACTGAATGTTCAGTGGCTTACGCTGAAAGAACTTTTCTTCCTTTTCTGCGACGGGCTGCAAGGACTCTGCGTCCGTTTTTAGAGCTCATGCGTGCACGGAAGCCGTGGACTTTACTGCGTTTACGTGTATTTGGTTGGAATGTACGTTTCATTTTAGAAGACACCTCCTGCTTTACTGACTCAATTACATGTTACATATAACAGTCTTGACAAGTATATCCGCCAGATGCGTCATTGTCAAACGGTTTTTCACGATGCACTTAATAACTTCCTCCAGATCTAACGCATCAACTATATGAATCAATCGTAATTCACTGAATTAAGTTATCCACACTTTCCTCACGAAACGAATTTTTGTTCTGTGTATGTTTTTAGTTCAGATTTTTTCAACATGCAACATTTGTCGACAAGTTTTTCACATATCCCTCCCTGTGGATAACGTTTCTGTCCACATTTGCGGGCTATGTGAATAACTTTGCTCATCCCTTGTCACGATAGAGATTTCCTGATACAATGAGAAAGATTTTGTTGTGCATATAATTTTATACAAATACTCTTATCCACAATTGTTAATAAGTTGTGGATAATTTTTTCAACAACTTTTAGTAATAGTTACCCACAGGCGTGGAAACTGTGTATAATACATACTTCCGGGTTTAGTTCGGCGAAAAGGAGGTTCACTTGTGGAGCATTTAGAAAACCTTTGGCAGGAAGTTCTGTCGAAAGTGGAAGAAAAAATCTCCAGACCTAGTTTTGAAACTTGGCTGAAATCGACAAAACTTTTATCTTACGGAACTGAAAATGTAACAATTGCTGTTCCGAATTCGTTTTCAAAAGAATGGCTGGAGAGCCACTACGTACATTTAATTACAGGAATTCTTTCTGAGTTGACTGGTGAAGACCGGTTAATTCAATTTGTGGTTCCAGAGGATATGACAGAGAAAGACTTTGCCGTCCCAAAACCAGTGGTTAAAAAAGTAGAAAAGTCCGCTGTAGCAACAACTGCGGCAATGCTGAATCCGAAGTATACATTCGATACGTTCGTAATCGGTTCAGGAAATCGATTTGCGCATGCTGCTTCACTGGCAGTTGCCGAAGCACCTGCAAAGTCATATAATCCGCTTTTCATCTATGGGGGCGTCGGCCTTGGTAAAACCCACCTCATGCATGCAATCGGACACTACGTGTTGGAACAAAATCCTGCGCTTAAAGTTGTCTATCTATCGAGTGAAAAGTTCACGAATGAGTTCATTAACTCCATTAGAGACAACAAAGCTGGTGAGTTTCGAGACCAATATAGAAGCGTAGACGTACTGCTAATTGATGATATTCAGTTTCTTGCCGGAAAAGAACAGACGCAAGAGGAATTCTTCCATACATTTAATACTTTGCATGAAGAATCTAAGCAAATTGTCATCTCCAGTGACCGGCCTCCGAAAGAGATTCCGACATTGGAAGACAGACTAAGATCCCGCTTTGAATGGGGACTAATCACTGATATTGCACCGCCTGATCTTGAGACACGGATTGCTATACTTCGAAAGAAAGCTAAAGCAGATGGTCTTATTGATATCCCTAATGAAGTAATGCTATACATTGCCAATCAGATTTACACGAATATACGTGAACTTGAAGGGGCCTTAATACGCGTTGTTGCGTATTCATCACTTGTAAATATGGACATCACACCTGACTTAGCTGCAGAAGCTCTAAAAGACATTATTCCTAATGCCCGTCCAAGAACTGTTACGATTATTGACATTCAAAAGACAGTAGGAGAGCACTTTAGCGTTCGATTGGAAGACTTTTCGGCTAAGAAAAGAACACGGGCAATTGCATTCCCGCGCCAGGTTGCGATGTATCTTTCTAGAGAACTAACAGATGCTTCTTTACCAAAGATTGGTTCAGAGTTTGGAGGGCGTGATCATTCAACAGTCATTCACGCTCATGAGAAGATTTCTAAAATGGTCAAAGAGGATAAATCACTGCAGCAAGATATTCAAGACATTCGTGCAGCGTTAGGAAGAAGTTAACGAGACTGTGGATATCTTAGAATAACTAGTGCACGTTCACGAACAGGTTATGCACATGTGGAAAACTATGATGTATATCTCTTCAAAGGGCTTTTCCACATATCCACAGGCCCTACTACTATTACTACTATTCTTTTAAGTACTTTAATTCATTATATAAGCGAGGGGTTTACATGAAATTTGAAATCATGAGAGACAAATTGCTTGATGGTCTAAGCGATGTCATGAAAGCCATCAGTCAAAAAGTGACAATCCAGATTCTCACGGGTATCAAAATCGAAGTAAATGAAAAAGGACTCACAATGACAGGCAGTGATTCAGACATTACAATCTGTACAACAATTCCTGTCGAACAAGACGGAGAGCAAATTATTCAAGTAATGGAAAGCGGCATGATTGTTCTCCAAGCAAAGTTCTTCAGTGAGATTGTTCGAAAGCTGCCTACAAATGAAGTTATGATTGAAGTAACTGAAGGTATGCATACACATATCCGTTCTGGGAAATCGGAATTCCACTTGATTGGATCTGATCCATATGAATATCCAGTGCTGCCAGTAGTTTCAGACGAACATAGAATGTCTCTTCCATCAGATTTGATTAAGTCTGTCATTCGGGAAACTGTTTTTGCAGTATCCCAACATGAAACACGGCCTATTCTTACTGGAGTTCATTGGGAGTTAAAAGACGGGGAACTAGTTTGCGTAGCTACAGATAGTCATCGACTAGCTCGTCGTAAAACAATGCCTGAACATGTACCTGAACAGCCTTTCAGCATTGTAATTCCAGGAAAGAGTCTTCAAGAGTTGAACAAAATCTTGCCAGATTCACAAGATTCCACGGAGATTATCTTTGCGGAGCAGCAAGTGCTGTTTAAAACACGTAATGTTTTGTTCTACTCCAGATTGCTAGAAGGGAATTATCCAGATACGTCCCGTCTAATTCCTTCTGAATACAAAACATCTGTTACAGTTAACGGAAAACAGTTGTTACAAGCCATTGACCGTGCATCATTATTGGCTCGTGAAGACCGAAACAATATTGTTCGTTTTGCAGCTGAAGAAGGAAATACACTTGAAGTTTCTTCAAATTCACCTGAAGTAGGTAAAGTAGAGGAATTGATTGAAGCTCAAGAGGTGTCAGGGGAAGACTTAAGAATTTCATTTAGCGCCAAGTATATGATGGATGCACTAAAGGCCATTGACGGGCAAAATATTGAAATTCACTTCACTGGTACAATGCGGCCATTCATACTAAAAGCAACAGACAATGAGTCAATTCTGCAACTCATATTGCCTGTACGAACATACTGAACAAAAAAGGATGGCCGTAAAGCGGCTATCCTTTTTACTTATAGTCAAAAGTTCGGTAAAATAGAAATACAAACTAACTTGATGAGGGATTGAATGCAAATGGAAGAACTACGTTTCAATACTGAGTATGTAACACTGGGGCAGCTGCTGAAAATGACGAATGCAATCAGTTCTGGCGGAATGGCGAAATGGTTTTTAAGTGAAAATATAGTCTATGTCAACGGTGAAGCAGAACAGCGGAGAGGCAGGAAACTATATGATGGTGATGTAATTCTCTTACCAGGCGCCGGCAAGTATAAGCTAATGGCTGATCCTTATGGAACCCGGGATGTACATTGATCACCTCGCTTTAACTGACTACAGAAATTATGCCTCCCTCGATTTATCATTCTCTCCACATATCAACGTGTTCATTGGCGAAAATGCGCAAGGCAAAACAAATGTCATGGAAGCAATATATGTACTAGCCATGGCAAAATCACATCGGACGTCAAATGATCGTGAACTTATCCGCTGGGGCCAGGAGTATGGTAAAATAAAAGGGGATATTGAACGCAAGTATGGGCATCTTCCGATTGAGCTTGTGATTTCCAAAAAGGGGAAGAAAGCCCGCGTTAATCATATTGAGCAAAACCGACTAAGTTTATATATTGGTCAAGTAAACGTAGTTATGTTCGCTCCTGAGGATTTAAACCTAGTCAAAGGGAGTCCTCAAGTGAGAAGACGTTTTCTGGATATGGAGATTGGTCAAATTTCTCCAGTCTATTTAAATGACTTGCTGACCTATCAAAAACTTTTGAAACAAAGAAACGCAATACTTAAAGATAACCGTGGTAAACGAGAGCTAAAAGATGTGATGTTTGACGTTTATACTGAACAGTTTGTAGACAAGGCAGTTCAGATTATAAAAAAACGATATTACTTTTTAGAGCTCCTGCAGAAGTGGGCAGGGCCGATTCATCATGGTATTTCACGTGAACTAGAAAGCTTGGAAGTCTCTTATAGCACCCTAAAAGAGTTATCACCTGAACTATCAGCAGATGAAATGAAAGAAGTCTTGATGAGTAAGCTGAACGAAGTGAAAACAAGGGAGCTTGACCGGGGAATTACTTTAATTGGACCGCACCGTGATGACTTAACCTTCATGGTAAATGGTTATGATATTCAAACTTATGGATCCCAAGGACAGCAGCGAACTACAGCATTGTCATTAAAACTTGCTGAAATCGAGTTAGTTCGTCAAGAAGTCGGGGAATCCCCTATTTTGCTGCTTGATGATGTGTTAAGTGAATTGGATGACTATCGTCAATCTCATTTACTGAATACCATTCAAGGGCAAGTACAAACATTTGTTACAACAACTACCATTGCAGGAATCGAGCACGAGACAATTCGTCAGGCTGCTATCTATGAAGTAGAAGACGGTACCGTTTCAAAACGGGAAAACGTGTAAGACCTGTGTAAGTATAGATACCGGAAAAATAAGACCGGGATGTCGGCGTGTTCGGAAAGGAAAGGTGAACGGTTTGGCGATGGATGAAAAAGAGCTGCAAAATGCATATGATGCCAATCAGATCCAAGTGCTCGAAGGGTTAGAAGCAGTTCGAAAACGCCCAGGTATGTACATTGGAACGACAAGCGGAAAAGGACTTCACCATTTGGTCTGGGAAATTGTCGACAATAGTATTGACGAGGCATTAGCAGGTTACTGCGATCACATAGAAGTGACTATTGAAAAAGATAACTGGATACGTGTAGATGATAATGGCCGAGGTATACCAGTAGATATTCAAGAGTCCACTGGACGTCCGGCAGTTGAAGTTATTATGACGGTCCTGCACGCAGGCGGTAAGTTTGGCGGGGGCGGATATAAAGTCTCTGGCGGCTTGCACGGTGTAGGGTCTTCAGTTGTAAACGCTTTGTCGGAGGAGACCGAAGTATTTGTTAGACGTAATGGAAAATTATACGTTATTAAATTCAGTCGGGGTAAAGTAGTTCAAGAACTTACAGTTGTTGGCGAATCCGATGAAACTGGTACCTCAACACGTTTCAAGGCAGATCCAGAGATTTTTACTGAAACGACAACGTACGAATATGGTATTTTGCAACATCGTTTACAAGAACTTGCTTACTTGAATCGCGGTCTTCGCATTACAATATCGGATAACCGTGAGGAAGAGGAACGTAAAGATACGTATTACTACGAAGGCGGTATTAAATCATACGTTGAACATTTGAACGAGAATAAAGAACCGATCTTTGAGGACCCGATTTTTATAGAGGGTGAGAAGGATGGTATTTCAATAGAAATTGCCATGCAGTACAATAGCGGATTCGCTGATAATTTGCTGTCATTTGCAAACAACATTAATACGTATGAAGGCGGTACGCACGAATCTGGTTTCAAGACTGCACTGACACGTGTTATCAATGATTATGCACGTAAAAATGGTCTATTGCGCGAAGCCGATCAAAACCTGACAGGTGATGACGTTCGTGAAGGATTAACAGCAATTGTATCTATCAAACACCCAGATCCACAGTTTGAGGGACAAACAAAAACAAAACTGGGGAACTCTGAAGTGAGCACCATTGTCAATTCGTTATTCTCGGAAGGCTTCCAGCGATTCATGATGGAAAACCCGCAAGTTGCACGAAAAGTGATCGACAAGAGTTTAATGGCAGCACGTGCTCGTCTGGCTGCTAAAAACGCGCGTGAATTCACACGTAGAAAGTCTGCACTTGAAGTGTCCAGTCTGCCAGGTAAACTGTCAGATTGTTCATCTCGTAATCCTGCAATTAGTGAACTATACATCGTAGAGGGAGACTCTGCCGGAGGTTCTGCAAAAGGCGGACGTGATCGTCACTTCCAAGCAATTTTGCCATTGCGAGGTAAAATCCTAAACGTCGAGAAGGCGCGACTTGATCGTATTTTAGGTAACGAAGAAATTCGGATGATGATTACGGCGCTCGGTACAGGAATTGGGGAAGAATTTAACTTAGAAAAAGCCCGATATCATAAGATTGTCATTATGACAGACGCAGACGTGGATGGTGCTCATATTCGAACACTACTTCTTACATTCTTCTTCCGCTTCATGAGACCGTTAATTGAAGCAGGGTATGTATATATCGCACAACCGCCTCTATACCGAGTTAAGCAAGGTAAAAAAGAGGAATATTGTTTTGATGAAGAAGCACTGCAAGAAATTTTAAAACGTTTACCTGCAGCTCCGAAACCTATTATTACTCGTTACAAAGGTTTAGGGGAGATGGATGCAACGCAACTTTGGGAAACAACGATGAATCCAGATCAGCGTACATTGCTTCAAGTACATTTAGAAAACGCTATTGAGGCAGATGCAATTTTTAACCGACTTATGGGAGACGAAGTTGCACCGCGTCGGAAGTTCATCGAAGACAATGCTATATACGTAAAAAATCTGGACGCTTAAGGCTTAAGTATCCGGACTGTTAAGGAGAGCCGTCTTATTTCATAAGAAAAAGAAGACAGGCTGAAAGGAGCATGACAACATGGCAGATTTGCCAAACCGCGGTGTGCAGGAAATTAATATTGGTAAAGAGATGGAGACGTCATTTCTTGACTATGCAATGAGTGTTATCGTATCACGGGCACTTCCTGATGTTCGCGACGGATTGAAACCCGTTCATCGTCGTATTTTATATGCAATGCAAGATCTAGGGAATACGGCAGATAAGGCACATAAGAAATCCGCTCGTATTGTTGGAGACGTTATCGGTAAGTATCACCCTCATGGTGATACTGCTGTTTACGATACAATGGTACGCATGGCCCAAGACTTTAACTATCGTTATATGCTTGTAGACGGCCACGGAAACTTCGGTTCAGTAGATGGTGACTCCGCCGCAGCAATGCGTTACACGGAATCCCGCATGTCGAGGATTGCTATGGAACTATTGCGTGATATAAATAAAGACACAATTGATTATAAAGACAACTACGATGGCCAAGAAAGAGAACCAATCGTATTGCCTAGCCGTTTTCCAAACCTTTTAGTGAACGGTACCTCAGGAATTGCAGTTGGTATGGCAACGAATATTCCGCCGCATCACCTAGGTGAAACAATTGACGGTGTTTTGGCTCTTGCAGAGAACTCTGCCATTACGACAGAAGAATTGATGGAAATCATTCCTGGCCCTGACTTCCCCACAGGCGGTATTATTCTTGGAAGAAGTGGGATTCGCAGAGCCTATGAAACAGGCCGCGGCTCGTTATTAGTTCGAGGTAAGGTTGAAATTGAGCAGGCAGCGAATGGCAAAGAGACAATTATTGTCTACGAATTACCTTATCAGGTAAACAAAGCTCGGTTGATTGAAAAAATAGCAGATCTTGTACGGGAAAAGAAAATTGAAGGAATTACACACCTTGCAGATGAATCTGACCGTACAGGAATGCGCATAGTTATTGAAGTACGCAGAGATGCGAATGCACACGTACTTCTAAATAACTTGTATAAACAAACTGCGCTTCAGTCTAGTTTTGGTATTAATATGCTTGCACTTGTAGACGGGCAGCCGAAAGTATTGGCATTGAAAGAGATATTGCATCATTACTTAGAACACCAAAAAGTAGTCATTCGCCGCCGTACACAATATGAGTTGAAAAAGGCGGAAGACCGTGCTCATATTTTGGAAGGTTTGCGTATTGCGCTGGATCATATTGATGAAATCATTGCATTGATTCGTGGTTCTAAGACAGCTGATGAAGCAAAGAGCGGGTTAATGGAACGATATAGTCTTTCAGATCGTCAAGCGCAGGCCATTCTGGATATGCGATTGCAGCGGCTGACAGGACTGGAACGTGACAAAATTGAAGAAGAATATCAACAATTAGTAGTTCTTATCAATGAATTGCGTGCCATCTTAGCTGATGAACAAAAAGTAATTGAAATTATTAAAGAAGAGTTGCTTGAAGTAAAACATCGCTTTGAGGATAAGCGCCGTACAGAAATTACACTGGGCGGTATCGATATGCTTGAAGATGAAGACTTAATACCTGAAGAGAATTCTGTGTTAACACTCACGCATCATGGCTACGTGAAACGGTTGCCTGCAAGTACGTATCGCAGCCAACGTCGTGGAGGGCGCGGAATTCAGGGTATGGGTACAAATGACGACGACTTTGTAGAGCACTTGTTAAATACATCGACACACGATACAATCTTGTTCTTTACAAGCAAAGGCCGTGTGTTCCGTAAAAAGGGATATGAGGTTCCTGAGTTCAGCAGAACAGCTAAGGGGCTCCCTCTAGTAAATCTATTAGACGTTGAAAAAGATGAAAAAGTAACTACAATGATTCCTATCAAAAAGTTTGAAGAAGGACAGTTCTTGTTCTTCTCGACGCAAGAAGGTCTTGTCAAACGGACTTCAGTAATGGCATTCGCCAACATTCGTTCTAATGGTTTGATTGCACTGCGTCTGCGTGAAGAAGATGAACTTATCAACGTTAAGCTCACTGATGGAAACGCGACGGTAGCAATTGGCACCAAAGACGGGATGCTCATACAGTTTACTGAAGAGTCGATTCGACCTTTGAGTCGTACAGCAAGTGGAGTAATAGGAATTCGCTTACGCGAAGGAGACCACGTTGTAGGTATGGACGTCGTAAAGGAAGATGATGAGATTCTAGTTGTAACGGAAAATGGGTTCGGTAAACGAACTCCGATTTCCGAATACCGCTTGCAGTCTCGTGGTGGATTTGGTCTGAAAACGTTAAATATTACGGAACGTAACGGTAAAATGGTGGCGATGAAATCAGTAGATGGTACTGAGGACCTGATGCTAATCACACTTCATGGGATTTTAATTCGTATGGATATCGATGGAATATCTAAAATCGGCCGCAGTACGCAAGGGGTTCGCTTAATTCGTTTAGGGGATGAGGAACTTGTTGCCACTGTCGCAAAGGTCGAAAAAGAGTCATTAGAAGACATGGATGAAGATGAGGAAAACTTGACTGAAGATGATCAGACACTACAGTCTTCACCCGAAGAAACTGAAGTTACATCAGATGAACTACCAGAAGATCCAACAGAAACAGAAGATTAATGAAAAATACCGATTTGGATAAAATTCCATATCGGTATTTTTTTGATGTTTATAATAGCGTATGATAGAAGGAGTACAATCATCCGGTAAAGAAAAGCGGTGACTATAATTGGAGAACTTCAGAAGCTTGAACGATCTAAGGCCAGGTACAACTGTCGCTGAAGATATCTATGCAAATACGGTATTCCCCATCTTACGAAAAGGCACCATACTTGAAATGGAGCATATCGAAACACTCTACCTGTTCAATATTAAACAGGTGAAAGTAGAGGATCGAATCGTCAGCAGGGTTCAGACAGACCAGCAAAGTGCCATTGATTCTGACACGATTAAAAGTGATGTAGACCAGATACTTAATGAGAATGTAAGTCGTACTGTAGATATACAAACGATGTATATAAAGGCAGTGAATCAGTATAAGAAAGAATTCAGCTCATGGAGATCAGGCATGAAGCTAGATATTGCCAAAGTAAGATTGATCATTATGCCATTGCTTGAAACATTTATGACCCATAAAAACTCGCTTGTAATATTAAATGAGTATTCAAATCGAAAAGACTATCTTTATCATCATGCAGTTTCTGTTGGAATTGTAACGGCAGTTCTTGCAAATGAGCTAGGCTATCCTAAAGGGACGACACTTCAGCTTGGACTTGCGGGAACTCTTGCAGACTGCGGAATGGCAAAGGTTAATCCAGTTTTACTGGAAAAGGCTGCGTTTTTGACGAACAATGAATTTATTGAAGTTAAAAAGCATCCGATATATAGCTTTCAAATGATTCAAGATAGCTCTTTGCTGCGTCAAGAGATGAAACTTGCCGTCTTACAACATCATGAACGACTCGACGGCAGCGGATACCCAAGAGGGGATAAAAGCGAAAAGATTTCTCCACTCTCACAAATTCTTGCAGTAGCGGATGTATTCCATGCAATGACATGTGAACGAGTGTACCGTGCAAAGGAATCTCTATACAGAGTTGTTGAGATGTTGAAAGAAGAAGACTTTGGTAAATTCGACATAGATGTACTTAATATACTCTCTGAACTAATCGGTACACCCGCAGCAGGTGATAAGGTTCTTTTAACAAATGGGGAATCTGGTGAGGTCACTACAATTAATCATAAGACTCCACTACGTCCAAGCATAAAACTTAAAAGTAATGGGGAAGTGGTAGATCTAACTACTGATTATTCGATAGCTATAGAGAAGCTTGTAGTTAAATAAAAGTAAAGCAACATTGAAGGACCTCTATACTCAATCGGAGACATTGAATATAAAGGTCCTTTTTCTTTTATCTAGGTAAAATAGTTCTTATTAGAAACTTAGTGTTGCATTACTAAACATAGCATGGTATGATGAATCACGTTGCTATTACAGATACGTTTTCTACTACAGCAACGAACTAAACAAATAGTTTTATAAAGTTGTTGACAGTGTCATTACAGGATGTTATACTGTAAGAGTTGCTGAAAACAACGAGAAACACTATGAACCTTGAAAACTGAACAGCAAAATGTCAACGAATTATCGTTTGGGAAACCGGCTTTGCCGGCGAAACAAACACAAACAGATCGAACGATCTGATAGACATCTTAAATGATGCCAGTACGAATTGAGCAATCAATTCTCTTTTATGGAGAGTTTGATCCTGGCTCAGGACGAACGCTGGCGGCATGCCTAATA
>NZ_JAUBDH010000012.1:0-77192 GCF_033253705.1 Sporosarcina aquimarina
GACAGCATTAGAATGAAATATCGAAAAGCCCTTTTTACAGAGCAAAGTGTTGAGTCTTAATTGACGAAAACTGTTGAGTGTTATTTTTCAAAAACTGTTGAATCCTACTTGACGGTTACATCCGTATATACTGGCTATGTTTATCAAAACAAGGAAATAGAGGCGGTAACTGTGACTTCACATAGAAAACTATTCACACCATTTACATTAAATTCGTTAACGTTTCCTAATCGAGCTGCCGTAGCTCCGATGACACGGATCAGCGCCACCGATAAAGGAAACCCAACTGAAGAAATGGCATCCTATTATACGACTTTTGCAAAAGGAGGATTCGGATTAATCATTACTGAAGGGACCTACATTGACTCTGAATCTAGTCAAGCGTATGAGAATCAACCTGGAATGGCGACTGATGAACAAGCTAAAGGTTGGGAAAAGATTGCTCAATCTGTACATGAATATGGAAGCAAGATAATCATGCAACTGCAGCATGCAGGTGCACTTTCGCAAGCAAATCTTAAACATTCTGGGACTGTAGCTCCATCTGCCATTCAACCGAAAGGAGAGCAATTAGCTTTTTATAGAGGTACGGGATCCTTTGAAACACCTGGCGAACTTACAATCCATCAAATGGAAGATATTAAACATAATTTTGTTCACGCAGCTCTTCGCGCGAAATCAGCAGGTTTTGACGGTGTCGAATTGCATGGTGCAAATGGGTACTTATTAGATAACTTTCTAACAGATTATACAAATCAGAGAAATGATAAGTATGGCGGCTCGCTCGTAAATCGCTTACGATTCCTTATAGAAGTAATTGAGGACGTCAAAAAAGAAGTTGGGGAATTTGTTGTTGGAATACGGATATCCCAATCCAAAGGGAATGACTTCACCCATAAGTGGGCGGGCGGTGAAGAAGAAGCAAAATTTATTTTCAGCGAACTTTCCAAAACGGGTATAGACTATATCCATGTGACAGAATATGATGCAACGGCTCCTGCGTTTGCTCATAATACGATGTCTCTCGCAGCGCTCGCAAGAAAATTTAGTGACGTTCCGATTTTTGCAAATGGTCAATTAGGTGACCCTGAGAAAGCCATTGCAATCCTTGAAAAAAACGAAGCTGATTTAGTTACGATCGGTAAATTTGCACTTGCGAATCATGATTGGGTAAAAAAAGTACGAAATGACGAATCACTGGATGCTTTCCAACCTAGGGAAATCTTGCATCCCATTGCGGACTTAAAACCTTTCGAATACTAACTAAAACAACCAGTGGAATTCTACTGGTTGTTTTTATAGTTTATTAAGTTAATTTTTCATCTCAACGAATTTTCTATTCAAATTTCTATACCCGGATATGAATGTCTGCAGCACAGGATTTAATTCAAAATAAAAATGGAGTACCATTATCTGTATCCTAAATTACAAGTCAAACATCATTCCATCATCCGCAATGTGGAATCCATTCTCTTCGATTAACTTCCGCGCATCACTGCCTGGTTTAAACGCGGGATTGCTATGGTTAAAATGGGTGAAATATATTTCACACGTCTTAGAAATGGTCTTTAATCGTTCCATTGTATTCGTTATAAAAGGGTGCGGAATCTCACTTAGATCCCGATCGCTTCCCTCGATATCCGCCAAGTCACGTTCAGAAAAAAATGTCGCATCCAACAAACAAATATCTGCTTGCTTACAAACTTCGACGATGTCTAACTCCCATTCCTCCCAACTATCAATATCCGGTATATATAATGCCTTCTTATTTGGTCCAGTTATCCAAAATCCAAAGGTTTCAGAGAATTCATTTCTATGGGGTACTTCAACTGCTGTGACCTTCACACTTTCTTCCAGTTCAGTCGGGCATCCATTTTGGATTTCTTTCACATGAATATTTCCAAGGTCGGTTAACTGACGCCATGGTGCATGATTTTCCAAGACACGTTTCATAAGCGCTCCAGCAAATACCGGGACATTTTGCGTATCCATAGCTTCCCTGCCTAAATAGATAAGACCCGGGTAATGGCCTATATGGGCATGGGTAAGGAAAATACTCTCCATCACGCGACCTTCCAATCCATGTGCACGCTGAACCATGACGATTTGCTCTTTAAAATCTGGAGATGCATCGATCAAGTGCCATTGTTTTTCATCTGGCAAGACGACGGCGACTGAAGCAGCACGTCGTTTGAATGTGGGGTCCTCTATCGCCTTAGAACAATTATCACAATAACAATTTGGTTGTGGCAAACCTGCATCTTGGGCTGTACCCAAAACTTGCAAAATCACTTTGCCCATAACGGGATCTCTCCTTTTTCAGTGCTGACTTCAGGCTGAGCGTTGTAGGTTTTCTTTGTAATGGTCCACCCAGTAAATCCAAACAGAATATTAATCAATGGAACTAGAAACACAAAAAATGCATAGGGGATAAATTCACCTGGACTTATTCCGAATATGCCCGCTGCAAAAACTGCCGGAACACTCCAAGGAACTAGGTTAATCCCTACTGTTCCTGCTGATTCCACACATCGTGATAAGTTTTTCGTGTCAATCCCCATTTCTTTATACTTCGTAACAAATGTTCTAGAAGGCAATACGATTGCTAAAAATTGTGCACCACTAGCGAAAGCCACAACAAATGTCGAAAAAATCGTAGAACCTATCAAACTGCCTGTTGAATGGACACGTGTCATCATTTTTCTCGTCAGGATTTCAAACGAACCAGACTCTTCCAGTACACCGCCAAGTGCTGTCGCAATTACTAAAAGAGCGACTGTTCCTAGCATGGAGGTCATTCCGCCTCGGTTTAGCAATGAATCAATGGCAGCCACATCTGACTCCAAAGTAAAGCCATTTGTCATGACTTGAATAATGTGTGCAATAGGCATTCCCTGCACGAGTACAGCTACTGCTCCCCCAAGAACCCCCACTCCCGCAAGTGCTGGAATCGCCGGTACTTTCAGCATCATGAGTACAATTGTTAAGACAGGCAAAAGTAAAAGAAGTGGATGAATGATGAACACGTCCGTAAGCCCTGTCTTAATTCCTTCAATTACATCAGAATTTGTACTTCCAACACTGGAATAAGAATTACTGACAAACCAATACATGATAATAGCAACTACAAATGCAGGAATCGTATCCCATAGCATGTGTTTTATATGTGTAAACAGGTCTGTCTCCGCCATTGCTGGTGCAATGTTTGTCGTATCCGATAGCGGAGAGAGTTTATCGCCGAAAAACGCACCGGAGATCACAGCGCCCCCTACAAGGCCTGCTGGAAATCCGAGCCCCTCCCCAATTGCCATAAATGCTAATCCTACTGTCGCAATCGAAGTAAAAGAACTTCCAAGAGTGATCGATACAATCCCGGTTACCAAAGCCACAACCGGTATGAAAACCGAAGGATGGATTATGGACAATCCATAAAAAATAATAGTTGGAATCACACCACTTGCCATCCAAGATCCAACAATGATGCCAATCAACAATAAAATGAACACTGCAGGCAAGGCGCGACTCACGCCGTTAATCATCATTTTTTGAATAGCATCCCAATGAAATCCAGCTCCGCGAGCAACAAGAGCAGCTGCAAAAACGCCGATTAACAACGGCATGAGCATACCTGCCTTCCAAACAAATACAGACATCGATGCGGCTGCAATCAATGTCAAAATAGGAACGACCGCCAGCCAACCAGACATCTCTTTTTTCATATCCCCATCTCCCTTATTTTTTAAATGCAATTCCTTCATACCTAACTGCTTTCCAGAGAATATAAAAAAGCTCCCGCCCCTTCTAAAAAGAAGGGACGGAAGCTCCGTGGTACCACCCAAATTAGCAGAAAAATCCTGCTCACTCATTATTGATAACGGCCAAAACCGGACAATTGCGTGTCAGCTCCCTGTTTGTAATTCGTTTTGCACCTTGCTTGGTTCGCACCAGCCACCAAGTCTCTTTTGCCAAGATAACAAAACTACTTCGAACAGTTCATCACATTTTTTAATAGCATAAATTGTTTTAATAGAATTGTCAATCAGTATATCACATATCAAATACAATAAAACGACAGACAGCTTTTTTATTAAAATGCTGTCGGTCGTTTTAAAATAAACAACATGAGTTGACTTCTACCATAAATTTTTTTAATTGAGCTTTTAGATTAAAAATCCGAAAAACTTAGTAGTCAAGGTCACCATTGCAAGGCAGATGAAAAGCACCAATTGTATTAAAGTTACAATATACTCGTTTTTTTCTTCACTATAGCGCTTCTGCATAAATGCCCGAACCAGTTCAAGTATTACGTTCGTTATTAGCAGATAACTAAAGAAAATATAAAGCCAAAGATGTGGCTGATATTTTTCAGAAGTAATCATAATCGCGAGGAAAAATATACCAAACATAAAAATCGCTCGCAAAGTCCAGTCAATTTTTCGATGTTTATCATTCACGGATTTAACTACAAAAGCTACTTTTGAACTTACTTTTAACCATTTCCGCGTAATCTTTTCAATAATATAAAATACAACGAGTACGATGGCAATTATCAAAACAACTCCAGCTCCTGAAGAATTCATTTCAAATGTCACCTTCCTCTGTGATTTTCTACATTTTGACATGCATTAATATACTTCGACGAATCGGCAATATTGTAAGCTATAGCCTGGATACACTTTTTTTCTGTATTCAATCAGATTGTAACATAACTATTTCCTTTACCAAGCAATGGAAGTTCACCTATTCATCAACAAAATCCCACTCAACATACCCTTTGAAATTTACGAAATAGTATTAAGGGATGTGCTATAAGACACTTTAGACTTTTAAAGTGTTATACTAAATTTTCTAACTACTATATGTAAATAACTTAAACTCTGTAGAAGTTTTGTTTAAGACTTTTTAAGTAAGCTTTTAATTCATCAGCAGATTTCTCTTTAACGCTTTTCACTCACTAGTCAAAAACTAATAATTATCGTCAAAATTAAATCTGCACACGTTCAGCAGAAAAAGGAGATATGTAAATTGTCAAAACGAAAAACTGTATTAATTATAGGAGGCGGCCTTGGGGGCTTGTCTGCGGCAATCTCACTAGCTCAAAGCGGTTATGAAGTAACATTATATGAAAAAAACAAACACATTGGAGGTAAATTAAACCGACTTGAACAAGATGGTTTCGGTTTTGATCTTGGTCCTTCCATTTTAACTATGCCCAAAGTTTTCGAAAGATTATTTACTGGCAGCGGAAAGAAAATGAGTGATTACGTGCCAATCATAAAACTGAACCACCAATGGCGCTCGTTTTTCCCTAATGGCAACGTCATTGATCTTTTCGAGAACTTACAAGACATGGAGAATAAAAATCCATCCTTGACAAAAAAGGATATCCGTCAATTCAAAAGGTTGCTAGACTATTCAAAAAATCTTTATGAAACGATAGAAAAAGGATATTTCAACAAAGGACTTGACAGTACGAAAGAAATAGGAGAGTTTCACGGTGTTGCCAGTACGTTTAAAAACTTTGATTTGTTTTCAACCGTTCATCAGTCAATTGAAAAACGAATCAGTAACAAGCAATTTGCTGATATGTTGTCTTATTACAGTAAATACGTTGGTTCTTCACCTTACGATGCTCCTGCGTTACTGAATATGATGGTTTACATGCAGCAAAATCAGGGAGCATGGTATGTACCAGGTGGAATGCATCGACTGGCGGAAGGATTGGTCAAGCTTGCGAAAGAAATTGGTGTGACGTTTCATAATGGACAAGCTATCACTCGCCTAACTAAACAGAATGGTAAGATTACTGGCGCTGTCCTTGAAGACAGGACTAAATTATCTGCAGATTATTATATTGCTAACATGGAAGTCATCCCTGTTTACGAACAGCTTCTTCAAGAAGACAAAAAGTATGTGAATAAGTTGAAAAAGAAATTCGAACCTTCCAGTTCAGGACTAATCATGCATTTAGGGGTAAAGAAAATTTACCCGCAGCTAAGTCATCACAATTTCTTTTTCGCGAAAAATCAAAAACGTCAAATGAAAAAGATATTCCATCAGCACAAATTGCCCGATGATCCAGTCATTTATCTAGTCAATGTCAATAAAACGGATCCTTCACAGGCACCGATAGGTCATGAAAATATAAAAGTATTGCCCCATATTCCGCACATACAGGAAAAACCTTACACTCAAAAAGATTATGATGCATTTGCAGAGCGTGTACTGATCAAACTTGAAAATATGGGTTTAGAAGACTTACGTAAAAATATCGTAACACACGACATTTGGACCCCTGAAGACATTAAACAAACGTATTGGTCAGACCGAGGGGCAATTTACGGTACGCTTTCAGATAAAAAAATGAACAAAGGGTTTAAGCATCCTAAGCACAGTGAACTTTATGACAATCTCTATTTTGTAGGTGGAACTGTTAACCCTGGAGGCGGCATGCCAATGGTGACATTGAGTGGTCAGCAGGTCCGCGATAAAATCGTCTCAAGAGATCATACTCAATCTTAGAATCGGATTCAAAATAGTATATTCAATGATACGTGTTTGCATTTAATGAAATGAGGAGATTTTCGTTGAAAAAGAAGATTATTGTTATAGGTGCAGGGACAGCTGGTCTCGCCAGTGCAATTCGATTGCAGCACGCAGGCTATCAAGTTGACCTATATGAAAAAGAGTCGACCCCAGGCGGAAAGATGAATCGAATTGAAATGGACGGCTATCGTTTTGACTTGGGACCGACCCTTGTCATGATGCCAGATATATACAAAGAGGTCTTTATACATTGCGGGCGAAATCCCGATGATTATATTCCAATGGAAAAGCTCGATCCAATGTATCGAGTATATTTTAGCAACGACCCAACTCATCCGATTAATGTGTCCAGTGATCTAATTTCGTGGACTCAAACACTTGAATCTTTTAGTCCTGACGATGCTGCTGGTTTTTTAAGCTATTTGAGTGATATTTACAAAGGGTATACGGTAGCTATGGAAAATATTATCCAAAGACCATTTCGCAAAAAAAGTGACTTTTATAACCTCAGTATGTTAAAGAAAGGTATGAATATGAAAGTTAGTGGGAGTGCCAATCAGTTTTTAGGCAACTATATTAAAGATGAACGATTAAAGCAGATTATTAGTTTTCAAACACTTTATATAGGTATTTCTCCAATCAAAAGTCCTTCCTTTTACACAATGATTCCGATGATACAGTTCTTATACGGGATTTGGTTCATTAAAGGCGGTATGTATACGATGGCTACATCTATGGAACGGTTATTTAAAGAGCTTGGTGGAACGGTGCATTACAACAGTCCCATTGATGAAATTTTAATAGAAAATAAGCAAGCTATCGGCGTACGGATCGATAAAAGAAGAATTAGTGCTGACTATGTTGTGTGCAACGCAGATTTTCCTTATGCAATGAAACACCTAATTCAAGATAAACAAGCAAAAGGCAGGTATACAGATCGAAAAATTGACCATATGAACTATTCTTGTTCCACTATGGTGATGTATTTAGGGATGATCCGCAAATATGATGAAATCGAGCACATCCATAATTTTGTCTTTGATGTTGACTTAGAAAAAAACATGAATGACATTTTTGAAGGAAATAAGCTAACTAAAGCTTCATTTTATGTCTATATCGCATCTAAGATGGATGCCTCTCTAGCCCCAGCTGGCAAAGACGGATTGTATATTATGATGCCCGTATCAAATGTCGCTACTTCCAAGTATGAATGGGATGAGTATACAATTGCTGAATATCGAACTTATATTTTAAATACTTTAAAATCCATTAAAGGCTTTGAAAATATAGAGAATGAAATCGTTACGGAAAAGTGTTTTACCCCCTTAGATTTTGAATCTAAATTCAATGCTTTCAATGGAGCCGCTTTTGGTTTACTCCCTACATTATTGCAAAGCAGTCATTTGCGACCGCAAAGTAAAGCCAAAAATTGTTCTAATTTATATTTTAATGGAAGCAGCACCCATCCAGGGGCAGGAGTTCCAATTGTTTTAATGTCAGCGAAGATTGCTGCTCAAGAGTTAATTCAAGATGATCAAGGGATTCTATTTGGTTATTAACTATCGCACGAATGACCAACCAGGTTCTCAATCAAGTAATGAACTCTTTTTAATCATTTTTATATGCAGACATATGGGAGTGATGAAATGATGGTTACAGAAAGTATTAATCCATTGATTGTTTGCATCGCCTTAGTAGCCGGCCACCTTATGTTTTGGCAATTGCCCGTTCCAAAAACTCTTAAACGCCGTACTTTTCAGCTGCCTTTAGTTTCAATCATTATACCGGCCCGGAATGAAGCAAACCGAATCGAACCTCTATTGCGGTCATTGCAGCGCCAAAACCTGAAAAACTTTGAACTCATAGTAGTAGACGATGATTCTTCAGATGATACGGCAGCCATCGCAGCTGATTATGGAGCACATGTAATTACTGTATCTCCTGGTTCTTCAGGATCAGGCAAATCATTGGCCTGTTGGCGCGGTGCAGAACAGTCAACGGGTCAGTGGCTGTTGTTTTTAGATGCAGATACCTACTTGAGTAATGAAGACAGTCTGGAGAAACTGTTAGTTCTATATCATCAAAAGGGAGCAACTGGGATCTTATCACTTCAGCCATTTCATACAGTTCATCGTTTATATGAAAATTTGTCAGCTGTCTTTAATATTATTGTGATTGTGGGAATGAATATATTTACGGTTAAAAAAGATGCTTTTAAAACAGCAGGATCCTTTGGACCTTGTATAATGTGCGACCGAAGCGAATACTTTTCTACTGGCGGTCATGAAAAAATCCAAAGCGCCCTGATGGATGATTTAGCTCTTGGTAAGGAATTTCTCGATCATGATTTCGCAGTAAACTGTATGGGCGGCAAAGGCACTTTATCTTTTCGGATGTACCCAGAAGGTTTCAAGAGTATGGTCGATGGCTGGTGCAAGAGTTTTGCAATTGGATCTAAATCCACCCATCCAGTTGTCATGTTACTGGTGATTATCTGGATTACGGGAAGTTTTATCAGTGTGAGTGAACTTATCTCTTCCCTAAGTGGGACAGCTGTTTTACCTAAGGTGCTTAGCATAGGATTATATGTACTTTTTGCAATACAAACAGGCCGGCTTGCAAAAAGATGCGGAAATTTCAAATGGCCGATTTTTATTTTTTATCCTGTTTTATTTTTATTTTTCACTGGAATCTTCTTATACTCTTTGTTTCGCGTGTACATTTTACGCTCGGTCAATTGGAAAGACCGTAAAATTGATGTGTAACACTAATTCAATAACTTTTCTAAGAAACTGACTAAGTCCTTAAAAGTGAAAGGCATGTTTACGAATACGTAAACATGCCTTTTTTATCTTAATCAATGTTAACTCACTTTAAAATACTTAGTATGAAGACTTTAATACTTGGTACGTCATTCGTTACTATTTTAATGTGTCTTAAGTTCTCCGTTTGCCTCAGGAATCATTTCAATGTCCAGCGCATTCAAGTTACAAAAATACTCAAGAAACTTTTGAATTTCATTTTTTTGGTTTTCATCTATTTTAATAGCAATGATATCTTTTAAAATTTGAGCGGTCCATAGATTATCGAAGTAGCGGAATTTACCTGAATTCCAAGAAGTTTGATGAGGATTGCTCTTATTGATGTAATAGTTCCAGAAAAGCATTTGTTCAGCCTCTTGATCTGTAAGCTGGATTCTAAAATCCCTATGAGACGGTACCACCCCGTCGACACCGACATCGCCCGTAAATGTTTCATTTACCATATAGAGACCCCGAATTCGTCTTCTGGTTTCAGGCTGATCCACTTCTCTAACCGTAAGAAGAGCTGAACTGTTTGGTCGTAAACGGGCTACTCGATTAGGCAACCCTTTATTTTTGCCGCTTTGAATAGAACCTGTAGATGCATTCCAGTCTTCAAATATAGTTTGTTCTTCATCTTCATCCATCCAAAAAGCAATTTGTGAGCTTTCATGAATTTTAAAGTTTTTCATTTTTTCTCTAAGTTGTTGATCACGCAGATAATTCTCTTTTTCTTCCTTCAGCTTCGTTGCCATCATTTCTTCTTCTTTATCTTTCTTCAAAAAGACTTCTTCCAAATCTTTTGCGGCACTTTTATCATTCAGAGTAATAAAGTTCTTAAAAGCATCTGGGTAAACAAACTTCTTAACTTCTTTTTCAAATTCAATGGTTATAATCGTGTCTTCGTGTTCCACGATATTTCCTTCCCCAAAAACTTTATGGGTAATTTCCTCATTTACTAAGTTCACAATACCACTCTCCTCTTAATTACTATCTTAAAAAAATTCTTTTCATCACCTGCTTTAAAATTTTTATGAAGGACAAATTTATTCAAATAAAAAACGCACTCAATTCCTTTTGAGAAGAAGTTGCGTACGATTTAAATAATTTCCATAACGCTTAGTATAACTACATTCTATCACATATTCAGAAATTTCTCAAATCCACACTTGACAACCGCCCTTAGCTTATCGTAAAATGTATAGTTTTCAACTTTCATTCACAACAATCTAATCATAAAATGGAGTCATCTTAATAAAAGTCGTCATTCCATTTAAGGAATTTCGTCATATAATGAGTTACCTTTCTTGACTCTAGCCTTTTCAAAAGAACATTTTCACATACATGAACAAAACCACTTCGGATAATTTTATCCGAAGTGGTTTTGTAACGATATCGATTGTTTCTTTTATTTACTCCACCGTCACGCTTTTCGCCAAATTACGAGGCTTATCTACGTCACAGCCTCGCTGCAGAGATGCATAATAACTTAGCAGCTGAAGCGGTATAACTGTTACAAGCGGTGTCAATAAATCATGAACATGAGGCAATATAAGCTCGTCGCCTTGCTCACTATCCCCTTCCATCGAGATAATGCAGGCATGTGCACCGCGTGCAGTAACTTCCTTAACATTCCCACGTAAGTTAGGGCTGACACCTGGTTGAGTTGCGAGTGCGATGACCGGTGTACCTTCTTCGATCAATGCAATTGTGCCATGCTTGAGTTCCCCTCCAGCAAATCCTTCTGCCTGGATATAGGAAATCTCCTTCAACTTTAACGCTCCTTCTAGACTTACATAATAGTCGAGGTTCCGTCCAATGAAGAAGGCATTCCGTTTATCTGTCAAAAGCTCCAGAGCAATTTTTTCTATGTCCTTTTTTGCGTCCGTTAACGTTTGAATTGCATTCGCAGTAATTGCTAGTTCTTTTTTCAACTCAAGTTTTTGAGATCCTCCACCCAATGAAAAAGCAGTTATTGCGAGAACCGCGAGTTGAGCTGTGTATGCTTTTGTCGATGCAACTGCAATCTCCGGTCCTGCATGCAGCAAGAGCGTGTGATCTGCTTCACGAGAAAGCGTGGAGCCTGGAACATTTGTCATTGTAATTGATGGAAAACCGAGGGCCTTTATTTTTACAAGTACTTGGCGACTATCAGCTGTCTCGCCGGATTGCGTGATGAACAAAAACAGTGGCTTTTTCGAAAGAAGTGGCATATTGTATCCGAACTCACTGGAAATATGTACTTCTGCTGGCAAGCCCGCTAGTTTTTCAAAATACTCTTTACCGATTAACCCCGCATGGTAACTTGTACCTGCAGCTATAATATAAAGTCGATCAGCATGTTGAAATGCCTGCTTTATAAAAGGGTCAATATCTAACGTACCTTCTTCGTTACTATAAGCTTCTATAATCTTACGCATAGCCCCTGGCTGTTCATCAATTTCCTTCAACATATAATGGGGATAGGTACCCTTTTCAATATCACTCATATCAAGTTCAGCAGTATATGGATCGCGTTCAATTTTGTCACCATCGATGGTTTCAATCACAATACCATCTCTTCCAAGCAAAACGACTTCCCCATCATGCAGTTCGATGAATTGGTCAGTCACCTGGAGCATTGCCATAGCATCTGAAGCTACCACATTACACTCTGAGCTAACGCCAACCAACAGTGGGCTGCGATTTTTTGCAACAAAAATGGTATCTGGATCTTGATCATCTAACATAGCAATTGCATAAGACCCGTGTAATAAAGACAATGCTTTACGAAACGCTTCGTCAGTCACCATTCCAGTTAAAGAAAAGTGCTCGATTAGTTGGACAATAATTTCTGTGTCTGTATCGGATGTTAGCTGTACATCTTGCAAATAGTCTCGAGTCAATTTTTCATAGTTTTCAATTACTCCGTTATGGACTAGCGTAAAACGTCCAGATGCACTTTTATGTGGGTGTGAGTTTTTTTGATCCGGCACACCGTGTGTCGCCCACCGCGTATGACCGATTCCTACATGTGCATCAATCTCTTCTGTTATTGCCTTTCTTAACTCAGCAATTCGACCCTTTTCCTTGAACATCTTAACACCAGAAGATGTTTGGAATGCAATTCCCGCAGAATCATACCCTCTGTACTCAAGCTTTTCCAGCCCTTTCAATAGTATTTCTGTTGCTTGGTTCTTTCCGTTATATCCTACAATTCCGCACATAATTGTTCCTCCGCATCAGGCAGTCTGGAATCAGAATTGTTTAGGTTGGTCAGCAATCCTGTTTTCCAACTGACCGTATAATTTGTTTGATACCTGCAAAGATCCTCTTGTTTCACTAAGTTACCCTAGCGTTTTAGGAACTGCATGTGATCGGGTATCCACGATCAGGAGGCATCCGCCGAATGTTCGATGATCCTCCACCTCGTCTGCCGAAAATACTGTGCGATTTCTTCGGCGCTGGCGCTATAATTGTTTTTCCTGAATTTACGTGCTAACATTCCTGCCTTTCTGCACGGACTTAACCCATCATCATTAGTTACTATAGCGAAAAAAGTTTTCTACTGTCAACTAACGAATAGTTTTGAAAATATTTAAATTAGAAATAAACTTTGTGTATGCACTTTCTTTAATTGTGAAAGCTAAAAAAAGTTTGTGATTTCTTCATTCAATTATTATTTGCGAATTAAAAAAAGACTGCCCTGAGAATCAGTATTCACTGACCAACCAGACAGCCCTATTTGCTAGTCTTTTTAGTAAGCTAGACTAAATAGACCTTTAATATGTGTTAAGTAACGGACGTTACTCGCTTCTTTCATAATTGTAGCAGGCATCCCTTTTAGAGATGTGTTACTAGCACCAATTGATGCAACTGCATCTTTACGGCCAAGGCTTGCAAGAGTACCAGAATTGGTAGGGTTAAACACTTCCATGGACTTATCATTCATCATTGCAGAAAGGTTATATCCGACCAACTCTCCCATTTGCCAAGCATTCTGTGCAGTAGGTGCATAAGGTCGTCCGCCTTCTTCAGGGAATGCAACTGCGCTGTCCCCTACAACGAATACATCAGGATGTGACTTAGACTGTAAAAATTCGTTGACAGTAGCTCGTCCACGATCTACTTCTAAACCAGATTCTCCAACTAGGGGATTACCAGTTACTCCTCCAGTCCATACAAATGTATTTGCTGTAATGTTACGACCATCTTTTAGTGAAATCACATTACCTTCCACATTTGTAACAGGAAGTCCTATCAAGAACTCAACGCCACGCTTAGAAAGGCTTTCAGTAGCACGTTCGATTAAGTGATCTGGAAGAACTGGAAGAATCTTTGGACCAGCTTCAACTAGCATGATTTTCAAATCTGCAGGGTTTACACCATGCTCACGTGCCACTTTTGGCATGTGGTCAACGATTTCACCTACAAGCTCGACACCTGTAAGTCCGCCTCCACCGATCATGATTGTTGCATCCGCTTCATCATGTGAAGTTGCATACGCTTTAATGCGTTCAACAATATGTTTGTAGATTGCATTTGCTTCACTTGCTGATTTAAGTACCATACTGTTTTCTTCAAGACCTGGAATTCCGAAATAAGCTGTTTTGCTACCAAGCGCAACAACTAGTGCATCATAAGAAATTGTTTCGCCATTCGCTAAGTTGACTTTTTTCGTATTCACATCGAAGTTTTCAATTGTTTCAATCTTCAATTCGATCCCTTTACCTGAAAGAAGTTTTTCAAGTGGAAGTGCTACAGCACCTTCACTAATTGTTCCTCCAGCTAAGCGGTGTAGTTCTGTAATAATTTGGTGAGTAGGAGTTTGGTTGATAAGTGTGATTGTTGCATCACTTTCTGACAGGAAATTACGAGCATTTAGCGCTGCCAAAAGACCACCATAACCTGCTCCTAAAATAACGATATGTTTGGACATTGTCTAATCCCCTTCTACTAAGTATAGTTAGTCGAAATTATTTTGTGTGGTTGCGTTGTCCTGCAATTTCAAGGTAAGCATTTAAGAAACGGAAGATTCGTTGTGCTTCAGGGTCTTTGATCATTTTCATTAGACCGAACAAGCCGATAGTCTCTGTGTTTTTTGAAGCTAAATCTTTTGCTTCAATAACAGTTGCAGCCATATTTTTTGCAGAAGTCGTTACAGGTCCTGCGATTTCTTTCATAAATTCAGAAGTGTCATTTTTTAACGTTTCATCCGTTGCAACTGCTTTAGCAACATCGTATGATTTTGTCATCAAGTCAACAAGTTCTGTAAGCTGTGGAAGCTTTTCAACAAGTGCTGTCAAAGAATCTTGAACTTCTGGTTTGAGCAACTGATCTAAAATGTCTTGTTTTTGATCTGAAGGAAGATGTGTTTCTTGTGTTGCAACGTTTGCTGCTTCTTCAGGATTGAGCGGCGTAGTCATGTGCAAATCCCCTTTATAGTTTAATATGTTTTGTACAAAAAATAGGCATATCGTATACCGATTATATTACCACAAAGTGTGATTACTAGTCTATATGACGCATTCACCTATTCCAATTACCATCCGTCACTATACGCCTATTTCCATTAATCTTCAAGTATTTAGTTTGAGATTCAACTAAATTCGACATGATGTGTATAACCCGATTCAGCGAGTGCATCCTACTTCTAAAGGAGGTGTTGAAAATGGGACAACGAATCCGATGTGAAGTAAACAACTGTAAGTTTTGGGGAGAGGGAAACAAATGCCAAGCAGACGAAATTTATGTTGTTAGTAAAAAAGGATCTCATGCGAAATCGAGTGATGAAACAGATTGTAAAACATTTGTGCCGCAAATTTAAGATAGGACAAACTAATTTAACTTTGAACTAACCTATTGTACAATGATGATGAGGATCTTTTCTAGATCCAACATTTCATCGGAGGTTTTGTTAGTTCATGAAAAAAATTGCTGCAGCCTTTTTGGCACTCTCGCTCATTTTCTCACCGATAGGATCGTTTGTTTTTAATGATCATACGATATCGGCAGAAGCAAAAGGCTACAAATCAGGTAAAAGAGGATTTACCCCAAACCAAAATAATTTTAACAAACCCGCAGTTGATAAAAAGAAAGATAACTCATCCTATTCTAAAGACAAAGGAACACAAGCTGCTAAACCTAAATCCGGCGGGTTAATGAAAGGGTTAATGTTAGGTGGTCTTGCAGGGATTCTATTTGGAAGCCTGTTTGCAAACATGGGCATTCTTGGTTCACTTCTGGGATTGCTTGTTAACGTGTTTGCGATCATCGCGGTAATTGGAATTGTGCGAATGGTTTTCCAATACTTCAAGAAAAAGAAACAAGACAAAGATGACATGCATCGGTGGCAGAACTAATGATTGAAGAACAAGATATCGTTAATGCTATTTGCCTTTTTCAAGCAAAAAACAAATCAGTCCTTCCTGAACAAGTCGAAGTTGAACTCTGTTATGAAGACGATGAGGGATTTTTTGCTGAAGTCTTTGTGAACAACGACAAAATCATCATGAACACATTTGATATGACTCAAGCATTACGCATGTGGATTGAAGAACAGCTCCACCGCGACCCATATGCTACTGGTATTAAGTTGTTACTCGATGATGAGCAAGGTATAATCGCTGCACTAGTCTAACTTTAAAAACCGGACAGCCAAATCTAGCTGTCCGGTTTTATATTTTTATTTTATCACTCCACACGCAATTCGATCGCCCGAGTCTCCTGATGGCTGTGTTTTTCCATCATCTTCACCTGCATGTATCACAAGTGCTGTACCTGAATCTTTAAGTAATGAATTCATCTCGTCTTTTTTCAATGTTACATTGTTCGCAGTGAATTCATCCTCTACGGTACCATCTGACTTGACTTCTAAATTTGGCAAATCCCCCGCATGTGGACCATCTTCCATTTCGAGACCATGTTTCGTATCTTCAGGATTAAAATGTCCGCCTGCAGATTTGAAATCCGGCGCTTCACAAACACCGGTTTCGTGAAAGTGGAATCCGTGTTTCCCCTCTGGGAGCCCTTCAGCTTTCACCTTAACGTTAACCCCGTCACCCAGCTCTTCTAACTCCGCTGTTCCTACTGTTTTACCTTCAGTATCTTTCATGTCGACCAATACTGTAAATGATTCCGGCTGCATTTCATTTCCAGGTTCAGAGATTTCATTGGTCTTTTCCACATCTTCTCCAGTAGATGATTGATCTTTTTTTTCATCGGAACCACATGCTGCAAGACCGAGCATTAGCGCTAAAGATGGTAATAGCGCAACTTTTTTATTCATCGAATCCCTCCTTGGATGTACTACTGTTCTCTTTCACTAGCTTGTTACTTTTAAACATTTTCAATGCAAAAAACCGATTTCTCATGATTTGAGAAATCGGCAGTGTTGTTCACTTAATTTACTTTCTTATACGTCGTAACAAAAGATGGACGTGAAAAGATATTTGGCTTTTTATCAATACCCTCATCAGTTCCACGTTTTTTGTGTGCATTTTCATAGCTCTGAGAGTTTTGCCATGCTTTAAAGGACGTCTCGTCTTCCCAAATCGTCAAAATTACGTACGTATCGTTTTCTAAAGGACGCAATACACGGATTGCACCAAACCCGTCATTATCTTCAATTTGTCTTGCCCGATTCATAAAACGATTTTCGAATATTTCACGGCCTTCAGGAGTAACTGGGATATTATTGAAGACTGCATACCCCCCATTACTAATTTCTCCGGATGCGTCAAGAACTGTATAAGAATCTGCCTCACCAAATCCCGCAGATCCATCGTTCTCTTGAATAAGAACAGCTTCGTTGCCAAGTTCCATAAGAACAATTTTTTCAGACGCTAAGTTTACTTTAATTGCTTTTAGTTCCGCTAGGTCACCATACGTTACGTGAATATTCATTTCCTGTCCCCTATCCAACTGAATGTAAGTATCCAAATAAAGAGCAAAACCGGCAGAATCACCTGCCGGTTACATTCAGATTGTTGTTGTTAATGCCATACGCGCCTTCTGCGATCATTCATCGTGATGATTGCGGATGAGGCCGCCAAAATCGTAATAACCAGTAGCCCAATAAGTAGCCCATCAGAAAAACTTTGAGATATAGTACTTCCAATAATAGCTATTACTCCGACGCCACAAAGTATTGCTGCGATAATGATTTTTTTCATAGCACTCACCTTTCCCATGCTCACTAATGATTCGATACGGGCTGCATGGCGATTATGTAGTTAATGAGATTGTTTCTCATTCTCATTCTAAAACAACATTCTAAGAATCGCAACAATAACCCGTGATATTCAACAACTTTATCAAGATTTTGTGTCAAAAAAACAAGAAATTCGCAGTAAGCGAATTTCCTGTCTCAGGTAAAAACTTAACTTATTAAATCATCTTTAATAATGCTTGTTCTCCTGTCATTCCTGCTTTAATCCCTTTCTCTTCTGCCTCAAAAGTAACTGATTCTAACGGAGCTGCAAGTAACTCTTCGATCGTTTTAACACCTGTTGCACGCCCAGCAACGATACATCGATCCGATAGTAGCCGATTTAACAAACCAACATCCAGTGCTCCACACATTATATAACCAATTTCATTTGAAACTGTTAGCAACGTAGTTTTGGGTAATGAAACCGATACAGCCGTAAAATGCTGACCTTCAATTTGAACTGAAGTTACAGTTACCAACTTTTCCCCTCCCCTCCTTCTATAAGTATGGTGAACCGCTACATCAGGTGACTAAAAGTACTTCTTCACACACATACTTTTTGTAAAGGGAGGTTGTAAAATGACAAAGCGTAATATTGATGGAGAAATCACTAAAAAAAGTCCATCACTTCCAGGTCGTGAGGAATTTTCGGCTGAATATTCCACTTACCGTGACAGAAGAGAAGCTATGAAAGAACTTTTCAGAAAATCTGAAGAGAAAAAAAGAAAGTAACAAAAACACCCTGTTGACTGCAGGGTGTTTTATACTTAGGTTATCGTTTGTCCTTCTCGTCGGAAGAAGCCAAATATACCGACCGTCTGAACAATGTTTGCAAATGCGTTAGGATCCACTTCGCTAATTATTTTTTCTAAATCATATAGTTCATAGCGCGTAATGACTAGGTACATCATATTTTTTTCTTCTTTCGTATACCCGCCTTTTGCTGGAATAATCGTTATTCCCCGTACCATTTTATCGTGTATGGCAGCTTGCAGTTCATCTGCTTTCAATGTCACAATCATCGCTGTTACTTTCTCATGACGCGTATGGATTGTATCGATTACGGCGGTTGAAACATAAAGTGCTACCATTGTATACAAAGCATTTTCAGGTTCATATAAGAAACCTGCTGCAACAATGATAATTCCATTTAACAATAAAAAGTATGTTCCAATAGGTTTGTCTTGTAAACGTGACAAAACCATGGCAACAATATCCATGCCTCCTGTGGAAGCACCCAGTTTTAATGATATTCCGACACCTACGCCACCTATCACACCGCCGAAAACAGCATTTAGGATAATGTCATCAGATAGGGACATGACAGGAAGAATGCTCATAAAAATTGTAGTAAAGATAACTGAAACGATACTATAAATTGTAAACCCTTTACCGACCTTAAACCATCCAAGAATAAAGACCGGCACGTTTAACACTAAGAGTAAGACCCCTGTTGAGACCGTAATTCCGGCAAAGTCTTCAAGAACACTTGATAATAATTGTGCAATCCCTGCGAAGCCACTTGCATAAACATTTGCATTTATTAAGAATAAGTTCAATGAAACTGCTAATAAGATGGCCCCTAAAATAACAGTAATTATTCGTTTAGCTTCGATGAAAAACATTTTACATCTCCTTTCAATTTTGCATACGTATTTTTAAATGAATGAGAAAAACAAAAAAGTCCTGTCTGGCTTTGAAGACAAGGACAGTCCATTGCACATTTCATGAAAAAGTGCATTATATATCTATTCCTTCGCTATTATAACTATCTTACCCTTACGATGCAATTGCAATCCTGTCGTTTACTTATGTAAGTTTAATATTGCATAAATAAGAAATACATCGTATGCTACATTAGTTAGAGGCAAATCAAAATTCCAGAAAACATTTCTTTAAGAAATGCGTCCTACTTTAAGCAGCACACCGCACACATGCGGAACCAACAACAGGTGGTGGCAATATGAAACGTTCTGAACGCAGAACTCATAAAAAGAAGAAAAAAATATGGATCACTCTTCTCATTTTATTTATATTAATCGGTGGCGCGACGTTTTTTTGGTATACCCAATTCAGAGCTGGTCAATCGCTGGCTGGTGAAAAACCCGATACAAATGAAAAAGATATATTTAATGCTCCAGAACCTCAATATGGAGAAATCAATATTTTATTGTTAGGTTCAGATGCTCGTCCTGATGAAAATGATGGCAGATCAGATTCATTAATGATTGCGCATTATAACCAAGACACAAAGGAATTAAAAACCGTTTCTGTCATGCGTGATATCTACGTGGATATCCCTGGACATGGAAAACATAAAATGAACGCCGCTTATTCAATTGGCGGCCCAGAGCTAGTTCGACAGACAATCAAAGAAAACTTTGGTATAGATATTCACTATTATGCAGAAATTAACTTTGATGGCTTTCCTAAAATGGTTGATGTTGTTGCTCCAGACGGCATCGAAGTCGATATACCATATAAAATGTCCCACGGTATCAATATGACACTCGAGCCTGGTGTCCAACGTCTTCATGGTAAAGAATTGCTCGGTTATGTAAGATTCCGTCATGATAGTAAAAGTGACTTCGGACGTGTTGAGCGCCAACAAGAAGCACTTGCTAAACTGAAAGAAGAAGCTGTAAGTTTGCATAGTTTTCTCAGCCTTCCGAAACTGCTAGGGATGGCAGACAGCTACGTATATACGAATCTGGACAAGAAGACAATGCTTTCAATTGGCAAAGGTTTGCTCGACAATAAAGACGCAGGCATTCAGTCCATGCGAATTCCAATCGACGGATCATTTAATGAAGATCAGCGGATACCGGGAGTTGGTCAGGTGCTCACAATAGATTTTGAAGAAAATGCACAAGCTTTAAATGATTTTTTGTCTTCAGATTCAACTAAAAGTGTTGAAGACACTGAGGAAAGTCCTCAAGATCCAATTATAGAATAACGAAAAAGACGTACAGCCGAAGCCGGCTGTACGTCTTTTTAAGGTGTCATTTTTTCAATAATCATCGCATGCTCAGGAAATTGATTGAGCAGTTCTTCTTCTGAAAACAATTTAAAGTCTTTGAAGTCAAATCCTGGAGATACCATACAGCCTACGAGAGAGTACCCGCCTTCACCAGCCATTGATGACCCGAAAATCGTCCCAGCAGGAACGACTAGTTGAGGTTGCTGCCCGGATTCCATATCCACACCTAGTTTAACAGTGGAGTACTCTCCATCTTTTGAGATCATATGAACTACGAGCGGCGCACCATCATGATAATACCAAATTTCGTCCGATTGAAGCTGGTGGAAGTGAGAAACTTCACCTTCCGCCAGCATAAAGTAAATGCTAGTAAATAACGGTCGCTCCCCATTTTTTGTAGGAATACTTGCGGAGGCTGTTAGTGAGCTTACATAACTGCCGCCTTCCGGATGAGCGATTAAGTTTAACTGTTTTCTCCAATACTCTGCATTACGTGTCATGGTTTCCCTCCGTTTTGGATGCATATTTTTCCCGCCAAGCGGGACGTTCGTTTTCTGTAACAAGTTGCTCTAATGTATCATCCCATTGATTTATAGCAGAATTCCAAATCCGAACAAAGAAGTTATCGTCTTTGCGGTTGTATAGTAGAAATTCTATGTTGAAAGCCTGCAATTTTTCAATCTCTTCAACTGCTAGGATTCGCTCAATTATTTGCTGGTTTTCTACGGTATTATTCTCTTCAATTCGAGAAGAAAGCTGTTGTTTTATGATTTCGTCAGATAAGTCTTTTGAGTCAATACTCTTGAGAGATTCTTCATATCTAAAAGGTTTTATTTCTTCAGAAGAACTATATACGCTGTCTTCGTTCAAAAAACGTTGATGAATCGGACTATATAGTAAGAAGTCATCGGCTTCTTCCGCTTCATGAATAAGCATTCCCGCCTCTAATTGCGACCTTCCCTTTTCTGTGACGCTCCAGTGCTCTTGTGCCACTACTAACCCCGCGACTTTCATCTGATCTAGCAGGTCTTTTACAAATAATAATTCAACACCTAATATATCTGCAAGTTCTTCAGGTTTTTGCACATTCAGCTGTTGAAGAGAATGCAACAACATTTTCATCAGCACGTCCATTTTGGTTTTAGTTACCGTAGTGTATCTGATTAAAATCTTGTGTGTCGTATATGTCCATTCTTTTTCTGTCAGCACTTGTGTATCAAAGGATTCCTGCAATTCTTTTCTGAGCCGCTTCCTTAACTCGTCCATAGTCCAAACTCCTTTCATCAGTATGTGGTTTCAGCGAGCGAGCGAATGCCTCCCTGACTTTCGATTTCCCTATATAATTTCCGATACATGTCACGAGTTTGTTTTGACTTAGGATTGTTTACAAACATTTCAGAGCTGCCGACAATGATTAAAAGCTCTTTTGCACGTGATAATGCAACATTTAAGCGCCTATAATCTCTTGCAAATCCAATATCTCCATTACTGTCACCGTGATTACGAACAAAGCTGACAATGATGATGTCCATTTCCATGCCTTGGAATTTATCAACAGACCCCGTGCGGAACGTAAGATGCTTAGATGAACCATCTTCTTGGATGATTTGGTTGATACGCTTGACCTGTTCTCCATAAAAGCTGATCACACCTACTTCTTTCTTTGTACCAGATGGGAACGTCCCGCTTTCAATCGCTGCTGCTGTTGCCTCATCTAATTCACCGAGTAACGAACGAATGGCTGTCAGTTCGCTTTCGTTGTATCGACTCGTACCGCCCTTTGGTTTCGCTTCATAATTGTTAGGCGCATTTGATTGGTCTATCCACAACAAATGGTCCTGCGATTTAATTAGCGAGGTCTCAAGATGATGGGAACGTGCTTGATCGGAATCCGGGAGACCACATTGAAGTGCATAACCATTTTCGTTATAAAACGGTGTAATCGACTTCATTATCTTTTCGTGCATACGATATTGTATACCAAGCATCGTTTTGTTTTGCTTTGGAAGCGTTCTAAAGAGCCTTTCAAACAGTGATTCCTTCAGCAAGCGCTCCATGTCTTTTTTCTGTTCATCATCAGGCATTTCTTCAAGGAACTCTTCCATTGTTTCCTGTCCTACTAAGGGAGGAAGCTGATGATGATCGCCCACTAATATTATCTTTTTCCCTTTTAACATCGGAAGGAGAAGTTCAGGTGGTGTCGCTTTAGAAACCTCATCGATAATTACCAAATCGAATTCAGGATAGTCCTCTACAAATTCTTTACGAGCTGAAGCTACACATGTCGTCCCTATAACATTCGCATGTTTAACATAAAGCTTTCGAATTTCATCCAAATCATATGCGCTGGCTTCAGTCAGCATGGAGTGCCACATCTTTTGGATCGACTGAATGACGGGGACATTTGACAATTGTTTCTGGACATCTTGAAGTTGATCAGACACGTTCGTTTGTTTTTGAATAACTTCTTGAAGCAACACGTTAGGGTCTTCAATTAACTTTTCTGCTAGAGCTTCCTTCCGATCTTTCTTCAATTGTATCGAGTCATCAAGGGTTTGAGATTTATCGAGAAGGCTCGTTTGCGTTTCAGTATATAGTACAAGGTCCTTTTGAAGTGTTGCCATCTCCTTTTGAATAATTTCCAGATTCTGTTCTGCTGTCTGAATGACAGTTTGTGAGCGATGCAGTTCCTCACTAGCAGCTAGATTTGACTGATAAGACTTTTCCGATTCTGAAAGTAATTCAGCGATTTTCTCCGGTGCAGCCGATTCCTCACTTATTTGCTGAACTTCTGTCAACTGATTTGTTAACTGATCTAACTGGTTTCTTAAATGCGTCTTCTTACTCCCAGCCTGTTTCAATTTATCATTGAATACAGCCATAACAGACTGCTTAATATCCTCAAATAAAGCAGCAGTCGATTGAGCTTCTATTAAAAAAGATGAAATGAAGTTTTTCCTATCGTGGAGGAGATCGACAGCTTTTGTTAAGTTCTCCAAAGCGTCATAGGATTCTACCGAAAAGGATTTTGTACTCAATAACTTTTGAACAGTTGGCTGCATTAAATAACGGCCGACTCGACTTACTGTTTCTTGAATCGATTGTAGCGAATGCCGATTCCGGAATCCTTTTGGAATACGAATCCGATTATGGAACTGATGATCTTGTAACACTTCAGTAACCATCTTTATTGCCTTATCGACACGCGCATTTGTATCTGACCACGCCGTGAAACTGTCTTCTCCTCCCACTTCTTGAACCCGGTCAATCTGACGTATAAGTTCCGTCATTTTACTATCAAGTGAAGAGTCCGGTACAAAACCGACCTCATCCAATAGATTGTTTAAATCGTTCAATTTTCCAACAGCAGCGAGTTTGACTAGTAACTTCTCAATAGCTGCTAGTTCGTCATTCGTTTTTCTTAGACTAAGTTGAATGTCGGATAGTTGTGTCTCCATTTCGGAAATCGAGTGGCTTTTTTTCAATAAATCGATTCGTTCTTCAATTTTCTTTTTCTCGTTTTCCAGTTCAAGCAGTCTTTGATCTACATTTGGTTGGGATTTCATCATTCCCCGAAGACTGTCCATCTCTTCGGTAGCTTCAATTTGCCGTTCTTCTAATTTTCTTTGATTTGAATTGTTCTTTTCAATTTCTAGAAGAACTACTTGCTTTTGACGTTCCAGTTCCTTTAGCTCTTCTGTCAACTGGTTGTTTTCTTTTGAATTCTCATCCCATAGCTTTTTTTGGTCTGACAACTGCTCCTTCCGGCTCGTTAATTCTTGAATGTTTTCTTTTAAGGATAGCTCTTTTGAACGCAGTGTCGTTTCGAGTTCGTTATGCTTTTGTAGCTCTGATTCCATGGATTGAAGTGTTTGTGTCCGCCAATGCTCGGCCACATTTTCTTCGATGAATTTACGGCCCTCTTCTTCAATACTTTCAGTTCTTCCATAACGCAAGATCCGGATATCCTGATGGTGCAGAAGTCTGCCTAACGCATTATCTACTGCAAGATTTGCTTGTGAAGCTACTAAAGTACGCATACCTGATTTAACGGCCTGGTTACAAATTTCGGATATCACAGTCGTTTTCCCTGTTCCAGGCGGACCCTGTATGACATAAAGGTCACTTGCATTCATTGCACCTGATACGGCTTCCCGCTGATACTCATTCAAATTCGTTTCAAATTCCATCGGTTTATGGCGATTTGTTATTTTAACAACTGGACGTTCTTCAAATAATATTTTTTCAAGATTTGCATTCGCCGCTAATCCGTCTTGAAGGTCTTTGAATCCTCTTCGCAACCTTCTTACTTGGCTAAGTTCAGCAAAATTACTGAAGACGATAGATTCAAATTGCTTACCACGGAACCCCGTTTTTCTTGCTTGTTGGATGGCGTTGTTTTTCAGTTCTATTTCAACTTTTCCAGTTTTACGATCCGTATTGACTACGTTTCCTAACTCCAGACCCAGACCATCAAACTTTGCTGAAAAACCCGGAAGCGATTTCCAAGCCTTACCTGGCAGTGTTTTTAGTTGAACAGTGGCTAGACGGAAATCCTCACTTAGCGTTACGGTCTGCACAGTTGTGTGCAAATCTTCCACATCTGCATTCTTTTCCATAATACGTAAGTAGCCTTCCCAGCCACCAATTCTCTTTTTCACGTACTCAGACCGTTCTTCAGCTATGGGAAGTTCTCTTAAATGGGTTGCAAAGTCTATAGGTAATGCTAACCCTGAACTTTTGCCCAACTTAAATTTGATGGTCGCTTTAAGCCGACGATTAGTAGCGACTGGCTCACGCTTCCCACGTACGTGGAATCCGGTTGCTAGGAAACCATCATTTTTCACTACACACTCGAGGACTGGCACTCGACCATCCACTAATTCCGAGAGTTTTTCATTGCTTTCGGGATCAAAGAAAAATGAAAATGATTGACTGCCGTGTTGGTTTTCAGGTCTTTTTTCAATATGTACCGAAAATGATTTTTGCATCGCAAAAAAAGCGTGCTCGTCTGTGGTGATTTTCTCAATCCCTTTACGAGCACTCGTTGTTAGCGTCAATTCACATTTCACCATCTCTTCAAACGTACTTCGGTTCATATCCTTCACTTCTTTCATTCCGTAAAAAAAGGTCAGCCATCCATGAATGGCTGAACCTGTTCTTATTAATCATCTATTATTCATTATAAACGAAAACGACGGTTGCTGCGAGTGCGAAAAGACATGTTATGAAGGTTCGTTTTCTTCTTAGATAGAGTCTTTTTTCATTCCAAAACGGGATTTTGTTTTTTCCATCTCTTCCAAAGTGATGACTTTGCGAGTAAATGACTGGAGTGAATCGAGTTGAATCATAACTTGCTCCAACTCTCCACTATCGTAAAATGGCTCTTCCCAATAAATCGCATTCTTATCTGCTGACGCAAGCAAGCGGATCATTTGCAAGTTTCCTTTGCCGACAGTGTCTTCATCTGAAACAATCGCCTCCTCAGGCGTGTAGTCGGATTGGTTTACATATAATGATTTTGGATCTCCTTTTAAGCCCAACGTGCTTTTCACAAATTCTTCTAGGGATGCTGGATGATTCATGACGCCACCTCCTTCAGGTACTGTAATTAGTATTCCCTTTTAGGCAGGGGGTGTAAACAAGATATTTTTACAACGACACCTATCGAAGAGTGGACTAAATGGTTAATTGCCTAATTAGTCGCGAAATCATGAATACTGGATGTCTGCTGCTGTCTCCGCGAGGCTTTATGAGCGGTTTCTTGTTGTTTATGATCAATTTTTTATGGATATGAGCGCTTTTTTGTATTTATGATCAGTTTTCTGTATTTATGATCAAAATTTAGGATTTATGAGCACAATTCCAGCTTTATGATCACTTCCCGTGATTTATGAGCGGTCACGACATTTTGTGCTACATCCACCCCTCTGCCATTAAAAAAAGAAGCTGCTGAGGGAGACAGTTTTCACTGAACCCCTCACAGCTTCTTTGATAATATACCTCTACGCGAACGTTAAATTAAGTGAAGTCACGCTCAATCTTTTCTTCCCATTTCTTGTGGAAGACTTCTTTATCGTTCTCCCATGCTTTCAATTCGTTCATGAGATAGTAATGAGTTTCATCAGCAGTCATTGTACTCTTTGTCTCCAAGTACGTTTGCCACTCGTCTTTCCCAACACTTAACGTCCAATCACATTCCACACGAGCGCTTAGTGGATCATTTTCTCTTATCGTATAGACATTTCGATTCGTACTTCCATACTCAAGTCCATTGCAATGTAATTTACGCTTTCCTTCGTCAGAAAAGTCATCAAGCGTCCAAACTCCAGTCGCAGCGTCTTGTTTCACTTCTCGTGTACGACCTGCTTCACGCATAATATCTTTCTCAAGTACTGGGGCTGTCTCAGCCTGAGCGAAAGGTTTTAGCGTATTGTCGAGTTCCTTAGAATTTCTAAGTGGCAAGACCAATGCCGTATCTTCACCTGTTTCTACTGTAAAGGTAACCGCTTCAGGGAACGGCCAAATGTGCGGCCAATAGTTCGGTGAAACTGCGAGTTGCCAATGATGCCCTTTTTGCAGCGTGTGACCGATAACATTCATTTTCACGGTAACGTCATATGATTTTCCAGGCTCTAAATAACTTGGATGCTCATCGCTTTCACGGTGTGTTAGATTCAGAACACCCCATGTGACACGGGTTGAAGAACCGTCTGGCGCAACATCATTGAGGCGGACTACTAAGTGGCCAGCTTTTTTGTCTGACTCGATTTTGCAGCGGAATTCAGGTTCGCCTAGTATTGGCTGGTCTTCTTCCACAGGAGCTGCATCGAAAACAACTGCCATTCCGTTTTCAATTCGCTGGTCTGCTGGCAGATCTCCTGGCTGGCCGAACGGGCAGTAAACACCTGCATACAATCCATGCTGCTGTACGGAAGATACAATCACTTCTTTGCCCTCAGCTGACTCACTTAAAGTCTTTCCATTCAAGTACAGTTTCTTTTCCTTGACGTCCGCTGGCGGCCATTGCTGTTCAGCCACCCAATGTCCTGGACGATATGAATAATCTGTCTGGGGAGGAACGCTGTCTTGCATATAAACGCGAAGCATCGGTTCGTCCATAATGCCAGTCTTTTCTTCTTTTAGCCATTCATCCCACCAACGTACTGCTTCCTGTAAGAATCCAATTTGCGGACCAGGTACCGCCATTTCAGGATACTCATGCGCCCATGGCCCAATCAAACCTTTTTTCGGTCCTTTTAGGCCCGTTAACAATCGCGGAATCGCATTGGTATAGCCATCTGCCCAGCCGCCTACTGCAAATACCGGGATTGACACGTCATCATAGTTCTCAATAACAGAGCCATGTTTCCAATACGAGTCGTAGCGTTGGTGCCGAACCCATTCTTCTGCATATGGCGGTGTCAGTTCCATACGCTCGAGCCAATTTTCTCTCCACGATTCGCCACGGACTTCAGGAAATTGTGGACGTGCGTTATATGCAAACATCGTACTTGCCCACCAGAGCATATCCGAAGCAAGCATTGCGCCGCCTTTATAGTGAACATCATCTGCATAACGATCATCTGTTGAACATAGCGTAATGATTGCTTTCAATGCTGGATGTTGACGCGCAGCGATTTGGAGTCCATTGAAGCCACCCCATGATTTACCAATCATACCGACACTGCCTGTCGACCAAGACTGTTTTGAAATCCAGTCCAATACTTCTAATGCATCGTCTTGCTCTTGCTTTAAGTATTCATCATACAAAATACCGTCTGAATCTCCTGTACCACGGATGTCGACACGAATGCTCGCATACCCATGACCTGCAAAGTAAGGATGACGAAGTGAATCACGCAATGCAGTGAATTCGTTTTTGCGATACGGCAAATATTCTAGAACTGCTGGTACCGGTGTTGTTTCTGCGTCTGTTGGCAACCAAATGTGTGCAGCTAAGTGGGTTCCATCAGAGAGCGGAATCATGACGTTCGCTAATTCTTTCGTTTCTTTCGGGAATTTTGTACGGATCGTACGATTTGTTTCTCTTACGTTAAATACCATAGGGAATGCCTCCAATTATTTGTTCAAGTTTTCTTTAGGAAAATCTTCTCTCAACCATCTCACAAGTGAAACTAGGAGGAGAATATAGATGATGAATATAGGTACGGCTACTACGACAGCTGAGGTCTGAATCACACGAAGGCCGCCTACTAACAGCAATGATATGGAGAGTATTGCAAGTATTGCACCCCAAACCATTCGGTGCCAGCGCGCAGGGTCTTCCCCTGGTTGTAATTCTTTCGTTGCAACAGCAGCTAAAATGTAAGTAGCAGAGTCCATAGAAGTAGATAGGAAAACTACGCCGACAATTACAAAGAACGGCAATACTAGCACATCGAGCGGTAAGGAACGCAGGATATCCACTACTGCAGCCGGTCCGCCTTGTTCAGAAAGTGTTTTGGCTACATCAGTAATCCCTTGCAGCTGTAAGTTCATTGAATAGCCACCGAAGACCATAAAGTAAATCCAACCGCCTATTGATCCCCACAGTAACATGTGAGTGATCAGCTCACGCAACGTACGCCCTTTGGAAATCCGGGCGACGAATAATCCCATGAACATTGCAGTGGCAGCGAACCAAGCCCAATAGAATACTGTCCATCCTTGCGGGAATCCACCTTGGGATATCGGATCCGTGTGGAAACTCATGAAGGTGAAGTTTTGGAGCATCATTCCGAAACTATTCGAGAAATACGTAAGTATAAACGAAGTAGGTCCTGCGATGAAAACAAAGAGAGCAAGGACGATTGCCAAGTAAATATTCATATCACTTAGTCTTCTAATCCCTTTTTGCAAACCTAAGTAAGCACTAGCTGAATAGATAATCGTAATGAGAGTCACGATTATGGCATCCAACCCTAAGGACGGTTCGATGGAAAATATGGAACCTACAACTGCAGAAACCATGGGAACACCTAGACCTAAAGAAGTGCCAAGGCCGCCCACTAAGCTCCAAATCACGAGCACGTCAATGAGTTTTGCAACCCAGCCATCAGCATATTTACCAAGCGCACCACTGAGTGCTGTACTAATCTTAAGTGAAGGTCTCTTTCTTACAAAATACGAGTATGCAATGACGACTGTTGGGAACGCATAGAGTGACCATGCTGAAATTCCCCAGTGAAATAAACCATATGTAAGCGACCATTCAGCTGCTTCATTCGAACCGGGTTCTATTCCAAAAGGAGGTCCTGAAAAGTACGAGATTGGTTCAATCATCGACCAATACATTATGCTTGTACCCATTCCAGCAGTAAAGAGCATTGCGCCCCAACTGAAACTAGAAAATTCCGGTTTTCCTTCACCAAGTTTAATGCGTCCGAATTTACTAAACGCGAGCCATATAAGAAATACGAATAGCCCAAAAGTTAGAAACTGGAATGCCCAATCCATCTTAAAAGTAATGAATGTCATTACATCGTCCAATACTGGTTCTGCGCTATTCCTAAAAATCACGAGAAACACAGTAGCCAATAAAATGAATCCAATTGACGTCCAAAACACAAAAGGATCTAATTTGGTTTTTTCCATCCTTCAGCCCCCTTTTTAGTTTCACAAACGCAACGTTGAGAACGCTTTCAAACAATGAATACCGAATATTATTTGAAAGTGTTTTCAGCAATGATAAGATTGCGAATTTATCATTATTAATTTATAATCATGATTAACTTGTGAACACGTTTATACTATCAGAATAAATTCACAAGTACAAGTGTAGTGTGTAGTGTCGAAGACTGGTAGAATTGTTAAGTAGCTGACAAATAAGTAAAGTGAGGCGCTTTTATTGGATAAAAAAAAGCTTCAAAAGAGTAGAATGTGGAAGTATTTTGTAGAGGCAGCGACCGAAATTATTGAAGAAGAAGGCGCAAAAGCTGTCACGATTCGAAAGGTGGCAGACCGGGCAGGTTATAATAGTGCAACGATTTATAATTACTTTGATGAATTTTCACACTTGCTCTTTTTTGCATCAATGCGATTAATGAAAGAGTATACGAATGAAGTCACTTCACGTATGAACGCTGAAACATGTGCGTTAGACCAATATGTTACTGCCTGGGAATGTTTCTGTACATATTCTTTTCAGCAACCAGATATCTTCCACTCAGTATTTATACGTGATTTAGGGGAGAACCCCGATGACTTGTTAGAGAAGTATTATGAATTCTATCCAGCGGATCTAGTCGACGTGCCAGAAGAAATCAGAATGAGCTTAATAGAACAAAATGTCGTTAAAAGAGGTAATCCTATTTTAAAAAGAGCCGTTGAACAGGGCAGTTTTGATGGAGAAGTTATTGAATCCTTAAACGAAGTCACAATCCTCCTTTGGCAGGGCATGCTAATGAATTTCCTTAATAACAGAATCGAAGCGACTCCTGAAGAGGCCGCAAGTCGAACCATGTTCTACGTCCGGGAGATTATCGACCGCTTAAAATCTTGACAATACAAAGCCATGTTAAAATCCACATGGCTTTTTAAGGTGCAAGTACCAAATTTACATGGTCCGCTTTGTGTTTTTCATCCATGACAAACTCCATCTCGAACTTTCCAAGTTTATATATATAACTCGTTTGATTGGTTTCGTTGAGTTTATGCTGTTCATCCGGATCACCCAATTGCTCTATTAAGTCATTTGTAGTGATACCGCCTAAATTTGTTTGTCTTTCAACATTTGTACCAAGATACCGGGCTTCCATCAGTACACCGCTCTTGTTGTATCTGAGATCGTAGGAAGCTCGCCCCATAGATCCAGTATAGCGATCGAATGTATCCTGTCGTTGAGGTCTCCCAATTGTGTTATAAATGTCAGTTTGTGTTGTCTTACCTACATAAAAACCATCATTCAATTGATAGACCTCACCTTTTTTCCCTGCATCAACTAATTCGTTTAACGTATCAATCGCCATTTGCTTTTGTTCTTTATCGACTGAATCATTTTCAGTGCTTTCTTGGTCAGATGAATCGTTGTTATCCTTATCAGATGCTGTTTCATCACGTTGCTCTGCATCCTGTGTTCCATCTGATTGGGAACCTTCATTCTCAGATGAAATATTTTCCTCGTTCGATTGGTCGCTTCCTGTCGCATCTGTGTCACTTTGTTCTGTATGATTAGTTTTCCGATGGGTTGAATCGTCTATTTCGTCTGACTCAGATGCAGGTGAACATGCAGCTAAACTGCCACTTAATATGAGAGTAAGTAATACAGCTGCCTTTTTCATAGTAAGTCACCCTCCTATCATAAAAATCATTACTAGTTACTATTTTCCCTTTTCAAATTAAATTATTCATAAAACGAAAAAAAAGAGCTGTAAGAGCTCTTTTCAATTTATAGGCTGCACTGTTGGATTCAATCTTACCAATTGTATGTGTGAATCCATACCGTGAAGCTGTGTTGTGAATTCTGTAACTTCACCTATGGACTTTTCGATCATTAATTCATCGAAAAACTTCTTTTTCATCACTATGTCTCCGCCAGTACTCTGTTGTTGGACTCGCGCTGCCATGTTGACGGTTCTGCCAAAGTAGTCTAATACACCATTCGCGTTAACTGCGATTACAGGCCCTTCGTGTAATCCCACTTTTATATTGACTGGGTTATTCAGTATTTTGTTTAAAGAATTTATGGATGATTGGATTTCAAGTGCTGCATTCAATGCGTTATAATTGGATGAAAATGCCGCCATTATGGAATCTCCAATTGTTTTCACAATGGTACCATCGTGTGCCCTGATTACACTGCCAAGTGAAGTGAAATGCTTTTGTACATCGCTATATGCGCTGGCATCCCCTACCCGTTCATACAACTGAGTTGAGTCTTTAAGATCTGTAAAAAGTATCGTTAACTTCCCAACACCAATTTGCATTCCTGGTGCAAGGACTTCTGCCGGAAGCAAGTCCCTGAATAATTGTAATGTGGTTACTTCACGTGCAGTAAGTGCATATTCATCCCATTCGATTTTTTCAAATGCAACAATGTATTCCTCATCACTTTCGTTCACAATTGAGATGTCAGGACTTTGTAAGATGGACGCCTCGGTAATACCATTTTGATGAATATGTATTTGCGAAGACTCAATGTTAGGTTCATATATAAAAGGCACTTTGAAGTTATGTTTTACTACACGAAACTGAAGGTTTTCTTCCATACAAATCCAGGAGATACGCGTTGTCTTTTTAGGTGGTATTCTATATTGGCCAATGGTATGTGGTGACGTGGTCGGTCCGTTAATACAAAAAGTTTCTTTAACGGTTTTACGGATCCCAGCGTTTACTTGGAACGTCATTTCCACATAGTTTTCAAAATCAAGTTCGAAATCTACCCCGCACAAGTCGCAGTGAACTGTCTTTTTAACATCCTTCAACACTGACGCATGATCTTTTGCAACTCGACAATTCGGACACATTAAACTCCATTCATAATCCAAAATTCCAGCATCATTTGCCAGCAAAAAAAGTCGTACGGCTTGCTGTTTTGTAAAACCATGCTCATGTGCCCATCGATATGGCTGTATGGAAGAGACCGCTTCATCCGATTCTATTCGAATGGTGTGCATTAATGAATCGATAAGATTTTGCTCAATTGATAATTCGTTCAAATGATGCTCCGCATCTTGTAATATAAGTTCATCCACATGTATCGCATTTTGTTCCCTAACTGTTAGGTGGTCCTCAACAGATGCAGCAGCGTCTTCAACATACGCAAATGTCCTGAGAAGTTGCGGAATAACACCTTTGTTTAACGCAATTTTCCCGAGAAATGAGTGATAATCGAACTGTCCTGTTAAAGTTAAATTCGTTTCATGACTGCTAACCTTTTCTAACGATATTTTCCAAATTACACGTTCTACTGGTCCTTTTGTATAATTTCTTTCAACTGTATAAAATGATTCCCGTACCCATTCAAATACATTTTCATTCCATTCCACTTCAATCAACCCATACGCTTTTCCTTTTGCTTTACGAATGAGTTGGTGAGTTCTATTGGTAAATGGAGAGAATTCGACCGGAAATAATCCGATATATCTATTTAGGCGATTCGTATCGGAAACAAGTTCCCAAACAACTCCGATTGGAAATTCTACCAGACGAGTTTCTTCTATAGAAATACTCTTCGACATGTTGTCCTCACATCCTATCAGTATAGCTATCACGAATCGCAACAAATTCATCTAAATGGTCAAGGAATAAATCGATTAACCTCGGATCGAATTGTCTGCCGCGCTGATCGGACAAATAAGACACGATTTTTTCAATTGGCCATGCCTTTTTATACACGCGGTCACTGCCTAAAGCGTCAAATACATCCGCAACTGCAGTAATCCTTCCAAATATATGTATCTCTTCCCCCTCCAGACCTCTAGGATATCCGCCACCTTGCCATCTTTCATGATGTTCGTAAGCAATCGTGGCGGCAGTTTTTAATAATTCACGTTCTGATTTCCGAAAAACATTATAACCAATTACTGTATGTAACTTCATTTCTTCAAATTCCTCGGGTGTTAACTTTCCAGGCTTCAGCAAAATTGAGTCGGGTGTTGCCACTTTTCCGATGTCGTGCATGGGAGATGCATAACGGAGTTGCAGCGCTTGTGATTCAGAAACACCTGCAAGTTGGGCTAACTTATAAGAGTATAAGGCGACTCGTTTAACGTGATTTCCAGTTTCCTGTGATCGGCTTTCGCCTATTTCACCCATCGTCTCAATAATTTCCTTTTGAGTTTCAAGTAACTCCTTATGCAGGATAAACGCATCAAGCGATTTCCCAGCATAAGTGGACGCAAATGTTAAAAGTGTTTCATCATCTTTTGTAAAATGGGTATCGTCCAGCTTATTAATTGCTTGGAATGCGCCAATTATTTTTCCTTCTTGGTTCGTAAAAGGCATACACAATATAGAGCGTGTGCGATACCCTGTTTCCCGATCAACTGCAGTATTGAATCGTTTGTCCAAATAAGCATCATAAACATTGATCAAAGATCCTGTTTGGATACTGTGGCCAACAAATCCGCTTGTATCAGCAATTGTTATTCTTTCTACGCCATGACCTGCTACGGTCCAAACGGTCTGCGAAGGAGAATCATGCAGCCAAACTGTACATCTGTCTGCTTGCACTAATTTTGTCCCTAAATCTGCTAGTAATAAGAGCATTTTAGCAATATCTGTTTCAGTAGACATTTTACCCATGTATTCAAATATGGTAGATAAAAGTAGGTCTGACTGCGGAAATTCAGAGGCTTTGGGAGTTGTTATCGCAAGAAGTTTATCCATTTATGTATTCCTCCCTAAAAAAATGTTGTCACAATACTGTCGGTTTGTAATAATAGTAGCATGAATCATATTCAAATACATAACTAAAGTCATTATTCATTACAAAAAAATAGCAATACGGAGGTTATGGCGTGACATTGTTCTCATACTTAATTGTAGGTCATCTTATAGGTGATTATTTACTGCAGACCAGTTGGATGGCTGCAGGGAAAGCAACAAGATGGGCGCCCCTATTAGCACACTGTTTTGTATATACATCGGTTATAAGCGTTGCATTTTTAATAGGAACAGAAAAGTATCCTGCAGAAGTAGTTGCTATTATTTTTATAAGTCATGTCATTTTAGATCGACGACGATTTGTTGCTTGGTGGGCAAAAACGATTATGGGTGTAAAGAACGGGGAACCTGCATGGTTGACCATAATGGCAGACCAAGTCTTTCACATAATTGTACTCGCTGTTATTAGCCATATATGGGGTTAAACTACGCAAAAAAGAAGCAGACCGAATTAGTCTGCTTCTTTTTTAGCATTTTGTTTTCTGTTGTTTAGCCAATCATTTGTTTAACGAGTTTTTTGTTGCGTTCTTTGAATACTTCGTTGTGTGAACTGACCATTCCCACTTGGGATGCTTTTGGATCCAAATACAGTTTCGCACTATTCACTGCATTTGCTGCATCTTGGAATGCACCCGCGATGAGATTCACTTTACTTTCATGGAAAAGGACATCCCCAGCAGCAAAAATACCTGAAACTGACGTACCACTCAATGGTGTTCCTGCAATTCTGTGATCATTAGTTAGCTCTAGTTTTGCTTCACTTCCACCTATTAAAGAAGTGTCTACTTCATATCCATGATTAATTACGACATCATCAATTTCTAATGTTAACCCAGATTCCTCCAAGCAATGTTTCAATTCCACTTTTTCAATTGTATGATGATCGTCCGATGCAATCAGTTTATCTATGCGTGTATTAAAGTGGCAAACTACTTTACTTTGAAGTAGTTGTTGAACTTGCGCTTCATGACCATTTAAATCACATTTCCTATAGGTTAAAATCACTTCTTTTGCAATAGGTTCAAGTTCATTTGCCCAGTCGATTGCAGCGTTTCCGCCCCCTGAAATCAGGACGCGTTTACCTTTGAAGTGCTGCAAAGACTTTACCGTGTAATGTAAATTGGAAACCTCAAATCGCTCTGCTCCTTCAATTTCTACTTTCTGAGGCTTTAAGATTCCTCCGCCAACTGCTAGTATTACCGTTCTACTATAATGTTTCGTACCTAAAGCGTTCGTCAGTACAAAAATCCCATCTTCATTCTTTTCAATGCTCGTCACTTTTTCATTCAGTACGACTTCGGGGTTGAATGTCATGCCTTGCTCCACTAACCGACTAATCATTTCGGCTGCGGGTGCAGGTGTGACGCCGCCGATATCCCAAATCATTTTTTCTTGGTAAACATGCAATTTTCCACCAAGTTCCGGTTGAAATTCAATGATTTTTGTTGACATTCCGCGTAACCCGCTATAAAAAGCAGCATATAACCCCGCAGGTCCTCCACCAATTATCGTTACATCCACAAGTGTTGCTTGAGACATGCTTCTTCCCCCTAAATTTATATTTGACTTCCTTAGGTTCACTCTTTATAGTATCATTATACCGACAATGAGAATCATTATCAATGATTTCGTGTATAAAAGATTGGAGTGTTCCGAATGGTACGCTTAGCAACTGAGAATTTACAGATTGCTTACGGTGAACAAATCATCGTGGACGACCTATCCGTTACGATTCCAAATAAGCAAATTACTGCAATCATTGGAGCTAACGGATGTGGTAAATCGACTTTTTTGAAAGGGATGACGCGCTTAATCCCCCGCCATTCTGGAAAGGTCCTGTTAGACGGAGGAGATATTGCAGAGCATAAGACAAAGGCGTTAGCTCGTAAAATGGCCATTCTTCCACAAACACAGGAAGCAGCAAGTGGGTTAACAGTGGCAGAGCTTGTATCTTATGGAAGATTCCCTTACCAAACAGGGTTAGGCCGACTGACACCAACTGATTTTGAAGTCATTAACTGGGCACTCTCTGTGACAAATACGGATGCTTTCCGGGATCGTCAAGTCGATGCTCTGTCTGGCGGACAGCGCCAACGTGTCTGGATCGCAATGGCTCTTGCACAAGAAACTGAAATCATTTTTCTTGATGAACCCACAACGTATTTGGATATGGCGCATCAGCTGGAAGTTTTAGAACTGCTCAAAAAATTAAATATCGAACAAGAACGGACCATCATCATGGTATTGCACGATTTAAATCAAGCAGCCCGCTTCGCTGATTATTTGATTGCTATGAAAGATGGAAAAGTTATTAAAGCTGGTCCTTCTGAAGAGGTCATTGAACCCAAAACTTTGCGCGAAGTTTTTAGGATTGATGCAGAAATTGGAAAGGATCCTAGAAGCGGAAAACCCATGTGCATTACATACGATTTAATAAAAGGAGAAGACTAACATGAAAAAAGCATTATTGTTTTTAACACTTGCACTCGTACTAATTCTGGGAGCGTGCTCATCAAAGAATGAGGATACTTCAACAAAACCAGAAAAAGAAGATACAAGTAAAGATACTGGAACGATTACTTACGAATCAGAAAACGGTCCAATTGAAGTCCCCGCGGACCCTCAGCGTGTTGTTGTTCTATCTACTTACGCAGGTCATGTAGCAGCACTTGACGTTCCCATTGTCGGTGTCGACTCTTGGTCAAAAACGAATCCTCGTTTTGACAAGTATTTAAAAGATGCGGAAGAGGTTACAGACGAAGACCTGGAAAAAATCATTGAATTGGAACCGGATTTAATCATCGGGTTATCGACAATGAATAATATCGATCGCCTAAAAGAAATTGCTCCTGTTGTAACATTCACTTACGGTAAAGTCGATTATTTGACTCAGCAAGTTGAAATCGGTAAGTTACTGAATAAAGGTGACGAAGCACAAGACTGGGTTACAGATTTCCAAGCTCGCTCAAAAGAAGCCGGTAAAGAGATTAAAGCAAAAATCGGTGACGATAAAACCGTTTCAGTAATTGAAAACTTTGACAAACAACTGTACGTATATGGTGATAACTGGGCACGCGGAACAGAAATACTCTATCAAGAGATGGAACTTCCTATGCCTGAAAAAGTGAAAGCAGATGCTTTAAAAGAAGGATATTTTGCTCTCTCCACAGAAGTACTTCCTGAATACATGGGTGATTATGTAATTTTAAGTCGTAACGGTGATGGCGATAATTCATTTATGGAAACTGAAACATACAAGAATACACCAGCTGTAAAAGAAGGACATGTATTTGAAGCAGAAGCAAGTGAATTCTACTTCAATGATCCTCTAACACTGGAGTATCAGCTTGAGTTTTTCAAAGAACACTTTCTAAAGTAATCGCGTTATTCGAGAAGGATTCTTTCACCATGAAAGAATCCTTTTCTTTTTTCGAAAGGAGTATTAGTTATGAATCGTCAAGCTAAACCATTTTCAATTAAATTTATTTTTTCTTGTGTCGGCTTACTCGGTTCATTATTTTTAGCGATGGTCCTGGGCGCAGCAGATGTTTCAATTTCGGATGTATGGCTTGCGATTATAGGCGATACAAGTAAAAACAGTTTAATATTGCGAGAAATCCGCTTTCCGCGCGAACTTGCCGCATTACTAGTCGGTTCAGCACTAGCTGTTTCCGGTGCAATTATGCAAGGAATGACAAGAAACCCCTTGGCTGATCCCGGTTTGTTAGGCTTGACGGCAGGGGCAAACGCAGCACTTGCCATAGCAATTGCGCTAGTCCCCTCTCTCAATTATTACGGGATAATGGCAGCGTGTTTTTTAGGGGCCGCCATTGGTGCGCTAGTTGTATTCGGAATTGCTTCAGCAAAACGCGGCGGGTTTTCCCCTTTCCGACTCGTTTTAGCAGGAGCTGCAGTATCGACATTCTTTTTTGCAGTTGCAGAAGGTGTAGGTATCTATTTTAAAGTTTCTAAAGATATTTCAATGTGGACAGCTGGCGGTGTTATCGGCACAACTTGGACGCAACTTCAAATCATCACACCGGTAATTGTTATTGGTATTGTTATTTCACTAGTTTTGTCTAAACAATTAACCTTACTTAGTTTAAGTGAAGAAGTAGCTGTGGGATTAGGTCAGCACACATTCAAAATCAAAGTATTTCTGTTCATCCTAATCATCATTCTCGCTGGTTCCGCTGTTGCTTTAGTCGGTAATTTAGCGTTTGTTGGCCTGATGATTCCACATATTGTCCGTGCGATAGTTGGAACTGACTATCGTTTCATAATCCCAATGTCTGCCGTTGTAGGCGGTGCCTTCATGCTGCTGGCTGATACATTGGGCCGCACTATGAACGCCCCCTATGAAACACCAGTTGCTGCGCTAGTCGCTGTGATGGGCTTGCCATTCTTTCTCATAATCGTCCGTAAAGGAGGCAGAGCTTTCTTATGATTCAATCTGAAATACTAAAAAAGCAGCGTATTTTATTATTTACTTTTACATTACTTACGTTAGGAACTGCAATTGCCGCGATTGCATTGGGGCCTGCCTCTATAGATCCTATTCGAATAATTCCAGCACTTTTCGGTAATGGGACATTCAAGGAAGAGTTTGTACTTTTTTCCGTCCGACTTCCTCGTATAGCGATTACCTTTTTAGCAGGGGCTGCTTTGGCGCTTTCTGGCTCAATCTTACAAGGGATAACGCGTAATGACCTAGCAGACCCAGGTATTATTGGCATTAATGCAGGGGCCGGTGCATCGATCGCAGTGTTCTTTTTGTTTGTACCTGTAGATGCTGGAGCGTTTGTTTACTTAATGCCTATTGTTGGCTTCATAGGCGCTTTTATAACAGCTGTCCTCATTTATCTTTTTGCTTACGACAAAAAAACTGGGTTGCAGCCAATTCGATTAGTGTTAACAGGGGTTGGTTTCTCTTTAGCACTCTCAGGTGTCATGATTGTACTGACCTCTTCAGCAGATCGCGACAAAGTGGATTTCATAGCAAAATGGTTAGCAGGAAATATATGGGGTTCCGACTGGCCTTTCGTGATTGCCCTTCTACCGTGGCTCGTACTACTCGTGCCATTTGCATTATACAAAGCAAATCGGCTGAATGTATTAGGACTTAGTGAATCAGTTGCTATCGGAATAGGGGTTTCTGTAGAGCGGGAACGTATTATTTTATTATTAACCGCTGTAGCGCTTGCCGCTTCTGCAGTTTCTGTTACAGGAGGAATTGCCTTCATTGGTCTTATGGCACCGCACATTGCAAAATCATTGATAGGTCCTCGGAGTCAGCTCTATCTTCCGATCGCGATTATACTTGGCGGTTGGCTGCTGTTACTATCAGATACAATCGGACGCAACATATCCAGTGTTGGTATTATACCGGCAGGGCTGGTAGTTTCTCTTATTGGCGCTCCTTATTTCGTCTATTTATTATTACGAAAATGAAAAACAAGATCCTCTGTTATCAGACTGAGGATCTTGTTTTTCTTTATTAGCGTAGTTTAGTTGCGCCGCCATCGACCATAATAGTTTGTCCAGTAATGTAGGAAGCATCTTCACTGCCTAGGAAGACTGCAACTCGACCGATGTCGCCTTCTAATTCTCCTAAACGACGCATCGGAATGTTATTAAGCATTTTGTCATATGCTTCAGGCTGATCTTTTTTCCACTGTTGTATACCAGGGGAATTGGCAATTGGGGAAATCAAGTTAACATTAATGCCGAATTGGCCCCATTCATTTGCTGCTACACGAGTAATCGCCCGGATAGCTTCCTTCGCAGCTGCATACGTACCTTGCATGACATCACCGTTAATACCAGCACCTGAAGAGAAGTTGATGATTACACCTTCAGACTCCTTCAAGTGTGGATATGCAGCTTGCATTAAGTAAAATGTTGGATAGAAACCTGTGTTAAATGAGAAATCCATATCGGCTTGAGTTGCATCTGCTAACATTACTTGACGTGAAGCGTGTGCATTATTGATAAGAATATCAAGTTTGCCGTATTTCTCTACAACTGTTGCAATAATGTCTTTAAGTTTTTCACGTTCTGTTAAATCAGCTTGAATGAACATGCTTTCAGGTTGGAATTCCTGTAGTTCTTTCACCATTGCTTCACCCGTCTCGGCATTTAAGTCGACAATCGCAACTTTCGCGCCTTCTTTAACATAAGCTTTTGCCATGCCGCTTCCAATTCCGCCAGCACCGCCTGTGATTACTGCTACTTTACCATCTAATTTACCCATTATATTCACTCCTTTTCTACATTATTATTTTAACACTTAAAAAGTATGGAATAAACTATTCTGTTTCATATTCTAATTTCTTTACCAGCTTACTCTGATTTCAAGAAAATACACTTAAAGAAGTATATAGTGGTGCTTTATAGGGTAAGTGAAGTTTAACGACGTATCAGCATCTCTCCTTGATAAATCAACCATATTTTTGTTATGCTAATGAAGGCATATTTTAGCGGAAAAATATTGACTTGACGTGAGGAGATGTATTGATTGAATAGGAGGAATTGAATGAAAACGGTTAATCAAACAACAGAAAAATATAATGAAGAAATGGAAGAACTTGAAAGCGATTATTCGTTGGATAGAGTTCCGAGAGATGAACGGACCAAGAGTTGGTTAAGTATAACCAATATTACATTCGGAATCGCAACCGCTATATTTTATTTCCAAATGGGAAGTGTCATGGCTCTTTCCTATGGTGCTGGAAACGCTATGATTTCTTCAGCATACGCAATTATCGTCGCTGGAATTTTAGGAACGGTTATTGCTTATTTATCTGCTAAATCAGGAATGAACGTAAATCTATTGTCTAGAGGCGGTGGCTTTGGTTATATTGGCTCTTCCTTAACGTCTTTGATTTATGCGTCTAACTTTATAATGTACTGTGCATTTGAAGGCTTAATCCTAGTATCTGCAGTTCACCACTTTTTCCCTACCCTCCCAAAGTGGATTCTCATCATCGTATTCGGATCAATCGTCATCCCCTTGAATTGGTTCGGAATAGAACAGCTGGATAAACTGCAAAAATGGTCCATGCCTGTATTTATTGTATTTTTGATAGCTGCAATTATTATCTCGTTCTTTAAGCCTGCAGTGTATACTGGTGCTGTATTTTCTTACATGCCCGAAGGTGTAACACTTGGCGGAACCGCGCTTCTTATGTGTATAGGTATGCATAATGGAATAATGGGCTTGACTGCTCTGCTTGCATCAGATTATGCACGGTTTTTACGTCCAAAAGATATTAAACTGGGCTCAGTTATGATTGGATTCATTCCGCAAATCTTTTGTTTCGGCGTTATGGGCGGACTGGGAATCTGGTTCGGTGTACGGTTTATGGAACCAGACCCAGGAGTTTATATTGTTCTTTTACTTGGTATAGGCGGAGCATTATTTACAATGCTTACACAGATACGTATAAATGTCACAAATATTTACAGCAGTTCTTTGTCGCTTTCCAACTTCTTCGAAAACATGTTCCGTTTTACTCCAGGCAGACGTTTTTGGGTAGTTGTATCAGGTACTAGTGCAATTCTGCTTATGCTGTTAAACATTGTAGAACATTTAGATACCATGATGACATTCCAAGGAGTATTTTTACTATCTTGGGCGGCTATTTTAGTAACAGACGCGCTCGTCGTGAAAAAACTTCTGAAAATAGGACCCGACTATTATGTTGCAAAACAAAAGTTTTTATATCGTTGGAACCCTGTAGGTGTAGCCTCACTATTGATCGCTAGTCTTCTTGGAACTTTAGCTGCACTTGGATATATGGGTGTTTTCCTCGAATCGACGGCTGCGTTTTTCGCGGCGATATTAGCTGCAATTTTAACAGTAGTTATAGCTATCGCTACGAAAGGAAAATATTATTTATCGAGCGAACCTGACGATATTCACGAAAGGGATCGCTTAGTGTAAAAACTTTTAAATTCGTACTCTTGTTGAGACACTATTTTTTCGCTTTGAAAAGGAGGATGCCTGTTCATTCTCCTTTTTTTATATTCTTTTGCTTTTTCTATTTTTTATTGCTATAGTTAATAACCGTTAAAACACTACAAACACCTTAGGGGGAGTCATGAGAAAAATTTCAAACGTTTTTTACATCACGATCGCACTGATCGTTGTGGCAGTAGGTTACGGTGTGCTCGCGCCGGAAAGCTTTGCCGAACAAACTGGTAAGATACAAAATTATGTTGCATCTGGCTTTGGTTGGTACTATTTAATGCTATTATCTGTACTCGTTCTTCTTTGTTTGTTTTTGATATTCAGTCCATTCGGTAAAATTCGACTTGGTAAGGATACGGACAAACCCGAGTTCTCTACAGTCTCTTGGATTGCGATGCTCTTCTCAGCTGGTATGGGAATTGGACTCGTTTTTTACGGAGCAGCAGAGCCACTCTCACATTATGCTGTTATGTCTTCAACTGGAGAACTAAACACTCCTGCCGCATTTAAAGAAGGTCTACGTCAATCCTTTTTCCACTGGGGTATTCATGTCTGGGCAATGTATGGTTTTGTTGCTTTGTCATTAGCTTTCTTCCAGTTCAGAAAGGGCGAGCCTGGTTTAATTTCTTCAACATTGAAGCCGATTTTTGGCGACAAAATGAACGGCCCATGGGGTGTTCTTGTCGATGTCCTTGCTGTATTTGCAACCGCTTTCGGTGTTGCAACGACTCTCGGCTTTGGCGCTGTTCAAATTAACGCAGGACTAAACTATCTGTTTGGCATATCAATTGGGACACAATCTCAGTTTGTTATTATTTTAGTCGTTACAGTGCTATTCATCATGTCTGCATGGAGCGGACTAAGTAAAGGGATTAAATACTTATCCAACTTAAACCTAGTTCTTGCAGTCGCTTTACTAGTTTTTGTTGTGATTCTTGGTCCTACATTACTAATCTTTAATATGTACTCGGATTCAATTGGTGGCTATATTGCTAACTTTGTAAAAATGAGTTTTTCAACAGCTCCATTGAACGCTGAAAATCGTGCTTGGCTCGACAGTTGGACGATTTTCTATTGGGCTTGGTGGATCTCATGGGCACCATTCGTCAGTATGTTTATCGCCCGTGTTTCAAAAGGGCGAACGATTCGCGAATTTATGATTGGGGTCATGATTGCGCCAACCATTTTATGTACTTTCTGGTTCACAGCATTTGGCACAACTGCAATTGAAGCTCAAAAAGCTGGAGTTGTCGATTTAGCAGATAAGGCAACAGAGCTAGTAGTATTCGAGTTATTCAATACATTGCCTTGGGGCGTATTCATCTCGATTGTTGCGATTATCCTAATTGCTTCGTTCTTTATCACATCGGCTGACTCAGCTACATTTGTATTAGGGATGCAATCGAGTTATGGTTCATTGACTCCCCCGAATAGCATTAAAATGGTTTGGGGTGTTCTCCAATCAGCTATCGCATTAATCTTACTTTCTGTAAATGGATTAACTGCGTTGCAGAATACAATTATTATAGCTGCACTGCCGTTCTCCTTTGTCATATTACTTATGATTTTCTCTCTCATGAAAGCCTTAAATACTGAGCTTAATATGATGAAAAGAAAAAGACGATAAGTAAAAGGACATCCACTTATTAAACGTGTGGATGTCCTTTTTTATTTGTTAATAATTATCGAATCTGACGTAAGTTATGTCTATCGGCGGTTTTATAAGCATCATACATTCCCCATATCCATACAATTGGATAGGTGATGAACCCGATAAGTACGAACATGAGAAGTGAGTTCACCACTTGAACAACGATTAAGATCAGTCCTTTTAAAATTTGACCATTATAAATTTGACCGACACCCGTCCAAAAGAAACTTAGTACAGCGGCTAACCCTGGACTTTTCATCATAGAAATCCCCTCCTTACACGTAAAATACACCTATAATCACAAGTGCTGCTACTATCCAAAACCCACCAATTGCAAGTGCATCGCTTGAAACAATTGGCTTCTTTTGTAACAAATCTATCGCATGAATATCTTTCTTTAGTTCAGAAACTTCCTCTTCCAATTCCACTACCTTTTTGTTGAGTGCATGCACCTCATCAGTTATAACACTAGGCAGCCGCTCTTTCTCTGTCTCTTGTAAAAAGTTACCTTCCACTTTATACAACTCCCCTCTTCGTTCCATGAGTATACCTATTAAAAGTATAACAATTATCAAAAAAAGTTGATAGAGTCTTTTGTGTATCCATTTAATACGCAGTATTTTAAACTATGATACACTTTAATAACATCTATAAGACTATCTGGGCAGTTAACACTACTTTGAGGTGAACAGATTAATGAACCATGAAGAAAATCAAAAAGATCCAATTAAACAAAATGAAGATTTAAATGACACACTAGATACCTCACACCCTTTTGATAATTCAAATGATGATGAGAATTCATCTATTGAATTGACTCCTGAAGAACTTGAAGAAGAAAAATTCCGCTTGCTTGTCTTGGAAGCGCAGAAGGAAGCGCTGGCAAAAGAGGCAGCTGAGAGATATCAGCCTTCCAAAAAGAAAAGAAGAATTCCGCGCTGGATCATATGGATAATGGCACTCGTTTTATTGTTCCAGCCAATTGCGTTCATCTTCGACATTTATTCTTTACCTGCGATTGAATTTCTAAAAAAGTCTTCACAACTTTCTAAGCGGGCAGATATCGCGCAATGGAAACAATCTGTAGCTGTTGTATTAACCGAGGATGGAAAAGGAACTGGTTTTGTTGTTTCGAATGACGGACTGATTGTGACAAATAATCATGTCGTTGAAAACACAACTCAAATCACAGTATCTTTTGATGAAGTTGGACGTTTCCCTGCGACTCTAATTGGACAAGACTCAGTAAATGATTTAGCACTTTTAAAAATTAAAAACCCACCCGATGTGCAATCATTGGAAATCGCTGAATCTCCCTCCTATACACCGGATAGTGTTGTTCGTTTTATCGGGAATCCATTGAATTTTTACGGGATTGCGAACGAAGGGACGATAATTGAAGAAACGACTTGGGCAGGACGAACAGAACCGATTATTCTATTAGATGCGCCAGTTTACCGTGGGAATAGCGGCAGTCCGGTCTTCCAGAATGACAAAGTCATTGGGGTTGTATTTGCGGTTACTGATCTTGAATCGTACGGGAAGGTAGGTATGTTCATCCGGTCTGAAGAGGTTCTCGCCCTTCTCCGATCGGTACAATGAAAAAATCGGTCCTGCTTAGGCAACATTCGCTTTAGCAGGACCGTTTTCTTTACTCTTTCTTACCTTCTTTTTCAGACTCAGCAGCTTCATCTGCCCGCTTGAATTCATTCGCATACTCGACTTCCTGAGCTGAGGATAAATGATTATTTTTGTCTGTCAGCTTTTCATGTGGCTGTTTCTCTTCTGGCATAGAAATTCCTCCTTCAAAACTGATGTATAAGTAGTTTTCCCAAGATAAATAAAACTAAACGTATCGATTCAATCTTGTTCGAACTCAGGTTCCAGCCGTTCCATGAACTCTTCAAGCGCACTGTATCCTTGTTGTTTCAAATACCAATTGTTTGCTGCTGCTTCAATAAGACCTGCTACATCGCGTCCAGGTTGTAATTGAATTTGGATATAGGGTACCGGCACACCCATGTATTCTGTAAACTTTTCATCCAATTCCAGTTCGTTGTTCAATGAGTTGTCTTTCCACTCCGTAAGTTCAATATCCAGAGCAATCCTTGTCTCTTCTTGAAATGCAGCACGGCCATATAACCGGACTACATTCATCAAACCGATACTTCTAAGAGCTAAAAACTCGCGGTTGGTTTGGTTATGCGTTCCTAAAAGTGTTTGAGGGCTCAGCTTGCGAAGTACAACGATGTCATCCGCTACTAACCGATGTCTTCTTCCGATAAGAGTGTGTGCCGTTTCGCTTTTACCTACACCTGACTTCCCTCTCAGTAAAACCCCGATCCCAGAAACGTTTACGACAACTCCGTGAATTGCAATTTCCTCTGCCATCGCACTTATAACAAACGAATCCAGCTTAGCACTAGCGACGCCCATTGTGTCGGGTGTCCTTAAAACAGGTATTCCATTTTCCGTGCAAAAAGTCCGTAATCCAAAAGGCTGCTCTTGGTTGGACGTTATTAATATACATGGCGGATCGTATTCAACTAAGTTTGAAATCCTCCTTTTGCATTCATCATCAGCTAATGTATGTAAATAATTCACTTCATTTTTTCCGAGTATTTGAATATGACCTCTTGCGATGAAGTCAAACGTATCCATGAATTCCAATCCAGGTCTTCGAACTTTTGTCTTTTTCAATGGACGATCTAAATGATCAATTCCTGATAATATTTCAAATGCAAATTGCTGTACGATATTTTGGACGGTTAGCTGTTTCATAATAGAGCACCTTTCTTGAACGGGTTTTTGTATCATCAGTTTATCACAATCAGTCTACCACTGCTGTAACATCTTCCAATCCCCTCTTGTCAATCAGTTGCTAACCAGGCTATACAATCAGATTTAAAAATCCCTCAAAAAAAATAAAATAAAAGGTTTGAGGTTAGTTTAGACGGGTATAGATTATTACAAGGCTAAATCTAGTAAGCAATAATTGCTAACTAGGAGAAATGCACAGCCTTGGCGGAAAATTTGCTGTACTGACGTTAGCATCACCGTAAGATTTGTTACGAGTGTTTGTAGGACCAGTAAGATGTAAGTTTTTTGTGCAAGTGCATCATGAACAATAGGTTCCCTTCGAATTACCGTATGATGTAACGGAGTTTACGTACGATGAAGTGGAACATAGGTAAGAAAAGTTTGCAAGAAGCTTTCGTTTAAAACGTCAGCTACATGCAGCTATTTAAAACGAATTTTCCGCGAATGAAGAGGCATCCGAACTTAATGGATGCCTCTTCTTCATTTTGTCTTTTTCAATTTTATCGTTCACTCTTCACTATCCTCTTCACTATCCATTTGAATAATTACTCCATCTTCTTCATAAAGAATTTACGTCCGATACGTTCAACAAGACGTGGCGCAATTGCATGAAGCTTACTTGTTACGCCCATTATTTTAGGCAAGTCAACTTCTCTTTTTGGATGACGGATCGTTTTGACTACCGCTTCTGCTACTTGGTCAACAGTTAGTAAATGCTTTCCTACAGAGTCGCGGTATTTCCCGCTAGCATCAGCTCTATCTAAAAAGGCAGTATCGATTGGCCCTGGATGAATGACAGACACTTCTATTCCATATTGAGCTACTTCCATTCGGAGAGCATCCGTATATCCGATTAAAGCATGTTTCGTTGCAGCGTATACAGATGCTTTTGGAGTCGCCACTTTTCCTGCTTGGGATCCCATGTATAAGAAATGACCGTTTTTTCGCTCGATCCATGAAGGTAATATTCGTTGTGTCAACTGAATTGGGGCTGTGACATTCACTGTGAACATTTCCTCCATTTCACAATCATTTGTTTCTTGTGCTAGTGCGAATTTCGCGATACCTGCCGAGAATAGTATAATGTCAGGTATCCCAATTTCAGAAAGCAGCAGATCAATGGAACCAGCTTCTGACAAGTCTACTTTAAATATCTGTGCACCCAAGCGCTGCAGTACAGCAAGTGATTTTTCATTTCGCCCTGTAACTTGGACTAGATATCCTTCAGCAAGTAACTGTTTCGCAACTTCAAACCCCACACCGCTCGTTGCACCTGTAATTAATATTGTTTTAGGATTGCTCATACCGGTGAATTCCCTGCTCATCTGTATTTCGTTTCACTTTATTGATGTCCATTAAATAATCCATTTGACCAAGTGTTTCAGAGAGTGTAAGACCAAGTTCACGCTTATAAGCTGAGGGAAATAACTCAACCGTCAATTCGAAAACAGATTTCGGACCTTCGTTCAGCATTTGATATACTTTCATAGCACGGTCATGCTGCTTTTCGAGACGCTGTTCAACTAGATCATGTATACCGGTTACTGGATCCCCGTGTCCACTATAAACCGCCTGTATCGGCAGTTCTTGAAGACGTCTCAATGAGTCATTGTACTGTAATAATGTTTTGGGTCTAGATTCTTCTGGATTCAATGGCGGTTCCACAAGCGGATTTGAAGAAACTTTTGCTAACAGCAAATCTCCGCCAATCAGCTCATTTGTTGAAGGGTTCCAAAAAGATAAATGGCTCTGTGCGTGACCCAATGTTTCAAGTACCTTCCATCCGGGATGGCCAGGTATTTCATCCCCTTCTTTAAGGAGAGAATCTAAAGGACGATTTGCTATAAAATCAGCAGCACGTTTCATTTTCTTCACGATACCTAAAGCTTTCTCAGGAACCCCCTGTTCGATGAAACGATCCATATAAAACTGATCATGAAATTCTATGAAAGATGGATCACGTGTCAGCCATAAATTATTATATTCGTGTCCTAGTAAAGTTGCATTAGGGAACGCATCTGCCCACCCTGAATGATCTGGGTGGTGATGAGTAAGAATAACTTGTTCAATGTCTTCCAATTTATATCCGGCTTGTGCAAGACCCTGTTTAATTGCTTCAAGACCTTCAGGTGTCCGAGGACCGGCATCAAACAAACTTAATGCTTCTTCTTTTACGAGGAATGCATTTACATCACCAACCGCATAGGGAGTTGGAATTATTAGTTGTTGAATCATTATTTTGCCTCCATTATTGAATCACTATTCATTTCATTGTACATCGTTTTTCTCCGTTCGTCATGTATCGCTGTCTGAATCATCAGTTGACTTCTTGATGGTTTCCCCTACACTAATGGAATACACCTATTTATAGAAAGAAGGACTGTCCATGGAAAAGATTGTATTTGTGGGAGCCGGTTCAATGGCGGAAGCGGTGATTGCTGGAATATGTAAACAAAAATCTGTGGACTCTTCAAGCGTCTATGTGATGAATCGTTCAGATGATGACAGGCTGCGTCATCTTCAAGAATCCTATGGCATCTCCCTGGTTAGTTCAAACAGAAACGAACTTAAAAGTGCAGATCTCATTGTACTTGCTACCAAACCGAAAGACGTTCAAGTTGCGATGGAGCAAATTGTTCCACTTATAAAAAAAGAAACGGTCGTCCTTTCCGTTCTTGCAGGTGTTCCAATATCTGCAATTGAATTGGGTCTTGGATTACGAGGGATAGCACGTTCCATGCCAAATACGTCTGCCGCAATTGGAAAGTCGGCTACAGGTGTTGCATGGAATTCAATAATAGATAAAAAGGATAAGCAGCAAATTCTAACGTTGTTAGGTTCTATTGGAATTGTAGTTGAAGTGGAAGAAGATCAGCTGCATGCGGTGACTGCTTTATCTGGCAGCGGGCCGGCATATGTCTATTATTTGGCAGAGGCACTAGAGAAAGCAGCTATACAAGCTGGTATCGATCAACCGATTGCCCGTGAACTTATCATCCAAACTCTTGATGGAGCAGCCAGCATGATGCAGAAAACCCAGGAAGAGCCTGATATTCTGCGAAAAAATGTAACAAGTCCAGGGGGCACAACCGAAGCAGGAATCCGGGCACTTTCTGAAGGGGGCTTCCAAGAAGCTGTACAAAGTTGTATTCAAGGTGCAGAAACACGTTCAAGAGAGCTTGGAAAAGCGAATGGTAAAGTTAAGTCGAGTTCCTAACTAAGGAATCCTCTTTCTTTTTTGTTATAGTAGATTTATTCTTCTTAAGGAGTGAATCTAACATGGCTAAATTATTTAAACCGTATACAATTCGTAATGTAACATTGAAAAACAGAATTGCGATGGCACCGATGTGCATGTATTCATGTGTGAACGAAGATGGGAAAGTAGAAGATTGGCATCGAATCCATTATGGCTCCCGTGCTGTTGGACAAACCGGACTCATAATCCTGGAAGCAACGGCTGTTCAACCCCAGGGACGGATTAGCGCGCAAGACCTTGGAATTTGGGATGATGAACATATTGACGGTTTAACTGAAATTACTCGTCTGATTAAACAGCATGGTGCAGCGGCGGGAATCCAATTGGCGCATGCAGGCAGAAAAGCAACTGTTGACGGGGATATTCAAGCACCTAGTGCTATACCATTTGATCATCATTATAAAACTCCTGTAGAAATGAGTGAAACGGATATCCAGGAAACTGTTCAAGCATTTGTGCTTGCTGCTGAAAGAGCTGCCAAAGCTGGCTTTGACTTACTTGAGCTTCATGGGGCTCACGGATATCTAATCAACGAATTCCTTTCGCCACTTTCAAACAAACGGACCGATGACTACGGTGGAAGTTCGGAAAACCGTTACCGTTTCTTGCGTCAAATCATAGATGGCGTTCGTGGAATATGGGAAGGTCCATTATTTGTCCGAATTTCAGCAGAGGACTATTCAGATGACGGAATGACATCGGAACAGTATATTGAAATGGCTGAATGGATGAAAGAACAAGGCGTGGATTTGATAGACGTCAGTTCAGGTGCGGTCGTTCCTGCGAAAATAGACGCATACCCAGGCTATCAGGTACCTTACTCTGAAACGATTCGGAACGGAGCAAAAATTCCAACGGGAGCTGTTGGTCTGATTACATCAGGACTGCAAGCTGAAGAGATATTGAAAAACGAGCGTGCTGACATTATTCTTCTCGGCAGAGAGCTGTTACGAGATGCTTACTGGCCTTATCAAGCAGCTAGGGAGCTTCATACTGAAATTGAACCACCCGCTCAATACAGCAGAGGCTGGACGTTTTAACTGATCTTGAATCTTAAATACAAAAGCAGAGCATTCCTTCCCGGACACTCTGCTTTTCTTTATATATTTAAAGCCATTATTTCTTAAAACTGCTCTCCACAACTTCACCGTTCACAAGTTTATACTGAGCAAAATCGTGGGCTACAAAAACCTTGGGCAAGACAGCTTCTCCTTCTTTTCTAAAAGCTTCTATGTCACTTGGCAAAAAGCGAGAACTAATATGAGTGGCAACCAATGCTTTCGCCCCTGCTTCTTTCACTATTTCTGCTGCTTGCTGAATTGTTGAATGACCAAAGTCACTTGCCAGTTGTCCAGTCTCATTATCAAATGTTGCCTCGTGAACGACTAAGTCCGCATTTTGTGAAAGTTGTACAGATGCATCGCAACTGCTCGTATCACCTAAAATTGTTAAAATGAAACCTTGTTTGGGTTCTCCTATAACGCTGGTACTAGTAATGATTCTCCCATCCTCAAGAACAATATCTTCTCCATTTTTTAATCGTTGCAAGATGGGCCCTTTTGGAACACCAGCAGCAATCGCTTTTTCAATCAACAACTTGCCCGGTAATGGCTTCTGTACAATTCTAAATCCAAAACTTGGTATGACATGGGATAACAAACGTGCTGTAATGATAAATTCATCGTCTTCAAACACGATGCCTTCCTCTATTTCATGAATCCTGAGCTTGTACGTTAGATGGGTTTTCGTAATGCGAAGTGTAGTCAAAATCCATTCCTCAATACCTACTGGACCGTAAATATCCAATGGGCTGTCTCCACCTAAAAAAGATCTGGAACCTATAAAACCTGGAATGCCAAACAAATGATCTCCATGCAAATGGGTTACAAATAACTTTGATACTTTCCGGGGTTTTAACGTTGTATGAAGCATTTGATGTTGTGTGGCTTCCCCACAATCAAACATCCAGTATCCATGTTCTTCTGCAGATAGATTGAGTATGATCGAAGTTGTATTTCGGATTTTAGAGGGCATACCTGCACCAGTTCCTAAAAATTGCAGTTCCATTTAATCGACCTCCTTCCGTCTATTTTCCTTTATGAATGGTTCCCGGACCAAATTTCTTATTCATTTGTGTGACTAAGTCTTCCATGGAGACCTCTTTTGCGTGCCGCTCATAGTTGTCAAAGGACAACTGCTCATGCAATTCTTCCATAGGAATTACATTCGCAACGGTGATACCTAGTAACCGAATCGGTTCCCCATCCCAATGTTGTCTAAAAAGATCTGATGCTTCTCTAAATATATCTTGTTCACGATATAAAGGATTCAACACTGTTTTGCTTCTGGACTGATTTCTCCACGCTGACGATCTGATTTGGATGGAAATGACAGTTCCTGCCAGTCTATTTTTGTCTAATCGATCCGCTACTTTTTTTGCAAGTTTTTCAAAAACAGGCAAGCATGCATCTAATTCGGTCTCATCGACAGCTAACGTCGTGGAACTTCCTACACTTTTCCGTTCTTCAGCAGCTTCAGGGTCTACGATACGTGTATCATTTCCCTTTGCTCGCTCTTGTAATCGTAAACCCCTTTTACCAAGCGTTAACTTAACTTGCAGTTCATCAGCTGTTGCCAGATCTTCAATTGTTTTAATGCCCGCAGAGGACAGTTTCTCTGCGCTGCTTTTACCAATACCGTGCATTTCGATTACTGGAAGCGGCCACAATAGTTTAGATATTTCACGCTTACGCAGTATGGTTATGCCCATTGGCTTTTTCATATCTGATGCTGTTTTCGCTAAAAACTTGTTAGGTGCAATTCCAATTGAACAAGGAAGATCGAGTTCACGTAAAATACGCTCTTGCATACTTTTTGCAATCCCCACAGCATCTTCCAAACCGCCTATTGCAGTGATATCGATGTAGGCTTCATCAATCGAAACAGGTTCGACTAAATCCGTGTACGTTCTTAATATATCAAAAACGGCTATTGACGCTTGTCGATACTTTTCACCATCTGGTGGAACAAGCACTAGTTCTGGGCAAAGTCTTTTTGCTTCACCTACAGTCATGGTGGTGTAAACACCAAATGCTCGGGCTTCGTAGGAACAGGTAACAAGAATGCCTCTTCTCGCTTTTGGATTCCCCGCTACAGCTAACGCGAGACCTTTCAATTCTGGATTATGAGCTTGTTCCACAGATGCAAAGAAACAATTCATATCCAAATGCAGGATAACACGAGGCGTTTTGTATTCTTTGTACTCCATGTACTCACCTCTTTATCTTCAAAAAACCGGGCAGCGTTCTACCCGGTTTCCATTGGTTACACATCCTCAGACAATGCCTGTTTGACGTATCCTTTAATTTCTTCCATTCCATTGAGTGTATTTGACAATTCTGTTGGATCAATCATCGTAATCATTCGATTCTCTAAGTTTGCAACAGAAGAAAAATACGCAGTTTTTGAATAGGCTAGCAATCCTTGTGTTGTGAGCCGGTCTACAGGTATATCAAGAATCTCTTTTGCTTCGAGTACTAGTAAACCGAAAAATAGTCCTTCGGTTTGAACAACCACTACTTTTGCATTTGGATCTTCTTGGGCTGAATTTCCATAAAGAATTTGCTGAAAATCTAAAATCGGTACGAGTTCATTGCGAATCTTCATTAACCCTAAGAAATAGCTTGGTAAATGTGGAATCGGATTCACTTTTTCCAACTCTTCTATTGACACCGTTTGCTCAACAGGAATTGCATATTCCTCATTGCCGCATCGGACAACGACTGCTTTTATTTGCGCCATATTACTGATCATTCTTTCTGCGAGCTGCCGCTGTTCGAACAATTTCAAGAAGCAAGTCTGCTAATTTGTTAAGTTCCTCAACAGGCATTCTTTCATCTTTAGTATGAATTTTTTCATATCCCACTGAAAGTGTAACTGTCGGGAATCCGTGTCCGTTAAATATATTTCCATCACTGCCTCCACCGCTAGTTAACAGTGCTGGTGTGCGGCCAATTGCACGAATTGCTTGCTGGGCCACTTGGACAACTTCATCCTGTTCGTCAAATCGGAAACCTGGAGACATAATACGCGCATCTGTCTCTGCTGAACCGCCCATTTTTTCAGCCGTTTCTTCAAATGCTTTTACCATATGTTCCATTTGCTGCTGAAGTTTTTCGTAATTAATAGATCGGGCTTCAGACAGAATATTTACTTCATCACACACAATATTTGTAGCCTGACCACCTGAAAACGTACCAATATTCGCTGTAGTCTCAGAATCGATTCTGCCAAGATTCATAGCTGCAACTGATTTAGCTGCAATTGTTATCGCTGAAACTCCTTTTTCCGGTTCCACGCCTGCATGCGCTGTTCGACCGTGAATTACAGTTTTCAGCTTTGCGTTATAGGGCGCAGCGGTAACAATCCCACCAACTTTACCATCAGAATCTACAGCGTAGCCATACTTTGCATGCATGAGTGAATTATCAATCTCGCGAGCGCCTACAAGGCCGCTTTCTTCACCAGCTGTGATGACAAACTGGATATCTCCGTGTGCTTCTCCGCTTTCTTTAAGCGTTCTCATCATTTCAAACAAGGCTGCAAGTCCTGCTTTATCATCCGCACCCAGGATTGTATCTCCAGCAGAATAAATGAACCCGTCCTCTTTTAAAACAGGCTCAATTCCAACTCCTGGTGTCACTGTATCCATGTGTGAAGTGAAGTAAATAGGATCTGCATCAGGTAAAGACCCTTTCATAGTAGCGATTAAGTTCCCTGCCCCATGTCCTGTACGCTCTTTAGAGTCATCCTCAATTACGTCAAATCCCATTTGCTCCATTTTTTCTTTTAAAACACCAACGATTTGTTCTTCATGTAGTGTTTCAGAGTCAATTTTTACTAATTCATAAAATTCTTCTAGCATTCTTTCGTAATTCATCAAATCACTCCTTTTATAGTGGCATATTTCCATGCTTTTTCTTAGGGCGTGTCTCTTTTTTAGAACGCATCATTTCAAGTGCTTGTACGAGCTTAATGCGCGTTTCACGCGGGTCAATGATGTCATCTACCATCCCATTCGCAGCAGCTGCGTATGGATTCGAAAACTTATTACGATATTCAGCGATTTTTGCAGCCCGTGTTGCTTCCGGATCTTCACTTGTTGCAATATCCCTTGCAAAAATGATATTGGCTGCGCCTTCAGCACCCATAACTGCAATCTCTGCATTCGGCCAAGCAAAAACTAAATCTGCGCCAATTGCTTTCGAGTTAAGTGCCACATAAGCTCCACCAAATGCTTTACGTAAAATCACTGTAATTTTAGGGACTGTCGCTTCTGAATAAGAATATAAGATTTTTGCACCATGGCGGATAATTCCTCCATGCTCTTGTTTAACACCTGGGAAGAATCCTGTGACATCTTCAAATGTGATTAAAGGAATATTAAACGAATCACACGTCCGGATGAACCGTGAGATTTTATCGGAAGAATCGATATCCAATCCGCCCGCCATTACTTTAGGCTGATTGCATACAAATCCTACAGATTCACCTTTTATTCTAGCGAAACCTACAACCGCATTCCGAGCAAATTCTTTCTGAACTTCCATGAAGGAATCAGGATCTGCAATTTGTTCAATTACTTTTCGGACGTCATATGGGCGGATTGTTTCATATGGCACGACATCAGCCAAGTCTGGACGATAATCATCCTGTTCATCCACTGAACAGATAGGAGTTTTTTCTTCATTGTTTTGCGGTAAGTATGTTAGTAATCGTCGTACTTCTTCGAGAACAGATTGTTCATTCGGCCCACGGAAATGTGCATTTCCGCTAGTGGAATTATGAACTTTTGAGCCGCCAAGATCTTCAGACGATATTTTTTCACCGGTAACTGTTTCGATTACTTTAGGTCCAGTTATGAACATTTGACTCGTATCATCTGTCATGAACACAAAGTCCGTAATGGCTGGAGAGTAGACCGCTCCGCCCGCACACGGTCCTAATATGACAGAGATTTGAGGAATGACACCTGAATAGATAGAATTCCGATAAAAGATTTCACCGTATCCATCAAGAGATACGACTCCTTCTTGTATTCGTGCACCGCCGGAATCATTCAGTCCGATGAAAGGTGCTCCATTTTTTGCAGCAAGGTCCATGACATTCGCAATTTTCATTGCATGCATTTCTCCTAAAGCGCCGCCAAAAACAGTGAAGTCTTGTGAAAACAAATAGATAGGACGTCCATTGACTTTTGCAAAACCTGTAACAACCCCATCACCAGGGCCTTGCATTTTATCCATCCCAAAGTCTTGGGTTCTATGGACAACGAAAGGATTCAACTCGACAAATGTCCCTTTGTCGACGAGTAAGTCGATTCGTTCACGTGCTGTGAGTTTACCTTTTTCATGCTGGCGGACTATACGCTCATCCCCGCCCCCAAGTTCAATTTCACGTTTTTTGTCATACAGTTCATTGATTTTATCGTATATATCCAACTTACTCATCCCCCAATGAGCGTTTGGCACATAGTTCGTAAAGAACACCAAACGAAGATTTCGGGTGTAGGAATGCAACTTCTGCGCCTCCCGCACCTTTTTTTGGTTCATCCTGAAGCAGTCGTACTCCTTGCGTTTTCAATTCTTCCATACGTTCTTTTATATTACGAACTCCAAAAGCGATATGATGCACACCTTCGCCTCGTTTTTCTAAGAAGCTTGCTACTGCACCTTCATCGCTCATCGGTTCCAGCAATTCTAATTTAATATTACCCGCGTCCAAAAACGCGACTTTCACGTGTTGCTGTGGAACTTCTTCGATCCCCAGAAGTTTTAGTCCGAGTGTATGTATATAATAATCTAACGAGTCTTCAAGACTTTTTACTGCAATTCCAATATGATCTACTTTTTCCACGATTCCACCCCTACTCTATTGTAACGTTTTGAGAAATAATGCGCCACCTGTTGAGTATTCTACGGATTCTGTTAAAATGATAGTATCAATCCAATTAAGGGGTTTTGACACATGAGTAATAAAAAAGTTCAAAAAACAATCGTGTACATCATGATCGCAACAATGATAGCCTCAACGATTGTTATCGGTCTTAGCACATTATTTTAATAGTTTGACGAAATGTAGGCCGGCATCAGATAGACTGATGCCGGCCTGTTTTTTATAATTCTTCGCAGTACTCGTCGAATTGGCTTTGTAAATTAGTCACAACTGACATAGGATCATGACCTTCAATTTCATGCCGGCCAACTTCTGCAACCATTTCTCCATCTTTCATCAATACGAAAGAAGGTGAAGACGGTAAGTGATAGTCTCCAAAGTGCATACGTGCTTGTGCAGTTGCTTCTTTGTCCTGACCTGCGAACACTGTCACTAAATGATCCGGACGCTTATCAAAATGGATTGCATGCAAAGCTGCTGGTCGTGCAATACCACCTGCACAGCCACATACAGAGTTCACCATTACGAGAGTTGTACCTTCACGTTTAAAAGCATCCTCAACAGCTTCTGCTGTTTTTAACTGCTCATAACCGCCAGCTTCCATTTCATTACGTGCTTGACTTGTTATATCATCCATATAAAAATTAAAATCCATTGTCATATAGTTGTCCCCCTTTAAAACATGATACTTATATCATAACAGTTTCCCTGTACGAAGAAAACTGTTCAGCAATCATATTGCGAGTCTTAACGTAATAATTTCTATTACTTAAATACAAACTCAGTCAAATAATTGTTTTACTGCTCCCGCAACAGTTGCCTGACCATCTAATAACTTCTTTTCCAATTCAGTAACTTGTTGTTTTCTACCAGGTTCCTCATAAAACGAATCAATTAAATGGTCATTTATCATCGTGTAAAACCAACTGCGTGTCTGGGATTGTCGTCGTTCTGTCCAGTAATTTGATGATTCCATTACATTTCGGAATTCGCCTATCATTTCCCACGTTTCAACTAAACCAGTAGCTTTTAAAGAAGATACTGCTAGCGCTTTTGTCGTCCATCCTGGTGAAGCAGGCTGTAAAAAATGGGCTAGCTGACGATAGTCCCGAACTGTTTTCTTCGCCAATCTTTCGTTATCGCCATCTGCTTTGTGGACAATAATTCCATCAGCAAGCTCCATTATACCTTTTTTCATCCCTTGCAGTTCGTCCCCCGCTCCAGTTAAGGCGAGTAACAGAAAGAAGTCCGTCATTTCTCGGACTGCAGTCTCGGACTGACCCACTCCAACAGTTTCTACTAAGATAACATCATAACCAGCTGCTTCGCACAACAGCATGGTTTCCCTCGTTTTCCTATGAACTCCGCCAAGTGTTCCCGCAGTTGGGGAAGGTCTTATAAAGGCTTGGGGATCTCTTGCGAGCAATTCCATCCTCGTTTTGTCCCCTAAAATACTTCCGCCCGTAATCGAGGAGCTCGGGTCTACAGCCAAGACAGCCACTTTGTGACCCGCTTTTGTCAGCATAAGTCCGAAAGCTTCGATAAATGTGCTTTTCCCCGCACCAGGAACACCTGTAATTCCAATACGAATACTGTTCCCGGTTTTTGGCAGCAGCGTCCTTAGCAGTTCTTGTCCAGCTGGCTTGTCGTGTATCGCGACACTTTCTAAAAGAGTAATCCCCTTTGCTAAACTAAGTCTAGATCCAGCTGCAATTTGTTGTGCGATCTCCTCAATTTCAAGGGGGGCTTTAGTTCGTTTAAACTTTCTTCTTTTTGAAGATTTCATTCCATCATGAGACGAAGTCAGACCTTCCATAACGTTGAGCGCGGTTTCTTTCCGCACTTCTTCATCACGCCGGTTCACTCCATCACTTCCTCGTAACCCAATTGACGATAGATTTCTTCAATAACCTTTTGTGCCGCAACGGGTATGACTGTACCTGGGCCAAAGATTGCAGCTGCCCCCTTCTCTCTTAAAAACTCATAGTCTTGTGCTGGTATCACGCCCCCAACAATGACCAAGATATCCGGTCGGCCTATTTTAGCAAGTTCTGCACGCAATGCTGGCACAAGTGTCTTATGCCCTGCAGCGAGCGAGCTGACGCCAATGACATGCACATCATTCTCTGCAGCTTGCAGTGCGGTTTCTTCAGGTGTTTGGAAGAGAGGACCTATGTCAACGTCAAATCCTAAATCGGCAAATGACGAAGCAATTACTTTCGCTCCTCTGTCGTGTCCGTCTTGCCCCATTTTAGCAACTAATATACGAGGTCGACGTCCTTCGTTTTCAAGGAATTCCTCAGTCATCGATTTCACTTCATCAATTTCTTCAGAATTTGAGAAGTTTTGACTGTATACACCACTTACCGATCGTATGACCGCTTTATGTCTGCCAGAAACTGCTTCAATTGCATCTGAAATCTCACCAATGGTAGCACGCACCCGAGCAGCATTTATCGCTAATGCTAAAAGGTTTCCTGTCCCTTCTTTTGCACTCTTTGTCAATTCATTTAATGCATGTTGGACAGCCGCATCGTCTCGCTCTTTTCGTGTACGTTGAATTCGGTCAATTTGTTTTTGACGTACCATCGTATTATCAATATCTAAAATATCGATAGGTTCTTCCTGATCCAAGCGATATTTGTTTACCCCAACAATAGTTTCACTCTTCGAATCGATTTTAGCCTGCCGTTTGGCAGCAGCTTCTTCAATTTTCATTTTGGGTAAACCGGTTTCAATCGCTTTTGCCATTCCGCCTAATTCTTCGATCTCTTCGATCAATTCCCAAGCTTTCTCTACTAAGTCATTCGTGAGTGATTCTACATAATACGAACCACCCCATGGATCGATTGTCTTTGTCATCATTGTTTCTTCTTGGAGGAATAATTGGGTGTTCCTCGCAATACGCGCAGAAAAATCGGTAGGCAATGCAATTGCTTCATCTAAAGCATTTGTATGCAAAGATTGGGTGTGCCCCATTGCAGCTGCATTTGCCTCGATTAATGTGCGGGTTACATTATTAAATGGATCCTGTTCCGTCAAACTCCATCCAGATGTTTGAGAATGTGTGCGCAGTGCTAATGACTTTGTATTTTTAGGATTAAATGTTTTCATCATTTTTGCCCATATAATTCTGGCAGCACGCATCTTCGCAATCTCCATGAAATAGTTCATGCCAATTGCCCAGAAAAATGACAATCTCGGTGCGAACGAATCAATATCAATTCCAGCCTTCAGTCCAGTACGTACGTATTCCAATCCATCGGCAAGTGTGTACGCTAACTCAATATCTGCTGTCGCACCCGCTTCTTGCATATGGTACCCGGATATCGAGATCGAGTTGAATTTCGGCATTTGTGTTGAAGTATAGTCAAAGATGTCAGCAATAATCCGCATGGACATATCAGGTGGAAATATATACGTATTCCGTACCATGTATTCTTTTAAAATGTCATTTTGAATTGTACCTGCTAATAGATCAGGTGACACTCCCTGTTCCTCTGCAGCAACAATGTAAAATGCCATAATCGGCAAAACAGCGCCATTCATCGTCATGGAGACTGACATTTGGTCGAGTGGAATCCCGTCAAATAAAATTTTCATATCTTCGACTGAGTCAATAGCTACACCCGCTTTTCCTACATCCCCTGTCACACGGGGATGATCAGAGTCATACCCTCGGTGTGTCGCCAAATCAAATGCAACCGAAAGACCTTTTTGACCCATTGCGAGATTTCTCCGATAAAACGCATTACTCTCTTCTGCCGTCGAAAATCCTGCATATTGGCGAACAGTCCATGGCCTTGCGACATACATAGTTGGATAAGGTCCCCGTGTATTTGGTGCAATTCCTGGGAAATCCCCTAAGTGATCTAGCAGGTTACGATCTTCAGAGGTATACATCGGCTTAACCGGAATTCCTTCGTTAGTTAGAAACGATTCGTTCGCATCGTTTTGATTTGATGCTGGTTCCTCGATTATTCGGTCGATTTCAACTTTGCTAAAATCAGGCTTCTTCAATCTTTTCGCCTCCTTTGCACTGAGATAGAACTTGAGACAGCTTCTCGATACGATTTTGTCCTTTGAATACAAATCCATCTAATCCATTTGCCAGCCAATCATTTGTCAACTCATCACTGACACGTCCAGCTACATCCAATACAACTCCTGGTGGTTTCTTTGAACTAATTTCAGGTGCAACCTGTTCAATCTGACCCGGTGCTGCACACAGAATTGCATAGTCCGGCTTTTCAGCTTCCAGCCATTCAATCGCTTCATAAGCATCTGTAAACGACGGGCTGTGTTTTGCAGTTAACCCGGCAGTTGCTAAAAATCCAGCTGCGAAGTCCGCACGAGGTTTGTACGATTTCAAACTTCCGAACACAACAAGTCGGATATCGATTGGCTGTTTCAAAGTTTTCTTCCGTAACTCTTCAAATGGATAAGCAGGACGAGCTGTCTCATTTCTAGATGAGTTCTCGACTAACTCATGATTCGCAGGATCTGCGTAGACACTTGTGCCAATCAATGAAGAGACTCCACTTGCGACATTCTCTTTACGTTCCTCAGCAAGTTGATCCAGCTTGCCTGAATGTAGAAAAGCTTTTGATCCGCCCATTTCTTCTATCTCAAGGAAAAGATGCCATGCTTTATGAACTAATTCCTTAGTTAGTTGTTCGATGAAGTACGAACCACCGCCCGGATCGGCGACTTTGTCTGCGTGTGTTTCCTCACGAATAATCAGCTGTACATTCCTCGCATAACGAAGTGACTGTTGTGTATTTCCCGTTAACTCGTTATACGGGTATACTGTCAGCCAATCAGCTCCCCCAAGTACTGCTGAAAATGAGCTGTTTCCTGCTCGCAGTAAGTTTACATAAGGATCTATTTTGGAATAAGAACGCAGCGAAGTGACCGCCATTAAAGGCACAGCAGTATTGTCATTCATGTCATAAGCGCTGCAGAATAATTGCCAAAGCGTACGGAAAGCTCTAAATTTTGAGATTTCCATAAAGAAATGAGTATCTGCTGGAAATCTAAAAAAGACTTTATCACAAAACTGGTCAAAAGATTCCATTGTCATAGCGTGTTCTGCAGCTTGCGATAACGCTAACGCGAGTTCAGTAACACTATCTGCACCTCTCATATGAATAGACTCCAAATCAATGCCAACTGTTCTAACATTTTTATACCCAAGTGGCAATTGAACTGTGTCAGAAAGGAGCAATCCAGTTACTTTCTCTCGTTCATCAAGTGAAATCAGCTTAAATACATCGAGTAATCGGTCTTCAGAGTTTATGTGCAGGAAAGCAAAAGGGTAATCCAACATCAATTCGGCAAGAGCTTTTAAAGAAACGTCGTCCCATTTATTAGGTGTTCCACCATCTAAATAGATCGCTTCATTTCCTTTTTCGAGACTTTCCTTCATAGAAGAAATCCACTCTGAACCAGTCTCTCCAATTGTCGGCTGCGCACTTATCCATTTTCTATGACTAGGACGGACAGTATGAGAAGGATTCGGAGATGCAGTGTACAGCGGTTTTAACGAGATGCCTTCAGCTGTAGGTGTTTTCAATGAGTCGACAGTTCTGCCTTTCAATGAACTCTCTGCAACTTGAAGCCATTCTTCCCACTCCGGGCGTTCAAATTTTTGCTGCTTCATATTATGTATATCAGAATGGTTCATTTGTAATCCCTCCCTGTTAAACTTACTTTCTACTAGTGTACCTGAAAGTGATCTTACTTGAAAAGATAACCCCCACGTCCATTCGTTCTATGGCCGCGGGGGTAGGGATGTCTAATTTAGTAGACAGATGTTGTATCAGACGAAACGTTTTCTAAAATTTCTTTTACGCGAGCTAAGAAGTTACCTGCAACAAGACCATCCAATACCCGGTGATCCAGAGACAGGCAAAGATTGACCATATCACGCACAGCAATCATACCATTGTCCATGACGACTGGACGCTTGACGATGGATTCCACTTGCAGAATTGCAGCTTGTGGATGGTTGATAATTCCCATCGATTGGACTGAACCAAATGAGCCTGTGTTATTCACTGTAAACGTACCGCCTTGCATTTCTGATGATTTCAGTTTGCCTGAACGGACTTTACCTGCAAGTTCTGTAATCTCACGGCCAATGCCTTTGATCGTTTTTTCGTCAGCTTGCGGAATGACTGGAACGTATAATGCGTCTTCAGTCGCAACAGCAATCGAAATATTAATATCTTTTTTCTGGACAATTTTATCGCCAGCCCACATTGAATTCATCATAGGGAATTCTTTTAGTGCTTGAGAAACCGCTTTGACGAAAAATGCGAAATACGTTAAATTAAATCCTTCTTTTTGCTTGAAGTCTTTTTTCAGTGAATCTCGGTATTTCACCATTTCTGTTACATCGACTTCAATCATTGTCCATGCATGCGGTGCTTCGTGTTTAGACTTCAGCATGTTGTTTGCGATTGCACGTCTAACTCCAGTAACTGGAATTTCAATATCTCCTGGAGCAACCGGCACATTTGCTGCCCCTTGTGCAGGTTGTGCTTGTACTGGTGCGGACTGTTGAACCTCAGGTTGCGCCGGAGTTTCAGCAGTTACTGATTTAGGTTGTGGCTTTTGGCCGCTATCAATAATTGCCTGGATGTCTTTACGTGTAATTCGTCCATCGCGGCCTGAACCATCGACGTCAGATAAATTGATATCGTGATCTTGTGATAAACGTAAAACAGCTGGTGAGTAACGTCCTGCAGCTGCTCCTTTTTCTTTCTTGATAGGACTCTTTGGTTTTTGAGAACCTTCTGCAGGCATTTCGTTCGCTGGCTCTTCTTTAGCAGGTACTGCTTCAGGTTGAGCCTCACTGCCGCCACCCTCAGTTTCTATCGTACATACCACTTCACCTACAGCAACTGTCTGGCCTTCTTGAACAATGATTTCTTTAATAGTCCCTGTGAATGATGAAGGGACTTCAGCTGTCACTTTATCAGTGTTCACTTCTGCAAGTGAATCATATTTTTCAACATGATCACCTGGCTTCACAAGCCATTTTTCTATTGTACCTTCTGTAACACTTTCACCAAGCTGAGGCATTTTAATCGATTCAATTGCCACAAGATTCCCCTCCGTTCGTTATTAAAATTCAGCTAAATCTCGTGCTGCCTTTTCTACTTTGTCTGGATTGACCATAAAGAATTTCTCCATAGTCGGTGCATAAGGCATCGCAGGAATATCCGGTCCTGCCAAACGCTGAATTGGCGCATCCAAATCAAATAAACAGTTCTCAGAAATAATAGCAGCCACTTCACTCATAATGCTTCCTTCTTTGTTGTCTTCAGTGACAAGAAGGACTTTACCTGTTTTCTTTGCAGCTTCAATAATCGCTTCTTTGTCGAGCGGATAAATTGTTCTAAGGTCTAGAATGTGTGCAGAAATCCCATCTTCCGCAAGACGTTCTGCCGCTTGCAATGCAAAATGGACACACAGTCCGTATGTGATAATTGTGATGTCTTCCCCTTCACGTTTCACATCGGCTTTACCAATTTCAAGTACATATTCTTCTTCAGGAACTTCCCCTTTAATCAAGCGGTAAGCTCGTTTATGTTCAAAGAATAGAACTGGATCTTCATCCCTGATTGCCGCCTTCAACAACCCTTTAGCATCGTAAGGAGTAGACGGTATTACGATTTTAAGACCTGGAGTACCAGCAAACATCGACTCAACAGACTGAGAGTGATAAAGCGCACCGTGCACGCCTCCGCCAAATGGAGCGCGAACTACTAAAGGACATGACCAATCGTTATTAGAACGATACCGAATTTTTGCCGCTTCAGAAACAATTTGGTTTACAGCCGGCATGATGAAGTCTGCGAATTGCATTTCAGCAATAGGACGCATTCCATACATCGCAGCACCGATTGCAACGCCTGCAATTGCTGATTCAGCTAGAGGTGTATCAAGCGCACGATACTCACCGTACTTGTCATAAAGACCTGTAGTTGCTTTAAATACGCCACCTTTACGGCCAACGTCTTCTCCCATTACAAAAACGTTTTCGTCGCGCTCCATTTCTTCTGCCATTGCGCTAGTAATTGCATCAATATATGAAATGACTGCCATCAGTCGTTCCCTCCTTGTTCAGCATAGACATGTCGAAGTGCATACTCCGCATCTGCATAAGGTGCTGCTTCAGCATAATCTGTAGCTTCGTTTACTTGTTGCATAATACGCTTTTCAATTTCGCCGTTAAGCTCATCAGATAACACACCTGTGTCTTTTAAATATGCTGCAAATTTAGGAATCGGATCAAGTTTACGTTCTGCTTCCAATTCTTCAGCATCACGATATAATCTTTGGTCGTCATCTGAAGAGTGAGCAGTCAATCGATAGCAAACAGCTTCAATCAAACTTGGACCTTCACCGCTGCGCGCACGATCAGCTGCTTCTTTCATCACTCGATACACTTCAAGCGGATCTGTTCCATCGACAGTTACACCTGGCATTCCATAACCAACTGCCCGATCTGAAACATTTTCACATGCAAGCTGTTTTTCGACTGGTACAGAAATCGCATATTTATTATTTTCTACCATAATGACTGTCGGTAATTTATGGACACCAGCGAAGTTCATGCCTTCATGGAAATCCCCTTGGTTGGAAGAACCCTCTCCAAGTGTCGAAAATGTAATGAAGTCTTCCCCTTTTATCTTAGCTGCTAGCGCAACTCCTACTGCATGCGGAAGTTGTGTAGTAACCGGAGAAGAACCTGTTAATATCCGGTTTTTCCTTTGCCCGAAGTGGCCCGGCATTTGACGGCCGCCAGAGTTAGGGTCTTCTGCTTTTGCGAATGCAGATAGCATTAAATCTTTAGGTGTCATTCCGAAGTGAAGAACTACTCCCATATCACGATAGTACGGAGCGATCCAGTCTTTGTCTTTGTTAAGTGCATAAGCAGCGCCAACCTGCGCCGCTTCTTGTCCTTGACAAGAAATAACAAACGGAACCTTACCCGCACGATTTAGGAGCCACATGCGCTCATCTATTTTTCTTGCCATTAACATAGTTTCATACATTTGTAGTACATCTTCATTTGAAAGACCTAGCTCTTCGTGGCGATTCGTTGCCATGAGTATTTCCCCCTTTTACATGTGTATTGCTTTGCCATCTACAGCAAGTGCTGCTTCACCAATTACTTCAGAAAGTGAAGGATGCGGATGAATTGTATCAGCAATTTCCCAAGGTGTTGCATCTAATACCATCGCTAACCCTGCTTCAGAAATCATATCGGTTACTCCTGCACCAATCATATGCACACCAAGTACATCATCAGTCTTTTCATCTGCAATTATTTTCACAAATCCTTCTGGTTTGCCATTCACAAGTGCTTTACCAACTGCTTGGAACGGAAATTTTCCTACTTTAACCGAAAAGCCGCGGTCTTTGGCTTGTTTTTCAGTTATCCCCACACTCGCAGCTTCAGGACTTGAGTAAATGCAACGGGATATCTTCTCATAATCCATCGGTTCTGGAGTCTGATTAGCAATATGCTCGATTGCTGCGATACCTTCATGAGATGCAACATGTGCCAATTGAAGTCCGCCAATACAATCCCCGATTGCATAAATATGACTTTCTTTTGTTTGGAATGTAGGACGGGTTTTAATATACCCTTTTTCAATTTCAATATCTGTATTTTCAATTCCTATACCTTCAGTATTTGCTTGACGTCCAACAGAAACTAAAACTTTCTCGGCAGTGAAGGTTTGAGTTGAATCACCAACCTCTGCTGAAATCGATACATTTTCAGTAGTTTTATCAACTGTTTCAGCAAGAACTTTAGCACCAGTAACAAATTGAATACCTTTTTTCTCTAAAATCTTTTTCATTTCTTTTGAAATATCTTCATCTTCTGTCGGCAGGATACGGTCTGCATATTCCACAACAGTCACGTCAACACCGAAGTCGTTGAGCATTGAAGCCCATTCAATTCCGATGACACCCCCGCCAATAATAAGCATAGATGAAGGAAGTGATTCTAGCGCTAGTGCACCATCTGAAGATAATATTTGCTGTTCATCTAAGTCTAGCCCTGGTAAAGTTCTTGGACGGGAACCTGTTGCTAGCACAAGATTTTTCAAAATAAGCATTTCGTTTTCTTCACCGTTGTTCATCTCAACTGAAATTGTTCCAGGCATGGGTGAGAATATAGAGGGTCCTAGCATTCTGCCTGTACCTTCATAGACGTCAATTTTACCTTTTTTCATAAGACCTTGAACACCTTTGTAAAGTGTATCAACAATCGTTTGTTTACGGTCTTGGACGGCTCCGAAATTTAATGAAACACCTTCCGTATCAACTCCAAAGCTTTTTGCCTTTTCTTTTGTCAGTTGATAGACTTCTGCACTTTTCAACAAAGCTTTACTTGGAATACATCCTTTATGTAAGCATGTACCGCCTAATTTCCCCTTTTCAACGAGAGCCGTTTTCAAACCTAGTTGTGCAGAACGAATTGCAGCAACATATCCGCCTGTACCGCCTCCAAGAATTACTACATCATACTCTTGAGCCATTGTGATACGCCTCCATTCTTTTGTTTTCAATTATGATGGATACACTTTTGCGACCTCTTCACCGGTAAGAACACGAAATGCCCCTTCCGCAAGGGCTTGCAATTCGTCTTCCCCCGGATAGACTACAACATCACTAATCCATTTCACATGAGATTGAATCTCTTCTGTGAATTCTTTTCCATATGCAAGGCCGCCAGTAAGAATAATGGCATCCACCTCACCTTTTAGAACTGCAGCAGCACTGCCGATCTCTTTTGCCACTTGGTATGCCATTGCATTATAAACTTCTTTAGCAAAGTCATCCCCTTCGGCAATCCGTTTCTCTACTCGGACCGCATCATTGGTACCAAGGTACCCAGTAAGGCCACCTTTACCGACAAGCATTTCCATCACTTCTTGACGATAGTATTTACCTGAAAAGCATATTTCCACTAAGTCTCCTGCTGGCACGGTACCCGCTCTTTCCGGGCTGAAGGGACCGTCTCCATGAAGTCCGTTATTGACGTCTATCACCTTACCATGATGATGTACGCCAACTGTAATTCCGCCACCCATGTGTACGACGATAAGTTTAAGATCTTCATACTTGTTACCAGTATGGGCTGCATATCTCCGTGCAACTGCTTTTTGGTTCAGTGCATGAAAAATCGAATGGCGTTCCAGCAATTTAAATCCTGATAGCCTTGCGATCGGTTGAAGTTCATCTACCACCACAGGGTCGACGATATATGCAGGAATGTTAGCTGTCAATGCAATTTCGTTTGCTATGATTCCACCGAGGTTTGAAGCATGTTGGCCAGAGTATCCTTTACGCAGATCCTCAAGCATCGCATCATTCACAGTATAGGTCCCACCTGCAATCGGACGCAGTAAGCCACCGCGTCCACATACTGCAGATAATGAAGATAGTTCGATTTCATGTTGTTGAAGTTCTTCTACAATCATCGACTTACGAAATTCATACTGAGCGGTGATCGAAGCAAACTGGGCAAGTTGTTCAGTTGAATGACGTAATGTCTCTTCCATAACGAGCTGATCATTGTCAAACACGCCGATTTTAGTAGAGGTAGAGCCAGGATTTATCGTCAATATTCTAGCAACTGAAAGTTTCATGGGTCACAACCCCTTTCACAGCACAGTTTAAAAAGTTGCTTATCGACGATTTGACAGGACACTTTTTTCATTTTGCAAGAACGAATTACGAGCTTTTGCAACTCGTTCAATACGCTCTTCAGCTAGACGGTCCGCTGCAACGTATGAAGGAATGTTATCACGTTTTGAAATTGCAAAGATCTTTTCGATTGTATCGTAAATCGTATTGACCTTTTTCAAAGCACGCTCACGGTTATACCCGTCCAATTCGTCTGCTACGTTAATGACACCGCCAGAGTTGATAACATAATCTGGTGCATAAACAAGTCCCATTTCATGAATTTTGTCTCCATGCTCAGGGTTTTTCAATTGGTTGTTTGCAGAACCTGCGATAACTTTTGCTTTCAATTGCGGGATTGTGTCGTCATTGATGACAGCTCCAAGTGCACATGGTGAGAAGATATCTGCTTCCACGCCATAAATTTCGTTAATACCTACCGCTGTCGCACCAAAGTTATCTACAGCACGCTGAACTGCTTCTTCATTAATATCCGTAACAATAAGTTTTGCGCCTTCTTCATGCAGATATTCGCACATTGTGTAGGCAACGTTTCCGACACCTTGCACTGCGATTGTTTTACCTTTTAGTGAATCATCACCGAATGCTTCTTTTGCAGCTGCTTTCATACCCACATACACACCAAGTGCTGTTACAGGTGATGGGTTACCTGAAGAACCGAATTCCGCAGAAACGCCTGTTACGTAATTTGTTTCAAGATGTATCAAGTCCATATCCTCTTCAGTTGTACCAACATCTTCAGCTGTAATGTAGCGACCATTCAATCCTTCAATGAAACGGCCGAAAGCACGGAACAATTCATCATTCTTGTCAGTTTTAGGATTGCCCATAATAACAGCTTTACCGCCGCCAAGGTTCAAACCAGCAGCAGCATTTTTGTACGTCATTCCACGTGCTAGACGCAGCGCATCTTCAATCGCTTCTTCTTCGCTGTTGTAAGTCCACATGCGAGTTCCTCCGAGTGCAGGTCCAAGTGTAGTATCGTGAATTGCGATAAATGCTTTTAGGCCAGTTGTTTTGTCTTGGCAGATCACCAATTGCTCATAGTCGTAAGTTTCCATATATTTTATAATTTCCATTTGTAATTCCTCCAGTTTTTCAATCAGTTTTTACTTACTAATAACGCCAGTGCCATAGAGTGAAGTTTCGTCTCTGCACTATCCGCTCGCGATGTAACTACGATTGGGGCAGAGGCACCTTGAATGATACCGCCTACTTTCGCTTTTGCGAAATAAGTTAACGATTTGTAGAGTATGTTACCTGCTTCTAAATTTGGTGCGATTAAAATATCTGCCTTACCAGCTGCTGGACCCGTAAGTCCTTTATGTAAAGCTGCATCTGGTGAAATTGCATTATCTAGTGCCATAGGTCCTTCAACAATACAATTTTTCAACTGCCCTCGCTGATTCATCATCGTCAAGGAAGCCGCATCTAGTGTTGCTTGCATTGCAGGATTCACAGTTTCAACAGCTGCCAAAGGGACAACGATCGGCATTTCAATCCCACATGACCTAGCAACAGTAACTGCGTTTTGGATAATTTGCGCTTTCACTTGCAAATCAGGTGTAATACTCATGGCTGAGTCTGTTATGAAAAACAACCGGTCATAACCTGATACTTCAAATGCCGCCACATGGGAGAGCACATTTCCCGTTCGCAATCCTGATTCTTTTCTCAGTGCGGCTTTCATCAATGTTGCGGTAGGGATGTTTCCTTTCATAAGCACCTGAGCTTGTCCAGCCGACACTGCATCCACTGCTGCTTTAGCTGATTCTACAACACCCTGACTATCAATTATTTCCACATCAGGATGGTCAATTAGATGCGGATAATTTTTTTGAATTGCATCGAGCAACTGCTGTTTATCATCATAAAGCTTAAATGTAGCTAGGCCACGAGTTACAGCCAAGTCTACGGATTCCAATACATCTGGATCAGCTGCACATGCAACAGCGGTACATGGCCTATCTGATAATAAGGATGCTTGTTTTACTAACTCCGAAAGAGTATTCACGAGTCCACCCCTTTTGTTAAATCAATTTGTACTTCTCTAATTTGTAATATAAAGACCTGAGAGAAATCCCCAGACGATCAGCCACAATAACTTTTTGTCCATTATTTTCTTTAAGGGATGCTTCTAATAATAATTTTTCATGGTCTTCCATCAGTGATGCAAGCGTTCTTTTGTCTGGAAGTGCTGGATTTGAATCAAGATGGTGATCGCTGCGAGATGATAACGCACGTATTATATCTTCTTCGTTAAGCACTGCAGACCCTGATTCCGATAGAATCATGGCACGGCTTATGACATTTTCAAGCTCTCTTACATTTCCTGGCCATTCGTATGATTGAAGTCTTTCCATTGCTTTCGATGTCACTCTTTGAATGGACATTCCAAATTCCTGATTTAGCATAGCGAGAAGTGTTTCTGTAATAAGTAAGATGTCTTCAGGTCTTGTTCTTAATGCCGGAATTCGTATAGAAATACGTGTGAGCTGGAAAAATAATTCTTCAGACAGACGGCCTTCATGAACAGCTCGTTCCAAATTCGCTGCTGAAGAAGCTATGATTCGCACTCCCAGCTGTTTGGATTGTCCGGATGTTGTAATACTTCCAATTCGTAAATACTCCAGCAATTTTTCTTGTACCTCTGGATTCAATTCTGTAATTTCATCTAAAAACAAAGTTCCTGAAAGTTTGTCATCCTGAATTTTCGTGTGAATCAAGGCCATCTCAATTGAATCCACATCAAGCGTTGCACAGGAAACACGTATGAAGTCCCCGTTAGACCTGCGGCTGCCTGTGTGAATTGCATGTGCAAAAAGCTCTTTTCCACTACCTGGCTCTCCACGTAACATAATTGGGATTTCTGAGCCCGCTGCAATTTTTGCTTGACCGACTGCGATTAGAAGGTCTTCGTTAGAACCAATAATATCATCAAACGTATAAGTGGATTCCAAATCACGAATCATCGCTTTCGCTTGGTCCAGCTCTTTCATAAGACTGCGCATCTCTGTAATATCATGTATTACACCAACACTGCCTTTTACTTCCTTGTCAACGATAATTGGTGCAACATTCACAATCACATTGCGGTTCTTCTCACCGATTTGCATGTTAACTCCACGTACTGGACGTTTGGTTTCAAGAACCTTCATATGAATACTTTCACCTGAGCTAATGTCAACAGTAGCAGGTTGTCCAATCACTTCTCTTTCCGTTAGGCCGGTTAAACGAGTATATGCAGGATTTACAAGTATGCCCAATCCTTCAGAGTCTACAACAGAAATGGCATCATCACTTGAATGGATAATCGCTTCAAGCATGGTTTTCACTCGTTTTAAATCCGTTATTTCTTCTGCAGTCCGTATAACGCCTGATATATCTTTAAATACGGCAAATGCTCCTGTTGTCTTACCGTCCTGATTAATAATCGGATAGCGCGAGCTTAGGATTTCAAGACCGTTGGATAATTGCAGTTCGTCATCGGAAACAGGCTGACCGCTATGCAAGACTTCCAGCAATCCTGATGAAGGAATGATGGATAGAATCGGTTTTCCAATCACTTCTTTTACTGTAACGTCCAGCATTTTGGAAGCGCTATCATTAAACAATGTAATAATACCAAATTCGTCAATACCGATCATGCCTTCATCGACTGAGTTAAAAATTGATTGATACATTCTAACATTCGATTGAAGAAATTGTGTTTCTTTAGATGGTTTCAACAAAATCTTAACAAGTAGATGGCAAATGTTTTTTGGAACAACAGTCGCGTTTGGACAAAATTGAATGTAACGAGTCGAACATTCTTCTGAAAAATCCAAAACGATGTGCACATTTCCAGACAATATAGATTCTGGATCAGGGCCGTGAGGGATTCCGTAACGTGTTGCAAACTGTGAGATGGAAGCCTTTTGAGTTTGTTCCACGATGCCAACAATCTGATAATCACTAGTTGCTTGAAGTACCTGCAAAGCATGTAAGCTTTGTTCATCTGCATCAATGATAACAATATTTTGCAAAGATGTTCAATCCCCCTCTCACCTTTGTGCAATCTTTTGCATTGCTTATTTCATCATACAACATAGCTTGCATCTTGACAATCTTTCGACAGCAGGTAAAATTAAAAAAGATTGGAGGGGTTTATGTGGCTCGCTTAGTCGCATTCATTGTGCTTGTTATTCCCGGTATTGCTGCAGCATTAGGTATAAAGCTGATGCGTGATGCATTATTTGGCATTCTTTTTAGCCCATTCCCATACATATGGTTGCAATTTGTTGCAGGATTTTTATTTCTTGCAGCAGGTATAGGATTTTTCGCTGGATTTTTATTCCGTCGTGACCAAAGAAAAGGTAGGATACAAAAAAAGAAGAAATAAAAATAGAAGACTCGGCAAATTTGCCAAGTCTTCTATTTTTTTATGGTCGGTTTAAGTGGTTCTGAACCGCGAGGGATAATCAGTAATCCATCCATAGATGAATTCTGGCGGATCTAGAACGTATGACTCGTTCCCTTCCACTCCATACACACGTATTTTCTTATCGGTTTGTTTCCAATAAGTTATATAAGGCTCTTTTAACATACGCTTATGAAAATGGAAAGCATCAGCGGCAGGATAATCGGATAACTGATGATCAGTAAGCATCGATTTTTTAAGTAATAAACCTGTTTCCATTGAAGGCTCTAATTCCTTTACTCTTTTTATCAGCGCATAATCAAATGACGAAATATGTACATTGTCAAGAATAGCTAACTGCTCCAGCAAAACACTAAGTTTTTCAGGGTTTCTCGATACAGTTTCTTTTAACTCGATATTCAGTCCAATTGAGTTCATAGCTGCGAATGATACTACGGAAGTAAGTGTTGGAATATGACTCCCCTTCACACCTCTGAAAAATCGTTTGCCAATCCGGATTTCCTCTATGTCTGCCGCATCCATTTCTGAAATATTTTTATGAATACCGGAAACTCTATTTAAATCTTCATCGTGAATGACAAAAAACACACCGTCTTTCGATAACTGTACATCCAATTCGATACCATCTGCGCCGTCGTCAACTGCTCCATGAAATGCTTTCATCGTATTTTCAAAATAAGTCCCAGAAGCCCCGCGGTGTGCGTACACTTCTTTACTTTCGACACCATTATTTTTGACAGACACTCAATTGCCTCCTTTAAAAGCGAATCAGATATTCAATACCCCGTCCACTAATTCAAAAACACCTTTTGTCTCAGATGTAATCACAGAAGATTTTGTTCCAATTTGCAAAAAGACTCCTGGATTAGCTGATTTTGTGATTTCTATTTCAGGCGATTTCGCGGTTTTCATAACTTCTAGATGCGTCTGGATTGCTTGATCCAGCACTAACAGTTCATTTCGATTTTTTTTTAATGTTTCTTGAATCTTATCATACGCATCTCGCTTAGTCCCTATGAGGGAAGTACTTTGTTTGTCTAAAGGAGCGATCACCGTCTCCAACTGGACAATCTGATTTTGTAGATTTTTAAATGATTTCGCCATTTGTTGAACTTCTAAATGTATCCCCTCTTTGTCGATTCCTTTTGCAAAAAGGATTGTATTGCGCTCATGACGATTTCCTGCAGTAGCGCATGTAATCCGATATGTCGCCTCAGTTTTCCCACCGATTATTCTGCCTTTATGGGGATCGACTTCAATATAATCCGCTATTACATCTGAACCTAAAAGATATAAACCTGCGTGAACTCTTTTAGCAAAAATACTGCAGTCATTCGCATGCTTAATATATATTGTCTCTTTTGCCGCTATAATCGTTTTGCCTCCCCCAAAAACACCGCCTTTTATATAAATATCGCCATTCTCAGATCTGATTTCCCGCGCATTTGTCACTGCTTCAGCGGCTTCAATAGATATATCATTCAGAGCGTTGACACTGTAACCTGCTAACACTGTCCCTGTAATGACAACAGTGCCGTCAAATGTAATAGAACCTGTCTCTGGGCCAACATCACCATCTATAAATAGTTGATGGCCGACACTGACTACTTCGTTAACAAATTCCAGCACGCCGCCATGCAGTGCCCGCAATATAATTTTACCGTCTTCATCTACTTCTTCAATTGACTTTCGATCGTAAAAAAGTTTTTTGTCTAATCCTTTTTTACCTTTAATTTCATTTCCGAAAATATCTATTCCGGATGTACCTTCTTGAGGTGGAATTTTTTCTCCTAACCAATCCCCTTTTTCAACAGGAGTCACAAAATTCATTTCATAGTAGTCAGCATTTCCATCTTCTCTTATAATCGGGCGTCTCTCAGGCATTTCTATGTATGTTATGATCGCATCGTTCCCGTTACCAGGGACTTTCCCTTCTGCAATTACGATGGCTTGTCCAAATTTCATGTTATCTAATTGAACGCTGCGTATGCCATAAACAATATTCTTATTATGTAATGCTTCGTTTAGAAGTTTAGGCAGTTCTGATTTTTTCGTATCTAATTCCTCATCAGTTAAATTTATCTCCACTACTGCTTTCATGTTATCAGCAGCTACAACTATCTCAATTTCCGATAGGTAGGATGCGATTTCAACATCACTTCCTACAACAGAAAGTGTCCGACGAAGATTCGGAAAGGATAAAATTTTTAATCGTGGAAGCATCTTTGTGATCCTGTCAAATGACTTTAAGTCAAAGCCGATTTTCTTCGTCTGCATATGGACGCTTTTTCCTTTTAAAGTAAGCACAAAAAAATCATTTTCATAAAGCACGCAGGTCACCTCTCTTTGTATACTTATTATAAATCTTTGGTTATTTTAAGAAATAGGTGTTTCGTCTACACTTACAGTAAGTTGGAAAGAAATAAATATAATTGCCTGATTCTTTTCACTCAGAAAAATATAGTTCAAAAAAAAGACTGATAAATTCTCATCAGTCCTAAGCTTATACCAATAATCTTTACGATTTACTCACATTCTAAAGCATTCACTATCAACTGGCCATATGCTCCAAACGGATCTTATCTGCGATCATCGCGATGAATTCAGAATTCGTGGGTTTGCTTTTCAAATGATGGACTGTATAGCCGAATGTTTTTGAAATAACATCATAATTTCCACGGTTCCATGCAACTTCAATAGCGTGTCGAATTGCCCGCTCTACACGTGATGGGGTTGTCTTATATTTTTCTGCAATGTCAGGGTACAAGATTTTGGTAACAGCTCCTAGAAGCTCATTGTCATTGTAAACCATCTGAATGGCTTCTCTGAGATAAGAATACCCCTTAATGTGAGCAGGAACTCCAATTTCTTTAATAGTTGTTGTAATTGCTGTATCTAAAACTTTTTGAGTCACCACTTCTGATCCTTTTTCTATCTGAACAGCTGGCTGTTTTACCGTCGAAGGTTTTTGCAATTTTGCAACCTGGAAGATTTGGTTAACAAGCTGTTCGAATTCGAAAGGTTTCAACATGAAGTAGGATGCCCCTAGGCCCGCGGCTTGTGTCATTACGTCTTCCTGACCAAAAGCAGTCAGCATAATAATTTTAAAATCAGATAATTCTTCTTTTTGACGAATGTTGTCCAGGACAGCAATGCCGTCAAGATATGGCATAATAATATCTAACAGCAGCACATCCGGCACAGTTTCTTCTAATTTCGATAGACATAGTTTTCCATTTTGAGCAGTCCATACTACTTCTATATCAGGGTGTTTTTCAAAATATGAACACATCGTTTTTACAAGTTCTTTGTTATCGTCAGCAATTGCTATTTTTAGTTTTCCCATTCCCATGTAAACGTTAAACTAGAGACAACAGTTTTCAACAAATAAGATTCAACAGTTTTCCATCATAAATCTACTTTCTATATACTGTAGGCAGTCTATAGAAAGAGAGGAATAGGATGTGGAAAAGT
>NZ_JAUBDH010000013.1:0-73169 GCF_033253705.1 Sporosarcina aquimarina
GGCATGCCGCCAGCGTTCGTCCTGAGCCAGGATCAAACTCTCCATAAAAGAGAATTGATTGCTCAATTCGTACTGGCATCATTTAAGATGTCTATCAGATCGTTCGATCTGTTTGTGTTTGTTCCGCCGGCAGAGCCGGTTTCCCAAACGATAATTCGTTGACATTTTGCTGTTCAGTTTTCAAGGTTCATAGTGTTTCCGTTGTTTTCAGCAACTTTTATATAATACCACACTGTATAGTTCGCGTCAATAACTTTTTAAAAGTTTATTTCGCTTGAAATACAATGCACAAGTTAGTTACGTGAAAAGCAACGTGTTTAAATATACCACGCACATTAAACTAACGCAAGTATTTTCTTCACAAACAAAAAGAGTGCATCTCAACTAGCGAGATGCACTCTGAATTTATACTCAGTCTTTAGAACGCATTTGCGGGAATAATAACACATCCCGAATGGATTGAGCGTTTGTTAACAGCATTACAAGACGGTCAATACCAATTCCAAGTCCGCCAGTAGGTGGAAGACCGTATTCCAATGCTTCGATGAAGTCTTCATCCATTTCGTGCGCTTCATCATTTCCTTGTTCCTTTTCAACTAGCTGAGCTTCAAAACGCTGACGCTGATCTATAGGATCATTCAGTTCAGTAAAGGCGTTTGCATGCTCACGACGTACAATAAATAACTCAAAACGGTCTGTAAAGCGACCGTCTTCTGGATTTTTCTTCGCAAGCGGTGAAATTTCAACTGGGTGACCGTACACGAATGTCGGTTGAACCAGCTGCTCTTCTACTTTTTGCTCGAAGAATTCATTCAGCACATGCCCCGCTTCCATCGTCGGTTGTACATCTACCCCATGCTCCTTAGCTAGTACATGCGCTTCTTCCTTCGTCATTTCCTTCCAGAAGTCTACGCCTGTATATTCCTTAACCGCATCAGCCATATGCAGACGTTTCCAGCCAGGAGATACATCAATAATGTCATCACCATATTGTACTTTCGTAGTGCCAAGCACTTCTTCGGCGATATGTGCAATCATATTCTCCGTTAGCTCCATAATGTCGTTATAGTCAGCATACGCTTCATATAATTCAATCATTGTGAACTCTGGATTGTGACGAGTCGAGATTCCTTCGTTTCTGAATACACGCCCAATTTCATACACTTTCTCTAATCCGCCAACAATCAGACGCTTCAAGTGTAACTCAATCGCAATACGCATATATAAGGTCATATCCAAAGTATTATGATGCGTAATAAACGGACGCGCCGAAGCACCACCCGCGATTGAATGTAACATCGGTGTTTCCACCTCTAAGAAGCCTTGTCCATCTAAATAACGTCGCATGGATTGAATGATACGGCTTCGTAAAATGAAAGTCTCTTTACTGCCTTCAGTAGAGATCAAGTCCAAGTAACGTTGACGGTAACGTTGTTCAATGTCCTGTAACCCATGAAACTTTTCAGGAAGCGGTCGCAGCGCTTTTGATAAAAACGTGAACTTAGTTACTTTAATAGAGAGTTCGCCAACTTTTGTTTTGAAAACTGCTCCTTCAATTCCTACGATATCTCCTAAATCCGCCATCGTGAAGAGCTTATACGCCTCTTCGCCAATCACATCCAGACGTACATAAATCTGAATTTGGCCACCTAAATCTTGGATATGTGCAAATCCAGCTTTCCCTTTACCGCGTTTTGTCATAATACGTCCAGCAATCTTGGCAACGTGTTGTGTCTCATCTAATTCTTCTTTCGATAATTCACCATAAGCCTCTATTAACTCATTTGATAAATGAGTTCGCTCGAATCGAGCACCAAATGGATCAAGTCCTCCGTTACGAATCTCTTCCATCTTCTGACGTCTTACCTGAAATTGATCATTCAACTCTTCTATATTTGACATCCTGTTCACTCCTCTAAATTGTCCATGCGCTAATGGCTTGTTCTTTCCTTATTGTACACAATCTAAGCACGTAAAAAAAGCCGCTGGTCAAGCCCTTTCAAAAACCATCTCAACGCTCTTTCAGTCTGAACCTGTTTACGCTTTGTTTTTCTAATAGGTAATTATCGTTTCGTCAAGAGTTTCACCTGTTGTTTTTATGAAATCAATCGCTTTAAATAAAACAACACAACCGCAAAACGAACACCGGGATATTATGGACGATTGTATTCGTTGGTCTTTCTTGCTTTCCACAAGACTACCCCATCTTCTTGCATCACAGACTCTTCTCTAAACAGACGTCCTGTAATCGGATCAATGCACTCCGGCGCAATCTCTGTTAGAGGGATTAACACAAATGCCCGTTCCCGCATCCGGGGATGGGGAACTGAAAGTGTCTTCGAGTCAATAATCTCGGTATTGTACAATAGAATGTCTAGGTCAGCCGTTCTCGGACCCCAACGGATTGTTCGCACTCTTCCTAGTTCCTGCTCGATTCTTTGACACTCGGCCAGCAACTGCAAAGGTTCCAGTACAGTCTTCACCCGAACAACTATATTCAAAAAGTCCGCTTGATCCGTAACCCCTACCGGTACGGTCTCATAGATTGATGATGTTTCAACCGATTCGATTCCCGCAGTAGCACTAAGAGAGCCGATTGCCAGCCTCAAAAACTCTTCTCTGTCCCCCATATTCGTGCCAATCGACAAGTAGGCTGTATTCATGACAACTTCCCCCGTTCAATTTCCACAGCTACCGACGTATAATGACCCCGAATCGGCGGATCCGGTTTCACAACCAAAACTCGAACACCCGAAACTTGTGTTTTATAGTCGGAGAGCAACTTACCGGCAATCCGCTCCGCAACTGTTTCAATAAGTTTAACCGGCTCCCCTTCCACGATAGATTGAACAATAGAGTACGCTTCTGCGTAGTTCACTGTTTTGGATAAATCGTCATCCTTTCCAGCTCCTGCTAAATCCACAGCCATCGAAACCGATACCGTAAACCGCTGTCCAAGTACCGCCTCTTCCGCAAGCGCCCCATGGTAGCCATAAAACTGCATTTCATTCAAATGTATAAAGTCCATCCATATCCCTCCTAGATCGTAAATTCCTGTTTACCCGTCAGTACATCCATCATGCGAACCATCCTGGTAATCGCCTTAACATCGTGAACACGTACAATATGACAACCATGTTCAATACCATAACAAACAGTTGCCCCTGTACCTTCCAGCCGCTCTTCCACAGGCAGGTTCAAAACCTTACCTATTAGCGACTTCCGCGATGTGCCTAGCAATACCGGATAACCCAACTCGGCAAGCCGGTCTAGGTTTTGCATCGCTTCGATATTCTCTTCGATACTTTTCGCAAACCCGATTCCGGGATCCAGCCAGATATTTCGTTCTATAACTCCGGCATTTCTAGCAAGACTAATACTTTCTTCTATATCTCCAATCAATTCATCGCCTAGATTGCCTTCATAGATTGCTTCAAGACGGTTATGCATTAAAATGATGGGGGTATCATACTGTTTCGCGACTTCCACTATGCCGGGTTCCCGCTTAGCACCCCAAACATCATTAATAATATGTGCTCCAGCTTTTATCGCTTCTTCAGCAACACTTGCTTTATATGTATCAATGGAAATCGCACAGTTTAACTCCTTCGATAACACTTCGATAACAGGAATGGTACGGGACAATTCTTCATCTAATGTAACAGGGGTATGTCCAGGTCGAGTAGATTCCCCTCCAATATCAATAATTTTCGCGCCATCTTTCAACATTTCCGCAGCCTTTTCAACTGCCGCATCTAAATAGCTGTATTTCCCGCCATCAGAAAACGAATCAGGTGTAACATTTAAAATTCCCATGACAACAGTCTCTTTAGAGAAGTCGATTTCCGTTTCGCCAAATATGTATGGTGCTTGTGCGTATTTTAACTCCACATTCACGTTCTCCCTCTTACGCCATTCCTTTTGAAAATAGCTTTTTTTATAGTTTACCGTTTACTACTCCGTTTTCCCACTACAACGACATCAAAAAGAGGAAGCAGTTAAGCTTCCTCTCAAGTATTAATTATTCTTCTTCAAATTGATAGAGCGGTGTACTCAAGTAACGCTCTCCGTTCGACGCCAAAATGGCTACGACAGTTTTGCCTTTTCCAAGTTCCTTGGCAGCTTTTAATGCAGCAAACACTGCAGCGCCTGATGAAACACCGCCAAGAATGCCTTCTTCACGCGCCATTTTCCGTGCATATTCGTAAGATTCATCATTCGTCACTTGTGTAATTTCATCATAGATTTTTGTATCAAGGACTTCAGGAACAAATCCTGCGCCAATCCCTTGAATTTTATGAGGGCCTGGCTTTCCTCCCGAAAGTACCGCTGAGTCAGTGGGCTCTACAGCGATAATTTTAACACCCGGGAAGCGTTCTTTCAGTACACTGCCGACTCCGGTAATTGTTCCACCCGTTCCAACTGCTGATACAAACGCATCCACTCTGTCTAACGCATCTGCAATCTCTGGTCCAGTCGTAAGTCTGTGTATTTCAGGGTTCGCCTCGTTGTTGAATTGTTGAGGCAAGAACCAGCCGTTTTCTTCTGAAAGCTGTTCCGCCTTTGCGATTGCCCCTTTCATTCCTTCTGCACCTGGCGTCAAGATAAGATCCGCCCCATAAGCACGAAGTAGATTTCTGCGTTCCAAGCTCATGGTATCCGGCATTACAAGCACTGCCTTATATCCTTTCGCTGCCGCAATCATCGCAAGTCCAATACCGGTATTACCACTAGTCGGTTCAATTAAAGTACCGCCCTCTGGTAAATCTCCAGACTTCTCAGCAGCCTCAATCATCGCTAACGCAATTCGATCTTTCACACTTGACCCAGGATTAAAGTATTCCAGTTTCAAATAGACATCTGCATCTTCCGGACCGACAAGCCGATTCAGTTTCACTAATGGTGTTTGGCCTACTAGATCCGCTACAGAATTTCCAACTTTCTTCATCTTAACCACTCCAATTCCTAGTTAATAGGTAGGTTTTATAATGTATTCAGTTTACAAGAAAAAGGTGTGCGTTGTCAATGAATCCAAACTGGATATAAACGACAAAAAACTCCACTACAGGAGTGGAGTTTTTTACTTACCATAAAACCATTCGGCATCGAATTCTTGCCAAAATGCTTCGGGTGTTACGGATTGGGAAAGCTGCTGCAGCGCTAATTCACTGCGTATATGCTCTTTCACATCGTTCAACTTAAATGAGCGTCCTTTTAAGATTTCACGCACTTGTATAATTGCGTACGTGTCATCTGCCAATTTAAATACTTTACTCACATCGTCTTGTTTCAGTTTTTCTGCTTGTATCAATACAGCCGGATCTACATCTTCTGTACGACTGCTTACATATCCAAGGTCGCCTCCGATCGAAGCAGACGATGCATCTATCGAGCGTTCCTTCGCAAGGACATCGAAACTCGAGCCGCCCTTCAATTCTTTCAGCGCTTGTTCAGCTTCTCCTTCAGAAGACGCAACCAGCATGGAAGTACGATAGGCGGTTGGAATTTCAAACTGATCTTCATTTTTTTCAAAATAAGATTTCACTGTCTTATCTTCAACGACAATGTCTTTGGTTAGGACACGATCTAGAATGAGTTCTGAACGGACTTTTCTGCGCATTTGTTCTGCATCCAGTCCTGTGTACGCTTTACCATCTAATGAAGAAAGAAGTGCTAATTCACGATCGACGTCTTCATCTGTTACGTCAATTTTGTATTCAGTTGCAGCGGTCTCCATGACCCGGTTATTGACTAACTCAAGCAACACATTACGTCCTACTTCTTTTTCCATCGCCGTCATCCACTCTTCGCGTGTAATGGGCTCTCCGGCAACTGATGCGACTTCTTCGCCTGACTGGAACGGATTTTCTGCTTTGCTTGGGACTAACCAACCGATGAACCACAAAAGATTACCTGCTGCTAAAAGAATGATGAGTATAAGAAGAGGCTTTGTTTTTAGTCGGCGCTTGGGTGAATCGTTCACAACTCGATTACGATCCTGATCGGATTTCATCAACAAATTCCTCTAGTTCATCTTTTGAAAAGACATACTTCTCTAAACAAAAATGACACTCGGCCTCAGCTTCTCCATCTTCTTGAATAATTGTTTGAATCTCCGTTTCTCCCAAGCTCTTTATAGCTGTTCCAAAACGTTCTTTTGAGCAATTGCAGCGGAAACTAACATCGACTTCGTCAACTACACGAACGTTTTCCAGACCTAACACTTCTTCCAGCACGCCTTGAGGCGAAAGCCCGCGATCGATCATTTTAGATATCGGCTCCATTTGACTAATACGTTGTTCTAATTCGGAAATCGTTTCGTCTGTTGCGCCTGGCATAACTTGCAGAATAAATCCTCCAGATGCTTTGACAGTGTTGTCGGGATTTACTAAAACCCCTAACGCCACAGCAGAGGGAACTTGTTCAGACACAACAAAATACTGCGTAAAGTCTTCTGCTACCTCACCTGACACGATCGGGGTTTGCCCAGTAAACATATCCCGCAGTCCGAGGTCCTTAACGACAGTAAGGAGCCCCTCAGTTCCAACTGCACGACGTACGTCTAATTTCCCTTGTTCGTTTAAATCGAAATGTGTTTGTGGATGAATGGCATACCCACGGATATGTCCATTCGCATCGGCGTCAGTAATAATCGCACCAAGCGGTCCACCGCCGTCCAATTTCACAGTTAACTTGTCTTCGCCTTTCATCATTGCGCCCATCATGACAGTCGCGGTCATCGTACGACCAACCGCAGCAGTCGCGGTCGGCCAAGAGTTATGGCGACGTTGCATTTCGCCAACTGAAGCTGTAGTTGTTGAAGCGTATGCACGAATTGTACCGTCAAACGCTAATGCCTTAATAAGATAATCTTTCATTCTATTCTCTCCTTATTGGTTTCTTTCATGAATCAGTTTTAACCCCTTCAATGTAAGGTATTCATCTACAACATCAATCATATCCGTTTCTTTACTGATTAACGGAGCAAGACCGCCTGTCGCAATAACAGTCGGAACTTTTTTACTCTCTGCTTTCATACGATTGACGAGACCTTCAACCTGTCCGACATATCCGTACAAAATACCAGCTTGCATCGCAGATACAGTGTTTTTTCCTACAACATGTTCAGGCCGAGTTAGTTCCACGCGCGGTAATTTAGAAGCCCTGTCAAACAACGCTTCCATTGAAATGTTAATGCCTGGAGCGATTGCTCCCCCCATGTATTCTGCGTGTTCATTCACATAACAATATGTGGTTGCCGTACCAAAGTCGACTATTATTAGCGGACTTCCATATTCATGAATGGCCGCGACTGCGTTTACGATCCGGTCAGCGCCTACTTCACGCGGGTTTTCATATTTAATGTTAAGTCCTGTTTTAACTCCCGGTCCGACAATAACAGGTTCCTGACGAAAGTACTTTTTACACATCTGTTCCAAAGGAAACATGACTGGCGGAACAACGGATGAAATAATGATGCCATTTATATCCGAAAACTCCAGACCCACGTGAGAAAATAACGCTTTAACTTGCATCGCGTATTCGTCTTCCGTTTTGTGACGGTATGTTTCCATCCGCCAATGATATTTAAGCTGGGTGCCTTCATAGACACCGAGTACGATATTTGTATTTCCTGTATCCAAAACTAAGAGCATGACAGATTCCTCACTAACCTCAGTAGTCTTTTTTCCCTCACATCATACCACAATTCTTTTCAAAAAAAACAGCTGACTGTCTTTTAACGGACAGTCAGCTGTGCAGTTACTACTCATTACGTTTTTCATCAATGGAGTCAAGTGGTGCTTCAGTACTTGAACCATCTGGTAAATCACCGACAGAAGGATCTGTTGGAGCTCCAGTAATGTCTGGGTTTGCCTCCGCATCTTCCCCTACTTCTTTCCGCTCATATGGACGGTCAGGAAGTGTACCGTGGTCTTTCAAGTGATTGATTTGTTCTGCATCGAGAGTTTCCACTTCTAAAAGTGTTTTCGCAATCAAATCAAGTAAACTGCGGTTTTCGGTAAGAATTCTCTTCGTACGCTCATATTGACCTTTGATAATGGCTTGCATTTCTTGATCAATTTCGTAAGCAATTGCATCAGAATAGTTCTGTTCAGAATTGAAGTCACGGCCCAAGAAGACGTTACCGCCCTGTTGCTGGCCAAACTGCATAGGTCCGAGTTTGTCGCTCATTCCGTATTCTGTAACCATAGAACGTGCGATACCCGTTGCACGCTGGAAGTCATTGTGAGCACCCGTTGAAACTTCGCCAAGAACAATCTCTTCAGAAACACGGCCGCCAAGAAGTCCTGCGATTTTGTCGAGCAGTTCCGGCTTAGTCATGAAGTAACGATCTTCTTTAGGGAGCATAACGGCATAACCGCCAGCCTGACCACGAGGAACAATCGTAACTTTATGCACAATTTCAGCATCATCCAGCATTAGTCCGACAACAACGTGACCTGCTTCGTGATTCGATACGATTTTGCGCTCTTTTTCAGAGATGACTCGACTCGTTTTTGCAGTACCTGCAATTACACGGTCAGTCGCTTCGTCAATATCAGACATATCAATTGTCGTCTTATTCCGTCGAGCTGCGACTAATGCCGATTCGTTCAAGAGGTTCTCTAGATCTGCACCTGAGAATCCTGGAGTACGTTGTGCAAGGGCTTTTAAGTTAACAGTTTCATCTAACGGCTTGTTTCTTGCGTGTACTTTAAGTACCGCTTCACGACCTTTAACATCCGGACGGCCTACTGTGATTTGTCGGTCAAAACGACCCGGACGCAGTAAAGCTGGATCCAAAATATCAGGACGGTTCGTTGCTGCTACAATAATGATGCCTTCGTTTTCACCAAAGCCATCCATCTCTACAAGCAACTGGTTCAATGTTTGTTCACGTTCATCATGACCGCCGCCGAGGCCTGCACCACGTTGACGTCCAACTGCATCAATTTCATCGATGAAAATAATACAAGGTGCATTCTTTTTCGCGTTTTCGAACAAATCACGAACACGAGATGCCCCTACACCAACGAACATCTCTACGAAATCCGAACCGGAAATCGAGAAGAACGGAACGCCTGCTTCGCCTGCCACAGCACGAGCAAGTAATGTTTTACCCGTACCAGGAGGCCCTACAAGAAGGATACCCTTCGGGATACGCGCACCAACTGCATTAAATTTACGAGGATCTTTCAGGAAGTCGACTACTTCGACAAGTTCCTGTTTCTCTTCATCAGCACCTGCTACGTCTGTAAATCGTACTTTTTTGCGGTCGTCACTATGCAATTTCGCTTTACTTTTACCGAAATTCATAACTTTACCGCCACCACCGCCACCTTGAGCTTGGTTCAACAAGAAGAAGAACAAGATGATGATAATGATAAATGGCACGAGGCCAGTAAAGAAAGAAACCCACGCGCTTGTTTCAGGCGCTGGTAAAATGTCCACTTCCGTGTTCGTTGTTTTTGCAAGTTCACGGATATCACTCATTGTCGTCTCATCATTCATCGGAACGTTGGTAGTGAAGGTTTCATCTTTTTTCGCGTCTTTCATTTGTCCTTTTACTTCATATACTAACTGGACAGGCTGAAATTCCGCTTTCTCCACTTTTCCTTGTTCTAATGCTGTGAGAAATTCGTCATAACGGATCTTTTCCATCTTTGGGTTTGGATTGTTCAGCGAACTGAAAATACCCATGATCGCTAGAAAAATTAGCCCATATAATAGAAAGTATCGAAATATTCGATTCATCCCAAGCCTCCTCAATTCTTTAACAGAAAACTATTGACATCTTATCATATAAACAATTTGAATCACAAAGAAAATGCCTTGGGAAGTAAGCCTTATACCGCTAATTCTTCACAAGAGTTAACTTGCAATTACGTCGTGTAAATTTCTTTCTTCAACACGCCGATATATGGAAGATTCCGGTACTTCTCTGCGTAATCTAATCCGTAGCCTACTACGAATGCATCTGGAACTTCAAAACCAACCATGTCTGCTTTTAAATCCACTTTACGGCCGGTTGGCTTGTCTAGAAGTGTAACAATTTTAATAGACTTCGCTTTACGGTATTTCAATAGCTCAATTAGATATTTCAATGTCTTTCCACTGTCGATAATATCTTCGATGATTAAAATGTCACGGCCCTCAACGCTTGTGTTCAAATCTTTAATGATTTTCACTTCACCTGAAGAGACTGTTGCATTCCCGTAGCTAGAAACATCCATGAAATCGAGTTCTATGTATGCATCGAACCGTTTAATGATATCACTCATGAATGGAAGTGCTCCTTTAAGCACACCAATCGCAAGCGGAAACTTATCTTGGTACTCTTCTGTTAGCTGCTTTCCAAGCTCAGCAACTTTTTCTTGAAGTTGTTCTTCTGTAATTAGTACTTCTTGAATATCTTTTTCCAACATGAAAATATTCCTCCTAAGTTGTGTAAGTCTACATGTATGAAACAATCGTTGTCATCCAGGTCAGACCATCATCAGTATGTACGCCTGATCTCCAGACGGTTTTTTGGTAAATGATGCACTGTAGCGTATACCAGGAATTGCACAGACTTCTCCCTGATCAGAAACAACTACAGGAATACTGTCTCTCATCGATTGTTTGACCTTTTCGTCAATTAGTAAACGACTCACTCTTTTAGGTTGATCCATTCCACTTAATTGAATCCGGTCTCCCGGCTGTCTAGATCGTACAATAGAGGGACGAGCCCCATTTTCCAATTGAAAATAACGCCATTCCGAAATGTTGTCCAAAGTGGTACCGTTAACGTCAGAGGCTTTACACCAACGTAACTTTACTGACCCCCATTGAACCCATTTGTCTGGCGGGAACGGAATCTCCTGACTTACCGGCTTTTCCTTTTCACTTTGAACAAAAGTTGAAATTCCGTAGTCTCTTTGCAGCATCCACCCTTTCGGAAGGTCTACAACACCACTTCCGACATCTTGAGAAAACTGATGAATAAGCAAATTCAACAACTCCGCATTATAAAATGCAGGTAGAATTTCCCCATTGTAAAGATACTCTAATAGTAGAGGAATGACCCTCTTTTGTAAAGCAACGTGCATGGATCTAAATTTTGCTGAATGAATCTTTAGGACTCCGTTATCCGACAACCTAATTAGCTGATGCACTTGTTCTTTTGCCTGGTCAGTTAAGAAGTCCTCATCTTCTTGCAGCCCCGCTGCCATCCGAACCGAGTTTTCGGCAGCTGCTGGGTGTTCGTGCAAGAGTACCGGAAGAATATGATGCCGATATCGATTACGTGTATAGTCATCTTTTTCATTACTAGGGTCTTCACGGAATGGAAGAGTACGCAGTTTTACGTACTCATATAAGTCTTCCTTCATCAAAGACAACAATGGACGAATGAGCTTGCCTTCGCCAAACGGTCGAAATGCCGGCATTCCTTTTGGCAGCTGTCCTTTTGCCAACTGCATTAAAACCGTCTCAAGCTGGTCTTCTGCATGATGGGCAATGGCAACCACTGAAAACCCGTATTCACTCATTGTTTCTTCAAACAATCTATACCGTCCAATACGACAAACTTCTTGCGTGTTGCCACCCATGGATTCTAACAAATCTGGAACTGGTAAGGTTGTCCCGTAAAACGGAATCCCCAACCCTTTACAAAATTCTTCTACTACTTGGCCATCTATCCGGGATTCTTCTCCGCGGAGACAATGATCCACATGTATCGCGCCTACCTCAATACCGAATTGCGTACTTTGTTCACTTAAAAAGTGCAGCAAGACGATCGAGTCAACGCCTCCTGAACAAGCAACAAGCACCCGATCACCTGTTTTTACCATTTTCTCTTGACGAATGAAGGCAGAGACTTTGTTATATAAACTTTCCCCCATCTTAACCACCCCCGCCATATTCTCTCTATTATCCTACCACTTTTTGGCGAAATAGTGAGGGTGTTCGCACTTTTACGCTCGACCATCTAGGTACAATATGATCTATTTTCATCACCAGGACGGTACGGTCATCTGCTGTAGTTTTAAATTTACGCTCCATCTCTCCCATAATACGGTCTGCAAGCGTATCACACTCTAAATCCCCATAACGCTCGATTGTCTGGTACAACGACTTCTCTTGTAATTCCAATGACAAATCTCCATTAAACATACCGTCTGTCATCATAACGATGATATCACCCGACTTTAGTTCTTCGTTCTTCGCTTCGACTGTAAAGGATGGTAAAAAGCCAAACGGAACTGCCTTACTGTCTACTCGCAGGAAATCCTCTCCCCTTTTAATATACGTGCTCATAGATCCTGCCTTCCAAGACCACAATCTGCCGTCTTGTAAATCGACAAGTGCTAAATCTAAAGTTGCATACATATCATCCAGGCCGTTAAGCGCCATCATATAATGCAGCGTATGCATAGCTGTCTCAGGTCCCATCTTCCGGTCTAAACACTCTCTCATTAATCGGATCACTTTCTGGCTTTCATAGTAAGCATTCATGTCTTGTCCCATACCGTCTGATAGTAATACGGCTGTTAGACCATCATGGATTGGAAAGACTTCGTACGCATCTCCTGCATAAAATGAGCCGCTTCCCGCCGTAGACATAACTCCATATTGCATCGAGAATCTGACAGCTGAAGTGAAAGTCAGTTGCAAGTGAGCGAATGGTTGCTGCTGCATAATTGCTTTTTCAACTTGGAATGGTTCCTGGTACATTTCTTCAAGAATCGGCAAGATCAGCCGTTCCGCCACTGTGGTATCTGTTTCGAAAGTGGAGCGTTTTTCAGGAATCGAACAAACAATGCGCATCGCACCCTTTTCTTCCGATAAAATATCAATTTGGAAAAAGTCGATATCTTGCGCACGTAAACATCTGCCTAGTTCTTCTTCTGACGGCTGATAAATAGTTACATCCTCTTTAATTTCATTCATCATATTCTCTAAATGAGTACTCATATCTCTTAATTGCAATGCAAGCATTTTTCGTCCATGCTGCAGCTGTCCCATTAGTAAGCGATCCGCTCCACGCTCCTCTAGTTCTTCTAGCAACCCTGTGTGACGCACACATTTATACTTAATCCTCTCTTCTACTCGATGGCGTGCTGCTTTCTTAGTTGCTGAATAGGTAGACTCCCATTCAGATAATAAGTTCGGCATGCTGTCATCTTCTGATGCCCAGCACTTGGTAAAGCGGAAACAAGATCGGCATGCAACGGGCGTTTCCTGTTCGTATTCAATATGCCTCGTTTCTTGTACCGGGAACTGATCGTTAACCATAGTCGACATGAAAGAAGCAAACTGCTGAAAGTCTGTAAGTTGTTCATCCAGCCTGCGAGTTAACCATTGTTGCCGTTTTTCAGAGTGATCCTGCTGTTCCGGAACCAAAACGTCTCGAACCGAAGCGAGCCGTTTCGACGGAATGAGCAAAAATAGTAAAGTGGCTGCCCCAATTGTCGCAAAATGAGTTTCATCAAGCGGCAAGGTTAAATCATATAGTAGGAAAAAGACTGACGCGAATAGACCACCTGTTGCTACGCCTAGTTTTCCAAAGTTTTTCATAGCTCCTGCTGCAAATCCGGTCATTCCATAAACCGTCATCATCCCAGTAAATGATAGTTCCGCCATTCCAGTGATGGCGGCGATCAGCATGGCGATAGTTGTTGAAAATAGCACACCGCCGGCCAAGGCTGCGATTAAAATCGCGGTATACAACAGCAAGCCAGGAATAGAAATATAGCCAATGATCAAACGATCCATCCCAGTAGTGGCCATAGCTGCCACAATACATGCTGCACCTAACTGTTCTGCCCGCCACGGGGAGTAGAGCAACTTATCCACTTGCGGAAATGCTAGAAATAGAAAGACTGTCATCAATAAAGCAAGTATTGCTTCAAAACCAATTGCAACTTGAACGGTTAATGGAGGTTGTCCTGCGTACATAATAAGTTGCCAAAACACTTGTATGAAAATAACAGTACCAGCTACAGTGAGCGGCACAGACTTCCGAGTGAATGGGTGTCGAATGACAATACTAAATAATAGTAACTGCAATATGAAGATTACTGATTGCCCAACGCCTAGAAACAAACTTCCGCTGATCCCCCCAATGAATACTGGCAGCATGTACTTCGGATACCGCATAGCCGCGAGTGCCCATACAGGTAATAAAAAAGGAACAGCTGCATCAAATAGGACTGCTTGTGATAGAAAGAAAGAACCGATCGTGAATAGAAACATGGTAAGTAAGTGCACTTTTCTTTGCATGATTGACCCTACTACGTCCTGAGCTTGTTGGAACAGTGATCTCTCTGTATTACTGCTGATCATCTTCATTTCTCATTCCCCCTATGATCTATTGCCGTAAGTATACATGCCTTATGCCTAATAATTTGTCTGTTCCTGACACCAGGTACTAAAAACATTTCGACGGTATACGGGGATGTTTTTCATTTCCTTAGACAAAGCGGTTTGAGAAGGATATTCACTTACTGTTCTAAAGAATTTGGTCAGTTCTATCGTGTTTACATTTGAAAGGATACAACTAGCAGAAAGTTTTTACTCCGGGGTAGTTGACAGTACTTAAAATAATCTGTATGATAAATAAGGTCGTGAACATCATGTTGACGCATTCAAATTTTGGCGGCGTAGCTCAGCTGGCTAGAGCGTACGGTTCATACCCGTGAGGTCGGGGGTTCGATCCCCTCTGCCGCTATAAAAATGTTTTGAAAAGGATCTGTCTTTCGACAGATCCTTTTTTGTATAAGGTGAAATTGACCGTGCTTACAGAATTTGATGATAAACCCTAAAAAAGCTTACCCCCAAACCTACCCTTCCCAAAGGGAATTCCAACAAGAACTCATTCAGCCGCTTTCAAAGTATTAATGGATCGTGCATCGCTCACTTTCAATCTATTACATTGCACCTGCAATTGAACTTAACAAAAACTGATTTATCCAAAGTCTTATTTTTAAGCACTAAAAAAAGCTGAGGGTGCGCGACTGCACATCCTCAGCTTTTATCTATAAGACATTTTTTCCTGCATTGAAACAGCTCAACAGGGTCGTTTCCAACCGTTACATAGCGCTTTTAGCCTCTGCGTGCTCCGCGTCCTCCGCGTTTCGACTCAGTTGCTCGCTTAAGTGTTGTTAGACGTTCCTCGCTGTCCTTCATGAATTTCGCCATTTTTGTCTCGAAATTCTCTGGACGCTCAGGAGGACGTCCTCCACCCTGACGAGGGCGTGACGGTCGCTGCGGGCGCTGCGGCCGTTGTTCCGATTCCGGTTTTGCTTTCCGGATCGACAAGCCAATCTTGCCATCAGAACCGACGTTCATGACTTTCACTTCAACCATGTCGCCGACTTTTAAATGATCATTAATATCTTTGACGTAGTTGTCTGCCACTTCACTGATGTGGACGAGTCCTGTTACGCCGGTTGGCAATTCAACGAATGCCCCAAAATTAGTAATACCTGTCACTTTACCCTCTAGCTTGCTGCCTACTTCAATTGACATAAAAAAAATGCTCCTCCTTAGAATTTAAGCGGGCTTCCATTTCAGAAGCCTAGCAACCGTTTTTACGGGTCTTGCTTGCGCAAGATTCCTACTTTCATTATATCCAACAAAAAAAGAGTGTCAATAAGACTACTCTTTTCCGTCGTCTTTTTTGTTCAATTTTTTCTTCCCTTCTGGAAGTGAGAAGATAATTTCGTTCTTATTTGAGACAAAGTACTCTTTACGTGCGAGCTTTGCAATGTACTCTTCATCGTCCAGTTTCAATAACTGTTTTTTCAATTGTTCCTGTTCACTTGCTTTTACAGATAGCTGCTCAACTAATTCTTGTTTCTCCTGCTGTTTTAAGGCAAGCATTTCTTTTTGTTGATGATTGTAGCTTGCGATGCCTCCGAAAGTCAGAACAATTACCACCGCAAAAACAAGCAGCTTCACTTTTAGCCGTTTCTTTTGCTTCCGTCGCCAGTCCTCTTTTCGCTGCATGGAGCGGACATATTCAGTTTCAATTGACGCAACCGTCGAGGAATTTGACTTCCTGGCCTTTTGCTCCATCTCCTGCACATCCCCTCAAATACATTTCACAGTCATCTTGATTATCTATTATACGCTACTTTGACTTATTTTTGAAGTGAAATCTGAAAACTCGATAATAGATGAATCGAAAGGGCTGTGTGAGGAGCAGCAAAACGGCTAGTATAATCCTAACTATATACATGAAGAACCATACAATTAAGCGAACTACAAACAGCAAAGGACGGATGACAATTACAATAATAATTCTTCCGAGTAAGCGGAATGGTTTATGGAAAATGGCAGCATATAATAACAAGCCTGATACCTGGGCGAGCGGGTCATACATCCGCCACGCCCCATCTCTAAATGCAAACAGTACCGCAAATGCGAAACATCCAGCTATTAGCCATCCAATAGTTTCGAGGATAATGGCTCTTCTGCGAACGATGGACGTTTTCCCGGTGCTTGCGATTCCCGTTCCTATCATATCCATGAATGCACCTGCGACAATTCCTGTTCCAATCATCGCAAGTAAACTCGCAAGCTGTGCGGTGATACTCATCCGAACAATTTATGGAGGAAATTACGTGAACCGGTCTCTTCTTCATCGTACTGGAGTGTAGCAACAGAGCCTTCAAGTGTGAGAAGTCCCTTGTCCACATCCAAGTGAACGATGCGTAATTCTTCTCCTTTGATGGTAAGCATACCTTGTGATGTACGGACTAAAAATTCTTCTTGGTCAAATCGGTCAATCGTTTTAACAGATGTAAGATCCATTCGTTTGCGGTTCCGCATGGTCACGACGTGATCACCGGATGGAATTGTGTAAGCTGGGCTTTCAGTTTGAATTTGCATAGTCTGTCCCCCTGTCTGATTTGTACACTGCCATCCTATGCACGTCCAACAAAAAACATGACAGGAAGTTTCCTGTCATGTCGGTTTAGTCTTCATCATCTACAAATTCCGGATCTACTTTTTCAAGTTTTTCTTCCCTTACAATCGTATACATCATTGTAGCGTCTTCTTTTTTCGTGGAAGCTTTCAACTCATTTACTGTGACTGTAACAATCTTTTGACCAAATCGAATGGCTAATTCATTTCCTGGCGCAACGTCCGACGATGCTTTGGCTACTTTTCCATCAATTGTAATACGCCCTTGGTCTGCTACTTGCTTCGCAAGGGTTCTGCGTTTAATTAACCTGGATACTTTTAAAAATTTATCGAGTCTCATTTCCATTTCCCCCTATCTTTTTGGCTTGTTGCCAAAATTCCTCAAGTTCATCTATTGTATACGCTTCAAAGTCACCCCGGCCTGCCGCAACTGACTTTTCAATATAGGAAAAACGATTACTAAACTTTTGATTGGCGTGTTGCATTGCTTCCTCAGGTGATAATTTTAAGAATCGTGCAATGTTTACCAGAGTGAAAAAGACATCGCCTAACTCGTCTGTCCGTGAGTCCTGGGTACCATTCTCCACCTCATCTTTGAACTCTTGCCATTCCTCTTCAAACTTATCAAACGCCCCTGCAGCATCAGCCCAGTCGAAACCGACGCGCGCCGCGGCTTTCTGATAATTGAATGATGTAAGAAGAGACGAGTTTGTCAACGCTTGTCCATCCAGCAGCGAACTGTTCTTCGGCTTCTCTTCACTCTTAATGTCTTGCCAGTTTTTCAAGACTTCATCAGAATCTGCCACTTCAAGTTCTCCAAAGACGTGTGGATGTCTGCGAATCATCTTATCGCCAACTGTTTGTAAGATATCCTCCATCGTGAAGTATCCTTCGTCCTCTCCAATTTGTGCATGTAAGAACACTTGAAGTAATACATCACCTAACTCTTCTACTAAGTTGTCATCATCTTCCCTGTCAATTGCATCTAATACTTCATGTGCTTCTTCAATTAAGTACCGTTTTAGCGATACATGTGTTTGCTCCCGATCCCACGGACATCCCTCAGGACTGCGCAGTTTCGCAATAATGGCACGGAATGTTTGCCATTCTTTCAGGCGCGCTGCTTGTTCCATAACTGGCGGTATATAGATCGTTGTTAAGTTATCAATGCTTGTTTCTCTATCTAAATCCACCAGTGGTACGGTTCGCAATTTTTCGGCAGACGTCCCCGCGGCGGTCACAATGGTGACAGGGTGATTCACATCATACTTCTCAAGCAATGTCAGCTTAACATCGGATGCTACAAAGCTATCATACACTTGACCAATCAGTACATGCTGACGCATTTGGACATCATCTTGGTTAAACTCTGTGCCATCCAACAGTTGGAAACCTTCAATCGGGTCAATCCGGAGCGCTGCAAAAATAGGATCTAGGAAGCTATTCCCACCAGCAATTTCGAGTACAGCCTCATTTACACGTTCACGTTCAATCAGCAATTGAACAGTACGTTCTGCAACTAGCGGATGACCCGGCACTGCATATGTCACCGGGTTTTCTTTCGCCATTTGCAACAGTCGTTTAACAATTTCTTCGTATACTTCTTCGAACGCATCATGAGATTCATAGACACTGTCAAAGCTTAACATCGACACGCTCTCAGCTTTTAATTCATCTATAGCAGGATGATGCTCTGTCCGAACGATTAGATTCTTTGCAGCTTTTAATTTGCGATAAACTCCAACAGATAGCTGTTCCAGTTCACCTGAACCAAGTCCTACAATTGTAATTGGATGCATAAAATCACCTTCTCTTTTTCGTCAATACTAGTTGGACGCGTGCCAATCGTTTTCCAAACGGCAGCAAATACCAATCTTTTTCTGCCAAGACACGCGACTTCATTATAATTACAAGAAATACTGTTGCTCCGAAGACAACTGCTGGCAGCGTGGACAGCGCAGCAGAAAGTCGGCTATCCAAGCCTGACGTGAAGGCGCTGCTAATCCACAACCACACTTCTACAACACCAATCATTGCTAGTGTCGCGAGTAAAATCCATACATAAAAACGTCCGGGCGCAAGGCGTTCTGGCCACGCTTTTTTGAAGTAGAACAATAACCCCGTTGCTGTACAAGCAAAACCAATGTTACCTGCGACTGCTGCGCCTGTTATGCCGAACTGCGGGATGAGTAAAATATTCGCGATTACTTTTACTGCTAAACCTGCAATTAGTAACAGTGCAGGAGCTTTTCCCGCACCCGCACCTTGTAAAATTGCACACAAAGGCAACACTAAAGACAGCCAGAAAATTTGCAGACTAAAAATGGAAAGCGCGGTGGAACCTTCATTTGTTTCAAACAATAACACATTCACTTGTGGCAATAAAAGCGCAAGACCGACGGCTGCGGCCCAGCCAAACAAAATCGCAACACGATACGTTAAACGAACGAACGGCCATGCACTATGGCCTCCCGATTTCGCTGTGTGGTGTGCGATAAGTGGTACAATCGCCAGAGCAAGCGTTGTTGCAACTAGACTGCCCAGTTGCACTAAAGGCTGCCCCCGATCGTACACCCCCTTTAAAGTCATCGCCTTTTCTCCATGCATGCCGGAACTCTTCAGCACATTCAATATCGTAAATGCATCCGCCATTTGATACAGCAACAAGATCAGTGAGCTTGCACTGACACTTAAGCTAATCACTGTAAGTTCTTTTACGACGCGGCGTTTGTCAATCGCTGCGATGTTAACCTTCATCGCGTTCCGGCTCCACAATCCAAGAATAATCACACCTGCAGTTTGACCAATTACCGCTCCCCAAACTGCTACTGTCCCTGTTGTATATAAAGAGGCACCTGATTGAACAGCAACCCATGTGCCGATTAGAATAATTGCAACCCGCACACCTTGCTCTCCTACATTTGAAACTGCGATAGGAACCATTTCACCTCTCGCCTGTAGAGCTCCTTTATAAATCGCTAAAAAAGGCATGATGAGTAACACATAAGAACCCGTTCGCAGAAGTGGTGCTAATTCGGGATCGCCCATGAGGGATGCTACACTCGATGCGCCAACGAAAAGCGAAAGGAACGCAATAATACTCAATACCCCTAAATACGTGAAAGAGACTCTTAAAATGGCACGCCTTTCCTCTAAAACGGGTGTACTTGCGAGTATTTTTGAAATGGCTACCGCTGCGCCATAGGTAGTCCATATGATGAATATCCCGATAAAAGGATACACTTGCTGATAAATATAAAACCCTTTGTCACCGACTAAGTTTTGAAAAGGCACACGATAGACAGCACCGAGTACTTTTACAATAAGAGCGGAAATCGTCAAGATAGACGCGCCCTTCATAAAGGCTTTCATATTCCATTCTGTTCCCGCCATACCGAATCCTCTTTCGTTTTGTAGATGGTGTTCATTATACCATTGGACAGATGAAACGACAGCTTCGTACTGTAAACATAAAAAACCCGCACATCCCGATGCTCTCGAGTTGTGCAGGCAACTTACTGTTCCATCTGTTTCGACAAAAACACAGCCGCAGTTTCAGCTGTTTTCTGTTCCGCTTCGCCGATGAAGTGAACTTTTGAAAGCAGGTAAATCGCTCCAATCGTATCTCCATTGACGATAATGGGCGTAACACAATACGACTTCACTTGTTCCGTTTGACCAGGAACCCACTCTACTGTCTTCTCCATCTTTTCGGTAATCATTGTTCGTTGCGTTAACATTTCTTCTGCATCCGCAGAAATTTGACGATTCATGTAATCCTTTTTCGCAAGACCTGCCACTGCAATCATTTCGTCGCGATCGCTAATTAAAGTAGGTGTGCCTAACGTCTGATACAAGGTTTCGGCATATTCTACCGCAAACTGGCCTAGCTCTGAAATCGGGGAATATTTCTTCAAGATAACTTCCCCATCGCGGTCGGTAAAAATCTCTAGTGGATCTCCTTCGCGAATTCGAAGTGTTCGTCTAATTTCTTTTGGGATGACCACTCTTCCTAGATCATCGATTCTGCGGACGATGCCGGTTGCCTTCATGCATGATGCCTCACTTTCTAATTGAAATCCGCGCTACAATTTCAGTATGGTTCAATAATGGGCATTTTATGCAGTGATGGCTCTATCCGACATTCACTTCATTCATTTCCTTCATAGCATCTTGTAAAAGACGCATAACGGCTTCTAATACATCGAATTCAGTTTGTTTTCCAAGTTGACGGTCATCGATTGTGATGAGCAAGTTCCCGTTATCCATTGTAAATCCAACTGCACGTCCGTATACCATTGTTTCAGTAACAAGCTTTGCTCCATCTGTTTTCGCAGTGCCTTCTTGTGAAAAACGAATTTCGATAACTTGATTAGGTTTCTTAATGGATGTTACACCCGCAGCCTTCCCCCAGGCTTTCATGCGTCCGACACGCAGCAGTAATTCTGCTTCGAATGGGAGATCCCCGAAACGGTCCGTCATCTCATCCCATAATTCATTAAAATCTTCTTCATCTTCTATCGCCTTCACACGTTTGTACATTTGGATCTTTTGATAGCCATCCTTAATGTAGCTATCCGGTAAATAGGCGTTGATAGGCAGGGATATTTCAAGATCCGGTCTGTCTTCTTTAGAGATACCTGTTTGTTTTTCTTCAACAGCGTCCTGCAGCATTTGAGAGTATAAATCGAAACCTACAGAGTCGATGAATCCATGCTGCTGTGATCCAAGTAGATTTCCCGCACCTCGAATAGATAAGTCTCGCATCGCAATCTTGAAACCAGAACCAAGCTCTGTAAACTCTTTAATCGCTTGCAGACGGTTTTCAGCCACTTCGGTCAATACTTTATCTCGTTCATAAAGGAAGTATGCATATGCCACACGATTTGAACGTCCTACACGTCCTCTGAGCTGGTATAGTTGAGAAAGTCCCATACGATCTGCATTGTGCACAAGAAGAGTATTCACGTTCGGAATATCGATTCCCGTTTCAATAATCGTTGTTGTCACTAAAACGTCGTATTCACCTTCAAGAAAGCTCAAAATCACTTCCTCTAGTGCCGCTTCTCCCATCTGTCCATGTGCAAAACCGACGCGCGCCTCCGGAACAAGTTGACGAATTTCATCAACTTTCTTTGCCATATCCTCAACACGGTTATACAAGTAGAAAACCTGTCCTCCCCGTGACATCTCTCTTTCAATCGCTTCTCTAACTAACGCTAAATTATTCTCCATAACATACGTTTGCACGGGGAACCGATTTGCAGGAGGAGTTTCAATGATAGACAAATCTCGTACTCCGATCATCGACATATGCAAGGTTCTCGGAATTGGTGTTGCGGTCAGTGTCAATACATCGACATTAGTCTTTAACTGCTTCAGCTTCTCTTTATGGGTCACGCCGAAACGCTGCTCCTCATCTACAATTAACAAACCAAGATCTTGGTACATAACGTCTTTAGACAGCAAACGATGCGTTCCAACAACGACATCGATTGTACCGTTTTTAAGTCCTTTTTTCGTTTCAGTTTGCTGTTTTTTTGAACGGAAGCGATTTAATAACGATACTTCTATTGGAAAGTCTGCAAATCTCGTCTTCATAGTCTCATAGTGTTGCTGAGCTAAAATAGTAGTAGGTACTAGGAATGCTACTTGCTTCCCATCGGACACTGCCTTAAAGGCTGCCCGGATTGCAACTTCCGTTTTACCATATCCTACGTCTCCGCATAGCAATCGATCCATAGGACGCTCTTTTTCCATATCTTGTTTTACTTCTACAATTGAACGGAGCTGATCTTCGGTTTCTTCGTAAGGAAATGCATTTTCAAAAGAGCGTTGTAAGTCATCGTCCTGTGCAAAAGCATAACCTTTCTGTGCTTCACGTTCTGCATATAGCTTAATAAGATCATCGGCAATGTCTTTAACTGCAGCAGTAACTTTTGTCTTTGTCTTTTTCCACTCCGCGCCGCCAAGTTTATGCAACTTTGGTTCTTTTTCACCTGAAGCCACATATTTTTGTATCAAATCGATTTGGTCCGCTGGAACAAATAACTTATCCTCTCCACGATAGCGAATGTCGAGATAGTCTTTACTGATCCCACTGACATCCAGTGTAACCACACCATAATATTTTCCGATCCCGTGGTTAACGTGGACTATATAATCGCCGGGTTTAATTTCGGAGTAGTTTTTTATACGTTCTGCATTTGATGCTTTTTGTGGTCTGGACTTTCGTTTTGGCTTTCCTTTAAAAAGCTCGCCATCGGTAATTACAGCAAGTCGTTGCATTGGAAGTTCAAATCCTGCATGCAAACTGCCATCTAAAACGGTTATCATACCTTCTTTTGTCGCCGCTCCATTTTCAGTTGCAGCGATATCATAGTCTGACAAAATCGATTGCACTTGTTCAACACGCGCAGCACCTTCAGCTAAAACAAATACATTGAACTGGTTATGTTGCCATCGCTCCATTTCCGCCTTCAACAAATTCATTTGACCATGGAATTGCTGCATAGGCTTACACGAATAAGAGATGATCTCTTTCACCGTAATACCTGGCAAACTTCTCGTAAATAAAGAGGTATATACTTTTTGCGTTTCTAATGCAGCATGCGCTTCTATAAACGGAACAGACAGCTTTGCATCGTGAACAATTTTTCCTGCTTCCAGTAAAGACAACCGCCATTCTTCTTCGTCTTTCTCAAGAGTAGCTGCAGTTTCTTGGATTCGGTTGATTTCATCAAAGACAATCAGCGATTCTTTCGGTAAATAGCTGCCGAATTCCGCAGCCTGATCTCCTGCAAAACCAGCATACTTCACCATGTTCTCCGGTTGAACCCCAGCTCTCATCAGTTCAATATCCCCCGTTATATTTTGCAGCAAATTTTCTTTAACGAGTTCGTCTTTCACTTTTTTCAAACTCTTAGACAGTGCATCTTCAAGCTTGTCGGCAATACCTTGCAAGTCTTGTGCAGTCCACGTAAATTCAGTTGCAGGTAAAAGTGTAAGATTCTCTAATTTACCTGTTGAACGTTGGTCTTCTGCCGAAAATGTACGAATCGAGTCAATATCTGTATCGAATAACTCAATTCGCACAGGGTCTTCCGAAGTAAGTGGATAAATGTCCAGAATACCACCGCGTAAAGCAAATTCTCCAGGTGCTGTTACCATGTCCTGGCGTGTGTAGCCCATACCTATTAGACGCGGAAGCCATGTATCGATTTCAATTGACTCTCCAACTGCAGCAGAAAGAGTGCTGCTTTCCCATTGTTCTTTAGACGGGACAATCTTTTTTAGACCTGCAACGGGGGTAATGTAAATCCCTTTCCCGTACTTAGCCAGATGATTTAATGTGTCTATGCGTCCCGCTCGCAATTCAAAGCTAGCAAATGCAAAGTCAGCCGCGACTAGCTCTTCTGCAGGATATAAGTGCACATAACTGTCCCCTAATAGCTTAACAAGGTCTTCATATGTACGTTGAGCCTGCAGCATATTGGGGGAGACGATGAGCATGGGACGGCTTGTATCTTGCTGTAATGTCTGGAAGAAAAGTGTTTTGGCACCCCCCGTCAAGCCTGTTAATAATTGACGGTCTTTTCCCTTTTTTAATTCGCTTGACAATTGCTCAATTTCCGCAGTTGTCCTGTAGTAGTTTACTAGCGAGTCCATTTGAATCCGTCCTCTCATTCTGAAATGCATAAGCACAAAAAGCTTTGCACACCTTCACAAGGTGCCAAAGCCAGGCTTCTCACTGAAGCCATTTTTCAATTGTGTAGTAGTCTGGATACGCATTCATCGAACGCTCGCACTGTTCACATATACAATGAACTTCGAGCGTACCTCGATCTGTGACATTTATAAATCGTTCGCTTCCCGTTTTGTCAGCTGATTGTAATTCTCGAATTGTTTCCTCAATAGATGAAAAAGGAATTTCACCGATTTCGAGTCGGCAATGCTTGCAACGATATGAAACCACCCAAAAACCGCCTCTCTTTTAGTACAAGTATAGGCAGGCATAGGGGCACTTATGCTTAAGCTCCGTTAAATTCGTTCATCACTTCAAGAAACGGGCGGGTTAACCATGAACGGCTTGCAGTTGCACTTTTTTCTACCGCTTCTTGAATAAGCGGTTGTTCTTCTTTACTGAACGTTCCAAGTACGTAATCTGCGATGTTCATCGGGACATCCGGCCGGCCAACGCCAATTCGAATCCGATTGAATGCGTCTGTGCCCAAGTGAGCAATCAGTGATTTCATACCATTATGACCGCCAGCTCCACCTTTGGAACGCAAACGTAATTTCCCAGGTACTAAGTCAAGATCATCATAAATGACCACAATCTCATCGTCATTCACTTCATAATAATCCATTAACGGCCGAACGCATTCACCTGATAAGTTCATATAGGTTAAAGGTTTTACAAGCATAATCTTTTCACCCGACACATGAACAGTCGTAACCATTCCGTTAAATTTCATTTGCGGTGCTGGTGCATTAAGTTGTTCTGCCAATACATCTATTGCTTGAAACCCGACATTATGGCGTGTTGTTGCATATTGTTTCCCCGGGTTTCCGAGTCCAATAATCATTTTCATGTCATTACTCGCTTTCTTAAAGTATCTAGACATAGAAAACAAGCGCACGGGATGCCGTGCGCTCATTGTGTTTATTCTTTGTCTTCGTCTTTCTCAGTTACAACTTCTGGCTCTTCTGTTTCTCCAGCACTCTCTTCATCAAGAGCTTCTAGTTCCGCATCCGTTCTTGGGGCCGAAATAAGTACGACTGTTTCTTCATCATCGTTAAGAATTTCATATTTAGCACCTTCACGAAGGTCTGAAATTTGAATTGCTTCACCAATATCCAATTTAGAAACATCTACTTCAATATGCTCTGGAATATCGGAAGGTTTCGCTTTTACTTTTACTTCCCATAGTGGCTGTTGAACAACTCCGCCAGCTTTTTCACCAACCGAATCTCCTGTCAAGTGGATTGTAACGTCCACTTCGAGTTCTTCAGTCATGTTAATTGCTAGGAAATCAGCATGTTCAACTTTACCTGTTAAAACATCAAATTGATAATCACTTAACATTACGTCTACATTTTTGCCATCGACGTCCAATTTAAATGCACCATTTCGACCATGTTCTTGAATCGTTTTAATAAGATCTCGTTCTTCAACGGTGATTGGAGTTGACTCTGTTTTAAAACCATATACTACTGAAGGTACTTTACCTTCAAAACGCAATTGGCGCAATGCCGATTGTGGTGCAATTTCTCGTTTTACTGACTGTAATGCTGTACTCATATGTTTAGTCCCCTTTGTTATATAAAGTTGTCATACATAGTAAATACCCGTTACAAGACGTTCTAAAACATTTCATGCACAATCACAGCCAACATACATGCCGGCTTAGTCGAATAATGTACTTACTGACTTCTCCTCGAATACGCGGACAATAGCGTCACCAATCAATTTTGCAATAGACAGCTGCTTGATTTTCGGTGAGTTTTTGTCTTCTGGAAGTTCAATCGTATTTGTTATAACAAGTTCCTTAATTTGTGAATCTTCAATGCGTTGTATTGCAGGTCCAGACAAAACTGGGTGTGTACAGCAAGCATACACTTCTTTTGCTCCACTTTCGATAATTGCATTTGCACCAGCAGTTATTGTGCCTGCTGTATCGATAATGTCATCAATTAGAATTGCAATTTTCCCATCGACCTGGCCTACAATGTTCATCACTTCGCTGACGTTCGGCCTAGGACGGCGCTTATCAATAATTGCAATTGGTGCTTTCAAGCGGTCAGCCATTTTACGTGCGCGAGTTACTCCGCCGTGGTCTGGTGATACGATGACAATATCATCACCTTTGAACCCTTGGTTTTTGAAGTAATCTGAAAGCAAAGGTACTGCAACCAAGTGATCAATTGGAATATCAAAGAAACCTTGAATTTGCGGTGCATGAAGATCCATTGCGATTACGCGGTCTGCTCCAGCCTTTTCAAGCAGGTTTGCAACTAGCTTCGCTGTAATTGGTTCACGTGAACGTGCTTTACGGTCTTGACGTGCATAGCCGTAGTAAGGCATAACCACATTGATCGTACGAGCAGATGCCCGACGCAAAGCGTCAATCATAATTAGGAGTTCCATTAAGTTGTCATTGACAGGATACGATGTCGACTGAATGACAAAAACATCACAGCCACGGATACTTTCTTCGATATTAATTTGAACTTCTCCATCACTGAATCGTTTGACAGAGCATTCGCCGAGCGGACGGCCGATAACGTCAGCTACTTCTTGTGCTAAAGGTTCGTTTGCGTTCAAAGTAAAAAGTTTAAGTTTGTGATTTGGATATTCGTTGCCCATGATGGACCTCCTGTTTTATCGTTTAGAATTTAGTTTTGTTGCGTATCCCTCTTTATTCTCCTGGCGCGCACGCGCAATTGCAAGAGAGTCTTCCGGCACATTTTTAGTCACCGTAGAACCGGCTGCGACATAAGATCCTTTTCCTACAGTGACCGGCGCTACTAAATTCGAATTACAACCGATGAAAGCATCATCTTCTATCGTTGTTTTGAATTTGTTTTTCCCATCGTAATTCACCGTAATGGACCCGCAGCCAATATTAACTGCTGAACCCACTTCTGCATCGCCTATATAGCTGAGATGAGATACTTTACTGCCGTTTCCAAATGAGGATTTCTTAACTTCAACGAAGTTTCCAACCTTAACATGGTTACCTAGATCCGTATCAGGACGAATATGCGCGAACGGTCCTACTGTTGTATCAGATCCGATTTTACTAGATTTTACAACAGACGAATGAATCGTCGTCCGGTTATTAATTTCACTGGCAACGACATGACTATTCGGACCAATTATACATTCTTCTCCAATGATACTCTGACCTTCGATGATTGTGCCTGGCTGAAGAATGGTATCGCGGCCAATAATCGCATCTGCACTTATTATTGTAGTCTCAGGTGCGATGATGGTGACACCATTACGCATGTGTTTTTCAGCAATACGCTGACGCATAACCGATTCTGCTTGTGCAAGCACAACCCTGTCATTCACGCCAAGAGTCTCACTAAAGTCATCTGACACGTGTGCACCGATTAGCGCACCCTCAGATTGAAGGATTCCCATGACATCTGGCAAATAGTATTCACCCTGTGCATTGTCATTCTTTACTTTTTTGAGTGCTTCAAAAAGTGCACGATTGTCGAAACAGTACGTTCCAGTATTGATTTCAGTTACAGCTTGTTCTTCAGCAGTCGCATCTTTTTGCTCTACGTTTCGAAGAACCTCGCCATTTTCACCGCGAATAATTCGTCCATACCCAGTTGGATTATCCGCAATCGCAGTCAAGATCGTTGCTTTCGCTCCAAGCTCTTTGTGCTTGCGAACCAAAGCATCCATTGTTTCTGAACGTATCAGTGGTGTATCTCCGCATATGACAAGTGTTGTTCCTTCTAAATCACCAAGAACCGCTTCAGCTTGCTGAACCGCGTGTGCAGTTCCAAGCTGCTCATCTTGAAGTACATATTCACTTTTACTTCCAAGTGTTTCTTCCACTCGTTCTGCTCCGTGTCCAACAACCGTTACCACTCGATCTGCACCAATGCCTCTGACGTGGTCAATCACGTGTTCCACCATCGGCTTTCCACAAACTGGGTGCAGCACTTTGTACAAGTTCGATTTCATGCGTGTGCCTTGGCCGGCTGCCAAAACAATTGCATATGTATGTGTCATGAGTTGTCCCCCATCTTTATTTTCATACTTGACTATAGCTGACATGGAGGGTTTTTTCAACTATACCTGCTTGACAATTTCAAGACATTGTCCTATTATTATTGTCTTTTTTCACTTAATCCCCATGAAATTGCATTGAAAGAGCCGCTGCTAAATTAGCACCGACTCTGTGACAATTCTTCGACATCTGAACTTTATACGGTTACTTTTTCAAAAACTTGTTCCTTTTCATCTGCAAAATAAGCTTGTAGTACTGCCTCTTGTATTTTTGTTCTGGACGCAGGATTGATAGGATGGGCAACATCTCGGAATTCACCATCAGGAGTCCGCTTGCTCGGCATCGCCACAAACAACCCTTCATTGCCTTCGATTATTCGTATGTCATGGACTACAAATTCCTCGTCAATAGTGATAGAAGCAATTGCACGCATTCTCCCGTCGGTCTCAATCTTTCGTAAGCGAACATTTGTAACTTGCATATTCGTTCCCATTCCCCTTTCTTGAAAACGTTTGATATAACAATTTCTACAAATCTTTTCTAATTCCTTTTTTAATTTTAAATTTTTCCGACTATTTTAAACAACCCTTCTGCATATAAAAAAACGTCCCTGTGGAAGGGACGTCTTTCGATTACTCTGCTGCAACAGCGACAACTTCGATTTCAACTTTTAAGTCTTTGGGCAAACGTGCTACCTCTACAGTTGAACGGGCTGGCGTATGATCACCAAAATGCTTTGCATATACTTCGTTTAGTGCGGCAAACTCGTTCATATCTTTGATGAAGACCGTTGCTTTCACAACTTGACTTAACGAAGAATTAGCTTCTGCTAAAACCGCTTTCAAATTTTCAAATACTTGGTTTGTTTGTTCTTCAATTGTAGTCCCGACAACCTCACCATTTATATCCAATGGAATTGCGCCTGATGTGTAAACCATTCCGTTCACCTTAACGGCTTGGGCGTATGGACCGATTGCTTTAGGTGCTTGTTCTGTAGCTACGTAGTTCATGCTTCATCTCCACCTTCTTTAAAATAGTTGCCTTCGTCCAATTCGATAGTACGATCGCGCTCATTTACTTTTCTTAACTTCACAAGAGAACGATACTTTTCTACAAGTACCTCTTCTGAATGCTCCGATTCAACTAATACTGCAGCACCTGCAAGTTCACAGTCGAATTCTTCCACGAGGTTTCGCATGCCTAGCATCGTTCCCCCTGCTTTCATGAAGTCATCCGTGATGAGCACCCGCTGACCACTCTTCATACTGCGTTTAGATAATACCATTGTCTGGATTCTGCGTGCAGAACCGGATACATAATTAATACTCACTGTCGATCCCTCTGTTACTTTACTATCTCTTCGCACAATCACAACAGGTACATTTAAATGGCGTGCAATCGCCTGAGCGATTGGTATCCCTTTAGTTGCCACTGTCATAATTACGTCAATTCGCTGATTGGCAAATGCCCCTGCAAAGACCCGGCCTACCTTGTCCATCAATTGAGGATTACCAAGTAGGTCGGTCATATACAAATAGCCACCGGGCAGTAACCGGTCTGAGTGACTCAATTCTTCAATCAGTTGTACGATAACTTCTCTCGCCGCTCGATCAGACATAAGGGGAATATACTTCACTCCTCCGGCAGCACCGGAAACTGTTACTAGTTTTCCAGCACCGCTTTCTTCAAATGTCTCTTTTATAATCGTCAGGTCTTCACTGATTGATGACTTTGCTGCCTGAAAACGTTCAGAAAAAACGGTTAGCGGGATGAGTTGATGAGGGTGCTCCAACAAATGGCGTGTCATCTCAACGAGACGTTCACTCCTCTTCCACTTCATGTCCAACAACTCCTAAACCCGAATATTGTAAGTTTAGATTAACACAATCGTCCGTTTTCAGGCAAGACTGATTCGTTCACCCATCATACGGACCGCATAGACTTCAGGACAAAATCCTTTTAGTCCATTGTAAACACGTGCAACTTGAGACTCGTGTTGAACGAGACCGAAGACGGTTGGTCCGCTTCCACTCATTAACACAGTATCAGCTCCAAACTTTAACATTTGCTCTTTCAGAACGCTTACCTGAGGATGTATCTTCATCGTCACAGGTTCTAATGCATTCCCCAGTCTTTCACACATAGAATCGTAGTCAGAAGAAGCAAGTGCCTCCATCATACCTTTCGTATCGGGATGTTGGATTGACTGGACGTCTAGACTGCCATATATGTCAGCAGTAGATACTGAGATGGGCAGCTTGGCCAATACTACCCAACAGTTTGGCGGAACTGGTAACTCTTTGATTTTTTCGCCGCGGCCCGAGGCAAGGGCGGTGCCTCCGTATACACAAAACGGAATGTCCGATCCTATGCTTGCGCCTAAGTCCGCTAACTCGTCCAAAGAAAGACCTAAATTCCATAATCGATTCAATCCTCTTAATGTAGCGGCTGCGTCTGAACTCCCACCCGCTAAACCAGCAGCAACGGGTATGTTTTTGTCTAGAGTAATTTCTACACCACTTCGGATATCAAACTTTTTCCGTAAAATATCCGCTGCCTGCCAAGCCAGATTACGTTTATCATTCGGTACAAACCGTTCAGACGAACGGATTGTAATACCTCTATCCAAAGGCTTTAACCATATGCGATCTGCAAGGTCCACTGTTGTCATGATCATTTCTACTTCATGAAAACCGTCAGGACGTTTTTGCAGGACATCGAGCGTTAAATTAATTTTAGCTGGCGCTTTTTCAGATATCATACTCATCTGGCTGCCTCCATTCAAACTTCGTTGCTCACTATTTTACCATAGGCAGAAATAAAAGTGCCTGTATTGGACAAAAAAGAATGGAGTTGGTATGAAAAAAGCTACTGTGAGCACATGATGTGCGTACAGTAGCTCCTTCGTCAGCTATTCGTTGGATTTGGGTTGTACTACAAGTCTTGATAAGTGTTATTGCGGTCGGTCGCTATCCGCCACTCCCCTGCTGGCCATTTCAATTGCTCGTTTTACCATATTGCCCGCGTCTCTTGATTTGATGCCTCCCCAACCTTCTCGCTGAACCACATCGTAAAATCCAAGTTCTTTTGCAATTTCTTCTTTTAATTGCTCAGACATTACGCCGTTTCTTCTAGCCATTTAGGTTTCCTCCTTATTAGCTGACGACTGTAGTATGAGCAAGAACAACAAAAAAACACCCTTAACTTCCTATTGAAAGTTAAGAGTGTTTTATTTTAAAAATAAATCAAAAAATGATAAAAGTGCTATTTAATCTCAAATGTTGTGGTGTCTCCACCGTCCAGTATCGTTATTTCAACTGCTTCAGTTAAAATATCCGCATAGCTGTATGATACCCGTTCAAAAGCATTTTCGTCCTGATCAAGTTCCACTACAAATACTGCCCGATACGTGTCACGAAGGATTCCAGCTCTTTCGATCGTTTTTTTACGACCGCCGTTTGCACGAAGGTGCAGACGTTTTCCTAAGTGAGCATCCAATGACTTTTTAATGTCCGCTAATGTTTTTGGCACGTCGCTTCCACCTCACTGTGTATTATCATAACACAGTTAAAAAGTTCTGTCAATTAAAATTTAAATTTTAACAGTTTGAAATCCTCTTTGTCAATCCTTTTATAGCAACTTTTTATTTTTCGACATTCTTTTTTTCTTAAAATAGTCATAACTACAAAATACTCTATTTTTCATTGCTTCCAAACTCTCCGTAAAGCTCATTCGACAGGTTTGCGAACTCTTCAATGGATAAGGTCTCTCCTCTTCTCACTGGGTCAATGCCCGCTTTAGAGAGTGCTTCTACAATTATTTCTTTCTTCGCTTTTCCTTGAGGAAGCGATGTTTGTAAATTATTAAGAATGGTTTTCCTTCTTTGTACGAAGGATCCTCTAGCCACTTTAAACAGAAATTCTTCGTCAATAACTGAAGCAGGAGGTTGTTTTTTTCGAGTTAATCGAAGTACGGCAGACTCGACATTCGGCTGTGGCATAAATACCGTTCTCGGAACAATCATGGAGACTTCTGCATCCATATAGTACTGAATTGCAATAGATAACGAACCATATGCTTTTGTCCCTGGAACAGCAGTTATACGATCTGCGACTTCGTGCTGCATCATAATGACCATTCGCTCGATAGGTACTTTCCCCATTAGGAATTTCATGATGATAGGAGTCGTCACGTAATAAGGAAGGTTTGCGACCACCGTTACTTCGTCTACATCGGCAAAGTGTTCTTCAATGGCTGCATTTAAATCAACTTCCAATATATCTTGGTGAATGACCTTCACGTTTGAGTAAGGAGACAACGTGTCCTCCAAGACAGGCAGCAAACGATCATCAATTTCATAAGCCACCACTTTGCCCGCGGCACGTGCGATGTGTTCAGTCAATGCACCGATTCCCGGCCCGATTTCGATTACACCTGACCGCTTATCGATACCCGCATGATATATAATGTTTTTTAAAATGTTTGGGTCAATTAAAAAGTTCTGACCCAAACTTTTCTTAAAAGAAAACCCATGCTTTTCTAAGATCTCTTTCGTTCGCGCAGGGGTTGCGATGTCCTTCATCATTCTTGTTCCTCCTCGTCTATCGTTAAAAGCGCCTTGATGAGTGTGGCTTCACTAATCCGAAACATCGTGAGTCTTTTTTGCAGTCCTTTACCATTCACTTGACCAATCTGCAGGAGCTCGCTCAAACGATCACGTCTCTTTTTAGCATCAGGATGCCCAATTAACCGTGCTTCAATTAGTAAGTCACGCGATGTTTCTTCTATTGTAGTTGTGTCGACTGTATAGACAGCCTCCAGAGCACTACGAATATCCTCATCGGTTGCATGCTCAATTCCTACCTTTTTTCTGTTTTTTGCAATCGCACGCTCTCTTGTTAGAAATGCATGTTTTACTTCTGGAATTTGCTGTTCAATGATTGCTCGTATTCTTCTTCCGGGATAGTCCGGATCAGTGAATACGATAACACCGCGCGTCTGTTGTGCATGTCGGATTTTAATTAACGTCTCGGGACTGACTGCCGAGCCATTTGTTTCTATAGTATCCGCACCAGTTGCTCTTTTAATTGCAATGGTATCAGATTTTCCTTCGACAACGATTACTTCTTTAATGTCCACTGTATTCCTCTTCCCTAATAACTATGTTGATTTAAAACTTCAGTTGAACTCCACAACATTCCATTTCGTAAGTTTCTGATACTGATTATTCTTCAATTCTACCTACTGTGCGGGCTGTTGTACAGAATACTTCATAATACAAACAATCCGCACAGCCTCATCTGGCCATGCGGATTGTTTTAAAATTTATATAGCAGCTGTGTGTAAGCCGGCTTTAATTTAACACTTTAACCTTAACGGATCGTCTTCCGAATTTTCGTGCTGCTGCATCATTCGGTACGTGCAAGTCAATACGATTGCCTTTAATTGCGCCGCCTGTATCTCCAGCTACGGCATATCCATATCCCTCAACCCAAACCTTTGAACCTAGTGGAATGACGCCTGGATCGACTGCAATTACTTTCAAGTTCGGATTGGCATTAAGATTTATACCAGTTGCTGTAATGCCGCTGCAACCTGTACAGTGCGCTGTATAGGCGGTTGCATTCATATACATTACTTTGCCTGGTTCATTGCCATTTCCACGTGAAACACTCTTTGTGCTAGCGGAAGTCTTAACCGCACCTTTAGCCGCAGTTTTAGCGGTTTTCGCAGTTTTCTTGGTAGCCGCTGATGCATCTGCAAGAACTACTTTTGAACCTACTGAAACGACTTTATTTTTAGGATGTGCGACAACGTGCTCGCGGATTAACTTACGAGAAACTTCTTTCCCATTCTCTTTGACGATTTCGAATCTCTTTCTGACTTTCCCTTTTTCGCCTTCACGAACGACTTTTTCTCGTCCTTTTAGCAAGCTATCGTCAGTACGCTTTTTCACGTCAAAATTCGTCGTCTCTTCCACTACATCGCTAACCTTTTCTACACGAACGATGGACACGACAGATTCCGGTGATAATACTTGGTCCTTATCCCCTTCAATTCTATCCAATTTGCTAAGTTGAATATTTTCGTTCTTTAAAAAGTCAGCGACCGTAGTCGAAGTTGCCCAAACCTTTTTAGACTTCGATCCGTCTTTCAACGTAAATTCAAATGCTTTGTCGATTGTGATTTCACTTTGGTCTCCAACTTTACTATCAAGGCTTGGTTCGACCGAATCATGGTCTGATAATTCTACTCCAGCCTCTGTTAAAATATCTTGTACAGATGACTCTGTTGTCCAAATCGTAGTTGAGTCATCATTCATATTTATTGCAACGGGTTTAGCTTGTTTCCAATCAATCGCCATACCATCTTTGATAGACGTTTCTGCTGAGGGTGAGATGGTGTCGTGCGAACCAATCTCTATATCACGCTTAGCCAGCACATCTTCTACTGTTTTTGCGTGTGTTTTTAATTCCATCGTTTTTCCGTCTGCCTCAATCGTGACGTTTTTCTTAGTACCTTCGTACACGACAAGAGATAGAACAGTAACGAAAATTGCGAGCATCGCGGTAATTGCTGCAACTTTCTTTAACCCCAATGATTGAAAGAATCCGTTTCCCATGTTTCGCTTCGTCATGAAAAATTCTCCTCCTTATTCACTCGGCTGATTATATAGACTCAATTTCTCACTGTCAACTGTTCCAACTTTCCTGTATAGGAATGCCGGAAGTCCCCCTCCCTGAAAGGTCAGGCGATTCTCCCGGCAATAGAATTAGTCGATAGAAAATAATTTCATTGCATTTTGAGTCGTACTCTTAGCCACTTCTTCGAGTGATATTTCTTTTAGTTCCGCAATTTGTTCAGCGACAAGCTTTACAAAAGCAGGTTCGTTTCGCTTCCCTCTATGGGGATGGGGTGCAAGAAAAGGTGCGTCAGTTTCCACTAACAAATACTCGAGTGGAATCTCAACCGCTACTTCTTTTGGCATCCGAGCGTTTTTAAATGTGACAGGTCCTCCAAGTGAAATCAAGAAATTCATCTCAATGCATTGTTTGGCAGTTTCGACACTGCCACTGAAACAATGCATGATTCCACCCGTTATTTCTGCTTCTTCTTCTTGTAAAATACGGACAACATCTGCCGTTGCATCCCGGTTATGAATAATAATTGGCAATTCAACTTTTTGTGCTAACCGGATTTGCTTGCGGAACAGGTCTTGCTGTACTTCCTTGGATGATTTATCCCAATGGTAGTCGAGTCCAGTTTCCCCAATTCCGACGACCTTTGGATGGGCTGCCAACTCTTCAATCCATTTCAAATCTTCTTCCATACAATCGATTGCATCGACAGGATGCCACCCGACAACCGCATAGATGAAGCTATATTGGTCTGCAAGTTCCATTGCTTTTATAATAGTTGGTCTGTCAAACCCGACGACCACCATTCGTTCAACACCCGCATCAAGCGCGCGCTGAATTACTTGCTCTACGTCTTCTTCATATTGGTCTGCATTTAGGTGAACATGAGTATCTATTAACATTGGTTTCGCCTCACATCTAGGTATAGTTTAACTTGGTGTCTTTACATAAACATCGCAATTTCATTACAAAACGATTACAAACAAAAAAACAGCAACGACTTCCCATTGGAAAGCCGTTGCCTATATTATTTCACTTGTGTTCCGTTTGCAAGAGATGTGTCTGCCGTCGCAAGTTTCAACGTTCCGTTTGAAGTTCCAGCTAAAATCATCCCTTGAGACAATTCGCCGCGAAGTTTAACTGGTTTTAAGTTTGCTACGACAATTACTTTCTGACCGATGAGTTGCTCGGGTTTGTAATGTTCCGCAATGCCTGAAACAACTTGACGCTGCTCATATCCAAGGTCCACTTGCAGCTTCAGCAGCTTATCTGCCTTCGGTATTTTCTCACATGCAGTAACGGTTGCAATTCTTAAATCGATAGCATTGAATTCATCGATTGTAATTTCAGGAGCTTCTGCCGCTCCCACTTCCTTTGGCTTTTCTTCTTCCACCTCTTTTGGTGCGGAAACAGCCATCTGTTCTTTAATGTATTGAATCTCAACGTCATTATCTAAACGAGGGAAAATCGGAACGCCTTTTCCAATAACGGTAGTTTGGTTAGGGATTGTATTGAAATCCCCTAAAGAATCCCATGACAACAAGGACTTATCAAGACCAAGCTGCTTTATAATTTTTTCTGGTGATTCTGGCATAAAAGGCTGCAACATTACCGCAATATGTCTCAGTGATTGAACTAGATGGACCATGACGGATGCAAGTTTACCTCGATCTGCATCTTCTTTAGCAAGTACCCAAGGGGAAGTCTCATCAATGTATTTGTTCGTACGTGATACAAGGGACCAAAGTTCAGAAAGCGTGATGCTAAATTGCATCTTTTCAAGCGACTCTTCATATTTCTGTACAGTGGCAGTCATAACTGAACGCAGACTTTCATCAAATTCAGTTGGCTCCGCAAGCTCAACAGGAACTACTCCATCAAAATATTTGTTGATCATCGAAACTGATCGGTTTAATAAGTTTCCAAGGTCATTTGCAAGGTCGTAATTTGTACGTTCTACAAATGATTCTGGAGAGAAAGTGCCGTCCTGGCCAAATGGAAGTTCACGCAATAGGAAGTAACGAGTCGCATCCAGTCCGTAACGTTCAACGAGCATATCCGGATACACTACATTGCCTTTGGATTTAGACATTTTACCATCTTTCATCATAATGAATCCGTGTGCAAAAATCTTTTTTGGTAACGGCAAGTCAAGGGCCATTAAGAAAATTGGCCAGTAAATTGTATGGAATCTAACAATATCTTTTCCGACGACTTGTACGTCTGCAGGCCAATACTTTTTGAATAATGTATCGTCATCTGACATATAACCAAGCGAAGTGATGTAATTCGTTAACGCATCTACCCACACGTAAATAACGTGTTTCGAATCCCCTGGTACTTTAATTCCCCAATCGAACGACATCCTGGAGACAGACAAGTCTTCAAGACCTGGTTTGATGAAGTTGTTGATCATTTCATTTTTACGTGATTCAGGTTCGATGAATCCGGGATGATCTTCATAATATTGAAGAAGACGATCCGAATACTTTTTCATATTAAAGAAATACGACTCTTCTCGAACACGGTCAACTGGACGCCCGCAATCTGGACAATTCCCGTCAACTAGTTGAGTTTCCGTGAAATAAGACTCACACGGCACACATTTCCAACCTTCGTATTCTCCCTTATAGATATCGCCGTTATCCAGAAACTTTTGGAAGATCTTTTCAACGGCACGTTTATGACGCTCTTCCGTTGTTTGGATGAAATCATCATACGTGATGTCCATTAGCTTCCATACTCGTTTTGCATAATCTGCTATATCGTTAACATATTCCTGAGGCGGACGCCCAGCCTCTTCTGCTTTTTCCTGAATTTTTTGACCATGCTCGTCCATTCCCGTCAGAAAGCGGACATCATAGCCACGAAGTCTTTTGTAGCGAGCCAGCGCATCAGATGCCACTGTTGTGTACGCTGTACCAATGTGGAACTTCCCACTTGGATAGTAAATCGGTGTCGTTATATAAAATGTGTTATTTTGTTCAGTCACTGTAATTCCTCCTGTACCCTTATCAATTATTTCATTTTATCGAACTTCTGAAAATTTAGCTACGGTGAGGTGTATAAAGATTGTAACGCATCCTCGAAGCATTCCCTTATACACTATTATTCTAATAGTATTCAATTGTTTTTCACTCAAAGTAATTCCTTATTGCCGAGTGAGTGAATATCTTCATTTAAGATATCCGCTATCCCCTACTATAGAAGATAGCCAACACAAAAACAGCTTATTCCTCTAAGTTAATAGAAGAATAAGCTGCTTGTTAGAAATATAATAGACAGCAGTGGATTTACAAGTACTGCGTTATTGTTTTCCCTTTAGACTTTTTTCAAATTCATTTTTAACACGATGTAGAAGCTCCGCATCTGTTAAAAGTCTATAACCTGTTGAAGCTAGTACCTTGGCTCCTTTAATGAGTGCTTCGTCTCCAACGGGTGACTTTGCAGCTTCCCTAAATTCATCCGTGTGGCCAATCAAGTCATCGGGACCTATCTTTATATAGGGATGTGCTGTGGGAACTTCATAACTGACGTTCCCTGCATCTGTTGATCCTTTACCAATTCTTTTTTCAGTATGGACGACCTCACCAACAGTTTCTAATTCTTCGTGCAAGATTTCATCTAATACCGAATTCAAAACAAAATCTTTTACTTCATTTTGGAATCGTTTAATTTGAACTTCAGCCCCAGTGGCAAGCGACGCACCTTCCGCAATAGCCCGAACCTTAGTAGAAATCTCCACCGTTTTTGACCAAGTCTCAGCACGGATAAAAAATCTTGCTGATGCGTACTCCGGGATAATATTCGGTGCATCCCCGCCATGTGGTATTATTCCGTGGATCCGGACATCTGACGGCAGCTGTTGACGCAGTGCATTTATGCCGTTAAAGAGTTGAATAACTGCATCTAAGGCATTGATACCTTTTTCAGGTGACCCTGAAGCATGAGCAGGCTTCCCGTAGAAGTGGAAGTCAAGCGGGTCAACAGCTAACGTTTCGCTCGTCAATGCGGTTTTTCCTGACGGGTGAATCATGAGCGCGGTATCCACATCTTTTAAGTAACCATGTCTGACAAAGCTTCCCTTTGCGCTACCATTTGGTCCGCCTTCCTCTGCAGGGGTTCCTAAAACAACTATCCGCCCCCCGCTTTCTGGTATCACTTTAGATAAAGCAATACCCGCCGCTACACTAGCAGTACCAATAATATTATGTCCGCACGCATGACCTAATCCAGGCAGCGCATCATACTCAGCAAGATACGCGATAGTCGGCCCTGGTATCCCGCTATCTTTCACTGCGTAAAATGATGTTTCGTGCCCTGCAACAGCCGAGGTCACTTCAAAACCTTCATTTCTTAATAGCTCAACATGCTTCTCGCTAGCAAAGAACTCCTGGTTGCCGATTTCTGGTTTTGCATGGATTGTTTGACTCGTTTGAATGTATAGATCCCGATTGGATTCAATTGAATTGATAATAGTATTAGTATTAGTATTAGAAATTACTGTACTCATAATAGTTTTCCCCCTTTACAGTCCTTCATAGACGTTTAGTAAATCTTCTTTGGTAATGTCTACAACAATGGAGCCACCATTAGTGTCTGCCGCAACCGCTTTTTTCACATCTTCTTCATGATACAATTCTACAATTCGCAAATACGTTTCATTGTCTTTATCCTCAGTTCTCGTAGCAAAGATATTTACATAAGGCAGCGTATTATCATCATCGCTGTCTTCTAAATAGATAGGATCTTTTACGGGATCAAAACCTGCTTGCCCCGCGACTCCATTATTAATAATGGAAGCTGCAACATCCGGTAATACACGTGGGGTTTGTTGGGCCACTATTGGGTAAATGTCGAGCTTCTTCGGGTTTTCAACAATCTTTGATGGGTCTCCGAACAATCCAAAATCGTCTGCTAGTTTTATCAGCCCTGTGGATTCTAGTAATTTCAAAGCACGCGCTTGGTTCGATGGATCATCCGGAATTGCGATACGCGCCCCATCTTCAATGTCATCAATTGTTTTTAGTTTTTCTGAGTAAATGCCCATAGGTGCAATGACTGTAGCGCCAATCGGAGCTAAGTCGGCCTTATTTTCTTTTGTGAACTGACTTAAAAATGCAATGTGCTGAAAAGAATTTACGTCAATATCTCCATTTGCCAATGCTTGGTTCGGTAAGGTGTAATCTGCAAACTCTATGAGTTCAATTTCAATACCTTCCGCTTTAGCTTTCTCTTTTAGAATTGGCCATACTTCACCATCTGTCCCCGTCACACCTATTCTTACTTTTTTCGAATCCTTTTCTTCTCCCGATGATTTTTGGCTGCATGCTCCTAGTGTTAATAAAAGTAAGACAGTTCCTAAATAGATTAATGCTTTTTTCATTTATAATCGCCTCCAAGTATGTGTTAAATAAAATGCTAACGTCTCATAACTTTTCTAGAGAACGTGTTCCCTATCCATTGAGCAACTTGAACTAAAATAATAAGAATCACTACTGTAACCAGCATGACACTTCCATCAAAACGCTGATATCCGTACGTCATCGCAACGTGCCCCAATCCTCCTCCGCCGACAGTACCTGCCATAGCCGAGAAGTCGATTAAACTAATGGTCACGAAGGTTAACCCGAGAATTAGGGGACCAAGCGCTTCTGGTATTAGAACTGTGAAAATGATTTGAAAAGGGCTCGCTCCCATTGCTTTAGCTGCTTCAACAACACCCGGCTCTATTCCGACTAGATTATTTTCTACGATTCTCGCGATTCCGAATGAAGCTGCGATTGTCATTGGAAAAATTGCCGCCCATGTCCCGATTGTAGAACCTACAACCGCTCTTGTTACAGGACTCAGTGCAACAAGAAATATGATGAATGGGATTGGACGTATGATATTGATAAGGATATTCAAGGTCTGAAACAGCCATTGTTTTTCTAAAATATTTCCTTTTCTCGTTACGTAAAGCAGTAAACCGATACTGATTCCTAAAATCGAGCCAAAGATGAGCGTTGCAATGACCATGAGGACTGTCTCACCTGTCGATTCTATAATTCTTGGCCAAAATGTGGTCCAATCAACTTTCATGAACAGCAACCTCCTCAATTTCCACGGTTTCTCTCAATGCAGTAAGTAGCAGGTCTACTGCATGCCTATCTCCATCAAATGAAACTAACAAATTCCCAAAAAATTTCTCTTGCAGTTCACGAATAGAACCATACACAATATTGAAATTTACTCCGAATTGCTGTGTAAGTCTGGAAAGAACAGGATCACTCGCTACTTCACCTTTAAAAATGACACGATACAGTTTTCTTCCTCCCTTAGCACGCCACTCTTTAAGTAATGCATCGGAGGGGAGATCCTGCTGTACAGACTGGATGAAACGCCGTGTAGTCGAGTGCTGTGGATTTGTAAATGTGTCGAAAACAGATCCTGTTTCAATTACTTCTCCATCTTCCATCACAGCAACACGATCACATATTTCTTGAATGACGTGCATTTCATGTGTGATCAATAAAATCGTGATCCCAAGTTCCTTGTTCACCTTTTTTAAAAGCCTAAGAATATCTGCTGTCGTATCCGGATCTAAGGCTGAAGTCGCCTCATCGCAAATCAATATATCTGGTGATGTCGCCAAAGCCCTTGCAATTCCTACACGCTGCTTTTGACCGCCTGAAAGTTGCTCAGGGTAATCGTTCGCTTTGTCAGACAGTCCGACAAAGCTCAATAACTCCGTTACTCGCGCGTTTATTTCTTTCTTAGGTACGCCGCCTAGTTTAAGCGGGTAGGCTACATTCCCCGCAACTGTTCGGGATGTAAACAAATTAAAGTTTTGAAAGATCATACCGATCCGACGTCTAAGCTTTCTTAATTCTTTTTGCGAAAGAGAGGCAAGATCTACTCCTTGCACTTGAATTGCCCCTGCGGTTGGGCGCTCCAGCATATTAACGAGACGCAGTAATGTGCTTTTCCCTGCACCGCTGAACCCGATGATGCCAAAGATCTCTCCCTGTGCAACGGACAGGCTCACATTATTAACTGCCGTTACTTCTCGCTTTCCGATTTGAAATGTTTTCGCTGCTTGTTTGAATTCAATCACGCTGGATTCTCCTTTTCTTGTTGAAATGATTCTGTGCAGCAATGAGTGCAGTCATCGAACTTTCTTTTGGTTGAACGAAAAAAGCCCTCTTTTTTCTCATTAAAACGAGAAAAAAGAGGGCTTCAATATAATTTGAAACCATCTCAGTTCTCATCTTCCAAATGCACAATGCATTTGCAGGAATTGGCACAGTGTTCACGTGTAGTGAACCCGCTGCCGAGATGTCATAGGGCCTGCCCCTCGATCTCTCTGGATAAGAAAGTGATGTATTGCTATTCGATTGTCGCAAGAATTGTTTTCAACTATAAATTGAATCCCTAGGGAAGTCAACCTCTTTTTAATTTTTAAATAATTGTTAGCAAAAATTACTCTTTTGCCTCAAGTCTGTAATTTTGATTCATGTTTGTGTGTAATTTCCATGTATCTATTATTCATTTAATAGTTTATGGCTTTCTTTATTGACGTTAATTGGAAGACTTGGTATGATAATAAACAGACAAGAGAAAAATGTCGAAATTTGACGAATCACAATTACTATTTAGGAGGAAACCGGATATGAAATCTACTGGAATCGTACGTAAGGTCGACGAACTTGGCCGTGTAGTTATCCCTATCGAATTACGTCGAACTCTCGGCATAGCACAAAAAGATGCACTAGAAATCTACGTGGATGATGACAAAATCATCTTAAAAAAATACATGCCAAACATGACTTGTTCAGTAACTGGAGAAGTATCAGATGACAATTTGACACTGATTGATGGTAAATTAATTTTAAGTCCCGAAGGTGCAAAGCAGCTTATCGCTGAAATCGAAGGAAAAATGTCTTGATTTAATGGTTTTATTTGAATAACATCTATCCCTACTTAAGTAGGGATAGATGTTATTTTTTCAATCGATATGATAGGCTTGATATACTTCTCTTTTACTCACGCCTCGTTCTGTTGCCGCTTCACGAATTGCCTCTTTTGAAGAACACCCTCGTTGCTCCATTAGCTGTTGTACATGTTCAACAGCAGACAGTTCGCTCCACCACTCTTCTTCTTGAGCTTCCGCTTCAGCCGAACCTTCAACAACTAAGCAAAACTCCCCACGGATTTCTGTCGATTCTGCCCAATCTAGCGCTTCTTCAATGGTACCTCTAATGAATTCTTCATATCGCTTCGTTAATTCTCTAGCTAATGTAATGCGACGGTCAGGACCGAATTGTTCTTCCAACGCGCGAAGTGTCTCTTTTAATCTGTGAGGTGCCTCGTAAAAAAGCAAGGTTTCTTGCCGATTTCTTAAAGATTCCAATTGAACACGGCGTTTTTTCTTCTGTCTGTCTAAAAATCCATAAAACAGGAAAGGTTGAGCAGAAATCCCGGATGCCACTAAGGCACTTATTGCAGCATTTGGTCCCGGCACAGGGATAACCGCATATCCTTCCGCAATCGCTTTCTCTGCAATGTCTGCGCCAGGGTCTGAGATGCAAGGCATACCCGCGTCGCTAACGAGTGCAACAGTCTTCCCTTGTGCAAGCAGCTCTAAAATTTTTCGTCCGCCTACTTCAATATTATGTTCGTGATAACTCATGAACGGCGTGTTAATATCGAAATGATTGGAGAGCTTAACGGTATTCCTCGTATCTTCTGCCGCTATTAAGTCAGCTTCTTGAAGAATGCGTATCGCACGGTAGCTCATGTCCTCTAAGTTGCCAATTGGCGTACCTACTAAATATAAGGCACCCTGCTGGAATTCAGCACTTTTTTGCGTAATCATTTGTCTGCCTCCCCTCGCTTCAAATATTTTTCTTTTGCAATGCGAGTCAGTTGTTTAAATCTGTACTCTGCCTGCATTGCTTCTCGCTTCGTTTCGAAACTTTCCTGATGGATACATCGAACAGGGCCTCTTGCTCTCGTATACTTTGCACCCTTGCCTGCATTATGCATCGAAACTCTGCGATCTAAATCCGTTGTATATCCTCCGTAAAAGGAGCCATCGTTGCATTCGAGCACGTAAAAGAAATGATCAGGCTTCTGTTCCATACAACAAAGTCCTCACTTCTTCTGTATAGGTACCGTCATTCTTATAAACATACAGTGGTGGAAGAACTTTAAGATCTGGCTTACCGTCCTTCGTCCCTTCAATCAGCAGCATATTTGCTTCTTTGCCTTCTTTTGGATACACAAATCGGATACGTTTTGGCTCTAGTCGATTCGCTCGCATGGATGTAACAATATCAAGAAGTCGACCTGGACGATGAACAAATGCAGCTTTCCCACCTTGCTTAAGTAGTTCACTAGCGGAGCGTATTGCCTGATCCAGGTTCAGCTTCACTTCATGGCGAGCAATCGTCAAAGGTTCTTTTTTATTTGTTTCACTCAGTTCATTTGCTTTAAAATACGGTGGATTGCATGTAACAACGTCGTATTTGTCATACCCTATCTTCGCAGCGATTCCGATTACATCGTCACATAACATCGTAATTTGACGATCCAAGTTATTGTAAGATATACTCCGGGTCGCCATGTCTGCCAGCTGTTCTTGAAGTTCTATCGCTGTAATTTCAGCAGAGGTGCGAGCACTTAAAAAAAGTGGTATTGCTCCATTTCCTGAACACAAATCTACAATTTTACCTTGTCTAATCGGCATATATGCAAATCGTGCCAGCAAAACTGCATCCAACGAAAAAGAAAAAACAGAAGGGCTTTGGATAATTTTCAAATTCTCTGCGAGTAAGTAATCAAGGCGTTCATCGCCCTGTAATTCTATTGGTTCCATCAGATACTCCTTTTAAAATAATATAGCCTCTCTAATATAGAAAAGCCGATTCCTAAATACTAATAGGGATCGGCTAAAATTCACAAATTTTGTTTACTTAAAAACGAGAGACAAAACAGGCAGTCTTCACCTTTTCGTGTACTGCCATAATGGACGTTACACACGTGAAATCCTTCATTATAAATGCGAGCTAAATTGTCTACGCCTTCGCCAACGTCTGCTCGCTGCGAACGTTCATCAGCTTTCTTATCGGCAGCGATTTTAGTTTGCTGATCCAACTCATCCAGACGGGCACGCAGATGATGGTTCTCAAGTTGAAGTGAATGGTTCTCTTCCGTCATCTTGGCTACAAAACCGATAATCTCACGGAATTGCTTATGCATAGAGTCCAGTTGTTGTTCGTATTCGATTACCTTATCGAGAAAGTTCCCTTCTTTCAACTTCGTCACCTCACCACTTCATCAATTAACGGGCTGTCCCGTCTTCTCCGACAGTTCTTCCCAAGAGTATTCAAGTGTTTGGTCTTGGTCACTTAACTTCACTTTTAGTAAACGTTCTAGTAAGTTTAAACCGACTACTTTTCCTGAACCATCTGGTGTTTCAATTCTTGTTCCAATATCAGGCATTAGTGCTTTAGCTTCCTCATACTCGTCATTCTCATACTTCAAACAGCACATTAACCTTCCGCATAGTCCAGAAATCTTTGAAGGATTCAATGAAAGATTTTGATCTTTTGCCATTTTGATAGATACGGGTTCGAAATCACCGAGGAATGTAGAGCAGCAAAGCATTCTTCCACAAGGACCAATTCCACCAAGCATTTTCGCTTCATCTCGCACACCGATCTGACGCAACTCGATTCTTGTTCTAAAAATAGAGGCTAAATCCTTCACTAAGTTTCTAAAGTCCACTCGGCCTTCTGCTGTAAAATAGAAAATTACTTTATTTCGATCAAATGTATATTCTACATCGACGAGTTTCATATCTAACTTATGTTCATTAATTTTTTCAACACAAGTAGTAAAGGCTTTGTTAGCATCAAGCTGGTTCTCTTCTACTTTGTCTTTGTCCTCAGTACTTGCAGGACGAATGACCTTTTTCAAAGGCAGTACTAAGTCCGAACCATCCATATCCACCATCATACTAACTACTTTTCCATATTCCGTGCCCCGGGCAGATTCGACGATTACATAATCGTCAACTTTCAAGTCATAGTCCATTGGGTCAAAATAATGTATTTTACCCGCTTTTTTAAAGCGGACTCCTGCAACGTTATACAACGAATAACCCCTCCTGCATACTGAGCACCAATTGCTCCATTAATAGCGTACGGTGCATATTACGATGCAATTGTTTTTTCGCCTGCAATATTACTTCCAACACCGCAGATAACTGATCATACGTCATTTTCATAGCAAGGCTCGTTATGAACTCATCTAGATCTGGATATGCGGGTATTGCAGACAGCCCTGCTTTCTTCGCCACAATATCACGGTAAATGTACATTAGCAAGTCCAGCCCCATCTCCGTGTCTTCTTTTTCTTTGAGAAACGGACCCCACTCGGACTGTATAAGCAATAATGCGTCTGTTACGTGATGATCGACAGCTTGAACTAATTTTACCACTGTTTTTCGCAACTGTAAAAACTGCTCATCAGCGGAAAGCTCAGTTGCTCGATTTGCATCTGCTGTGAGGGATGTTACGGTAGCTGCAATTGAAGGTGAAATCCCTTGGGATTTCAACGTTTCAATCATTTGTTCACGTTTTGGTGGAAGAAATGATATACGCTGGCATCTAGACTGAATCGTGGGTAATACCATGTGATAAGCATCTGTCAGCAGGATTGCCGTCACAGCACCTTCAGGTTCTTCGAGAAATTTGAGCAGTGCATTAGCTGCTGCTGTATTCATCCGATGGGCTCTCTCAATTATATAAATACGTCGTCCACTCTCATAACCCTTTTTTGTCATGACAGAAAGTAATGCTGACATTTGGTCTTTTTTAATATCCTGTCCGTCGGGTTCAATTGTCAAGATGTTCGGGTGATTCTGCGAAGCCACACGCTTACAAGCACTGCATGTTCCACATGGAACATTTTCGACTGCATTTTCACACAGTACTAATTGAGCAAAATATAGCGCTGCATCGTGTTTTCCAATGCCTATTTCTCCATCGAACAAATAGGCATGTCCGATACGATGGTTGCGGTAGGCAGCACTGAATCTAGCAGCAATCGCCGGTTGTTCAGTTATAAGTCGACTTTTAAACTGTTTCTCCATATACTGCCTCCTCTGAGAAATTTATAAAAAGCGTTCTCTTGAACAATATGAGTCTTAACTGTTTCTTCTTATGGCCAGAAGTACTTAAAATCATGAATCCACAGCGCGTTTCGTATAAAAAAGACGCTTTCTCTACTATCAGAAAACGTCCTCATGTATATAGATTGATGAGAAGTCCCTTTATTTCACCAATTTTAGCCAGAAGGTCTACGGAAGACTCCTCGTCTATTAGCAGTTGTTCAGACAGTTCAATCAACTTTTGATCGATCGTCTCGACAATCTTTAGACGTCTTCCCTCTCCATATTGGTTCCACGTATGAGACTGTTTCAAGCCAAGCCCTGTTTCGACGGACTCTTTCAGAAACCGTTTAATAAGCATTTTAAATTTCGCCATGTCCCTTAAGTTGCGAGACCGGGCCAGCCGGTCACCCGCTGTGGAGATATCACCTAATAAGCGCGAAATTTGTTCTCCATGCAGGCGTGATTCTTGTTTTTGAATCATTTGACCAAACCGCTCTCCTCCTAGAGGAGATTTTAACGGGTCATTGCGCATTTTCTCAAGACCCGCTCTATACTCGTTATTCACTTTCATTTGAATTCACTCCGATGTAGATCAGAAATGACGGAACTGTTCAATTGGCAGAACAAAAACAGTTGCTCCACCGACTTCAACTTCAACCGGATATGGAATGTAGGAGTCCGCATTGCCGCCCATTGGTGAGACAGGTGCTACCATCTGATCGCGCGAACGGCAGTTATCTCGAATCAGGTCTAAACACTTTGGCACAAGACTATCGTCTGTACCAATTAAGAAAGTCGTGTTCCCTGATTTCAAAAAACCACCTGTACTCGCCAATTTGGTTGCACGAAAGTCACCCTTCGTCAATGCCGATGAAAGTCGGTTACTATCTTGGTCTTGTACTACAGCCACTATAAGTTTCACGGGTATCTCTCCTTTTCCGCTTTCTTTCATTATACCATGAAATGGTTCAAGAAATGAACGATGCAACTCTTTCCCAAACAATCTCAGTTACAGCTTTTACCGAGCCTGTTGCATCTATAGTTTCAATTCGCTCTGGAAAACGTTTTCGAACAAGTCGATATCCTTCGCAGACGTCCTTATGAAATTGCAATGCTTCATTATCCAAGCGGTTTTGTTCTCGATCACCACTTGCTGCAATTCTTGCTAAGCCTTCTTCAGGAGGAAGGTCAAAGTAAAGGGTATGCTGCGGCATTACACCGTTGATGGCAAACTCGTTAATAGCGAGCACCTCATCGATTCCTAAACCTCTTGCATATCCTTGATAAGCTAGTGAGCTGTCAACGAAACGATCGCACAAAACAATCGCTCCATCTTCTAGAGCGGGCACAACCTTCTCTGTAAGATGCTGACGTCTGGCAGCTGCATAGAGTAATGCCTCTGTTCTTCCGTCCATCTCTTCATGATCATTATCCAAAATAATTGTTCTGATCTTTTCTGCAATCCTGATGCCGCCTGGTTCCCTAGTTAACACGGAGTGCTTTCCGAGCTGTTGCAGTCTATGATGAATCTCTTTGATCACCGTTGTTTTCCCAGCGCCTTCAGGTCCTTCGAATGTGATAAATATTCCTTTAGTCATGGACATCTTCTCCTTGTACGTTCAAAACTTCAAATTCAATAGTATGTCCATCAGATTTTACCCCGCCTTGAAACTTCGCGCCTGCTTCCAGCATTCGTCGAATGTCCTGAACTTGTTGTTCGTTTAACAACTCTCCGTTAAGAACAAGAGGAATCCCCGGTGGATATGGAATAATGGGTGAAGCTGCTTGCCGTCCAATCGCTAACTCACAGACAACCCACTGTGTATCTTTTTTAGGTTGACTACTTGTTGTAATCACTAGTTTATGTGAACTTTCATTAAATGATTCATCCGTTTTGCTTGGTTGAGATGATTCAACTTTCATGTTTTTAACAGCGGTGGCAATGTCCTTGCAAATAGATTCTATTGGGTACGATTCATTTTTTACGACAAGCGGGAGAACAAAAAGTACTTGGCGCTCATCCGCAAGCTCTGTATAGATTCCACCTTGTTCCAGTGTTTGCTGCAGCTTATACCCCGATGCTTCTTTTTGGCGCAGTAAAATCTTCAGTGGATCTTCAGTCTCAATCACTTCCAGCGTCTCAATCTTATTAAGCTGTTGAATGAAAACCTGACGCCATGTCAAAAACTCTTGTTTGTCCCCTTCTGAGTAATTTGCAATCAGTTCGCGCGCATCATCTAAAGAAGCGAGTAACAGATAAGACGGACTACTGGTTTGAAGCATGGAGAGCAATCGCGCTAATCGTGTAACGTCTACCAAATCGGACTTCACGTGTAAAAATGAAGCTTGAGTCATCGCTGATAACGTTTTGTGAGCAGATTGCACCGTGATATCTACGCCCAAATCGAGTGCGGATGGAGGAAAAGGAGCCCCTGCAACGAAATGAGCGCCATGTGCTTCATCCACCAAGACAGGTATATTTTGTTCATGTGCGCTTTCTGTGATTTGAGACAGTTCTGTACCTGTTGTCCCATAATAAGTCGGATAGGTTATGAAAACTCCTTTTGCCTCGGGATGCTTGTCTAACGCGTCTTTGACAGTAGCCAATGAAACAGCACCTGCTGTGCATGTCCGCTCGTCCCATTCTGGTGTTAACAACACGGCATGCGCACCCGCCAGCTCCATCGCATGAAATACCGATTTGTGTGCGTTACGCTGAACTAATAATGTATCGCCAGGTTCACAGATTGTCCGAATCATTGCTAAGTTCCCTACAGTCGATCCATTCACGAGAAAGTAACTGCATTCTGCTCCGTAAGTATCCGCTAGTAACATTTGTGCTTCTGCCAGTATTTCGGTCGGAGCATGTAAATCATCCAGTCCCGCTAACTCTGTAACATCATATCGAAGTGCTTCTTTCATTCCCAATGGGAGATTTGAAAGCATCCCGTGTTTGTGTCCAGGGACATGGAATGATATCGGGCGGGAGGCTTGAAACTTTTCTAAAGCCTCGACTACAGGCTTTCTATTCTGGTTCATCATTTCTCACCTCTTTCTAAAGAATTTGTTTCTTCTGCTTGTTCTATGTAAAAAAGTCAGCGCGGCATTCGGCTGACTTCATGGTAACACTTCGTTCAATTCTTCTGCATTAAAGAAAAACAGCAAGGACAAGTAAAGATGCAAGTCCCGGTATTCCAAGAACAGCGAGCAAAAATCCTGATCCAATGTTAATAGGGACGTAAAGACCGACAAATCCGCCTGCAATGTTCAAGATAAATAGAACCAAAAATGCAAAGGCAAGTCGAAACCATAAAATCGAAATCTTTTCAGCTGCTTGCTGAAGTTGGGGCTTGGTCAAACGTAGAACAAACAGCAGAACAACACCGAGTGCGAGAATTAAAGCAACTTTCATAACAGAAGCTGCCCCCTTTACAATAGACTACTAGCAGTCTATGCAAAGCATTCCTCTTTTAGTTCACTCAATACCGAGATTTCTGATTTTTGCCTCTTTATATAGGTAAAAGTGGTTGCACTCTGCGATTTTTCTGTGGATTAACACTTCTTGGTCGAAATCATCCGCATACTTTTCAATCGATTTTGCACGTTCCCACTCTTCGCGTGTATCGAGCATAAGTGCACGCAGCTTTTCATCATATTCACGTTTTATTTTATGTTTCCGTCGAAACAGCCCTCCAGAACGTTTCACAGTTGACGCCGCCCTTCTAAAGCTTTCGACAACGTCACTTCGTCTGCGTACTCTAAATCTCCGCCAACTGGTAGTCCGTGAGCAATTCGGCTTGTCGGGATACCTGAGGGCTTTACAAGTCTAGAAATGTACATAGCCGTGGCTTCTCCTTCAATGGTTGGATTCGTAGCAAGAATGAGTTCTTCAATCTCTTCATCTTGTAGTCTCTTCAACAAATCAGGTACATTAATGTCTTCGGGGCCAATCCCATCCATTGGAGAAATGGCACCGTGCAGAACGTGATAGAGTCCTTTATAGTCGCGCATTTTCTCCATGGCGATGACGTCTTTTGGATCTTGTACAACACAGATAAGAGAACGATCACGTGATTGGTCTTGGCAAATGTGACAAGGATCGATATCTGTGATGTGTCCGCAAACAGAACAGAATCGCAAATTTCTTTTGGCATCCACAAGAGCTTTAGCGAAATCAAGTACAGTATCTTCTTTCATACTCAACACAAAAAACGCCAGACGGCCCGCAGTTTTTGGGCCGATACCTGGCAGTTTCATAAAACTGTCAATCAGTTTTGAAATCGGTTCAGGGTAATGCATGTGGTTGCCTCCTAGAACATTCCGGGAAGGTTCAATCCCTTCGTGAATTGCCCCATCGTAGAATTAGTTAATTCCTCTGCTTTTTCCATGGCATCGTTTGTAGCGATAACAATTAAGTCTTGTAACATTTCAGCGTCTTCAGGATCGATTACTGAAGGATCTACAATAACGTCAACAACTTTTTTATCGCCAGATACGATGACTTTCACCATACCGCCGCCAGCTGCACCTTCTAAACGCTCATCACCTAGTTTTTCCTGAGCTTCCGCCATTTGCTTTTGCATCTTTTGCATTTGTTTCATCATACCTTGCATATTTCCCATACCACGCATACTGTTTTCCTCCTTTTAAGTTAAGTTACTCGTCATGGACGGTAATGAATTCTTTTCCAAATAGCTTTTCTGCTTCTGAAACAATCGGATCTTCTTGCGTCAATTCAGCACCAACAAGAAATGCTGGTACTTCTTGCGACTCTTGCGTTTCTGAAGCATCGGATCCATCCTCGCTATTTGCTGGACGTCCCTCTTGCTGTGAATGTTGCTTAGACAGACCACTCTTACGTATGAAATCCTCTCTTACTTTCAGCCATCCTTCTTCAGGTACATAGACGACATCGTACGCTTTGCCTGTTTGTTGACGCAAGGCTTCTGCAAGTCCTGATCGAAGGGATGCATTTTCAGAAGCCATGAGGCAATGGATTTCATATTTGAATTTTAACACAAATGCACTGTCCGATGCCGCAACAGGCTCCGTTTCTTCCAGAAGTGCAGAATGAGATCGCTGCATCGATTGCATCATGCGTGCCCACTCTTCTCGAATAACACCGATATCTGCCTTAGTCGCTGCATTTAGCACTTGATGCACTTTCCCTGTTGGAATTTTATAAGCGCGCGCATTGTTTGATGAATTCTTACGTGCAGCAGGGGCTTTTTCACCTGACTGCGCACCCCCGCCTCCAGCTGCAAGTTGTTGCTGTAATTCACCCACAATACGCTCAAGCGCTGCAATTTTTTGCTCCAATTCAGGTGAGGCCGTACTCACTCCATTTTGTGAAGCGGAAGTCCCGCGAGTTTGCACCATCTTCAATAGGGCAGATTCAATATACACTTTTGCATGATTAGAAAAACGCATTTCTTGCTGGGTCTCCCCTAATATATCGATATAGGCATACAACGTATCCGGCTCAAACGATTGCGCCAGGGCAACAAAACGTTCATCCCCTGAAACGACTTCCAGTAAGTCCGTGAGCTCCGGGGCTGTATGCAATAACAGCAGGTCCCGGAAAAAGGTTATCAAGTCTTCAGCTAACCGGGAAACGTCTTTTCCTTCTGCAATAAGACGATTCAATAACGTTAAGGCAACACCCGCGTCTTTCGTGAGCAAGGCCTCCGCTAATTCATGAAAGATGTCTTCGCCGACAGACCCTGTGACAAGAAGTGCTTCTTCTGCTGTTACACGATCACCACTGAAAGATACAACCTGATCCAGCATACTGAGAGCATCCCGCATTCCACCTGAAGCAGCTTGTGCAATCACTTTCAGCGCGCTATTATCCGCGTCTATATTTGCATCATCCAACACATGTGTCATTCGCTCCACGATCTCCGCGGCGGTAATTGGTTTAAAGTCAAATCGCTGGCAGCGAGAAATAATAGTTAGCGGCAATTTGTGAGGTTCAGTCGTTGCCAGTATGAATACCGCGTGTGACGGAGGTTCTTCCAATGTCTTCAATAACGCATTGAACGCAGAGTTTGAAAGCATATGCACTTCGTCAATAATATAGACCTTGTATTTAGAAGAAGCTGGAGCATATCGGACCTTTTCGATAATATCCCGCATTTCTTCAACACGGGAGTTAGAAGCTGCGTCAAATTCAATAACGTCTGTATTCGATCCTTCTGTAATAGTACGACATGACTCACACTCATTACACGGTTCTTTCGCAGGTCCATTTTCGCAATTCAATGCTTTAGCAAAAATCTTGGCGGCACTCGTTTTACCAGTACCGCGGGGGCCAGAAAACAAATAGGCATGAGTCGTTTTGTTATGGAGGAGAGCGTTTTGAAGTGTTTGTTTCACATGTTGCTGTCCTGACATTTCATGAAATGTCTGAGGCCGGTATACCCGGTAAAAAGCTTGATAACTCAACCGTCCGCTCCCCTTTCTTTTCGTTTCATTCATTCCTATTAGTATACCACAAAACAACGCATAAGACGTTGTTCAACAGATGTGTTTTCTACTGTATTTCGAAGTTGGGAAGTCCAAGATAGTTAAATGATTTTCACATTTTTCAAACAAGAAAGCCTCCCATCCACATAGGGATGAGAGGCTTTGATATGTACGCCGTGCACCTTCCTTCGACTGCCGCACATAAGCGTTACTCTTGTCGTTGGCTCGATTTAGGCGACCCCGCGGCACATGAGAAATTCCACTTAATGCTGCTTCCTTCCGGACCTGACATGGTTCATGGGTTCCCATTGCGCAGGACCCAAATGTCAACACTACGTGCAAAAGGCAGACCCTACAATACGGACAGCCTCGGGAAAGGAATTCAGTCTTGCTAGAGCGGATTGCAAGTTATAGGGCACCGCTACCTCCCCACCTAGCACGGCAGTTTTTATTATACGAGGAAGTGTCTAAAAAATCAACTTTAACCTATAGAACGCTCATCTACTTTTCAAAGTGAATTTCTTTCGTTAAAACTATTGACTTCTTTTTCGATGCTTGATATATTATTAATTGTCTTACACGGAGGTATACCCAAGTTCGGCTGAAGGGATCGGTCTTGAAAACCGACAGGGGTGTCAAAACCCGCGGGGGTTCGAATCCCTCTACCTCCTCCATACATAAGTTTTACTCTTTATAACATAGAAAAAAGCTGTTCATCGAAAAGGGAAACCTGGTCGTGAACAGCTTTTTTCATTTGTTTTAATTACGATAAAACAAATGCCAATCTTAAAAGCTTCTTAAGAATGGCTTCTGTTTATCATCTATGAACTGACTGTCGCACCTTTTGCAACAGGTGTTACAGCAATACACTTGTAATAAGGAAACTTCTCTTCCAGTACACGAGCAGCCTCTTCTTCACGCCCGGAATGGACTGCGACAAACAAAGAAGGTCCCGCGCCGCTCAATGTCATTCCATAAGCGCCATGAGCATGGCTGGCCTCGCGAACGGCGTCAAAATCAGGAAACATTTTCTTGCGATAGGGTTCATGGAAAATGTCGCGATCCATCATACGGCCCACAAGCGACCACTCACCTTTGGCAAGTGCTGCTGCCATTAGACTGCTTGCAGCACTGCCTTCCGTAGCTTTACTATGATCCAATTGGTGTGGAAGAAGTCCCCTGGAATGATCTGTTTTCAGCTCAACCGGCGGGACCAGTACAATCCCTCCAATTGGCGGAGCATCAAACGGCATGACTTCGAGTGATGTATGATCATAAAAGGAAATCGTAACGCCGCCGGCAATCGCTGCCGTCACATTATCGGAGTGCCCTTCAATCCCGACACCGAACCACATTTTCTCCTTAGCGTTCATCTTGAGTTCGTGAACGTGATCCGCGATTTCAATTCCTGCGGCAATAGCCGCGGCACTGCTTCCTAGTCCTTTACCAAGTGGAATTTGTGAGTTGACCTTCAATGTGCACGGAATGGTTTCCCGTCCTGCCCGACGAACAACTTTACCAATCGTTTGGACAATCAAATTATCCTCGTTATTCGGCAAGTTTTTCATCTCTTCATTTTCATAAATGACTGACCATTTGTCCGAGGGTTCAACGTCAACTGTCATATAAAGTGACAGCGCCATGCCAATGCTGTCAAAGCCTGGACCAAGGTTTGCAGTCGTTGCTGGGACGGTCACGGTAAACGGAGTAAATCCCATTTACTTCGCCTCCTTTTTCAAGCCGGCTGCGAATGCTTCAAATTCTGCGCGCGTCATGAATGGTTTCCCATCATTCACACGAATTGCAGTTTCGGGATCTTTCAAGCCATTCCCCGTTAAAACACCTACTATCGTAGTTCCTTTCTTAATCTCTCCCGCTTCAATTCGCTTTTTCAAGCCGGCAATCGTTGCGCAAGAGGCAGGTTCTGCAAATACACCGTCTGTTGCAGCAAGCATACTGTACGCTTCTAATATCTCTTCATCCGTGACAGACAAAATATGTCCGTCAGACTCAGATAACGCAGTTTCCGCTAAGTGCCAGCTCGCTGGATTCCCGATGCGAATTGCAGTTGCAACAGTCTCAGGTTCGTCGAATACACGGCCATAAACAATCGGTGCTGCACCATCCGCTTGAACGCCTAACAGTTGTGGCTTGTTTCCGCCTTTTTTCTCTGCATACTCTGTAAAGCCTTTCCATGCTGCTGAAATATTACCGGCATTTCCTACTGGAAGTGCAAAGATGTCTGGAACACTGCCAAGTTGCTCAATCGTTTCAAATGCAATCGTCTTTTGGCCTTCTAATCTGTACGGATTAACGGAATTCACTAGTGCAATGTCGCCTCCGCCTGCTTCACGCACCATTTGTAACGCTTCATCGAAGTTGCCTTCAATTTCAAGGATTTCAGCGCCATACATTTTAGCTTGTGCCAGTTTTCCGAGTGCAATCCGTCCTTCAGGTATGACGACAATTGTACGCATCCCTGCACGTGCACCATAAGCCGCGGCGGATGCAGATGTGTTTCCTGTTGACGCACAAATCAATGTTGTTTTACCTTCTTCTTTCGCTTTTGCAACCGCCATCACCATTCCGCGGTCTTTAAATGATCCAGTAGGATTGGCACCTTCCGTTTTCACATACAAATTGACACCCCACTGTTCAGATAGGTTTTTCAAGTGAATGAGTGGTGTATTTCCTTCTTGTAATGTTAAATCCGGTGTTTGCTCAGATACTGGGAGCCATTCCCGATACTCATCTATAAGTCCATTCCATCGTCTCATCGGTCAGTCCCCCTCTACTCGATAATGGCTTAGAACACCATTTACTTCTGGTTCTGAGTTCAATTCTTCAATGACTTTCAAATGTTGTTCCCTGGATATTGTATGGGTAATGAAGATTAAGTCTGCATCCTCGCGCTTCGGATCTGCATGTTGAATCACAGTTGCCAAGCTCGCGTTATTTCGGCTGTAAATTGAAGATAAGCGGGACAGTACACCGACTTCATCCTGTACGGAAATTCTGTGGAAATAACTTGCGAACTTTTGCTTGTCCGACTTCACTTTGCGCTTATATTGATAGGAATGGATCCGTTTTCCATTCACTCCAAGTAACAGATTCCGACAAGCAGCTACGATATCTGACGTGACAGATGTCGCTGTCGGTAACGAGCCTGCACCTGGTCCATAAAACATAGTTTCCCCGACAGCATCTCCATAAACGTACACTGCATTAAATTCATTGTTAATAGAAGACAACGGGTGTTCGTTTTTAAAGAAAACAGGTTCTACCGCCACTTCAATGCCGTTTTCATCCTTTTTCGCAGACCCTGCCATCTTAATGGTATAACCGAATTGTTCCGCAAGCTCCAAGTCTCCATCTTCAATAACACTCATACCGCGCACAAACACGTCGTCCAAATGTACTTCTGTAGAAAACGACAAGGAAGCAATAATTGCCATTTTGCGGGCAGCATCAATACCATCAACATCTGCAGATGGGTCAGCCTCCGCATAGCCAAGTGCAGTCGCTTCAGCAAGTGCGTCCTCATACGTCTTTTTCTCTTCCTTCATCTTCGTGAGGATAAAGTTCGTTGTTCCATTTACAATTCCAAGTAACGATGTAATCCGATCAGATGCAAGTCCATCCTCGAGCGTACGAATCAGTGGAATTCCTCCCCCTACACTCGCTTCATAGAACAAATCACAGCCTTTCTCATCGGCTAGGGCGAGCAATTCTTTGCCGTGGACTGCCATGACGTCTTTGTTTGCTGTGACAACACCTTTCCCTGCTTTTAAAGAGCGCTCTATTGCGGTTTTTGCATCATTCGTACCGCCGAATACTTCTACGATGAAGTCGATTCCCTCATCATTCAGCAAGTCGTCCAGCTGATCTGTGAATGCCTCTTTCGGCAATTCAGTCTTCCGTTCTTTGTTTTTATTTTTTATCAAGACACGCTTAATGCGCACAGGCACTCCTAACTTGTGCTGCAAATCTTCACGATGGTTGTGTAAAATCTTTGCAACACCGCTGCCTACCACTCCAAAACCAAGTAACCCTATTCCAATTTCATTTCTCATTTGACGATTCTCCTCGCTGTATGTACACTATGTAACAACAATTGTCCATGCCATAAAGACAGTATAAAGATTAAGTCTTCACAGAACAACCCTATCATGGTATTGTTATTCAATATATCACACAAGTCACAATTAATTAAAGATTGGATCTGGTTAAATGAAAGTTTGTAAATTTGGCGGAACGTCTGTTGCAACGGCTCAACAAATTAAAAAAGTAGCAAACATTATCCATTCCGATTCATCCCGAAAAATTATTGTCGTCTCCGCACCTGGTAAACGGTACAGTGAGGATACCAAAGTGACCGATCTCCTCATTCTTCTAGCGGAAAAAGCGTTGATAGGTCAAGATACGGAGTCAGAACTTCAACAAGTTTTAACGCGCTATCACGAAATTTCCGAAGGGTTGGGTCTGAATGATTCCATCAACAAGGTAATTGAAAAAGACTTACGTCAGCGCCTCGCTCTAGACAAACAAGATCCGATTCTTTTTATGGATATCTTAAAAGCATCCGGTGAAGACAACAATGCAAAACTTATCGCTGCCTATTTGCAATCAGTTGGTATGGAAGCAGCATATGTCTGTCCGAGAGATGGCGGACTATTAGTAAACGAACGTCCACAACGGGTTCAAGCGCTTCCTGAAGGTGAAACACTTTTAGCTGATTTAAGGAATCGGAATGGCATTGTGGTGTTCCCAGGCTTCTTTGGTTACACAAAAGACGGAACACTCCGTACATTCAATCGTGGCGGTTCAGACATTACCGGCTCCTTGCTTGCTGCTGCAACACGTGCTGAACTATATGAAAACTTCACCGATGTCGATTCAGTCTTTTCCGCAAATCCTACCGTTGTCGATCAGCCATGTGCTATCCATACGATGACGTACCGAGAAATGCGCGAGCTTTCCTATGCGGGTTTCACAGTATTCCACGACGAAGCATTACGTCCTGCGTTTTTGCACTCGATCCCTGTGTGTATCAAGAACACAAACAACCCGAGTGCACGTGGCACAATGATTGTGAAAGAGCGTGAGTGCGGCACACGTCCAGTTGTTGGAATTGCAGCTGACAACGGCTTTTCAACCCTATTTGTCGACAAGTATTTAATGAACGTCGAAATCGGCTTCGGTCGGCGGTTGCTAGAAATCTTGGAAGATGAAGAAATTCCATTTGAGCATACACCTTCAGGAATTGATAACATGTCCGTCATTATTCGGGATACGTTTTTAACGGAAGAAAAAGAAGCCCGTATAGTACGTCGGGTGAAAGAAGAGTTAGATGCAGACGATGCGTATTTCCGCCAAGATTATTCGATGGTCGTGCTTGTTGGAGAACGTATGCGGGATACAACTGGTTTGACTGCGCGTGCTGCATCAGCAATTGCAAAGACGGGTGCTAGCATTCAAATGATCAATCAGGGTTCTACTGAGGTCAGCCTCGTATTTGGAATTCATAGAAAAGACGAAACTCCTGTCTTAAGGGCTCTTTACGAAGAGTTTTTCCAGACAGCAGTGGCACATGTGTAAAGTTTGATGAAAAGAGCAAGTTCGGATTGATCCGAGCCTGCTCTTTTTATGTTTGTCGATCTGTTGGCTGCATTTGTCAGACACTTCCGTCCCGTTCTTCATCACTTATGTAAATTTGTCCGACATTCCAAGTAACTTCTCCGACACTTCATCAAGTTTGTCGATATCGAGACACAACTTCAGACTTTGAAGGCCGATAACGCATTCCATACAAAAAGAGCTGCTTAAAGGGTCAATTCCCTTCTTCGCAGCTCTTTTGTCACCCTTCCAACGAACGCAGCACTGCACGTACAGGACTGCCGTCTGAATCTTGCAGTGCAAGCGGAAGTGCAATCAGTTCATACACTCCAGGTGTCACATGGGTCAAAACGGTGTTTTCCAAAATGTTCACACCGTTATCGTAAAGCGCGTGATGGGCATCCATCATTTTACTGTCGACTGAATCGACAGATGGAACGTCAACTCCAATTAACCGAATCCCACGCTCTTTTAAAAACGGACCGATGTCCGCTTTCAACACCGGATAGTCTTCAGGAAACGTATTTGGATCGGGGTGCCCTCCTGTTTTAAGCAACAATCGCTCCAAGTCTTTAAAGTCGAAACCTTCCAGTTCTGCACGACCAATTTCTGCATGTCCTGTGACATCGATCACTAGAGCCGGCCCGATATACAAAGACAAATCCAGTTCATGCACACGCTGGCCGTTATTATCGTAATGGAATGGTGCGTCAATATGGGTACCTGTATGAACACTCATGGAAACTTGACCGATATTGACTGAGCCTGTCTGCTCCTTCGTAAATGTGAGCTCATAGTTGAACGGCTTATCCCCCGGCCACTCTGCAATTGAATTACTGAGCGGCTGCGTGATGTCAATCCACTCTGTGAACTTCGTCATCCGTATCATCCTCCCTACTTACACGATGCCAAGCTTATTCAAAAACACAGCTGCAATTGTCAGCGGAACAACTACCGCCATTAAGACAATCCATATTCGAAATAACCCTGGTGATTCTTTTGTACTTAAGTTAAATTCTTGTTTCACAAGTACGCGGTCCATTTTGTGAATGATGAACCACGCAATCAGCAAATTACCAAGCGGCAGCAAGATATTACTGACAAGATAGTCGGTACTGTCGAATATACTTTTTCCGTTTATCGTCAACGATTCCAGTAAGCTAGACGACATGGCTGAGGGAATTGCTGCTACGAACACGATAAGTCCCGTAAGCCAAGCCACTGTTTTCCGTGTGCGTCTGCCATTAGCAGTCAATGCAGCTACAATGATTTCATACAAACTAAACGAAGACGTCAATGTTGCAAACAAAAACAACAGTAAGAATAATGCTAAAAACATTTCCCCGAACGGCATTTGTCCAAACACTTCCGGCAACACCATGAACAGTAATCCCGGTCCTTCGTCAGGTGCTAATCCGAATGCAAATACCACCGGGAAGATTGCTAGTCCAGCAAGCAACGAAACAAAGATATTCATCCCGACGACAGATCCTGCTGATGACCGTAAGCTGACGTCCTTTTTCAAATACGAACTGTATGTCACCATACACGAAAACCCTACAGCTAATGAAAAGAAGGATTGTCCAAGCGCATAAAGTACGGACTCACCCGTTATCTTAGAGAAGTCTGGCGCCAAGAAAAACTTCACACCTTCCATTGCACCATCCAACGTTAAGGAACGCACCACCAAGATAATGAAAAAAATGAATAGCAGCGGCATCATATATTTGTTAGCGCGCTCAATACCATTTTGAATTCCTGAAGCTATAACGATGACATTAATAATCGTAAATAATAGCAGTCCAAGAAGCGTAATCCAAACAGAACCGATGACCGATCCGAATAACTCACCGTAGTTCGCTCCGTCCCCGATGACCTGACCAGGAATTGCCAGTCCGCTGTAAACGAGGACCCAGCCGCCTACAACGCTATAAAAGGAAAGCAGTAAGAAGCAGCCTAAGACGCCAAGTCTGCCGATCCACACCCATAAACTATTTGGCGCTAGCTTTTTATATGCACTGATCGCTTCCTTACCTGTACTGCGTCCGATGATGAACTCAGAAAGCAGCATCGGTAAGCCGATGACGACCGTGAAAATGATGAACAGAAGGAAGAACGCACCGCCTCCGCTCATCCCTGTCACGTAGGGGAACTTCCAGATGGCACCGAGCCCAATCGCAGCTCCTGCTGATGATAATATGAATCCTAACTTAGAGGACCATTGTTCCGTTCGTCCTTTTTCCTCCATAGTTCTCCCCCCTTTTTCATCTTTCTATCGTTCTTACAATTTCGTACGCAGATCCCATAGTTCCGGGAAGAACCGATGGTCGAGCACATGCCTTAAATAGTTTACACCTGATGAGCCCCCTGTTCCTGTTTTAAATCCAATGATTCTCTCCACCGTTTTCATGTGACGGAACCGCCATTGCTGCAGCCAATCTTCAACGTCAACAAGTTTCTCTGCAAGCTGATACAGATCCCAATATTTATCGACATCACGATAGACGGCTTCCCAAGCCGCTTCAACAGTTGGATCACCTGCATACGTGACACTGAAGTCGCGAGTAAGCAATTCAGGATTGATGGCAAAACCGGCTTTCGATAATGCTTGAATTGCTACATCATAAATACTTGGTTGGTTCAGTGCATTTTGCAGCAACGCATGTACTTCCGCATCTTTCTCGTAAATCTTCAAGATATGAGAAGACTTATAACCTAACGCAAACTCTATGAGACGATACTGATACGATTGGAAACCGGATGCTTTGCCGAGTGAATCTCGGAACTCCAAATACTCAGCAGGTGTCATCGTGGAAAGTACGTCCCATGCCTGGATAATCTGAGACTGAATTTTTGTAACCCGCGCTAACTTCTTGAATGCAGACTGCATTTCACCAGCCTCAATCGCTCCGATTGCAGCCGTTAACTCGTGTAATGTCAACTTCATCCACAATTCACTCACTTGATGAATGACGATGAACAGCATTTCATCATGATGACCTGAAAGACGGTCTTGGCTCGATAGGATCTGATCTAAATGCAAGTATTCCCCATAAGTCATTTCTTTCTTAAAATCGGTATGGATGTTTTCATTGTCCAAATTCAAATCCGATATTCCTTTTTTCATGATTAGCCTCCTAAATCCAAAGTTATGCTACAACCTCACGCTTATTCTGGAACTGCTTATATTGTTCTTCTTCCATAATACATTTTAAAATATTTACAGTTTCAAGAACTTCTTCAAAGGTATTGTAAAGAGCTACGGGCGCCAAACGAATGCCATTCGGTGTCCGATAGTCCGGAATCACACCGTTCGCCTTCAATGCTTTACAAATACGTGCTGCCTCTTTGTGTACAGCAAAGACATGCCCGCCGCGTTCAACTTCGCTCTTCGGACTAGTAACAACAAATCCATAATCCGCTAATTCTGTTTCTATCAATTCCTGCAAGTACCCTGTCAATGCTAATGACCGGTCACGAATTGCCTCCATTCCCACTTCGTTCATCAATTCAAGTGAACCAATGAGCGGTGCTGAGCTTAGTAAGTGTGGAGTCCCCATTTGCAGGGCACCTGCTCCTTCAGCTGGGGTAAAGGTGTGCTCCATATCGAATTGACGATCTTTGGCCGAACCAAACCATCCTGCAAGTCCTGGTGATACACCAAAGTGCTGGCGGTTGACGTAAATACCGCCGGTTGCTCCCGGACCGCCGTTCAAGTGCTTATAATTGCACCAAAATGCAAAGTCGACGTTCCAGTCATCAAGTGAATGGGGGATGGATCCTATTGAATGACACAAATCGAAACCAACTAAAGTCCCTCGCGCATGAGCTGCTTCCGTTACCTTTTTCATGTCAAGTACTTGCCCACTACGATAGAGAACTCCGGACAAAATCACAATCGCAACATCGTCTGTCATTGCTTCAATAATGTCTTCGGTTTGCAAGGTTTGACCGTCTTTACTTTTCACACGAATCAAATGCTCTGCAGGATCCAATCCATGCAACTTCAGCTGACTTTGAATTGCATAGATATCTGTTGGAAAGTTTAATTCATCTGCTAAGATTTTAGTTCTGTCTTTTGAAGGCTTGAAAAACGTTGCAAGTAATTGATGTAAATTAGAAGTGGTGGAGCCTGTTACAATAACTTCTTCAGGCTGCGCTCCGATAAGTGGTGCCATCGAGGCACCTAACTCTTCGGACAGGTTAAACCAAGGGCGGTCTCCCTGCATCCACCCATCAATACCATGTGTCTTCCACGAATCCAGAATAGCGAGTAATGAGTTTTCTGCGCGTTTAGAAAGTAATCCAAGTGAATTGCCGTCAAAGTAGATCACATCTTCTTGTACATAAAACTCATCACGCCGACTGGCTGCAGCATAGCACTGCTCAAGCTCCTGTGCATATGTTATCGTCATTTTTTCGTTCGCTGTCATAGCAATCTGCTCCTTCAAATTGAACTTTTCTATAGGTTTCACTATACGTGAGTCATTTTCAACGCGTCAATAAGACCTGTTCACGGATAGGAATACTCTATTCTTTCATTCGATAAAAAATGAAAAAAACCTTTCCAGACAGGTGTCCCCTGACGGAAAAGGTTCTATGTCTTATGTTAGCTGCGAAGCGGTTCTGTTTGTGATAAGATGCTGCCTATCTTTTCGACAATCAGTTCTACTTCGTGGGCATTCGTCATTAAATCGTAATCATTAATGTCCAGGCGCAGTACTGGGCATGCTGTGAAGGAATCAATCCATTTCTCATAGCGCGCATGCATTTCCTCCCAATACGTAATTGGCGTTTCCTGCTCCATCTCGCGGCCGCGTTCGTGAATGCGCTCAATAATACTATCAAGCGGACCTTCCAAGTAGATCAGCAAATTCGGATGTGGAAAATATGGTGTCATAACCATCGCGTCAAACAAGTTGGTATACGTCTCATAATCGACCGGATCCATCGTGCCTTCTTCCATGTGCATACGGGCGAAGATTCCTGTATCTTCGTAAATCGACCGGTCCTGAATGAATCCGCCGCCATATTCAAAGATACGCTTCTGTTCTTTGAAACGTTCAGCGAGGAAATAAATTTGCAAATGGAAGCTCCACTTTTTGAAATCCTCATAAAATTTATCTAAGTATGGATTTTGGTCGACGTTTTCAAAAGATGTACGGAAGTCCAATGCTTCAGCGAGTGCTGTCGTCATCGTTGACTTTCCGACCCCAACTGTTCCTGCAATCGTAATCACGGCGTCTTGTGGTATTCCGTATTTTTCACGTAAATTCTTCACTTAAATAACCTCTTTCTGCATGACGGCATCAACTGCGTCAAGGATGTATTGCCGGTCACGTGCGTTCGCAACAAAGTCAAGTTGGTCTCCATTGAAACGTAAGACTGGAATTTCAGGGTGCAACCGTTCGAATCGATTAATGAATATATCATAGTCCTCGGACAGCCGGCGCAAGTAGTTCGGATCCATGCCGCGCTCATAGTCCCGGCCGCGCATAGCAATTCTCTTCATAAGCGTATCTAAGCTTGCATGCAAGTAAACAATGACATTTGGGACAGGCATTCCTGCAGTCAAAATAGTATAGATCTGCTCATATTTTGCATAATCGCTTTCCGAAAGACTGCGCTGTGCAAAGATAAGGTTTTTAAAAATATGGTAGTCCGCAACAACCGGCTTGTCTTTAGCTAAATAGTGCTTTTGAATGTCACCAAGCTGTTTATATCGATTACAGAGGAAGAACATTTCAGTTTGAAAGCTCCACTCTTCTATGTCGTCATAAAATTTATTGAGAAACGGATTTTCATCTACGATTTCCATAAGTAGATGGAATTGACGGGAGTCTGAAACTGCTTTAGATAACGTAGATTTCCCTACTCCGATCGGTCCTTCTACTGCAATGAATGGAATGGTCATGACCAACGCTCCTGTCTTTCACTTAATATCGTTCCTTTAGTTTATCATAGGAGGCGCGTGTTTAGTTGTGACATTTTTTCCACGTGGAACATTTGTGAAAAAGCGTGCTACACTGAGGATAAGGAGCGATGAATATGAATGTCAACGAGCAAGATCAGTACTTTATGGGGCTGGCGATTGCAGAAGCAAGAAAAGCGGAAGCGCTTGGTGAAGTACCTATAGGAGCAGTCATTGTGTATCAAGGTAAAGTGATTGCACGTGCTCATAATTTACGAGAAACAACGCAAAATGCGGTAACTCATGCGGAGCTTTCTGCGATTCAGGATGCATGTGAAGTCATTGGCAGCTGGCGACTGGAGGAGACTGTTCTCTACGTGACACTTGAGCCGTGTCCGATGTGTGCAGGTGCAATATTACAATCGAGGGTCCCGACAGTTGTCTACGGTGCTCGAGACATAAAAGCAGGTTGTGTTGATTCACTCTACCGACTGTTGAGCGACGAACGATTCAATCACGAATGTGAGGTCCGTGAAGGTGTTCTAGGAGACGAATGCGGTGCACTCCTCACCAACTTCTTCAGGGCGTTACGTGAAAAGAAAAAAAGAGCGAAAAAAGAAGCGAGATTGGAAGCAGAATAACTTCCGATCTCGCTTTTTTACGTTCAGGCTTATTCACCAGCTGTAATGTACTCTTTTCCACCCATATATGGACGCAATACTTTTGGAATCAATACCGAACCGTCTTCTTGCTGATTATTTTCAAGCAGCGCAGCAACTGTGCGTCCGATTGCAAGTCCGCTGCCGTTTAGTGTATGCACATACTCCGGCTTCCCTTTTGCTTCACGACGGAAGCGGATGTTGGCACGACGCGCTTGGAAGTCTTCAAAGTTTGAGCATGAAGAGATTTCACGATAAGCGTTTTGCGCCGGGATCCATACTTCCAAGTCATATTTCTTCGCAGCAGTAAATCCAAGATCTGCCGTACACATTTTCAACTTCCGGTATGGAAGCTCAAGCATTTGAAGTACTTTTTCTGCATGTCCTGTCAGTTTCTCTAACTCGTCATAAGAATCCTCGGGCTTCACAAAACGGACGAGTTCCACTTTGTTGAACTGATGCTGGCGTATCAATCCACGCGTATCACGGCCCGCAGAACCTGCCTCCGAGCGGAAGTTTGTGCTATACGCTGCAAATCCTTTCGGGAGCATATCCGCATTCAGGATTTCATCACGGTAAAAGTTTGTTACGGGTACTTCAGAAGTTGGAATCATGAAGTAGTCTTCTTTTTCAACAAGGAATGCATCCTCTTCAAACTTCGGCAATTGGCCCGTTCCCGTCAAGCTAGTACGGTTGACCAGATATGGAGGCAGCATTTCTTCATATCCGTTCTCGTCCTGATGAAGATCCATCATGAAGTTAATAAGTGCGCGCTCCAAACGTGCGCCCATACCCCGGTAAAATACGAAACGGCTTCCAGTAACTTTCGCTGCACGTTCAAAGTCTAGAATCTTTAAGTCTGTACCGATTTCCCAGTGGGGTTTCGGTTCAAATGAAAACTCGGGTGTTTCCCCCCACTTGAGAACTTCCACGTTATCGTCTTCGCTGTCACCGACAGGAACACTTTCGTGAGGGATGTTAGGAATACGCATTAATACGTAATCCAATTGCTCTTCAATTTCGTTCAATTCCGTATCGTACGCTTTAATGTCTTCGCCGACTTTACGCATCTTCAAGACAAGTTCATCCGCATCTTCTTTGTTCCGTTTCATCTCCGCCACTTTCTGAGACACTTCGTTACGCTCTGCTTTTAGCACCTCAACTTTTGCCAATAATTCACGGCGTCTGTCGTCGAGTGCCGGGAACTTGTCCAGCTCAGAGATATCTTCTCCACGGACTGCAAGCTTCTTCTTTACACCTTCAAAGTCTGTACGCAATACTTTTCTGTCTAACATTACGATTCCTCCTTAATTGGTTATAACGATTTCCGAAATTCGGGCACAAAAAAAGCCCTCCATCCCCTATCAATAGGGACGAGAACTACCCGCGGTACCACCCAGCTTAATCAGCGCAACGCTGATTCACTCCAGGAAGATAACGGCTCCGGTGCCGGCACAAACTTACTTCTGTTCAGTTTGGCTGCTCAAGGATGGATTCACAGTTGTTTTCACCGACTCGCACCACCCGTCGGCTCTCTTAGGAAAAACGAAGCTGCTACTACTTCCCTTCATCGTCTTACGTATGAAATTACTATAACTTTACTATATGCCAGAACGTTTGGCAAGCAAAGGATAAAAGCGCATATGTAACATCATTATGTATGTAATTATAGTACACTATACTAAATAAGTGACCACCTTCATAACTTCATTTATCTCACTTTTAAAAGGTCAAGAACGGAGGACGTTGATGGAAGAATGGTTCATTGCATTAGATAAGTCTTTAGATATCCCGCTTTACGAACAAATTTATCGGCAAATGAAACAAGACATCACGGAACAAAGAGTTCCAGTCGGAAAAAAGCTCCCTTCCAAACGAAAATTGAGTGAGTTTCTTTCCATCAGTCAAACCACGATTGAATTTGCTTACGGGCAACTGGTTTCAGAAGGTTATATCATTTCCGTTCCTAGAAGCGGTTACTTTGTTCAAGATATCGAAGAGCTCGCATACGTAGAGAAACAGAAGGTAAAGGAAATATCGATTCCTGAACGATCTCAAACCGCTATAGACTTTTCACCAGGCATGGTGGATCCAGATACATTTCCATTCACTAAGTGGCGAAAAGTTGCTAAGGATGTCATCGATGAGCATGCGGCTCATTTATTACAATTAGGTGATCCGCACGGGGATGTAGAACTGCGAAATGAAATCGCGACCTATCTGTATCATTCACGCGGTGTGATTTGTACGCCTGACCAAATTATCATTGGTTCAGGTACTGAACAACTCATTCCGTTAATTATCCGTATACTTGGATCTGACGCTGTCTACGCTGTTGAAGATCCAGGCTATCCATTAACCCATCACGTTTTCGACCATAACCTGCGATCCGCAATCCCAATTGCGGTAGATGCCGATGGAATCGACGTGGATGCGTTACAGAGAACACCTGCAACAGTTGCATACGTCACACCCTCCCACCAGTTCCCTACAGGCTCCGTGCTCTCTGCACCTAGGAGAGCAGCCCTGTTAAACTGGGCATCATCGAATTCCGATCATGTCATCATTGAGGATGACTATGACGGTGAATTCCGCTACGCCAGCCGTCCCATTCCTTCACTGCAAGGAATGGATCGCGGCGAGAATGTAATTTACTTGAGCACATTTTCTAAGTCTCTCATGCCCTCACTGCGTATTGCTTATATGGTACTCCCTTCAGCACTTCTTGAACGTTATCGCGGTGCGTTTATTCAATATGCTTCAACAGTACCCCGAATTGAGCAGCACATGCTTGCACGGTTCATGGCGGATGGACAGTTTTCTCGACATCTAAATCGTATGAGGAAGATATATCGTAAAAAACTGCATATCCTTAAAGGGACACTGTCTCCATACGAACCGCGAATTTCTTATTCGGGTGATGAAGCCGGGATGCATATTATCGTGACTGTTCAATCACAGCAATCAGAGTCTGAACTGGCTGATCTTGCACTGCAAAAAGGCATACGCGTATACAGCCTGGGTGGTTACCAGTCCTCTGCAGTCCAAGACTTCCCTTCCTTTTTGCTCGGCTTCGGCGGATTACATGAACAGGATATTAAACAAGGGATTGATAAGTTAATGGCTGTATGGAATATAAAAAAAATGGACCCGCGCTAAAATGCGCGGGTCCGTCTTAATTTCAATTAAACAACCCTTTAACGAAGCCTGTCCCACTATCCCATAGACCTGAGAAGAAGTGACCGATACCGCCCATAGCAAGGGAGAACCAACCGGACTTTTCAACAGCGTCTTTTGTGACCACTTCAGATTGAGTACTTTTTCCATTAATATAACCATAGTCTTCAGATCCGTCTTTTTTCACAAGTTCTACATGACCAATGACAGCGTCCTTTTTAACCGGTGCTTCAAGTGAACCCTCTTTCATTTTTTTCTTATCGAGGATTAACTTCGGTTTGTATTGATCCTTTTCACTAGTTTTCACTAGCATCTTAATCGGATCTTTCACTTGAACAGCAACTTCTTTCTCTTTACCCTTCAATACATCCAATGTCTCTTTCCCTTTAAACTGATACCCTTCAGAGACAAATTCCACTTCAGAAAACTGTGAGAACCCATAATCGAACAGTGCACGTGTTGCGTCAAAGCGGGCTTTGTATGAACCCTGTCCATTCGCATCTACAGCTTTCATGACAACAGCAATGACACGCTTACCGTCACGCATCGCTGTTCCGGTGAAGCAATGTCCTGCAAATTCAGTGGTTCCAGTCTTTAGGCCATCAACGCCTTCATACTCATAGACAAAACCAGGTAACATGAAGTTCCAGTTGTCCATTTTTGTTGCATCATCCGTACCTTCACGGAATACTTTTGATTTAATTTTAGTTGTATCAAGAACTTGTGGATAATCCGTGATTAAAGAATACGCAAGTCTTGCTACAGATTTTGCAGGCATAACGTTTTCGTCATTTGGACCTGTGCCTTGCGGGTGCATACCGTGCAGGTTTGCATTATTCAGCCCTGTGGAGTTCACAAACTTATAATCTTTCAGGCCGAGTTCTTTTGCTTTTTCATTCATGATTTTGACAAACTCTGTTTCAGTTCCTGCAATTGTTTCGGCAATCGCAATCGTTGCTGCATTCGCTGAGTAAATAGCCAATGCTTCATAGAGTTCTTTTATGGTATACGAACCGTCTCTTCGTAACGGTACATTACTTAAGTTTCGGTCTTGTGACACGGCATATGTATAATCTGTCACCTTGTATTGCTGATCCCATGAGATTTTCCCTTCATCAATTGCCTCGAACAGAAGGTACTCCACCATCATTTTTGACATACTCGCAATACCGAGCGGAGCATCCGCATTTTGTTCATACAAAATCTTTCCACTATCTGCGTCAATTAGAATTGCACCATCCACATGGAGGCCAAGGGACGATTCTGCCTGAGCAGTTGTTGCACCAAACATTGTGATCAGCAAAACTGCTGAACATAGTACAGAAAACCATCTGTTCTTCATCTTCTTCACATTTCTACCTCCGTCATTGCGATTTACTATAATAGTTTATCATACCTAAAGGAAGGGATGAATATAAAAACAAAAAAAGCACCTTTCCGCCCATATGAGACGTTTGGAAAGGTGCTGAAGTTCCTGTCTACAAGTCATTTAAGAAATTGTGTAGTTAGGTGCTTCTTTCGTAATTTGAACTTGGTGTGGATGGCTTTCACGAAGACCTGCACCTGTCATACGGATGAATTGTGCTTCTTCCCGTAAAGTGTGCAAATCTTTTGTTCCACAATAGCCCATACCTGATCGGATACCGCCAACCAATTGGTGAACTGTGTCAGCAAGTGAGCCTTTATACGGCATGCGGCCTTCAATACCTTCAGGTACAAGTTTCTTAGCATCTTCTTGGAAATAACGGTCCTTTGAACCGCGCTCCATGGAAGACACTGAACCCATTCCCCGATAGACTTTAAATGTACGACCTTGGAAGATTTCAGTATCTCCAGGACTTTCTGTTGTACCAGCCAACAGACTTCCAAGCATAACAGCATGTCCGCCTGCGGCAAGAGCTTTCACAATATCACCGGAGAACTTAATGCCGCCGTCTGCAATAATTGCTTTGCCATGTTTACGTGCTTCAGCTGCACAATCATAAACTGCAGTGATTTGTGGAACTCCGACTCCTGCAACTACGCGAGTTGTACAAATAGATCCCGGCCCTATTCCAACTTTCACAACATCCGCCCCCGCTTCATACAAAGCACGTGTTGCCTCAGCAGTAGCGATGTTACCTGCGATAATATCGAGTCCAGGATGAGTTTCACGAATCTTCTTCACCATCTCTATAACACCTTGTGAGTGACCGTGTGCCGTATCGATTACAATTGCATCCACTTCAGCCTCAACAAGTTTCTGAACACGTACCATGGTGTCTGAAGTGACGCCAACAGCTGCAGCTACCAGGAGACGGCCATGATGATCTTTTGCTGCGTTAGGGAACTCAATCACTTTTTCGATGTCTTTAATAGTAATAAGTCCCCGTAAGGTTCCATCTTCGTCAACGATAGGAAGTTTTTCGATTTTGTGCTGTTGTAAAATCTTCTCTGCATCTTCTAGTGTTGTGCCAACCGGTGCCGTTACAAGTTCTTCTTTAGTCATTACATCTGAGATAATTAAAGAGTAATCCTGAATGAATCGGAGATCACGGTTTGTAATGATTCCAACCAATTTCTGATTCTCTAACGTGTCCACAATGGGTACGCCTGAAATACGATACTTACCCATTAAATGCTCCGCATCAAAGACTTGGTGTTCAGGAGTAAGGAAAAACGGATTTGTAATGACTCCGTTCTCAGAACGTTTTACAGTGACAACCTGCTCGGCTTGTTCTTCGATGCTCATGTTTTTATGAACAACACCTAAACCGCCTTGACGTGCCATTGCAATCGCCATTTGTGACTCAGTAACTGTATCCATTCCTGCACTAATCAGCGGAACGTTCAGTTTGATCTTTTTTGTTAATTGAACGGATAGTGATACGTCCTTTGGTAATACGTCTGATGCTCCAGGTATTAGCAATACATCGTCAAACGTTAGTCCTTCACGTGCAAACTTAGTCTCCCACATGTCTGATGCCCTCCTATAGTTTCGGTTAAATATTAGATAATAGGTTATCAGCGCCGCAATGGCGTGTCAAGGAAGCGTCGATAAGTAAAAGTATTGGCGCTTTTCCGTCATATTAACTTTTCGATTGCATCCTTCATCTTCAGGGGACCTGTTTGCGGTGCAAAACGATCCACCACGTTACCTTGCCGGTCTATTAAGAATTTCGTAAAGTTCCACTTGATCCCTTCGGTGAGCATTCCTTTCTTTTGCGATGAAAGATACTGGAACAGTGGCTCAGCACTATTTCCTTTCACATCAACCTTTGCAAACATAGGAAATGATACACCAAAGTTCATTCTGCAAAATTCTTCGGCTTCATCGCTGCTGTCGAACTCTTGATTGTTAAAGTTATCAGAAGGGAAGCCGAGCACAACCAGCCCCTGATCTTTATATTGCTCATACACTTCCTGTAACTCATCAAACTGCTTTACAAATCCACACTTGCTAGCTGTATTTACAATCAGCATAGGTTTTCCTTCGTACTCTGTAAGTGATTGCTCCGTACCATCTGGTTTCTGTACTGTAAACTCATAAACTGATTCCATGCGAGCCATCTCCTTCAGGTTTATTCTCTTAACCATAATGGAAACCGCCTCTTAGCGCAAAAAAGAAGTCCTGAATTCAAGATGTGATTAGATTCTGCACATATCTACCTGCGAATAAGCATGTGAATTCTCCTATACAACTACATAGGATGTTCCTTATAACAAACAACTTTATAAAACAAAGCAAAAAGCGAGCCAAGGATGAATATCCTCGACTCGCTTTTTAAATTGCCCGGCAACGTCCTACTCTCACAGGGGGAAGCCCCCTACTACCATCGGCGCTGAAGAACTTAACTTCCGTGTTCGGTATGGGAACGGGTGTGACCT
>NZ_JAUBDH010000014.1:0-69702 GCF_033253705.1 Sporosarcina aquimarina
AATACACGGCTATGAACAGTTAACCAGACTGAAAATAGGAATTCATGACAAGAAAAAGCGAATCCTCACTGAATTTCAAGTGAGGATTCGCTTTTTTACTTCATATGAGCTAGTTTTGTCCCAACCTCTTTTAAATTCTATTTTATACATATTCGTTAACGGCAATACCTTTTCCAACAACCACTGCGACTTCTTTTGAAAGATTTACAGGATTCGGTTGGATGAACCCGTTTTTAGCGGGTGATAAGGATTTACGTTTAGCAAATGGTTTACCAAATTCCCGTTCAGCATTCCGTTCACGCTCACGCCGGAGGAGTTTCTGCCATTGCTCATGTTCTAATTGAAGTTTCACAGGTTGTGTCCGGTCAATATACGTGAAGGATGGCGAAGCATTCTCCATGCGATTAGCATACATTTGTGATTGGATTGGCTGAATCGGCAGCTGATATCCCATTTCCTGCACCTGCTTTCTCGTTATCTCAGTAATCTACAATACCCGCTCTGTAAATTTTAAAACGTATTTTTACTGTCTTCCTATCATTTTTTGAATATCCGTGATATTCACAGGTTTTCCACTCGAAATAAGCGAGTTAACCAGTTCGTCTTCTAAATGCTGAGGTACTTGCTTGTTTGCTAGTGTCCCTACATTTTGGATAATTCGCCTGACTTGCCGCTCATTTTTAAAGTCTGCATGTTGTATCGCATTAGCTAACGCGAATACTTCTTCCATAGGCACACCCGTTTTTGATTCTATTTTCTTGAAGAAGGAGTCATTCATACTCCCGTTTCCCCCTCTCATTTAGCAGAACGTACTTCCGACAATAATAAGCAAGATGAACAAAACGACGAGCAATACGAAAGTAGAGCCGCCTCCTTGGTTGCACCCACGATCGTAGGCACCCTCATATTGTGGCCCTCCGTAGCAATAGTTACCAAACATAAGAAAATCCCCCCTCTCTTCTCTGTATCCTATGCAAAGACAGAGAGAAGCGGGCAGGACATTTGAAACTATTTTTAGGACTTTGTCTAAATCGTCCCTTTAGATTTAAAAATCAGTGATGCAATGAACCCAAATACAATGGCTGCACTAATGCCGGAGCTTGTCACTTCAAACATACCTGTAAGCACACCGACGACACCGTGTTTTTCAGCTTCTGCGAGTGCTCCATGGGTTAATGCATTACCGAATGATGTAATCGGAATGGTAGCCCCAGTTCCTGCAAAGTCAATCAGCGGTTCATAAAGACCGAATCCATCCAATATCGAACCGACCACAACTAGCGTACAAAGCGTATGCGCAGGTGTTAACTTTCCTACATCCATCATTAACTGACCCACGACGCAAATGAGTCCGCCTACAATAAAACTCGTTATATAAATAGATAGCAAAACAAACCACTCATTTCATCTGGATTTCAACAGCATGTGCAATACACGGAATCGTATCACCCTGTTGGTAAGAAAGTGGAGACATCAAAGAACCTGTCGCAATCAATAGCACTCGTTTCAATTGCCCCGCCAACATCTTGTCATACACTTCAGACAGGTAAGCCGATGCAGAACATCCTGATCCGCTTGCTCCTGCGAGAAATTCTGGATGTTTCCCATAAAATTCAGCACCCGCATCCCTTAGCGTGTTGCCAGTGTTGTATTCCCACTGGTCAAGAAGCGTCCTGAACAGTTCAAAACCTATTTTACCTAAATCACCAGTCATGACTAAATCATAATCCTCCAGTGTGGTTCCATGTCCTTCAAGATGCCGTTTAAATGTATCCGCAGCAGCTGGCGCCATTGCTGCTCCCATATTAAGCGGATCAGTCAATCCCATGTCTTGAACAATACCGATTGTGCCGCATGTGATGACTGGGGCTCCTTCTATATAAGGGATAACTGTCGCAACTCCTGCCGCACTTGCGGTCCATTGGGCCGTTGCAGCTTTTTGGCTCCCATATTGTAATGGATATCGAAATTGACGTTCAATCGCATTGTGCTGACTTGAAGACCCTGCAAGCGAAAGTTTGGACATTCCTGCCTCTGTCAAGAGGGCAGCTGTCAGTAATGATGAAATCGACGTTGCACATGCTGAAAATAATCCCACAAAAGGAATGCCAATGGTGGATGCACAAAAATTAGAAGGCGTCATTTCATTGACCAAATCCCCCATCAATACAAAATCTGCATCAGATGGCGTCTTATCTACTTTACTAAGTGCAATCATGCATGCATCTTCCATCATTTTTGCATGACCTTGTTCATTTGTTTTCAGTCCGCAACGTTCATCGTCATACCCTTTGTCAGCATACTTACCAAATGGACTCTTCTTCATTTCAAGAGGTCCCATCGTTACGCCAGTCGATGCAATGACGGGTTTAGAGTTAAATGTGAGCAATCCACGTTTTTCTACCATGAAACCACCCCTAATCCGACAAGAATTGCTTTAATGAGTGCGACAACAAACGCAGAGAATACTCCAAACAAAATAACAGATCCAGCTAATTTAAACATGTTTCCTCCTACACCCAACACATATCCTTCTGATTTGTGTTCAATTGCAGACGAGATAACTGCGTTTCCAAATCCAGTAATCGGCACTGCGCTCCCCGCTCCGCCAAATTGTGCAATCTTTTTATAGTACCCAAATCCAGTGAGCAGCATCGCCAAGAAAATCATCGTCGCTACTGTCGGATTACTTGCAGTTCGTTCTGTAAAGTCAAAAAAGGTAATGTAAAAGAGCGCAACAAACTGACCTACTAAACAAATTGCCCCCCCTGTAAGGAAAGCGGTAAGACAATTTTTAACGTATGGAGGCTTAGGAGTTATTTGCTGTTCTAGTTGTTGATACTTTTTTTCATTCATTAGGTCTCTTCCTTTACTAAAGCACTTAATTTCTTCATCTTTTTCGTGAAGTTCTTTTTGTTTTCTTGTTCAATCAGTTTATTTGTCTCGAGTAAAACTTTACTATCCGCAGAAACGGTAACTTTTAAATCGGGATACTGCTTTTCCAGCTCTTTTGCTACTTCTTTTGCGATTTTCCTTTTGTGGAACCGTTCAAACGTATTAACACGCAAGCCTGCTATCAGCCGATCTTCATGGATGAGGACTACAGCATTTTTAATACGAGAGTCTTCTTTAATCAGTGCTTCCACCTTTTCGCCTTTTGTATCCGACGTATCTAACGTTTTGTACCCAACCGAAGTTGAGCAGCCTGTTAATAGACCCGTCATCAAAATCAGGAGTATAAATTTACGAATGATCCTCTCCTCCTTTTTTTAACCAGTATGCCTTAAACAATTACTATTTATGCAATGTTGTACAGACGCCCTGTCAGATAGGTACACAACGCCATAAGGTATAGAGAACAAACGAGAGGAGGAAATGATCAATGAGTTGTGGATGTGGAAAGAATGAAAATACGGGGGATAAGGTGTCTCCAACACATGGACACTGTGTATGTGAGGCAGTCCGCTTCATCAAGCGCCTTCAAGATACTCACCAAGATGATGATTGTTTTGACTGCGATACAGACTGTTTCATGAGACCGTTAGGCAGTTTAGTAAGCCCCGCAAGTGAGCGTTTCAATACACGGGTGTTTTCTTTACTAACGGAGGATGGTGACTTCTTTAAGGCGATGTATCGTCCGAAGAGTCATACACATCATCATGGCATCAATTGTTTCTCTGTATTCTTCAGAGTACAAAACATCTTTGACAATTGCTGTGCAACCTTGATGGTACTCGAGCCACTAGATAAGGATGGCAAGCCGGTCGATATTATTGACTGCGGTAAAGTATGTTTAGATAAGCTTTGTAAAGTGGAACGCTTCCGAGCTACAAAGTCTTGTATCACAGTAGATTTAAACTGCTTCTGTGCAATCCAGTGCATCACAGACACGTTTGTCACACAGTGTAATACAACAACGTAAGCATCGATCCCGCGATTGCTATGTTAGAAAGACTGCCCTTTGCGGCAGTCTCTTTTTATTTCAAAGTAAAAAATGCTCCAGCTCGTTAAAGAGCTGAAGCATTTCCTTATTAAGTGAATGGAGACCCTTTCCAAAACACTTCTTCAATTTCCTGGAGGTCAAGCATTCGAACTTCGTTCATATCCTTACTTTCATTCGTCACTTCAATCGCCACTTGTGACCCTGACAACGACTCAATTCCACCTGTCAATAACTGTCCGTTCACTAAAAATTGCAATGGCCGGTACGCAGTTCGCGGAAACGGCTCCGCTAAGTAACGTAGTTTTTTGGTTACTGACGATTCCAACCTTGCATCTGGTAGTTGTTCGCTAAGTGGAACACTCGTTTCTTGGACATTCCAATTCCTGCTAACTTCCTCTTTAACTGGCTCTTCATCAGTTGCTTCCACTAACTCCGGATCGTTTCCGACCCAATAAATGGACGTGCTCTCTTCTTTAGAAACCTCAAAAATCGTTACCATTTCCGGACCATCGATGAATAGTAAAGGGGCTCGGAGTGAAATAGACGCCACATCCTTTTTACTGCATTATATGCAGCCCATGCCCAGGCGTGACACACTTCAAAGTAAATTAATGAATGTCGTTGCTAAACCTAAGTAAATCAAAATACTGATTAAGTCATTTAATGTTGTGATGAACGGTCCGGACGCAACTGCTGGGTCAATTTTCATCTTGTGCATGAACAATGGAATGAATGATCCCGAAATTGTTGCTGCGAAAATCGATACAAAAATCGCTGCCCCCACGAGCATTCCAATAATGAGTTCATGCTTCCAGAAAAAGATTAGACCAATAACAAAAACACCGCATATTAATCCTGTTATTAGACCAGTACCTGCTTCTCTTATTAATAACTTAAGCTTACTTTCCTCTTCTATATCCCGTGTAGCAATACCACGGACCGCAACGGCCAGTGCCTGCGTTCCACTATTACCTGCCGTTCCTGCGATAAGTGGAATAAATGCTGCAAGTAAGGCTACTTGTGAAATTGTATCTGTAAACATATCGATCAGATTTGCTGTGATCATCCCAAGAATCAGCAGGATGATCAACCAAGGCACCCGCTTTTTCGCCGCGGAGAAGGAGTTTTTATCAAACGTATCCATGTTGGATACACCAGCTAATTTAGAGTAGTCATCTGAAGCCTCTTCTTCTAGTACGTCGAGGACGTCATCGACTGTAACAATACCGAGTATGTGCTGTTGGAAATCGACAACAGGGACTGCCAGTAAATTATAATCCTGTGTTGTACGTGCTACATCTTCCTGATCGTCAGACACTAACACACTGACAACCCGTTCGTTCATAATCGATTCAATGAGGACATCCTCTTCAGAGGTGATCAAGTCACGTAAAGAAACAACACCTGTTAAAACATTGTCATCATCCACTACAAAGACGTAATAGATGGTTTCTGCACTAGGTGCTTGAATGCGTAAAATGTTCATGGCAGAACGAACTGTCGAATTTTGAGGAACTGTGACATACTCTGTTGTCATAATCGATCCGGCTGTATATTCTTCATAATGCAGAAGTTCTTTAATTTGCGCTGCCGCATCTTTGTCCATGAGTGTCAAATAGCTGACGCTTTGGGACTTATCGAGTTCTTTCAGGACATCGACCGCGTTATCCACAAACATGAAAGAAATCATCTCTGCGGCGTACGTCGCCTCCATCTCCTGAAGGAACTCTTCGTATTCTTCTTCTTCAATTTCACTTGTTTCAAAAATCTCAGCCATTTCTTTCGGAGATAAGAAATAGTACATCGTCCTTCTAAGTTCAGGACCCGCTTTTTCGTAAAAGATTGCTCTGTCATAAGGGTGAAGCAGTAAATACTCATCCCGGAACGCTTTTATATCTTGTCGTTCCAGATCTTCTCTCAGTTTTTCTTCGTCGAAATCGACTTCTTCTCTGCGCTCTTCTGTTGTATCCACAGCTACACCTTCCTTTCTTTTCGCCAACTACCATACCTCCTGTATACTGACTAAGTACTTTGCAAATACTAATTGCTAAAAGGAGTGTTTATTGTTTGTTTGATATTATTGGAGACATTCATGGCTGTTTCGATGAATTGCTTGAACTGCTAGACTCTCTTGGGTATTCCCTGAAGTCAGGAATTCCAACCCACCCATCCGGCAGACAGCTCGCATTCGTCGGAGATGGAATGGACCGAGGCCCTTCTTCACTTAAAGTAATGAACTTATTATTCGCCATGCAGGATAACAAGCAGCTTATTTATTCCCCGGGAAATCATTGTAACAAATTATACAGATATGCAAAGGGAAATAATGTCCAGGAAACGCATGGTTTAGAAACGACAATAGAAGAGCTCAATCAACTGACTAAACTAGAACGTTCATCATTACTTAAACGTTATATCCGCTTTTACGAAGCTTTGCCCTTATTTCACAAGCTGGATGACGGTAAGCTCATCATTGCACACGCAGGACTTCCTGAGAAATTTATTGAAGCGCCGCCATCCCGATCTGTCCGTACGTTTGTACTATACGGTGATATCACCGGGGGAACCATGCCGGACGGACGTCCCGTTCGCCGCGATTGGGCGAAGACGTACCTAGGAAATCCTTGGATTGTGTATGGGCATACACCCATCCATGAACCGCGATTTGTGAATCACACTGTGAATATTGATACGGGTTGTGTTTTTGGTGGCACGTTAACCGCTTTACGCTGGCCCGAATTGGAAGTGTTATCCGTACCTTCCCATCAGCCGCTTCAACCTGAAAAATTCACTGAATTCCCTGCTTCTTGAAGTCTTCGGCTTGCTGTCAATAACGCTTGTAAATCATCGGCAAGGTCGCTTTTAAAAGTGAGATGTTCGTGTGAAACAGGATGTTGAAATTCAATTGAAGTGCAATGGAGCGCCTGTCGTCTTATCAATTCACAGGGTCCGCCATATAAGTCGTCTCCGAGCAGCGGATGCCCGATATGTGCCATATGCACACGGATTTGATGGGTTCTGCCTGTATATAATTGTAGCTCCACAACTGTAAAATGTTTTCCATTTAATTCAACACGTTCGAGAACTGTAACATCTGTGCGTGCATATTGCCCGTCTGTACGAACAACACGTTCTATGATGCTGCCTTCTTTCCTGCCTATTGGCTGTTCAATCATTTGAGTTTCTACATGGATCCATCCACTCACAAATGCCACATACCGCCTTCCGACACCTGTTTGTTGCATCTGCTGACTTAACAGGTGATGGATATGGCGGTTTTTCGCAATGCAAACGATTCCTGAAGTGTCCGTATCTAATCGGGTCACAACATGTACAGTAGCCGGATGATTCTCGTTAGCAAATTTCCCAGCGATGAAATTAGCAAGCGTTCCATTTGGCTGGTTCCGTGAAGGAATAGTTCCTTGTCCCGCAGGCTTTTCTACGATTAAAAGAGAGTCGTCTTCTTCTATAATGGCAATCTTTCCATACTCCGGAGTTAGACCGTCCCCTAACACTTCCAATGGAAACTCAATCATGACGCTGTCGCCTGGCTCTAGCATCCAGCGAACTGTTCTCTCGACCTCATTGACTTTAATAGAACCGCCATCGTATTTAATCGTTGTTAGCGCACGTTTTGAAATCTCTTTCTTCTTTAAAAAGTCACGTAACATTAGTGGTTCATCCACCGTGAATTTCAACTGTAACGGACTTGGATTACTTTTCTTCATCACTTGCTACAAAGGATTCGGATACGCGTTTCCAGAATGGGAAGGGACGGAAACGTGCAAACGAAATACGTTCTTTCGATACTTTATATTCAATAGACTTCACATCTTTTTGCAGTAATTGTAAATGATCCACTGTAACCATGAAATCCGGACCTTTCACCGGCTTTAATAAACATGAATGGTGTGAAGGCAGAACAAGCGGAGATCCAACCGTACGGAACACTCTATTATTAATAGATGCCATCTCCGTCAATTGCATGCATGCTAATGACGGATGCAAGATCGCTCCATTTAATGATTTACTGTAGGCTGTTGAGCCTGAAGGCGTTGACATACATAATCCATCTCCGCGGAATCGTTCAAAATGCGCTCCGTTTAATTCAACGTCCATGACTAAGGTAACTTCAGGCGATTTTATCGTAGATTCATTCAGCGCAAGATATTTGGATGTTTCATCAGTATGTGTATAAGTGATTTCTACTTCGAGCAGTGGATATTGTACGACATGGTAGTCTTTACGAGCAATCATAATGACTAATTTCTCTATTTCTTCAGGTTTCCAATCTGCGTAAAACCCAAGATGTCCTGTGTGAATCCCGACAAAAGCAGTCTCATTAATGCGATGGACGTACTTGTGGAACCCGTGCAGCAATGTTCCATCTCCACCAATAGAAAGCACGATGTCCGGCTCGACCTCATCGTATGTTAAACCGAATTCGATTAAATACTCTTTTGCTTCTGCCATTAATTTGTTTGATAAATCATCATTGCGTGATTGAATCGCGAACTTTGTCATTCTGGCTCCCCCTTCCAAGTAGTGTCTTGAATGTCTCGTTTTTCCGTTTCTTTAAATGAACTGAAATAAGATTGTGCTTCATGTATTTCATCTCGTATAGTTGACATTTCTTCATCAAGCCGAAAAGCAGCTTCAGCAGCGCCTTCCAGTCTTTGTCGAATGACATCAGGTAACTCTCCTTGATATTTATAATTTAAGGAATGCTCGATGGATGCCCAGAAATTCATTGCTAATGTCCGAATTTGAATTTCAGCAAGAATTGTCTTTTCACCATGAATCGTTTGAACAGGATATTCGATAATAATATGGTAAGAGCGATATCCGCTTTGCTTTTTGTTCGATATGTAGTCCCGCTCTTCGACAATTTTTAAATCATTGCGCATGCGGAGCATACTGACGACACTCCCGATATCATCGACAAACTGACACATAATACGAAGGCCCGCAATATCAGGTACTTCAGCTGCAAGTTCTGGAGATGGTTCAAATGGAATCCCTTTTTCAAGGGTTTTGTCGTAAATACTCGCGAGTGGTTTTACACGGCCTGTTACAAATTCCACCGGCGCATGCAGATCTTCTAATTTGTATTGATGGCGTAATCCTTTCAACTTCACTTTGAGCTCCACTACAGCTTGTTTATAGGGAGCAAGAAAATCATTCCACATTCTCATCTAGCATCCGCCTCCCTTTTTCGTTCTAGTCAGCTGGTTTGTTTTAATGTTTTTTCAAATGCTTGCTCTACAGCTAGCATAAATGTTTCACCGTAGTTTCCATTACCTTCGATATTAAAAATCAGCATAGTGAGCTCTTCTGTAAAGCCAGTCAGTTCAATAGTACAATCCGTACATTCGAGAATTGGATCCTCTTCTGCTTCAACAAGTTGCTGCATTAGCGGCCAAACTTCCTTTGTAAAATGTATGTATCGATAATCTTCCCCATCTTCAAATAAGTACACAAAACAACATGCATCCGAATCTGTAATCATCTTGCCAGAAGGTTTTTCCCCCAACGTCTTACTTTCCCCTTCATAGAAAAAACAAACTGCTCCCTCTTTCAATTGTCCTTGAGTAATTTGATGTTCAATACGCACTTTTTCCACTCCTATTCCCTTATGTACAGTAAGGTTAGTTTACCATATTGTTAGCGCGGTTGCAGTCAGGATTGTGCTTTCAACACAGAAATTGATATACTGAAAGGAGAACTAGAAGTGCCACGGACTATTCAGTATTGAAGGGATTGATCAGTATGGACACAAGAATGATGCGTACACTTTTCGAATTGAATTCATTGCAGACGTTAGGGGCTGTTCAATCCGCCGCTGAACCAGCCAGTGGGAGCTCGGATTTTTTCCAATCGCTTGTAAACGAAATGACAAGCGGTCAATCCATATCCGATTCCCTCTCAAGTTATTCAGCGACAACACTTGGAAGCATTAAATCCCCTCTCGAAGTGAATCCATTCGCGTTTGTCACAGCACCTGCTGTCCAATCATCGAGTGATGTTACTTTCATAGATAGCGTGAGTGCAAGCCGCCCACCAATTTCTACTAGCAATGCTGGAGAGTTGCCAACAGCATATGCTCCTTTAATCGACAGAGCTGCACAACGCTATAATGTTCCGCCTGCATTGATTGCTGGGGTTATTAAACAAGAATCGAATTTCAATAACGATGTAGTAAGTTACGCAGGCGCAAAAGGACTGATGCAGCTCATGCCAGGAACTGCGAAGTTTTTAGGTGTACAGGACTCTTTTGATCCGGAACAAAATATTATGGGCGGTGCAAAATACTTACGTCAAATGCTCGATCAGTTTGATGGAGATGTAAAATTATCGCTAGCTGCATATAACGCTGGACCTGGAAATGTCCGCAAATACGGTGGGATTCCTCCATTTCGCGAAACACAAAACTATGTCACAAAAGTATTGAATAACGTTGATACGTTTAAGGCTTGAACGAATACTAAATTGTCACTAGTAGAGTTCGACATTCAGGATAGATTATTTTCCGATACAGGGTTACCATAATCGCTTTAAAACCTTTAGAAACGCTGGTTTTATCGACAAAATTTGTACTCTAACTTACTTTTATAAAAGTGATTATCCATTCTTAAGACTTGTTTTTCGCAATTATGGGCAACTGTCGAAAGCTATTTATTTGTGAAAGAATTGTGTGGTTGCTAAAATAGGAATACAGAGTAACAACAAAGGAGAATGACATTCATGACACGAAAGCCTTTGATACCCTTTGAGGAGATCGGTGAAGCACGATTGTCGGAACTAATCGACCGGTTTTACGCGAAAGTGGCAGTTCATCCGGACCTTATTCCCATTTTTCCAAGTGATCTTAGTGAAACAGCACGCAAGCAGAAACAATTCCAAACCCAATACTTGGGCGGACCGAATTTATATACTGAAGAGCACGGACATCCTATGATGAAAGCAAGACATATGCCATTCGCAATTACGCCTACTCGCGCAAAAGCTTGGCTCGCCTGTATGGCTGAGGCAATGGACGAAGTCGGGCTAGAAGGACCCCTTCGTGAAATCTATTACCAGCGTCTTGTCTTGACGGCCAATCATATGGTGAATAGGAGCGAGGAGGGAGAACAGTGAACCGAAGAACTTTCGCAGAAGTTGAACAACAGGCAATCGCTCACCCTCGACCGATTGAGTTGTATGTCTTTTTAGACCCTTTATGTAAAGATTGCTGGTCATTGCAGCCCATTTTAAGAAGGCTGCAAGTTGAGTACGAACGGTATTTCACATTACGTATTGGATTGTTGACATCTTTGCCAAAGATGAATTACAAAGCGCTTCCGCCCTGCGAAGAAGAAGGAAAAAGTGCGTTTGAAAAAGAACACCCTGCCTTTCCTAGCATTGCGATTAAAGCTGCTGAGTTTCAAGGTAAACGGGCTGGGTTTCGTTTCCTTACAAAACTGTTTGAGTACTCCTTTTTAAAGTCACGTAATGTAAAATCATTTTCGGTACTTGTGGAAATTGCTGAAAAGTTGAATCTCGACAAACAAGAATTCATCAGTGATTTCTTTTCAAGGAATGTATTGCAATCGTTACAAGTCGATTTGCATATGGCAAAAGAGATGGAAGTTATACAATCTCCTACTTTTGTTTTCTTTAACGAAAACATTGAAGACGAAGGACTTATGGTAGATGGTTCTTATAGTTATGAAATTTATGAGCAAATTCTAGAAGAATTGACAGGCTCTCCAATCATTAGAGATCGCGCTCCTTCACTTGAAGAACTATTCAAACGCTTTGAAATGCTCGCAACGTCCGAAATCGCATCAATTTATGGCGTACCTGAAAAAGAGAGTGAACGTGAGTTGAAAAAACTTTTGCTTAAACAAGAAGTTGAGCGGGTTTTGATAAATGATAATGTGTTGTGGCGGAAACGCTAAGTTTTTATAAGAGGTTATTTTCATATTAGCAGCAGGTGAAGAGTTATCTCTTCATCTGCTTTTTTATTTGGTGATTTTTGGGGTTGAATGGATGGGTTAGTTGGTGATTTAGGAGCGGAATCTTTGCGGTTATGAGCACTTTCTTTCGTTTATGAGCGCATTCTTGTATTTATGATCACTTTCCCTTGTTTATGAGCGCATTTCCTGTTTTATGATCACTTTCCCTCGTTTATGAGCGCATTCCTGTGTTTATGATCACTTTCTCTTGTTTATGAGCGCATTTCCTGTTTTATGAGCACTTTCCCTTGTTTATGAGCACATTTCCTGTTTTATGAGCACTTTCCCATGTTTATGAGCGGATTTCCTGTTTTATGAGCACTTTCCCACGTTTATGAGCACTTTCCCATGTTTATGAGCGGATTTCCTGTTTTATGAGCACTTTCCCACGTTTATGAGCACTTTCCCTTGTTTATGAGCGCTTTCCCACGTTTATGAGCGGAACAGTCCTTCACACTCCCTCCGAAACTAACGCAAATAAAATGAGCATCGCTCCTGGGGGGAAGCGATGCTCGTATAAAGGGAATGGGAAAAATGTTCACGTTCAAACAAAAGGGGTGTATGTTTGGTTTGTGAGTTTCATTCACAAGTTAAATTTATCATAAAATAATTGTTACATCAACTTTTCACAAAGAATTTCATTGATTTGTCACATGTACTTTATTGAAAACGCTTACTTATAAACACTTTTATCAGTAAAAAAACGAGCCTTCGGGGATTCTTTCCCACGAAGGCTCGTCTATTCATTATTTTAATATATTGTTTTATTGCTTAGCTAACAATTCCTCTAGCTCATTCAGACGTTCTTCAAACACACGGCAAGCCTCTTCAATCGGTGCAGTCGTCGTCATGTCCACTCCTGCTTTTTTCAATACTTCGATTGGATAATCAGAAGATCCCGCTTTCAAGAAGTTTGTAATATAGCGTTCTACAGCAGGCTCCCCTTCGTTCAGGATTTGATGGCTTAATGCTACAGCTGCACTGTATCCAGTTGAATATTGGTAGACATAATAATTCATGTAGAAGTGAGGAATTCTTGACCACTCCAAACCAATTTCTTCGTCTACATTCATCGCGCCGCCGAAGTATTTCTGGTTAAGCTCATAATATACTTCTGTCAGCTTCTCTGCAGTCAATGCTTCTCCTTCTTGGTCGAGCTGATGGATCTTATGCTCGAACTCAGCAAACATTGTTTGACGGAATACAGTACCGCGGAATCCGTCTAGCCAGTGATTGAGTAAGTAGATTCGCTTTTGTTCATCATCCGTTGTTTTCAGCAAATAGTCATTAAGTAATGCTTCATTCACAGTAGAAGCAACTTCCGCGACGAAGATTGAATAGCCACTGTAAATGTATGGCTGGTTCTCGCGTGAATAGTAACTGTGTGCACTGTGACCAAACTCGTGAGCCAGTGTAAACATGTTATTCACATTGTCTTGCCAGTTCATGAGGATATATGGATTTGTTCCATATGAGCCTGATGAATACGCACCAGAACGCTTTCCTTTGTTCTCCCGTACGTCAACCCAGCGGCTATCGAGTCCTTTTTTAATGATGGAGCGATACTCTTCTCCCATTGGTTCAAAGCTTTCCAGCATAGTCTTCGCTGCTTCTTCGTAAGTAACTTTCATGTCTAGATCTTTCACAAGTGGTGCATATAGATCCCACATGTGAAGATCGTCCAATTCAAATACTTTTTTACGAAGTTCGATGTAGCGATGCAACAAGCCGACATTGTCTGAAATTGTATTGATTAGGTTATCGTATACTTGCTCCGGAATGTGATTATTCGCTAATGCTGCTTCTCGAGCTGAACCGTAATTACGAATCGCCGCATTTACATTATGTGCCTTAATATTACCTGATAATGTTGAGGCAAATGTGTTTTTAAAAGAACCGTACGTTGCGTACATTGCTTTGAACGCTTCTTCGCGCACACTGCGATCAGGACTTTCTAAGAAATTAATGAAACGGCCCTGTGATAATTCAATTTCTTCCCCATTCTCATTCTTAACTGTCGGGAATGTAAGGTCAGCATTGTTCAACATGCTGAATGTTTTAGACGAACTACCCGAAACTTCAGACATTTGAGCAAGCAATGCTTCCTGTTCTGCCGGAAGTACATGAGGACGCATGCTGTTCAATTCCTCAACTTCTTGCTTATAAAGAGACAGTCCTTCGTTTTCTCCAACCATTTTGTTAAGCTTCGCTTCGTCGATTGATAATAGCTCAGGCAGGAAAAAAGAAAGCTTTGTAGAGACTTTAACAGCAAGCGTTTTTGCACGGCTGTCCATCGCTTGATATGTTCCATTTGTTGTATCCTGATCTGTTTTCAAGTGAGAATATGTGTACAGCTTACCGAGCCGCTGTGAGATTTCATCACGATACGAAAGGGCTTTCAAAAGTGCTTCAGGACCATCATTCAGTTTTCCCTGAAAGGATTCAGCTTGAGATGAAAGATTCTCAATCTCTTTGTACTCTTCGTTCCATGCTTCATCGCTTGTAAAAATGTTTTCTAAGTTCCAAGTTTCTTCTACTTTTACTTCATCACGGGTTAACAATTTCTCTGCCAATTGAATTCCTCCTTGATCCCGATGATTCGGGATTCGAATCTTTTATCATTTTCTCAATTTTCCATCTGTAATGCAAGGAATCTATCTGACAGAAGGTTGAGTATCACTAACTCTATTCGTTCATTTGATAAAAAGTCCTTCTTTTTCCAATTAATTCTCTGGAGAAATTGTAAGTATTCCATACAAGCAAGGAGCTGGTCTTCTTTATATCCCGGATAGGAATGTATAAATCGACGCAGCCGCTGTATGGGAACTCTGGATGGCGGGAAGCCGAAGCGCTTTAACATGTAAATGAGTTCTAACTGCCATTCACAATCAGGAACTGTGAAAGTCCCATTGTATTTTACAGGAACCCCGATCCAGGTCGGAAGTTCAGCTGGTCTCATTTTCAATTCATAACAAGCTTTCAAGAAAGAGTTTTGAACACCTTTCCTATTTAAAAATAGTACACGTTCCAAATGGGTCGTCCTATGGATTTTATAAAACTTGAAGTAGCTGTGAATGAGTTGTTCGTCAGGAAGTTTAGGTCTTGCAAAAGGAAATGTTTGAAGAGATATCGATAGTCTTCGATGAATTCCGATGAATCGATTTCCTTCAATGGGAAGAAGATGGCTAAAATAATGGAATTGTTTTGTCTCTGGGGATAAAGTGAGCAGTGTACATTCTGGAGTTAAATCTTTTGAAAAAAAGAGTTGCTGAAAAGCTGTAAAACTGTAGACACCCAATCCTTCAGGAAGATCGCGATACTTGTTAGGGGTGTGCAGAATCCAAACGGGCTCCATCCCGATTGACTGGTATCCTATTGTTCGTCCTGCTTTTACTTCTTCAGGCAAACGACTGCACTGAAATTCGATTGGAACGGCCTGCCCATCATGCTCAATAAGTAAGTCAGGTCGTTGAGCGAGTTCAGGAATGAAGGGCTCCAATACAGGCAATTTGTTTAAACGCTGAAACATGGAGTACAGCACTTGCTTTCCTTGGAGATGCGGCTGAGATTCTCCTTCTGAGAAGTTTGCAGAGCAGGTTGAATCTCTGACATGTGAAAAATGGGGAATACGGACGGATCCAACCTTCAACAAAACGCGTTCTCCACATTGAGGACAAGCGAATTGTTCCGTAAGACGCCAAGCTCTTAAGCGTTCGCGCTGAAGCGTTTCATTTAAAACGATAGGTGTTCCATCTGGTAAAGTTGCTGTTAATATTTCAATCACTCCTTTCACTGAATAGTCTACAAATTATATAAAGGAAAAGCAAATTTTAAGGAAAACAAAAACCACCCTGAGAGGTGGTTTTAGATTGATTTAGAAATACGACTCGATTGTATGGAATACATCGGTGGCAATAACTTCCTTGCCATACTCTTGCAGACGATGAATCGTTACATTAGTAGGCGTCCCATATTCAAGTACAATACTTTCTATATCAATTTTATCGGATAGTTCTTTTTCCGAAGAACTATAATCAATATACAAGTAATAGTGGTCTTCGAAGGCATACAACGAAGTTGCTTCATCAAAATTAGATAGTTGAGAAGCCAAAGGGATTAAATCATCAAACTCTTTGAACACGAACATTTCTCGTGCAGGCGCCTTTCGACTGTCCGCAACATGGTCTTCCGGAGATTCATCCGAATTCATCGCTGCTTCAAGTTCAGGCTGAAAGAGTTTACGAGGATCATCAATACCATATGGGTATTCCGTCGATTCTCCGTCTTCAGGCAACTGAGCACGGGTTACGAGCACTTCTATTCCGCCGCTCATTGCGTGTACTTGAATCCAAAGAGGTCCTTCAATTTCAAATTCAATATCGGACTCAGAATCGATTTCTTCCATCATATCCCAAAACAATTCCTCACTCTTATCGCGGTTATACCACACTTCTTCTCGAGTAAAGCCTCGCTCTTCGATATCCCCGTAGGACAAGTAAAACTTGACGGTGTTCTCGTTAATTCTCTCGATTTCCATGATTAGTCTCTCTCCTTTCCCCCGAAGTAGACGTTTTGTCCTACCTCATTTTTTTGTTCCCGCGATGCTTCTTCTACTATATGTTCAATTCGTCAGTAACGAAAGGGTTTTGCCTCGCAATTTGCAGACAAAATTTTTTAATGTGAAAAAACTACTGTTTGCTGCTAGTTAGTAGAATAATTCATTGCATACGACACGGAAACTAGGAGAATGGAAAAAGCTGATAGGTTTACGGCATTCACCATGTCATCCCCTATCAGCTTATTTATAAGTGTTCTTAGTTTACCATGCGTCTTGCTTCTAGTAACTGATAGGCTCTTACCTTTCTTGGTAAGAAGCGGCGTATTTCATCTTCATTATAACCTACTTGAAGACGTTTTTCATCTAAGATGATTGGTCTTCTTAATAACCCAGGGTGCTCTTGGATTAATTCATATAGGCGTTGGAGTGGTAAACTTTCTACATCCACGTTTAGTTTTTGGAAAATCTTAGAACGAGTTGAGATGATCTCATCAGTACCATCTTCCGTCATTCGTAATATTTGTTTGATTTCATCAATATTTAGAGGCTCGGAGAAAATATTGCGTTCCTCATATGGAATTTCGTGTTCCTCCAACCATGCTTTCGCTTTTCGACATGATGTACAGCTTGGTGATGTAAATAAAGTAACGCCCATTTGCTGACACTCCCTTTCAATCGGCTTCATATAGTTGTGATTTCATTGTTTACATTAGAATTATTTTAATTAATCTTCATAACATCTATTATACACACATTTGTTCTCAATGAATACAGTTTTTGAAAAATAATTAAGGTACTCATTCAGAATGTAACAATTCCGCAATAATTGCCGTGTTTTCAGTACATAACTTAGTTAATCTTTACTGTTATACCCTTATTGAAAAAGAGCTAAACCATCATTTTTCTGAAAACGTATTATCAATTAAAGCTTCCTAATGAAAATATGTTGTTAACTATTAGTACGTTTAAAAGTCAAAAAGGTTCCAAACAAAGTAAAGTTTTGCTAATTATTTTAAGTATTCCCCGTGCCTCTTTTTTTAAACAGAATAATTCTTGCATTTACAGAATAAGTTGTTTATAATTACTCCAATTACTAGAACGGCTTAGACGGAACAAGTACTTTTAATGCAGCTTCTAAAGAGAGCCTGTGGATGGTGTGAACAGGTGAAGCGGTTGGAAGGAATGGGCTCCCGAGCTCGGTTGAATGCGCAGTAAACTCTGCCATCCACTGCGTAATCCCGCGTTAAGGGTTTTGAGTGGCCTTCGGGCAATTCGGGTGGCACCGCGGTTCCTGCACATCGACCGTCCCTATTTATATAGGGATGTGTCGGTGTTTTTTTGTGTTTAAATTTAAGGAGGAAATGAGTATGACAACTATTTTTTCAGGCGTTCAGCCAACGGGAATCATTACGTTAGGGAATTACATTGGGGCTTTCAGACAATTTACTGAAGTACAGCATGAGGCAGACTGCATTTTTTGTATCGTAGACCAACACGCAATCACGGTTCAACAAGATCCAGATGATTTGAAGCAAGCGATCCGCTCACTTGCCGCAACATACATCGCAAGTGGTATTGATCCTGATAAGTCTATTTTATTCATACAATCAGAAGTTCCTGCGCATGCACAAGCTGGCTGGATTATGCAATGCACTGCTTCGATCGGCGAACTTGAACGGATGACTCAGTTTAAAGATAAGTCAGATGGTCAAGATGGTGTTTCTGCAGGTTTACTTACGTATCCTCCGCTAATGGCTGCTGATATTCTTTTGTACAATACAAACGTAGTCCCTGTCGGAGAAGATCAGAAGCAGCATTTGGAACTTACTCGTGATTTAGCTGAGCGCTTCAACCGCCGCTATGACAAAGTCTTAACGATTCCAGAAGTGCGCATACCAAAAGTCGGCGCACGCATTAAGTCGCTGCAGGATCCGACTAAAAAAATGAGTAAATCGGATCCAAATCAAAAAGCAACGATTTTCTTAATGGATACGCCGAAACAAATTGAGAAAAAAATTAAAAGTGCAGTGACGGACTCTGAAGGAGTTGTCCGTTTTGACGTTGAAAACAAGCCAGGAGTTTCGAATTTATTGATAATTGAATCGGCTTTAACGGGTGTTTCTGTGGAAGATCTCGTTGCAAAGTATGATGGTCAAGGCTATGGCGGCTTTAAAGCTGGCGTTGCAGAAAGCGTCATTAACCACTTGGCTCCGATCCAAGAAACTTATCGTGAATTAATGGAATCCGACAAATTAGACACCATTTTGGATGAAGGCGCAGCAAAAGCAAACGCTCTCGCCTCTCAAACGCTTACGAAAATGGAAGCCGCGATGGGACTCGGGCGTAAACGGTAATCAGCAGTAAAATGACAGCCGCAACGAACATGGTGAAGTCAGCGGATTGGACGATGAAAAGTCCAACAGTACGCATATCATACCCCATCGACGTGTAATTTAAATACGTGATCATTGTCGTACAGGTCGTAACGATCAAACCATAGCTCAGTAAGAAAAAGAACAGTCGTGTCATGACATCGGCCCTTTTATAGTTTTGTCCTACTATATGATGGTCGTCCACAGTTTAAAACAACAAAAGAGCTGCATCGGAAGAATTTTCCGGGCAGCTCTTTTGTGTTTACTATAAACGATTAGATTTTCTTAAAGATCAATGATGCATTATGACCGCCAAATCCAAGTGAGTTGCTCATTGCATACGAAACTTCGGCTTTACGTGGACCGTCTGTAATGTAGTCAAGATCACACTCAGGATCTGGATTCTCATAGTTCGTTGTCGGAGGCAAAATTCCTTCCTCTAACGCTTTTGCTGTGAAGATGGCTTCAAGCCCTCCAGCCGCGCCGAGCAAGTGGCCCGTCATTGACTTTGTAGAACTGATTGCCAGTTTGTACGCATGATCACTGAATACTGTTTTTGCAGCTATTGTTTCAAACAAGTCGTTGTAAGCGGTACTCGTTCCGTGGGCATTGATGTACCCGATGTCTTCAGGAGCAATTTCCGCTTGCTTGATCGCCTGCTGCATCGCCCGAACTGCACCTTCACCTTCAGGAGCTGGTGCTGTAATGTGGTGCGCGTCCCCTGTTGACCCGTACCCAATTACTTCCGCATAAATCTTAGCTCCGCGTTTCACTGCATGTTCGTATTCTTCCAAAATAATAATTCCTGCACCTTCACCAATTACAAATCCATCACGCTCTTTGTCGAATGGACGTGAAGCTGTGTTTGGATCCGGATTAAGTGATAGCGCCGTGTTGGCACAGAATCCTGCGACAGACATTGTTGTGATCGGAGCTTCTGCTCCCCCTGTGATCATGACATCTGCGTCGCCTCGGCGGATCACTTCGAATGAGTCACCGATGGAATTCGTACCTGATGCACAGGCTGTTACTGTACATGAATTGATTCCCTTTGCTCCAAAGTGGATAGATACTTGGCCTGACGCCATATCCGGAATCATCATAGGAACGAAGAAAGGACTTACGCGACGATAGCCTTTTTCCTGGAATGTCAGAAACTGTTTTTCATGTGTCTCCATTCCGCCAATTCCTGATCCGATCCAAACCCCTGTGCGGAGTCCAGTTTCTTCATCCAATTCTTCAAGGCCCGCATCTTTCATCGCCATTATGGACGCTGCCATCGCATAGTGCGTGAAACGGTCCATTTTACGAGCTTCTTTACGCGGCAAATACTCTTCTATGTCAAAGTCTTTTACTTCTGCTGCAACTTTAACTGGGAATAATTCTGAATCTAATCGTGTTAATGGACCAATCCCTGACTTGCGGTCAAGCACGGATTGCCAAGACTCTTCCGCAGAATTGCCTACCGGGGAAACGGCCCCGATTCCAGTAATAACTACGCGTCGCTTTTCCATTAATTGAACTCTCCTTCGTATCGCACATCATATTAGTAGTTTAGTTTAAAATAAAGTCTATTTCGGTTTACTTACCCCACCGCATACAAATTCCGCCCCAAGTGAGGCCGCCGCCGAATCCAACCAGGACGAGTACATCATCGTCTTTCACTCGGCCTTCTTCGACATCGTCATGAAGTGAAATGGGAATCGATGCCGCGGATGTATTTCCGTATTTGTGGACAGTTTTAGACATTTTTTCAGGTGGAAGTCCTAACCGTTCCCGGGAAGCTTCCATGATTCGGATATTCGCTTGGTGTGGAATTAGGAAGTCGATATCCTCTTTTTGAAGTCCGGCTTTTTCGATCACGTTGACAGCGGATTGGCCCATCTGACGAACTGCGAATTTAAACACTTCGCGGCCGTTCATCTTCAAGTAACGGTCTTGATAAAGATGCTCGCCGCCTGTGCCATCCGCACCGAGTTCGAATGATAAAATACCACGATCTCCGCTAACTTTTCCGACGATTCCAGCACCGGCTCCGTCTCCGAATAACACAGCTGTATTACGGTCTTTCCAATCCGTGATTTTCGATAGTTTTTCAACTCCGACCACAAGAACGTAATCGTGAGTTCCCGCTTCTACAAAGTGTTTTGCTGTAACGACGCCATACATGAACCCAGCGCATGCTGCTGAAATGTCCATCGCTGCTGCATTTTTTGCACCAAGACGATCTTGGAGCATTGTTGCAACTGATGGAAATGGCATGTCCGGCGTAACCGTAGCTACTAAAATCATTCCGATTTGTTCTGGTGTTATACCTGCTTTCTCAATCGCTTCTTGAGCTGCTGCAAAAGCCATATCTGATGTATCTGTACTATTATCTGCAATTCGGCGTTCTTCAATTCCCGTACGTGTACGAATCCATTCGTCTGATGTATCCATTCTTTTTTCAAGATCTGCGTTTGTCAGCACATGTTCTGGCACATACTTGCCGATACTGAGAAGTCCTACACCCATTGCCCATACCCCGTTCCTTATTATCTATTGTTAGTACCTGGTATTAATCATAAATGGTTTCTGTAGATTTTTCAACAATAGAGACACGAATCCGTCAAACTCTTTGTATCTCGATGGTAAATTGAGTTTCACAACGAGGGTCGCTATGATATGATGAAAGGTGAAAAAGTATTTTAGAGGTGATTGCGATGAAATTCATTATGACTTTTGTTTGGTCATTCCTATTGGTTTCTATGCTGAACTATGTAGCAGGCGCCATTGCGAACGTACCAACGTTTGAATTTACAACAGGAATCATTGTCTCAGTAGTTTTGTCTCTTATGATTTTCGCAATTTCAGCGGTTATCGGGGACGAGCCAGTCGCAGAGCATTGATCCTACATAACAGCTTAAGGGAATTTCCCTTGAGCTGTTTTTTATTGGAATGAAATAAGTGCTTCGCTGCGTCGTTGTCTTTTAGACAAGCGGAGCGTTAGCAATTCATTGGGTAATGTGTGCTCTAAAAAGCAGAGCGCTACCAATTCACTGCGTAGGGTGTTCTCTAAACAAGCGAAGCGCTACCAATTAATCCCTTAACGCTCTTGAATCGTCTACCTTTTCCGATTAACTTTTCCATCTTGCCGATTCTTCGCTCCAAAGTGCCGATTCCCAACTCGATAATGCCGATTCCGCTCTCCATCTTGCCGATATCCCCGATACTAGCCCAGCGCATCCTTCAACAAGCGCAGCGCTACCAATTAATCCCTTAACGCTCTTGAATTGTCCACTTTTCCCGATTAACTTTTCCATCTTGCCGATTCTTCGCTACAAAGTGCCGATTCAAAACTCGATAATGCCGATTCCGCTCTCCATATTGCCGATATCCCCGATACTAGCCCAACGCATCCTTCAACAAGCGGAGCGCTACCAATTAATCCCTTAACGCTCTTGAATTGTCCACCTTTTCCGATTAACTCTCCTATCCTGGCGATTCTTCACTACAAATTGCCGATTCAAAATTTCAAAGTGCCGATTCCGCTCTCCATATTGCCAATTTCAGCTGCGAAAGTGCCGATTCCCTATCAAACTCATCCAAAATTCAAAAAGCCACTTTCCGCATTACACGAAAAGTGGCATACCCAATAGATTATTTGATTTTATCCACAACTAACGAACCGTCTTCCATCCGAAGATGCAAGCGTTCGCCTTCTGCGAGATCGCCTTTGATGACTTCTTTTGCAACTGCAGTTTCCACATATCGCTGTATGAAGCGTTTCAATGGACGCGCTCCGAAGTCTGCGTCTGTTCCTTCAGCAACAACCCAATCGAGCACAGAGTCTTCATACGTCAACCGGATATCCTGCCCTGCTAATCTCCGTACGAGATCTTCCAGCATTTTGCGAGAAATTTGTACAAATGCATTGCCTGATAGTGAATGGAAAATAATGATATCGTCCATGCGGTTCAACAACTCTGGCTTAAAGTGATTGCGAAGTTCCGCCATTACTAAATCTTCTGTCGCGTGTTCTTCAGATTCAAATTGCCCGCTCATTAAATATTGAGAACCAATATTCGATGTCATGATCACCACCGTATTCGTGAAACTCACAAGACGGCCTTGACTATCTGTAATGCGGCCATCATCTAAGATTTGCAGCAAGATATTGGAGACGTCAGGATGTGCTTTTTCGATTTCATCCAGTAAAACGACTGAATACGGATTACGGCGTACGGCTTCTGTTAATTGCCCGCCTTCTTCATATCCAATATATCCTGGGGGCGCTCCGACTAGACGGGAAACGCTATGTTTCTCCATATATTCGGACATGTCGATTCGGATGAAGTGGTCTTCTGAGTCGAATAACGTTCCTGCGAGTGTTTTCGCGAGTTCCGTTTTACCGACACCCGTAGGACCTAAAAACAGGAATGATCCAATCGGCTTTTCCGGATCTTTAATACCTGAACGCGCACGCCATACAGCTTCAGTTACGAGCTGTACCGCATTGTCCTGGCCAATCACACGCTCTTTCAATGTCTCGTCCAGACGCAGCAATTTCTCCCGCTCGCCTTCCATCAGTTTCGTCACAGGAATTCCAGTCCAACGTGCGACAATCATCGCAATTTCGTCTTCCGTCACTTCTTCACGGATCAATCGATTCTCTTGTCCGCCTGTAAATGAATCTTCCAACTCATGCAGCTTGTGCTCAAGAGCCGGAATTTTACCATGGCGAAGTTCTGCTGCTTTGTTCAAATCGAATTTGTTTTCCGCGTCTTCCAATTCCCGTCGATCACGGTCCAACTCTTCGCGAACATCCTGCACTTCTTGCAGCTTCCGTTTCTCTTCGTTCCATTGTTCACGCATACCGGATGAAGAATCTTTCAGTTCCTGAAGTTCTTCACGCAAGGCTTCCAAACGATTTTGACTGATTGTGTCTGTCTCTTTCGTCAGTGCCTGCTCTTCAATTTCAAGCTGTAAAATACGACGCGTCACTTGGTCCAGTTCTTGCGGCATGGAGTCGATTTCAGTACGAATCATCGCACTCGCTTCGTCCATTAAGTCGATCGCTTTGTCCGGCATGAAACGCTCTGTTAAATATCGGTCCGATAACGTTGCGGATGCAACAAGCGCCCGGTCATGAATGCGCACACCGTGGTGCAATTCAAATCGTTCTTTCAGTCCGCGTAAAATGGAAATTGTATCTTCAACAGAAGGTTCGCGCACCATCACTTGCTGGAAACGGCGCTCTAGTGCAGGGTCTTTCTCGATGTACATCCGATACTCATCCAGTGTCGTCGCACCGATGCAGTACAGTTCGCCACGTGCAAGCATCGGTTTCAACATATTGCCTGCGTCCATTGCGCCTTCCGTCTTACCTGCTCCGACAATCGTATGAATTTCATCGATGAATAAAATAATTTCACCATTACTGTCCTTCACTTGTTTCAATACGCCTTTTAGCCGTTCTTCAAATTCCCCGCGGTATTTCGCACCCGCAATAAGGGAACTCATATCAAGTTCGTGGATTTGACGGTCTTTCAACCCTTCCGGTACATCCCCTTTTACGATACGCTGAGCGAGACCTTCAACAATTGCTGTTTTACCAACACCAGGTTCTCCAATGAGTACTGGGTTATTTTTTGTTTTTCTCGATAAAATCCGAATCACATTGCGAATTTCTTCATCCCGTCCAATGACAGGGTCCATTTTACCGTTTTTTACTTCTTCAACTAGGTTCCGTCCAAACTGTTCTAATGGGGAACGCTGATCTTCTTGTACGCCGTCCATTCTCATGAACCATCACCTCATTAATAGTATATTTTTTAGTTTATTTGACTTTGACTATCTTTGACTAATACTAGTATACCTCGTTTTTTATAGTGTGTAAAGTGACAAGCTCCGCCCATTCACTACCCAATTTCCCCATTCTGCTTATCATAAACGAAACAAAAAACCCGATCTGTGCCTAAGCGCACAAACCGGATTTTATAGAGTGTATTATCGAACGCCAAGCGCCATTTTTGCATATCTTGACATGTTGTCACGTGACCATGGCGGGTTCCAAACGATGTCGACTTCGACGTCTTTAATTTCAGGAAGCTCCATCAGTTCTTGTTTAACGTTGGCAACAATTTGCGGCCCCATTGGACAGCCAATAGAAGTCAGAGTCATTGTAACTTTACCGATACCATCTTCAAGCAGTTCAGCGTCATAGACGAGACCTAAGTTGACAATATCGACACCAAGCTCAGGATCAATAACGTTTTCGAGTGCGCCCATCATGCTTTCTTTCATTTCATCAGCCATTGGAATTCCCCTTTCGATTTCAATTAGTTTTATCTATCATAACAAACCGGCATCATTCGTTCAAATGGTCTGCTAAAAACTCGACTGCACGCAGCATCCCAGGTCTTGAAACTGCATGGCCTGCATGCTCGTCCACCATGAATTCAAAGTCTTCCTGATGCTCATTGTATGCTTCTTTCACGGAATTAAAGAAGTTACGCGTAGGTTCGAACGGTACCATCGTATCGTTCATGCCGTGCCAGAAAAATACAGGACGGTCATTCAACCGTTTTGGATGCTGCGTTAAGTCAAAATTAGCGAGCGTTTCGAGTAAATTGTGGATATCTTCGTCTTTCATCGGAAGTTTAAATCCTTTGTTTTCGAATTGCTTCATTTGCCCTTTTGCAAGTTTTACATAACCTGGAGTTCCCATCATGACCGCTGCAGTGGTGATCCAAGGATAGGCAGCAAGACAGCCAAGCGTCGTAATGCCTCCCATTGATGTACCCGAAAATGCGATTTTGTCAGAGTCCAGTAATCCTCGTTGTTTCAGTTCTGTATGAAGGTAGCCGGCTTCTTCGATTGACGTCAGTACGATTTCCCAGAATCGTACGCTGAGCTGGACTTCATCCAAAGATTCAGAACGTACACCGTGCAAATGCGCTTCTGGCAATAAAACCCGGATTCCTTTTTTAGCCAGGTTGTATGCGTAATGTAAATTATGTTCTTTTGCACTGGTAAAACCGTGGAAAAACAAAACGACCGGCATCTCAGATGATTCTTGCTGTTCATCGACAATATGCAACAAAGGGACTGTGCCCCATTGTTCTTCAGTAACCCTCATCCTTCGACACCTCTTTTTACAGTTTTGTTGAGCATACCAATATTTTTCTAAAAAAACAAAAGTTGCGCCCGCGGTAAACTTTTTTGACTTGCAACCTATCGAAAGGCTACACTTAAATAAGAAGGAGGCGTTTAACTATGAAACCTCATTTAATCGCATTAGATTTAGATGGAACACTCTTAACTGACAAAAAAGTAATCTCTGAGAAAACGCTGGCTACATTGAAACAGGCGGAATCCGAAGGACACCAAATTATGATTGCAACCGGTCGTCCCTATCGCTCCAGCGCACCTTTTTATAAACAACTTGGACTAAAAACGCCTATTGTAAACTTTAATGGAGCATTCGTGCATCATCCTATAGACCGCTCGTGGAAAACCGTCCATGAAACGATTGACTTATCCGTAGTCAAGGATGTAGTGGATGCGATGCAAGACTTTAACTTCAAAAATATTGTCGCGGAAGTAATGGATGATGTCTATTTACAGTACCACGACGAAAAGTTACTGGACATTTTCAGTTATGGAACGACCAAAATTCAAGAAGGTGATATTCGTAAATCACTTGAAGTGAATCCTACAAGTCTTCTTATTCAAGGAGGAGATGGGATGGCCGATCCAATCCGTAAGCATCTTGAAGAAGTCCATGCGGAAGTAATTGAGCATCGTCGCTGGGGCGCTCCATGGGAAGTGGTTGAAGTCATTCGTCACGGATTAAACAAAGCCGTTGGAATATCCAAAGTTTCGGAATGGATTGGTATACCACAAGAACGAATTATTGCATTTGGTGATGAAGACAATGATTTGGAAATGATCGATTACGCAGGCATCGGTGTGGCAATGGGTAACGGCATTGATCGACTTAAATCGATTGCCAATGAGGTAACTCTTACGAATAATGAAGACGGCATTGCCGTAATGTTACAAGAGCGACTTAATTTAAAAACAACTTAAAGCGAGCGGAGGATTTTCATGAAAATTTTCGTAGACAGTGGATGCGACTTGCCTAAATCGTACTTGGAGGAAAATGATGTAACGCTTCTTCCTCTGACCGTATTGCTAGACGGTAAGGAATATCAAGATATCGTGGAGATTGATTCAAAAGAAGTCTTCCAGGCCATCCGTGCTGGAAAGCAGCCGAAAACTTCACAAGTTTCTCCTGACCGTGTGCTTGCATTGTGGAAGGAATTTGCCGAAACAGGAGAAGATGGTATTTACATTGCCTTTTCTTCTGAATTATCGGGTACATATCAGACATCTGTCATGATGCGAGATCAGGTAAAAGAAGGTAATCCTAACATGAATCTAATCGTTGTGGATACGCGCTGTGCATCTCTTGGCTGTGGATTAGTAGTCGAAGAAGCAGTTCGCTTACGGGATGCTGGCGAGGATGTCCGCTCAATTGAACGCAAAGTCCGTAAAATGGCTGGTAATATGGAGCACTTGTTCACTGTTGAAGATTTGGACTATCTGGCAAAAGGCGGAAGGGTTTCTAAAGCGAGTGCGTTCTTTGGCGGCTTACTTAACATCAAACCACTGCTGCATGTAGAGAGCGGCCGTTTGGTGCCGATTGAAAAGCATCGCGGCCGTAAGAAGGTATTCCGACGGATGCTTGAATTGATGGAAGAGCGCGGAGACCACGTGGGTGACCAAATCATCGCAATCAGTCATGGTGATGACGAAGCAGGAGCAAACGAACTTCGTGACTTGATAGAAGAAAAGTTTCATCCGAAAGAAATTCAAATTCACATGATTGGTTCCGTTATTGGATCACACGCTGGCCCTGGAACACTTGCGGTATTTTTCCTAAATAAACAATAAAAAGAGCGCAGCTCACTGCGCTCTTTTTTGTTACTTATTTTTCAATGCTTTACGCTCTTTGCGTGCTTTCCGTCCTTTTCTCCATACTGCCCATAGGAAGCTGAGGAATAATACGTACACCATAATTGAAGCGATTAGATAAGGTACGTTGAATCCTTTGTCCTCTTTCACTAAATACACTTCAGCCAATTCGCGGTCAACGACGACATGATACTGGTCATCTTCAGTTTCGACGATTTGGTCGCCATCTAAGACGCCGCGGAGTCGTTTCTTAGTGCCAATTTCTTTTGGATCGAGGGCATAACTTTGAGTTTCCCCTGTATTGTTAATGGCAATAATCCATGTTTCTTCATCATCAAATACTTTATATACCATATAGCCGTTTTCGTTGTGGAGCATTTTAAAGTTACCAGAGCGCAGTGTTTTGGACTGATTGCGTAATGTGTTCATATCCCCAATCAGTTCCTTCAGTTCCATGTCCGTTTTAAAGTTAAAGAGCGGATGGCTTTCTGGTGCTTCTTTCCCGTTCACTGCAATTTCAGTACCATACGGCACTACAGGAATTCCTGGCAATGTAAATAGTGCAGTGACTGCGACTTTCCAGCGAGTCGGCGGAAACATTCTTTCTTTTACAATGTCATATGTAAAACGGGGTCCAGTTAAGCTGTCAAATTGAATTAAGTCATTGGGATTGCTTTTTTCAAATTGGTTGATTGGTGATGAATCGGGATCGATTTTCACGAATGATTGACGCAATGCTTTCATGGACTCGTCACTCGGCTGTGCATCGACTGCTGCATCCGTTTCTTCTTCTGTCAGGACGTACAAATCTTTAGAAGCTTTTTTCAATGCATCTATAAACTGATTCAATACGTCAGTATCGTAACCACTTGTTTTAGTGAGTCGAATACCGTCAAGATCATACTTTTTCACGAAGTCGACCATTGTTTCTTGAAGCACACGCTGAACGTCTGCATTTTTCGGATCCCAATCGATTGTGTCCCCTTCACCAGGAGTCGACGGGAGTTTGTCCGCCCATTTATTATCCTTACTGACACCAGCTAATGGGAAGTCTGCGATCACTCGCACGTCTTTGTCATGCAGCTCGTCTATCATTGAATTGAAATCGTCTTCCGTTCCAAAATGAGGTTCCAGCTTGGAATAATCGAGCACTTCTGAACCATCATAGCTCGCCGTTTGAAAAACCGGTCCTAACGAGACAGTAGTGAAACCCATATCTAAAATGTGCTGCAAACGAAGGGATACTCCTACAAAATCCCCGCCGTTAAATGCCGATGGGTCTTGAGAATTTGAATCACCGTCATTTCGTCCGTCTCCGTTGTTAAAACGATCGACGAGTAAGTCGTATATACTTTCGTCATTCAAGCCCCGCTCTGCTTTAGCAGAAGCAACACCTGGAAGAACCGTTGCCAGCAGCAGTGGAATCATGATGATCATGCTGAAAAGTCGTTTGACGTTCACTAAAAAAGCCTCCTTCAAAAATGAATCCGTTGGGTGTGATCACAATAGGTTGCAGTTGATCATAAAGTTCGGATTTTGCTCATAAATCTCGTTTTTTGATCATAAAACTCTAGTTTCGCTCATAAATCCCGATTTCTGATCATAAAACTCAAGTTCCGCTCATTAATCACGATATTTGATCATAAAACTCTAATTTCGCTCATAAATCCCGGTATCTGATCATAAAACTTAAATTCCGCTCATAAATCGCGATATTTGATCATAAAACTTAAATTCCGCTCATAAACCACGGAATCTGATCTTAAAACTCTAATTCCGCTCATTAATCCCGATTTCTGACCATAATCCCCATTATGTGATCATTACTCATTTCTTAATACTACCAAACCGCACAATCCGTCGCCATGGTTTCTGAAGAAAACTAAAACCTGTACACAAAAATAAGGCAAACCTGTGAAAATGGCATAACAAAACCCACTGAAAAATTTTCAGCGGGTTTGTGTTTTCATTCGAACTCATCGTTGTCTTTCGACGCATGCATTCGTTTTGAAGTAATAACGACAGAGAGTGCGAATAGAAGCATGACACCAAAAACAGCTAATAATACCGTCCATCCGACCATTCAGCAGCCCTCCCTAGTTACACTTCAAATCTTCATTATGCGAAGAAGTCCAATCCGATCGGCAATTTGAAACCGAGGAACATTGTGATGAGAAGGGAAACAATGAACAAAATCCAGAACATCTGGGTTGATTTCCCTTTTTCCTGTTTTGCGAATACCATTTCCATCATACCGATTGTCAAAATTCCGAATAGGAATTTCACGCCATACAGTGCTGAGTTCAAGTCCATATAACGGATGAACAATGCCAATCCAGTAATAATGATTAAAATGTAAAATACGCGTAACACCATTTTTACAATTTTACGCTCTTTTGTTCCTGGCGACATGCCCGACGCGACTATGAACAAAATAATTCCTACGACCCATGTAAGAATATGCAAATGTGTTGAGTTTGATAAAAAGTCCAAATTAGTCACCTCATTCAAATTTCAATTCCATTCCTTATCTTACCATACATCGGCAGCAAGACAAACTAGATGGACCTTTATTTAAAGTAGTTTACAAGGGTTCCGATTCCTTCAACAGAAATCTTTACAGTGTCTCCGGATTTTAAAAATGTCGGCGGTGTCATGCCTTTTCCAACACCTGCCGGAGTTCCTGTTAAAATGACATCCCCTGGCTCAAGCGTCACATATTTTGAAAGTTCTTCAATGATTTCATCGATAGGAACCGTCATAGACCCCGTATTTCCATTTTGACGAACGTCATCATTCACTTTTGTCACGATGGACAAGTTGTGAGGATTTGGAATTTCATCTTTTGTTACGATATACGGACCGAGCGGGCAGCTGCCGTCCAGAGTCTTACCTAGGAAGAACTGTTTGCGCTCGGCCTGCAGGTCGCGAGCCGTTAAATCATTTCCGATTGTATATCCGAAAATCGTATCGTATGCGAGCTGTTTTGGAATGTTGCGACCGCCTTTTCCAATAACGACGGCAAGTTCTCCTTCATAATCATACTCACTCGTTAAAGATGAATGGACTGAAACGGTTTGCTCGTCGCCAGTAATTGCTGTTGGAGATTTCGTGAAGATCATGAGTTTTTCCGGAGTGCCTTCTCCGCCCATTTCAGATGCATGGTCCGCATAGTTTTTCCCGACGCATAACACATTTTTCGGTGTGCGTGGAATTGGAGATAACCATTCGATTGCATCAAATGAGTATTTGAAGCTGTCCATCCCTTCATGTTCGCGTGCTTGTTCACACAAGTTGCGAATTTGTTCTACGAAATCCATCCCGCTCGCAACGCCTTCAGCGATTGATGCCGGGAAGCCTTCTTCTCCAACTGCTTCTGCAATTTTCTGGACATCCCATACCGCTTCTTCTTTCTTCACTTTTGGTCCGAATAATGTTTTTCCATCATACTTAAACGAGAGTAGTTTCATTGCTAAAATCATCCCTTCCTCATTGGTTTGTCTTACGTACTGTTACGACAAGTCGTGTCGTTTCTCCTTTTTATTCGACAAAATTGTGCCATACGTTCCAATTCGCCATACCCATTCAATCGGCCCCATTTTAAAACGATTCAGCCAAAGGTCAGAAAGCAATGCCTGCACGACAAAAATTCCGACTGCCGTAAGCGTTCCTGTCATCAGATCCACTTTGCCATACATCCCGAATCCATAATGATAAAAAATGAGCGTCGCTATGACGGATTGACCGATATAGGTAGTTAATGACATACGTCCCGCTTTTGCTATCGGACGGAAAACTCTTGTAACCCATGGAACTGTGCACAGTAACAAGACGAGCGCTACATATCCTGCCGCCACAAGCGGTCCGCCGAAAAACGTCTGAACAAGCTGCAGCGAATAATCAGGACCTATTAAAAACGGTGTTGCTTTTAACACATAGCCGATTACTAACGTGCTGATGCCGATGACGAGCAATCGGCCTTTCAGCTCTTTCGCGCGCTCGATTACTTTCCATTTAGCGAGTGCTGCACCTACCATCATTAAAGGCAGAATCATGAAGGGTGTCATGAAAAGATTTAATCCGCTGATCAGAACCCATTCTTTTGCACGGAATAGAAATGCAGTCCAGTAGCCGCCATGTCCATAAACTTCAACCGATTGTGTAATTTGCTGTATGTCTGCAAACTCAGCAAGTGACGCCCCGCCCATCAGTCGCTCACCTAAATACGTAACACCGGTCAATAAACCGAGCGGCAAGATGTACAGTGCCAGAGCACCAAAAAACAGCCATTTAGGAGGTACTCGAACGAGAGCGATCATTAGAAAGCCCATTACCGCATAAGTGAATAACACATCGCCTGACCAGATGAAAAACGCGTGAATCAGGCCAAAAACGAGCAATATGACCATTCTGCGAACTGCGATTGGGCCAAATGATGATTTTTGCAGCAATGACTTTTCATACTGCATACTTAATCCATACCCGAAAAGCATCGCAAATATCGGATAAAAACTAGCTTCCACTAAAATATCGATCCACATGAACGGAATTCCTTCTCCGTTACTCTCAAACCAAGTATATGGATCCATGTAAAGATATGGTGAATGAAACACGAGCATATTCGCGATGAATATACCTATTAATGAAAAACCTCGAAGCATATCTAGTGCTTCAATCCGTCCGGCTTCACCGGTTGGTTGTGATATCAAATCTGGACCTCCTGAACTGTAAGTGCGCGACCTTCTTCAAAGATATACAACAGCATTTCTTTAATTGGCACGTGCGTAATTTTTTCAATCGCATTTTTATACAAACTTAGTTGAATTGAATAGCGCGAACGCATTTCTGCATCCATGGCTTCTGCAGTATCAAACCGGCCTTTCAACCGATCCGTTTTGTAATCCAGCAGCACCCAGCTATCCGATTCTTCGAACAAGCAGTCCGCGATTCCTTGCAAGATTTGGGAATCGCCGTCTTCGCCATCATAAGCGTACGTAAACGGCAGTTCCTTCAACACGCGCTTTGCGTTTTTCATTCTTTCCGCAACAGGAGACTGCGTAAACTGTACAATCGCGTTTCGATCCAGCGCTTTCACTTCTTCTTTCGTCAGCAATTGACGTGACAGCAACTCTTCAAGTAAAGCCTCTACACTTGCTAAATCATGTGATACTGTCAGATGAATATGCTGCATGACCGTGTGCATCGCTGTCCCGACTTCTGCTGCATTGATTGCGCGCGCTTGCAGGAATGCAGGTCGTGCGTGCAAGTAGGCCTGACTCTGCTTCGCGTCATGGGTTAATGGATCATTATAATCGGACTCTGCTTCAAGTTGTGCAACCCGCTTCAGTTCTGTCACGGACACTTTTGAACGTTTTTTCACGGATGCCGCATGCGGATACTGATAGTCAAAACGATGTGTCACGTCAGCCAGAATGGTTTCATCCACAGGTACCGCTTCAAGTTCTACCGGTTCCAGTACGTCTTCTTCAACATCAGATTGTTGCAATGTCTGACTGAAGTAGGAAACGGGCAATGTGTTAACGTTCCACTTAGATGGATGGTCTTTCACCATCGCCCCTTGTGTGGTCCCGAACTTCATGAAATCTGCGTGGCGGGCAACTGCAGGACCAATCCAATCTAAATAACCGTTGGCCCGGGAACGCATGTAATCCGGAAGCCTTTCGTCCGGATCTACAAGCTGTGCATCCTGCCATTTTGTTATAGACTTCTCAATATCTTTCACTGTTGCAACTAACTCCAGCTGCTCTTTGGCACGTGTCATCGCGACATACAATACCCGCATTTCTTCTGAACGCATCTCGAGCTCTTTTTGTTCCTTCATTGCTAAAAATGGCAGCGAAGTATACATAATCCGTTTGTCAGGATCAATTGCTTTGACGGCTAAACCGAAATGCTGGTCGAATAAATACGGTTCATTGAAATCCATTTTATTGAACTGCCGGCCAACACCCGCAACAAATACATGAGGAAACTCCAGACCTTTTGAAGAGTGGATTGTCATGATTCGTACGACATCTTCTTTCTCACTCAAATATCTTGCAGCACCGAGGTCGTCCCCTCTTCGCTGCATTCTGTCTACAAAACGCAAGAATCGGAACAAACCGCGGAACGATGTTTTTTCGTATTCAATCGCCCGGTCGTGAAGTGCGCGCAGGTTCGCCTGGCGCTGCTTGCCATTCGGCATACTTCCGACCATTTCATAGTAGTTCGTATCGCTGTAAACTTGCCAGATGAGTTCAGAAAGCGAGCCGCGTCTTGCAAGATTCCGCCATTGCTCGAATGCTAATAAGAACCGCTGAAGCTTTTTCTGGGTCCCAGGCTCCATGCCAGATCCTTGTGTGGCAATGAATGTCTTCATCGCTTCATAAAACGGTGCGTTTTTATCTGCAAGACGAACTTGGGCCAACTCATTTTCCGTCATGCCGACAAATGGCGAACGAAGTACGGAAGCGAGCGGAATGTCCTGATACGGATTGTCGATTACCCGCAATGTATTCAGCATAATCGTCACTTCAAGGGCGTCAAAGTACCCGTGGGATAGTTCAACATAAACAGGGATTTCCGCTCTCTTGAATTCTTCAGAGATTTCAGCGGACCAAGTCATCGAACGCATCAGTACGACGATATCGCTGTATCGAATCGGCCGTTTCTCACCGCTGAATGCATCGCTCACTTCGTGTCCTTCATTCATCCACTGCTTGATTTTCTTGACCATGTATCGGGCTTCGGCTTGAGAGTTTCTGAGATTCTCCAAGTCTTCACCCGTGGCATCTTCAAACTCTTCCTCTTCAGAATAAAGGACAGTCAAGTGTGCAGTCGTATCGGGTTCCGGATAGCGTGCGCCATATTTCAATTCAGCCGCTTCATCGTATTCGATTTCGCCAACCCGTTCACCCATTATTTGCGAAAAGATGAAGTTCGTCGCATCTAACACTTCTTTACGGCTTCTGAAATTCGCGTTTAAATCGATTTTCAAACCTTGTTCTGCGGCAGCTTCCGTAAAACGTCCATACTTACCTAAGAACAGTCCGGGTTCTGCCAGACGGAATCGGTAAATGGACTGTTTCACATCCCCCACCATGAACAAATTCCCATCGGATTCACTGCCGCTTTTCACAAATTGGATAATCGCTTCTTGCAGCAAGTTGGTATCTTGATATTCATCCACTAGGACTTCTTTGAATTTTGACCGATAATCTACTGCAATATCTGATGCAACCAGCACATCCCCTTCCCGCTTCGTTAAAATATCAAGTGCGTAATGCTCAAGATCCGAGAAGTCGACGATGCCTTTTTCAGTTTTAACGGTGCGATAGCGATGGCCAAATTCTATGACTAATTTTATAAGTGTATGCATCATCGGTGCCATCAGTCGGATTTCAGTGAGCAGCCTAGCCGGTGTCCGGACGAAATAGGCTTCTTTCACACCCGTCACAAGTTTTTTCACAGCATCCCGTAATGCTTTCGCACGCTTCGCGAGGTCTTCATCACACGAATCTTTTTTCACAGCACCCGCTTTGACAAAAACAAGCTGCTGGAAAAATGCATGGGTCTGTTCCCAAGTACCTTGCGAGATTGTCCGGATCGCTTCGTTGATCCATACTAAATCCGCTTGTGCAGTTGGGACGAGTGGCGCTGGGCCATCCGGAAGTTCTGCGATTCGCTGCATATCCTGTGAAAGTGCAGCCGCTTCTTCCAGCTTTTGCTGAATGGCTGACTTTAATGGTGCGATGAATGCCAGCTCGTCAATCGTCACTTCTTCTGCAATTTCATATTGCTGAGGAATTTGCAGCAGCCACTCTTCAGGCTCAGGATGGACGCGTGAGTAGTCATACAGTCTATCGATCAGCAGTTCCAGCGACTGGTCATTCCGATCGGATGTGAAGCTGTCTGCAAGCCTGTACACTTCTTCAGGATCTTCGGCACTATAGGCATCCTCCAGCACATCGGCAATCGTATCGTCACGCATTAACGCAGCCTCAGTCGGATCCGCAATTCGGAATCCAGGGTCAATATCGAGTAAATAAGCGTATTGACGCACAACATTCAAACAAAACGAATGGAGTGAAGAAATCTGTGCTTTATTCAACAGGCTGAGCTGTTTACGTAAATGAGAAGATTCCGGACGCAGTGCAATGGCTTCTTCAAGTGCTGCTCCCATGCGGTGTCTCATTTCAGCTGCCGCCGCGTTCGTGAATGTCACAACAAGCAATTCATCCACGTTAATGGGATTTGTATCATCCAGCACTTTCTCAATAAGCCGGGTAATCAGTACTTTCGTTTTACCGGATCCTGCTGCTGCGGAAACTAGAATGTCCCGGCCAGACGCATAAATCGCTTTCCACTGCGCGTCGGTAAACGTGACGTCACTCGGTTTCGGTGGTATGTGCATGGGATTGTGCCTCCTTCCTCATTTTCTCTAACGATGCCTGTGCGGATAATTCTTCATAGTTCCGGTAGAATGCATTCGGATCCGTCGTATCGAACTGGCACACGCTCTTATATGGACAGAAGGTGCATGGCATCCGCTCTTTCAACTTATAAGGATAGACTCGTGTATCCCCAGCAAGCATTGCGTCGCCCGCTTGACGGTGTCGAGATCGGACAACGCCGCGCAGCATCTGCATATCGTCAGGCGCCAGCACTTTGGATGTCGCGTAAAACGAACCGTCTTTTTTCACTCGCGCCGGTATAATTTTAGAAGATTTTTCAATGTCGCTGTCCATTTCTTTTACGACGGATAAATCCTCAAGCACGTATCCTTTCATCGAATACGATTTCAGCATTTCTTCTTCGACCGCTTCTTCCGACAACTCTTGGATACTGCGAATCATCGGATTATGGACATGGACATACAACATCCCTGCAGGATCTGCGTGTAATTGCAGCCAATCGTCAGCATGCTCCAAAGCGACATCCAAATACGTCAGCATTTGCAGCGATAATCCGTAATACACTTCCGTCAGATCGAGTGCTTTGGCAGACGATTTGTAATCCACTATCCGGATATAGGTTTTATCCTGAACGGTAGATGCATCCACCCGGTCAATACGGCCGCGCAAATTCATCGAGCCGCCGCGTTTTAGTGGAATAGATAATGGCGGCATCTGCTCACCTGGTCCAAATCCGACTTCAACAGCAATCGGCTCGAAGCTTGAAGCTGTCGCTTGGCTGCGCAGTGCAAATAGTGTTCGTTGGATAATCCGGGTCAGCTTGCGCTTAATGTATACATGGCGGCTCGTTGATAACAAGATCCGGTGGAAGAAGAACGGTGCGATCCCTTCTACAGCATCATGAGCTAAACGGTAACAATCTTCTTTCGTAAGTCCGCTCCACGTTGCGCCTGTCCTCATAATTTCATCGGACACCCATTTCAATGCCGCGTGGAACAAATCCCCAATTGCAGGGGCTTCCAATGTGAATTCAGTCCGTTCCCGAAGGCCTAACCCGTACGTCGCGAAATGTTGGAATGGACAGCTGTAATACGATTCCACGCGGGAGACACTCGATGTCATCGTTTCTCCATACAGCCCGTGCGTCAAATCAGGCGTCAATCGCTCTGTATCGGTTCCTTGCTTTCGTTTTCCTTGAATACTTGTTAAAATCGACGCCCACAATGGATCATCTTCGTAATAGGTAACGACTGCCTGCCAAAGTGGCGAGAGCGGCTGTCCTAATTCCACGTTTCGGATTTGTGCGGATGCATATGGCAATGCAGGTCTTGGATGTGAAATATACGGCAGATCATCGCTTTCAGACGGCAAATCGAGTGGGTCAGTCACAACGATATCTGTCGTTAATCCTTCAAACAACTGGTGCAATCTAGGAATATATAACGATGGTATTAAAGCCTTACCGGTTTCATCTGCGATTGGATACGTAATCGTTAGTCCTTCTGAAGCCGCCGTAAATGCACGATATGCTTTATACGTCTCGTCCATTAGCCTGGATTTAGCAGAAGGAGCAAGTTCAAATCCAACTGTTTCAAACCACTGCCTGTCGGAATCCGATATTAGTCCTTCATTGTCGATTCGCTGCGGTAATACACCGTCATTTGTGCCAATTACAAATACTTCATCAATGCTGAGGAATGTCGCAAGGTCGATCGTCATCACGGTCACTTGGTCAAGTGATGGCGGAATACGTGCGAATTCGAGCGTGTCAAATCCTTCATCCAGCACCCGAACGGCGTCTTTTGCAGACATTTTTGCATCACCAAACATGAGCACGAACTGATCGAGTACATTAATCCAGCCGGTCCATGCTTGTTCATGCTCAGAAGCCCCTAGCAGCCTTCCAGCAAGTTCCTCTTCTCTGCGGAGATCGATGATTTTATCATACACATGGAGTTCTTCCATAAAAACAAACAGCGCTTCTGCCGCTTGGCGACCGTCTTTTGCGGCTTTCAGCTTCTTTCCGAAACTATCCAAAGGTCCGCGTATCAAGTCTCGGACACTATGCAATTCCGCTTGCATCGCAAGCTCTTCATCCGTTTGGACTTCCGTATGCAATTCAAGTCCTCGGTATTTCTTCACACGCCAGCGAACGTCGTCAAACCAGCGATGACCATGAATTCCATGGGCAAGGACGTAATTCTCCAGTCTGTCCGCACGTTCCCGCCAAATTTGACGGTCTTCGCCCTGAGGGAAAAACAAATCTGTTTTCACTGCGCGGAATATTGATTCATACGACCAATTTCCTGTCACTGCTTCTAAAACAGATCTTGTAAACTCAATGAGCGGATGATGCAGCATCGGCTTTTTCTGACTGATGAACACTGGAATATCATATTGAGGAAAAATCGTTTCAATCAATTCGTCATACACTTCAGGCTGCCGATACAAAATCGCGATATCCCTGTATCGTTTACCCGTCATCACAAGGTTTCGGATTGATCTGGCAACAGCATGCAATTCAGCGCGACGGTCGGTCGCTTCGATTACACGCACATCCCCATTGCTCGGCTGCGACCTCGGCGGATACTTATCAAATTGGGCTTCCACGTGAAGGACATCTGGATTTTTGAAACGTCTTGGCGTCATCAAGCACAATTCCGACTCGATTTCGACGGCTTCTTCACGAGCGATTTCGCTGATCATTTGTTTCGTACGCACCGGACTGAAAAACAGCTCGTGATCTTCTGTCGCTTGCTGTGCTTCATCTGTCGGAAGCGCGACCGTTACCCGTTTCGCAGTTTTCAACAGTTCCCTCAAAATTTCATGCTCTCGATTCGTCAATAATTCAAAGCCATCTATGTAAATATCAGCTTCTTGGATGTAGGAGGAGAATTTCACTTGGCTTGAGAGCATCGCTAAGTGCCCTTCACTATCGACGTAAGAGGTTCCTAACCGTTCTTCGACTTTTTCGAGCAGCAGGGATAAGTCCCCCGCTTTGTCGACGAGAGAACGGGGTGCAGATGCGTCTGCCAATTGCGTATGCAGCTCGGCAAGAGTTCCGTGATCGAGACAATACCGGCTGAATTCTTTCAGCACTCCTTCGACTTGTTCCGTAAACCCCCGCTTATCCGCTGCTTGGCGGAACAATTTGAAGTCCTCACGGTTTTCTTCCAAAACGCTTCGAATGAGCATGCGATAGCCAAAGCCATCCACCTCTTTTCGGGTAATGCCCCCTGTTTCTTGCAGCACTCGCCAGGCCAATCGTTTGAACGTCAGTACTTGCGCGCGCACCATGCCCTTGAGGCCGAACTCAGCAGCTAAACTATGTTCCATCGAATACGACATTTGGTCCGGCACTATCAATATAATCGGAGGACCAAGCGGATCTTGCTGCAGCGCTTGGACAATTTCCTGTTCAATTGTATAGGTCTTCCCGGTTCCTGAGCGTCCTGTTATAAATCGCAGCGTCATGAGATAGCCCCTTTCAATCATACTAGTCCTTTTATTGTACTGGTTTTCGCTGGAAGAATCAAAGTCTGAGAGATGCTTTTGCGAATAAATGTTCGCATTCGATTTGGGAAGGCATTTTGGGGTCTTTGGAGGGTATTTCGAGAGAGTTGATGGGATGGTGGATGTGATTAGAATGGTTATGAGCGAAATGTGAAATTTATGAGCGCATTTAAAGTTTTATGATCACTTTTCCAGGTTTATGAGCACTTTTATAGGTTTATGAGCACATTTCCTGATTTATGAGCGTTTTTATAGATTTATGAGCACTTTCCACTATTTATGAGCGCCAGCAATAAATTATAAGGTTTCCTCATAATTTATGGGCGCCTTCACAACTTCATTAGCACTTATCAATAGGTTTTATCCAAACAAAAAAACGCTTCGCAAGGCGAAGCGCACATAATATATTCTTTCATCCAAATTAAACTAACCCCATAAAAGCTTATTTGTCTTCCCAATGTTTCGTGCCATCCCACTCCCGGGCATGGCGTTCGACTTTCTTATTCAGCCGTTTCTCGAAATACTTCCCTACTAACCACAGGATTAGAATTACCGCACCAACAATGGCGGAACGGATGGGTTGAGTGAGCAGTGCTTTTAAATCGTAGCCGACGAAACTGATCATAAAGATCATGACAAACTTCCCTGCCATCAAGATTGCTAAATAATAGGTTTTCCTCATGTTGGAAAGACCTGCTACAAGGTTTACGAGTGCGGAAGGCGTAAATGGAAAACAAATGAATAAGAAAAGCGGTCCAAATCCATTGCTCTCCACCCACAAGATGAGTTTCTTTACTCGCTTATGACGTGTAATGAAATTCAAGAGACGGCTTTGTCCGTACTTCCGGATAATTAAAAACACAACATAAGAGCCGACTACCGTTCCGATCCACGATAGAATGAAACCCAGCCATAAACCGTATGCAGCCGAATTGGCAAATACGAATACGAAAAGTGGTAAGAACGGCAGAAACGACTCGATAAACGGCAGTAGAATACCGATGAACGGACCAAACGCTTTATATTGTTCTGCAAGTTCGATAATTTTATCCACACTTAACCAATCTTGCATCTCTCGTCACCCCAACCTTATTCTCTCTTTTTATAACCATTTAAAAATTCAGTCTTGTTGTCTTTAGCAGATGTAGTATAATCACTAGTATTGGAAATTTAGATGAAAGCCGGGATGTCCATGAAACAAAGTGAATTCAACAAAGGCCTACGCGCAGGTCTCAGCATCGGGATCGGCTACTTTCCCGTTGCGCTCACATTCGGCTTACTCGCCAAGACGACAGGGCTTTCCCTCGTCGAAACGACTGCCATGAGCATCTTCGTATTCGCTGGAGCTGCCCAATACATATCTCTCAGCCTGATTACGGCTGGTGTCGATCCATTTTTAATCGTCCTCAATACATTCATCGTCAACATCCGTCACTTTCTTATGACGGCTTCGCTGAATGAAAAGATGCAGCCTTCATCCAAGCCAGTAAAAGCAGCTGTTGCATTTGGTGTTACAGATGAAACCTTCTCAGTTATCGCAACGAGTAAGGAAGACAAAGTCTCCAGTGCTCAGGCGTTCGGTGTCATCGCAGTCGCCTATGGCAGCTGGGTAGTATTCACAGCAATCGGTCACGTTATCGGAGACAATTTACCCGTATTCCTACAAGCTGCAATGTCGATTGCACTTTATGCGCTATTCATCGCACTGCTAGTCCCTTCGATGAAAGGGAATCGGAAAGTTGTGCTGCTTGCAAGTGTATCTGCGATTCTAAGTTGCGTTTTTTATTACACAGAACTGTTATCCACAGGTTGGGCTATTCTCGTTTCGACATTAGTTTCATCAGTCCTGATTGAGCTGCTGTATGCAAAGGTTGTCCGTGTTCCAATACCCGCAGTTGAAAAGGAGGAGAGCTAATGGGTACAGCTTATTGGTGGATGCTGCTCGGAATGGCACTTGTCACGTACATTCCTCGCATGATCCCGCTTACCGTACTCGATGGCAAAAAGCTGCCGCCGCTCATCACAGGAATCTTAAGCAATATTCCGTTTGCTGTCCTCGGCGCACTTATTTTTCCAGCAGTCTTTTATGTACAAGAAGGCAACATTCTGTTTGGTATCATTGGCGCAGGCACTGCCTTTCTAATTGCGATTTTAGGCTTTGGACTGATGCCTGTTGTCCTTGGTACAATTGGCGTGCTCGCTGTCTACAGCTTATTCAACTAGTTGCTTTTGATACTATCATACCCCAAAAACCGGTTTCTTATACTAGTAGAATTAAAGAAATAAGAAAAGCCTCACACAATGTGCGAGGCTTTTCTCGTTGTCTTCTATTAATCTTGCAGTTCATCGTTCGAACGGCGATGTGCATTTGCAACCATTCGATTTGCATACCAAAATCCAACCGTCAAAGACAGCGCATCCGCAACATACAAAATCCAATTATGCGTGTATCCGGCATAAACGGAGGCGGCGATGAGCGCGATAGTTAAAAACAAGCCAACCAGCTGGTGAAATGTCACCCTTGTGAAAAAGACTACGAGAATACCTGGGATGAACAGCGCCATCACAAACTTTGTTGCTAAACTTTCCACTCAACTCCGCCTCCTTTTCAGTCATTATCGAACGAGCAAAAGTCCCAGCTGATAATGATCATGTCGATACAATACTTGCTGCATAAGCCGGACTTCTCCGTTACGATCTGCGACTTGCAATCGGCAATGTGCCGCATTCACTTGAATCGCATCATACAATTCTTTTTCGTTCGCTACTTGAATGCCATTCACTGCATGAATCACTTCGCCCGGCAGTAAATTCAATTTTTCAGCAGGCGATCCTGGGAGTACTCCTGCAACCACAACACCGGAAGAACTTGGCGGTGCCGCATAGCCTCCGCTGCGTTCTTTCAGTGCGACGGAAATCGTCAATACAGTACGTACGACTACACCTACGAGCAATGCAGCCCAGCCGATGTACGGCTCATAAAGTCCACCAAGCCCAATGACGAGAACGACAATCCCTGTCCGGATTACGGACAACCCAAGTTTCGGAAGGATTTCATCCGGAAAGTGTTTACGAGCAATTTGACTGAAGCCGATCACTACGGGCACCGGTACAAAACTGAACGATTCTGCACCAAGCGTAAACTGCGGCCAATACGGAACATGCGCTGCAATCATATCTCCAGGAACGAGCATTAGGACTGGTAACAGCCAGATTCGTTTCACTTTAAATCTTGCTGCACGAAGTCCGCGACTCGTTTTCTCCAGCTGTGGAGATGTGTAGTTAATGGTAGATTTCTGTATCAGCAAGCCTTCCGCTACTAACAAAAGTCCTGCAATGACTGGAATGACCACTGCTAATTGCCCCAACAAGTCGGCATCTTGCAAAGACCAACCTTGATAAGAAAACGTTCCTTCTACTCGCTGCCACAAAACCAGTCCAAAGAATGAGAGCGCTATTGTATAGATCGGAGACCCCCATTGATAGTAAAAACTGAGCAGAACTACGATCATTACTGCTGAAAACAGTACGATCCATCCTGCATCGACTACTAATCCGATTCCACTGAACAGAACCGACAATAGTAGAGCGTACAGCCATGAATCTGCAAAGAGTCTTTTAAACTCGGTAAGTCCCGGTAACTTACGAATGTTAAAATCCTTTCGCTCACTCTTCACACGCATGTAACCGAGCGCTACAGCGACCAGCAGTATGAGCCAAAATAACGGATTAAGGAAAAAGACGACAATCGCTTGCAGGACATTCATCCACCAATTCACAGACACGTTCGTTCACACTCCAATCCAATCCCGATGTTTTGTTCTATTGTAACAAAGATTGGAACGGATTGGATAGTCGTGACAGATGGCTCTACTATTTTAGTTCAAATCGATCACTTACCTGATAGTTTGTGGTGCAAGTATCCAACTGACATGGACAGCTGCTCATCGTTCTTTGTATCATTGCGATAGGCTTCAGCGCTTGCTTTCAACGTTTGGAAGAACGCGCTATCCATTTCCCCTACGGACACTTGGTCTTCATCGCTCATGAATTCAACGACGGCTGCCTTCGTTTCTATATCGAAAAAGCCATCTTCCCTCGCCGTTTTATAACCCAGGGACGTCAACAAACGTTGTGCGTATGCAATATCATCGTTGAATTGGTCTTCTTTATACACTTCGGCAATGACTCTAAGGTGTTCAGAGAACAATCGGTTTTGCTTCACTTCAAGATCCGATGCGACTCCTTCGGTATGAATCCAGCGTTCTTTCGGAGTCAGCCACTTGTGTGTAGATAATTTCACTTCGCCGCCATTGGAAAGTTTCATCGTTTCTTGCACTGTGCCCTTTCCGAAACTCGTCGTCCCGACAATGAACCCACGACCTAGATCTTGCAATGCACCACTCAACACTTCACTCGCGGATGCACTGCCTTTGTCTTGAATCAATACAATAGGAAGAGACTGCAGTTTCGGATTAAAATTCAACTCTTTTGGTTTCTCTGTTACAAGAGGTGTCAGCTGGCCTTTGACGTCTTCCATGTACGCAAATACTGTATCTTCAGGCAGCAGACTTCCCGCAATATTGCCAACCGCATGTAAGTAGCCACCCGGATTTCCTCGTACATCGACGATCAAAGCTTCCGCACCTTCATCCAATAAAAGATCTGTCGCTGCTTGCCACTCTTTCGCACTGTCTTCACCAAACATAGTGAGTCCTATGTAGCCAATTTTCTTTCCACGCTCTTCGATCATATTTGTAGTGACGGTGTGTACTGGAATTACGTCCCGCTCAATATCTAATTCTACATGCTTACCGGACTCTGGACGATAGACAACGAGTTTAACGGTCGTCCCTTGTTCTCCCCGGATTTTTTGTACGACTTCTTTCAGCGTTTCGCCTTCTAACCGATCCCCGTCAATTTGAACGAGTTCGTCGTACGGAAGCAATCCTGCTTTTTCTGACGGTGATCCTTTGACTGGTGATACGATTACGAATTTCCCATTGGTGCGCGTAATTTCCGCGCCAATTCCTACGCGTTCGCCTGCAAGTGATTCTTTGTGCGATGCTGCCTCTTCTTTCGTTAAGTACGTGGAATATGGATCTCCGATGACGTCTGCCATCCCACGTAATGCGCCTTCGACCAGGTCGTTGTCTTTGAGGTTATACACAGCGTTATTCGTGATGACTTCATAGGCTTCGTCAATGACGTCGAACTTATCCCCTGATTTGTGGCTGGTCTTCTCTGTTTTTCCACACCCATCCAATACGAGTACTAAACAAACCGCGAGTGCGGCTAAAATTCCTAACGCAAAAAAACGGCTCTTGCGCATCGTCATCATCCCCTCCTCTTTCCACTATATGAAAGAAGGTGGGTGCTTACGACAAGCAAGAACCGGTAATTGTGATTAAGTGTAAACGTTACGAATAACAGTGTTGATTTACGCTACAGACGGACGCGGGCCTACAGGATGTAGGTCATGCAACCGTTGCGGCAGGACGCCGCGTACTTAGGTTGTTTCCATCAGTATCCCTTAGGAGTCGCCGTCTTTCGCTTCAATCAACGGGTCGCATTCAAATTAGTAATTTCATTGAATAAATGATTAAAAGATAAAATCAGAGTTCAAAATCTTTTATTATTCAACATCCGCAACTAGCTGTTCCATCATTTGTTCGTCCATGGGACCGACGATTTGGTTGTCGATCGTGCCGTCGGTTTTGAGGATGTAAGTAGTTGGAATCGAAAATACTTTGTAATCGCTCATGCCTCGGTCTTCTGTATCGAGCAGGATCGGGAAAGTCAGTTTGTATGCTTCTACGAATTCTTCTACTGCTTTTTCACCGCGGTTTTCTGCAGTTGTTAAGTTGACAGAAACGAGCTCGACGTTGTCTTCATCGGTTAACTTCTTATAGTAGTTTTCCATGTGAGGCATTTCAGCTTTACACGGAGGGCACCATGTTGCCCAGAAGTTCAGAATGACTTTTTTCCCTTTAAGGTCAGATAGCTTTACAGTATCTCCATCCAACGTTTTCATTTCAAAGTCAGGGGGTGTTTCCCCTTGCCCCAAACCTTGCACTGCTTCAGATGTAGCCTTTGTGCTTGCTGTGTCAATCACTTCTGGTTTATCTAAATTCGATTTCACCATAAGTACGACCATTGTTCCGATTACGAGAATTGCAATCGTATATCCAATCCATTTTTTATTCATACGACCCCTCCATCTAGTTCTGTACGCTTTTCTATCCTATTTTTTATGATGAGCACTAAAACACTTGCTATAACGGTTGCGAGGAATGGAATCCCTTTAAATCCTACAGGCTGAATTGCTGCAATGAACGCATGAGCCGCAATGAACATGCCAATCGAATATGATAGGGGCAGTTCTTCGTGTGCAGAATATCGGTAAACCAGTATAGCTAACAGCGCAAAAAAGATAATAGTGATTGCTTTCGATGCCAAGGAGGCATCATTCAGAAAGGCCATTGAGACCTGGTAACCCGCCTGAGCGAAGACAATCCCTGTAAACACACCTTGCGTGAGTAAATTCGGCATAGGCTTTCGAGAGAAAAAGAGGACCAATGCAGCCGCTGCAATCCCTCCAATGAAGCCGATTATTCCCCCGTTGAAATATAAAATAGCCATAGGGGCTCGGCGTACCGTTTTAAAGTCCGTCACAATTACGGACAGCTTCCAAACAATAATAATCGTAAAGATTGCGTCTCCCCAACTATCAGCAACCAGTTTACCGAATTTCTTCCGGACCGCGAGCCAGGCGAAGAAGAACCCGATAAGTGCTGAGATCCAAGTCGAAGGGAGCGTAACTTTCCATAGTAGAAAATAGTCAGTGACAGGCATCTTATTCTCCTTTAGTACAGTATACCTCTCATGGTATCTTAAAACGTTTCTTAACTCCATGAAACCTGCTTGAAAGCTAAAGAAAAAGACCCGCTAAGAAGCGAGCCTTTGACTTTTACGGAGCTCCCTTTTCCAGATGTTTGTTTCAGGGAAAAACCGGCAATACTTATAGTATGATGTTTTACTTAAAATGATACGTAACGCAGTGGGTTAACCGCGCTTGGTCCAGTTGCAGAGAAGTTGCCTACGTGAATTTCAAAGTGCAAGTGCGGCCCTGTTGAATTCCCTGTATTACCTGACTTCCCAATAAATTGACCTTTGCCTACGTGCTGTCCAACACTTACACCTATATTTGATAAGTGTGCATAGACAGAAGTGAAGATTTTACCGTCAATCGAATGTGTCACCATAATCAGGTTACCGAAACCGCCCATCGGTCCTGCGTGAGAGACGACTCCGTCAGCAGCTGAAACGACCGTTGTGCCAACTGGAATCCCAATATCTTGTCCACGGTGTTGTTTCTGTGTATGGAAAATCGGGTGTACTCTCCAGCCGAATGATGATGTTAATGGACCGCGCGCTGGGCTTGTCCATGCTCCACTTGAAACAGCAGGTGCAGGTGTTTCAGTTGGCGTGCTTACGTTGCTACTTGAAGAACTTGATGAGCTAGCAGCTGATTTACGGGCTGCTGCACGATCCGCTTTACGTTGTGCCGCTGCAGCTGCTGCGCGTGCTTCAGCTTCTTTTTTACGCTTGATTTCTGCTTGACGTGCTACTTCAGCTAATCGTTCCTGTTCTGCACTGATTTGTTTTTCCAAGTCTGCTGAAATTTCGTGTGTTTCATGTGCTTCTTCTTCCAAACCAGCTTTCTCTTTGGATAATTTAGCTTCTTCAGCTTCTAATTGGTCAACTAGTTTGTTCTTTTCCATTTTTTGACCTTCTAATTTGTTCTTTAAGTCTGTCAGCTTTTCTTTCCGCTGTTCTTGCTCCGCAAGTTTCTTCTCAACCAATTGTTTCTCTTTCTCTAACTGATTAATATCGTCTTCTTGTTGCGTCATGATTTTACGGTCAGCATCCATCAGTGTAGATACAGCCGAGAAACGGTCGATGAAATCAGCAAAACTGTTCGCGCCAAGGAGCACGTCCAAGTAACTGACGTCTCCGCCTTTTACCTGCATCGTACGCATGCGTTCACGAAGAACTTCGTCACGCTCTTTAATCCGCTTTTCTAGCGCTTTAATAGAAGCATGAAGTTCTGTAATTTCGTCTGTAGTTTCAGCAATTTTTTCTTTCACGTCACGAATCTTGTCATTATTCTCTGTGATTTCGCCATTCAACTTTGAGATTTGTGCGATTAGACTTTGTTTTTTAGTTTGTTTTTCATTAATTTGCTTGGATTTACTTTGAATACCTTTATTCAATTCTTGTTGTTTTTGCTGAAGTACTTTTTGTTCGTTTTCCATATCTTTCAATGAACTTGCTGAAGCTACTGTTCCAGACAATGTGGTAGATAACATCAGTACCCCCATTGTTGATAACAGCAATCCCTTATTCTTCTTCACAGTCCCAGTTCCCCTTTCAAAACAAGTTGGCTAGTTTAGACTTTCAAGAATTTGCGTACGGACATCAAACTACCCCACACGCCTATAAATACTCCCATGAACAACAGCAGACCATCCACTTGAATTATGAACGGTATTGGATCTAACAGTTGGAACATCTCATTTACTAGTTTCGGCTGCCAGTAGGCATGAATTTGTTGATACGCCACGGCGATTGCAGTCATCGGAATAATAGAACCTATAATTCCCAGCCACGCGCCTTCTAGAATGAAAGGAATGCGTACAAAATTATTTGTCGCTCCTACTAATTTCATAATCTCTATTTCTCGACCGCGCGCAATAATCGTCAAACGAATTGTATTGGAGATGAGGAACATTGCCGTAAACAGTAACGCCAGTATCAAAATCAACCCGACATTCCGACTGATTTTCACAACGTTGAACAGCTTCTCGACTTTTCCTGCTCCGTAGACAACTTCAGCTGTGTACTCGTATGTATCGATCTCTTTTGCTATTGCAGCGGTATTGTGTGGATCTGCAGCTTTAACATACAGCGCATCTCCTAATGGATTACTTTGTTTGTAGAGTGAGAGCTCTTTACCATAAGATTTAATGACCTTATCCAGTTCTTCTTCTCTCGAAGCGAAATCGACACTTGCGATTCCGTCTATTTTCTCTACTTTACTTTGCAACTTTTCTACGGCCTCGTCACTAGCTGCAGGGTCCGCAACCACTTTAATTTCTACGTCATTTTCGATATTATCCGCCATCTTGTTCAAGTTCATCATGACTACTATGAAACTGCCGACAAGTAATAGCGTAACCGCAACGGCGCTTATGGAGGCGAACGTCATCCAGCCATTACGCCCGAGGCTTTTAAAGCTTTCCCGGAAGTGTCGGCCAATCGTTCTACCCTTCATAACTGTATTCCCCTTCGTATTCGTCTCGTGTTATCATTCCGCCCTCTACCAGCAATACGCGATGGCGGATACTGTTCACGATGTCTTTGTTGTGAGTCGCCATAATAATGGTTGTCCCACGGTTGTTAATCTTTTCGAAGATGTTCATGATGCCTAACGACGTATCCGGATCCAGATTTCCTGTTGGTTCGTCTGCAATTACTAATTTCGGTTCATTGACGATCGAACGTGCGATTGATACGCGTTGCTGTTCGCCGCCGGATAACTCGTTAGGAAACATTCTTGCTTTTTGGGATAACCCGACTAGCGCTAAAACATCTGTTACTTTCTTTCTTATCTCAGAAGGCGCTGCCTCAATTACTTCTAATGCAAATGCCACATTCTCATAAACATTCAATTTAGGAAGTAATTTAAAGTCTTGGAACACCACGCCGACTTGTCTACGTAAATAAGGTATTTGCTTGTTTTTTAATGATGAAAGATCGGTTCCATCTATGAAAATCTGACCGCTTGTTGGCAGTTCTTCACGATACATCATTTTAATGAATGTCGATTTACCTGCACCACTTGGGCCAACTACGTAAACAAACTCACCACGGTCGATGTCGATATTTATCCCATTAGCTGCAACGACGCCGTTGGAGTACTTTTTGTACACGTTTTTCATTTTTATCATTTCGTAACCACCTGATTTAAATACTTTTCCGGTTCTGTTTCGCCAGCTTTTTCATTATAACAGATATAAACCTACACAGTATTACAGGAATATTTCATTTCACGCCGATCGTTCACAGCGTTTCAACAATCCTGTAATGTTATAACCATTTTATGGAAAATCGATATGAGATGTTGTCGTATTTTGGTCACGTTGCGAATTTTGCCATAAAAAAACAGGGCTCGCATAAAAGCTCGCCCTGTTTTCATGTAAAAATTAGTTCATGATTCCTTGACTCAATTATTTCTTTTCAGAAAGCCATTTTGCAACAGCGTCAAGCTCGTCACCTTTGATAAGTCCGCCAGGCATACCACCGGATTTACCGTTTTCGATGATATCGTGGATTTCGTCTTCAGAAAGCTCTCCACCGATGTTAGCAAGTGCAGGACCGTTCGCACCTTCCAAGTTACCACCGTGACAAGTTGCACAGTTCGCTTGGAATACTTTGTCCGCGTCTACGTCGCCAGCAGCAGAATCTTTGTCTCCTGCTTTGTCGTCTCCGCCTCCGCCACATGCACCTAGTACAAGTGCTGCACCGAAGATCGTTGCTAAGAATTTGTTTTTCATTTTCATGGAAGTTCCTCCTTCGGTTAAATAATTACGTGCTTTCCCAGTATAACAAAAAAAACGTAAGTTCGCTTTCGTCGTGTGTCAAATTTTTGACGTTTTTCGAGAAAAGCAGACCTCTTCTACTTACTATTCTCTATTTCCCGGAAATCAAACCTGATTTATTAAATTTTATTCTAAACTTATTTCTTCGTAGCTAATTTCCACAACTTAGAAAGATGCATTTTCTGGAATATTCCGTTATAAAAACAAGCACATGCCAAGTTAGCATGTGCTTGAATAATTACGATATACGTGAACGCAAGAAAGCGTTGATGAACGGATCCAGTTCGCCGTCCATAACTGCGCCTACATTGCCTGTTTCTTCGTTTGTGCGATGATCTTTAACCATTGAATACGGGTGGAATACGTATGAACGTATTTGACTTCCCCATCCGATTTCTTTTTGGTCTCCGCGGATTTCGAGAAGACGCGCTTCTTCTTCCTCCACTCGGATTTGATAAATCTTCGCTTTCAACAAGTTAATTGCGCGTTCGCGGTTCTTAATTTGTGAACGCTCAGTTTGACACGTAACGATCGCACCTGTTGGAAGGTGAGTCATACGGACAGCAGAGTCCGTGGTGTTAACGTGCTGCCCACCTGCACCGCTAGAACGGTACGTATCGATTTTAACGTCTTCCATCTTCAAATCGATGTCGACGTCACCCGAGAACTCAGGCATCACTTCAACAGAAGAGAACGATGTATGACGACGTCCTGATGAGTCAAATGGTGAAATTCGGACAAGACGGTGTACGCCTTTTTCAGCTTTCAAATAGCCATACGCATTATGACCTTTAATGGAAAGTGTAACAGATTTCACTCCAGCTTCGTCGCCCGCTTGATAGTCGAGTGTTTCCACTTTGTATCCGCGCTGCTCAGCCCAACGTGTGTACATCCGTAAAATCATCGAAGCCCAGTCTTGAGACTCTGTACCGCCTGCGCCCGAGTGAATTTCAAGAACAGCATTGCTGCTGTCGTATTCTTCACTTAGCAGCATCTGCAAGTCGAAGTCTTCCATGCGCTTCAAGAACGTTTTCAGCTCATCGCCGAGTTCTTCCTGAAGTTCAACGTCTGGTTCTTCTTTTAACAGTTCCACCGTCATTTCAAGGTTTTCCTGTTCATCTGTCATCTCGTGAAATTCACCGACAACATCTTTTAACGCATTCGATTCTGAAATAACTTTTTGAGCCGCGTCCTGGTCATCCCAAAACGATGGGTCCAACATCATTTCATCAAGTTCTTGCATACGAGCCTCTTTGTTTTCTAAGTCAAAGAGACCCCCTGAAGTCCACTAATTTCTTAGCTGTTTTGTCGAGCTCGTTGCGTACATCTGATAATTCCATCATAATTTGTTCCTCCAAAAAGTCAGGTTCACGACCAAGTTAATCTTGACCGTGGCAGTTCTTATATTTTTTACCGCTGCCACAAGGACACGGATCGTTACGGCCGATATTCACCTTACGCACCATCGGTTTTTTCACTTGCTTTTCGCCATCTTCTTTCGGATTAACCGCTTGGCCTTTCGCCACTTCTTCACGCTCAAGGTTGTTGCGGATTTCCGCTTTCATGACGTACTTCGCAGCGTCTGTTTCAATGGCATTGACCATCTCTTCAAACATACCGAAGCCTTCTGCTTGATACTCACGAAGTGGATCGTTCTGTCCGTATGCACGTAAGTGGATACCATGACGGAGCTGGTCCATAGCATCGATATGGTCCATCCATTTCGTATCAATCGCACGGAGCAAGACGACTTTCTCAAACTCGCGCATTTTCTCTTCGAACATTTCCGCTTCTTTTTCATCATACCGTTTAAATACTTGTTGTTTGATGAAATCAGTCAGTTCTTCCTGTGATTTACCTTGTAATTCAGCAACAGTCAACTGATCTTCCGGTAAGAAGTTAGCACCGATATAATCGACTAACCCTTTGTAGCTCCAGTCTTCTTGCTTTTCTTCAGTCGTATGAATAGCAACTGCATTTTCAATTACACGTTCGATCATTGCAGTGAGCACTGGACGTACGTTGTCGGACTCCAATACATCATTACGTTCTTTATAAATGATTTCGCGCTGTTGGCGCAATACATCATCATATTGTAGCAATCGTTTACGTGAGTCAAAGTTGTTCCCCTCAACACGTTTTTGAGCAGACTCCACAGAACGCGAGACCATCTTCGATTGGATTGGTGTTTCATCATCCATACCGAGTTTCGTCATCATGCCCTTCATTTGCTCGGAACCAAAACGACGCATCAGTTCATCTTCTAAAGACAAATAGAATTGTGTAACTCCGGCGTCACCTTGACGTCCAGAACGTCCTCGCAGCTGGTTATCAATACGGCGTGATTCATGACGCTCTGTACCGACAACCGCAAGTCCGCCAACTTCTTGAACACCTTCACCAAGTTTGATGTCTGTACCGCGTCCGGCCATGTTTGTCGCAATCGTAACCGCTCCAGGCTGGCCTGCTTGTTCGATGATTTCAGCTTCACGCCCGTGGTTTTTCGCGTTCAACACATTGTGTGGCACTCCGTACTTTTTCAAGAAGTTCGAAATGATTTCAGACGTTTCAATCGCTACTGTACCCACTAGGACAGGCTGACCTTTTTTGTGACGTTCCGTAATGTCATCTGCTACGGCTTTGTACTTTCCTTCTGTTGAAGAGAAGATCAGATCCGGACGGTCATCACGAGCAATCGGACGGTTCGTTGGAATCGCAACAACGTTCATGTTGTAGATGTTGCGGAATTCCTCTTCCTCCGTCTTCGCTGTACCCGTCATACCAGACAGTTTGTCATACATACGGAAATAGTTCTGGAATGTAATCGTCGCAAGTGTCATCGATTCGTTTTGAACTTCCAAGCCTTCTTTTGCTTCGATTGCTTGGTGAAGTCCATCACTATAACGACGGCCTTTCATAAGACGTCCCGTAAACGAGTCAACGATAACAACTTCGCCTTCCTGCACAACGTAGTCTACGTCAATATGCATACTTACATGCGCTTTTAACGACTGGTTGATGGTGTGGTTCAGTGTAACGTGCTGCAAATCAAATAAGTTTTGAATCCCGAAGGCTTGCTCCGCTTTCTCAATACCTGATTCCGTCATCGTTACGCCTTTAGTCGTTTCATCATATGCGTAGTCTTCTTCTTTTTTCAGCGTCGTTACGAAACGGTTTGCTAAACGGTACAATTCTGCCGATTTTGCAGCTTGCCCCGAAATGATGAGCGGTGTCCGAGCTTCGTCAATTAAAATCGAGTCAACTTCGTCAATGACTGCATAGTGAAGCGGACGCTGTACTTTGTGTTCGCTGTACAGCACCATGTTGTCACGCAAGTAGTCAAAGCCAAGTTCATTATTCGTCGTATACGTAACGTCCGCAAGATACGCTTCCCGCTTTTCATCTTTGCCTAAACTGTTCATGTTGAGACCTACGGTAAGTCCAAGGAACTCATACAGCTTTCCCATTTCTTCCGCATCACGCGCAGCCAAGTATTCGTTGACCGTAACGACGTGTACACCTTTACCTTCAAGTGCATTCAAATAAACAGCAAGCGTTGACGTCAACGTCTTACCTTCACCGGTTTTCATCTCCGCAATGTTACCTTCGTGAAGTGCAGCAGCACCCACGATTTGCACGCGGAACGGATACAATCCGAGCACACGGCGCGCCGCTTCACGAACCACCGCGAACGCTTCAGGCTGAATGTCATCCACTGTTTCGCCGTTCTTCACACGCTCCTGGAATTCTGCAGTTTTCGCAGTCAAATCAGCATCCGAGAGTCGTTCCATTTCTGTTGCGAGTGCTTCGGTCTGATCAGCAATTTTATCTAGTCGTTTTAAATCACGTTTATTCGGATCAAACATTTTATTCAATACGCTTAGCATAATTTGGTCACATCCTCACAAAGTTCACCCCTCATTTTAACATTGTGAATGAGCGGGCGCAAATGCAATGCAAGGAAATTTCCGACTTTTGGTATAAGTTGTTGGGCTGAGTGTGTGCAATTGGGAGATTTGTGTTGGTTGGATGTAGGTTCTATGCTGGAGTGGGCGGGTTGTTGCTGGAATCGGGCGGGTTCTTTGCCGGTGCGGGCGGGTTGAGGCTTGAATCGGGCGGGTTCTTTGCCGGTGCGGGCGGGTTCTCTGCCGGTGCGGGCGGGTTGACGCTTGGAACGGGCGAGTTGAGTGGGATTTAATCACTTCAAAGTCTCACTTGAGCGGATTGCGTGATGGCGTGATGGCTTGATCACTTTTAACCCTTACTTGAGCGTATTCCGCTTTGCTTGATCACTCTCTCACCACGCTTGAGCGAATTTTGATTTGCTTGATCACTTTTGCACGCCGCTTGAGCGGAAACACCTATAGCTTGATCATTTTACATCACCTAACAAATGCAGTATGTGCAATTGCGCGGTTAACAAACGGAATGGATCGCTTCGTCGGCCGAATCGAGCGGTTATCAAATTAATGGAGCGCTTAGCCTCCTCAATCGAGCGCTCAGTCACTCCGCACGACCCACCAATCGCATCTCACACAAAAAAACCGCCCAGCAAAACGGGCGGTTTCCGTACATTTAATTTAGTTAGTTTCAGTTTCAATCAAGCCGTACTTGCCGTCGCGGCGTTTGTAGACGATGTTTGTTGAATCTGACTCGCCATCAGTGAAGATGAAGAAGTTGTGACCCAGCATGTTCATTTGAAGAATGGCTTCTTCCTGATCCATCGGCTTCAAGTCGAACTGCTTTGTACGCACGACGTTGAATTCGTTTTCGTCATCAGTTTCGTCTTTATCGCGGGATTCGCTTTCCATTGTAGCTTGCAAGAAAGCACCTACACCTTCGCGATCGCGGAATTTGCGATTTACGCGTGTTTTATATTTACGGATTTGACGCTCAAGCTTATCGACGATTAAATCGATCGCTGCGTATAAATCGTTATGACGTTCTTCTGCTCGGAGTGTCAAATTCTTCATTGGAATTGTAGTTTCAACTTTAGTTTGCTTATCGCTGTATACTTTCAAGTTCACGTGGGCTGTTGCTTTCACACCCTCAGTGAAGTACCTTTCCAGTTTACTCACTTTCTTTTCGACGTACTCTCGAATTGCTGGAGTAACCTCGACGTTTTCGCCACGAATGTTGAAGTCTAACATATAAACTCCTCCTTTAATTTGACCCTAACTATAACTTCTTCATCGACCTGACAAAACCCTTCTTTTCCTTGTGAAATAAAAAAAGAATTTTGTCGAATGTTGCAGGTGCGCCGGATTACCGCTCGGACTGTCTGCGAAGTTTTAGATCTTGGATAATACGTTTTGCGACCGCTTCACTTTCGTCAAAGTCAATCCCATACATCCACTCTGTATCCTTCGCTTCCTTCCAAACAATAATGCCCTCTGTTTCAATTGTTTCCTGAAACAAGTTAAAACGCAATCGGATTGCAACACCTTCTCGTTTTACCGGAATATCAAAAGCCGCGAGCATACGAGTGCCCCCCGGGCTTACATCCAGTAACTTGGAGTCACCTGTACCCGTTCCGGGACGATCACTGTTTTTAAGATAAATACTGAATTCAGCAGGAAGAGGTTCATCAAAAGGAAATCTAAAAGGTTCTTCACGCTTATAATGCATGTTCTCCACGCTCCATCCAATTCTCTAGTGCATTCAGTATATCAAACTTCATCTTATTCAGCGTCGTGATTCTTAACATTCCACAGGTTTTAACGAGTGCGCTCCGTCTAATACTATTACCATCTGGGAGGCAACCCAAACATCCTTTTTAAACGGAAGGACTTCGTTAAGATATGTTTGAAAACATCGGAGCATGTATTAAAAAATGCTCGTCCAGCATTCGCTGAACGAGCTTCCCTTAACCGCGCAGGCTTACGGCTTCGTTATGAGTTTCCTGTAAATACGCATCGTTTTCGCTTTGTTCCTCCACAAGGTGCGTCAATGTGGCTTCCAATTCTTGAATTGCCGCTGTACTCTGCTCGATCACAGAAGCAAATTCCACAGTACGTTCGCGCACTTGGTCGCTATTTACTGAAATCGCTTTGAACGATTCAATGAAGTTCTGCATCTCATGCTGGAGATCATTCATCACTTCATGCAACGCAGTAAACGTCGTATTGGACGAATCGGCCACTTCCGTCTGCTCAGAAACTTGTTGTTTTCCAGCAGATAACTTCGTTACCGCCAGCTCATTAAATGTATTCACTTCGGATAAATTGGCGTCAATTTTGAATAAAGTCATCGCAGTTAATCCCGCAAGTTTCCGGATTTCATCCGCCACGACAGCAAAGCCCTTCCCATGCTCACCCGCCCGCGCTGCTTCAATCGATGCATTCAACGCAAGCAAATTGGTCTGGTCGGTAATTTCTTTAATGGATCCTGCAAACACATTCGTTTCATTAATTTTCTCAGACAACACACTGAATGTGCCGGTCAACTCTTCGAAGAAATCCGCAAATGCATCAATCCAACTTTTCAACGTCTCAATCCTCGCACTGCCTTCTCCCGCCCGAATACCCGCATCTGTCGCTTTTTGAACGAGCATCGAAAGTCCATCAGAAATCGTTTCAACTGAATCAGCTGTCTGTTCCGAACTCTTCGCAATGTCCGAAATGTGATCCGCTTGCTCCAGACTTGTGCCACTTACTTCATGGATCGCGGTTAGCATTTCACGCTGGGATACTAATGAAATCTCAGAGGAATCGCGTAACTTGCTCAAATTTGCTGTAATCTTTTCCACTGTTTCATCAAGTCTTGCCGCGAGCTGCTCTTCTTCTTTCATGCGCGTTTCTGTCAATAGTGTAAAGCGTTCGATTTCCGAAAAGTTTTTTGAGTTTTGTCGCACGACGAGCATCAAAATCAGTCCGCTCAAAAAGTGAAGCAAAATTAAATTCGCCCCGCTATCTGAAACGAGATCAGGTGAAACGAACTGCCAGCTATTCAACAATAATGCGATTAGACTGAGCACATACGCGGTTCCCATGATGAAAAGTCTGCCATGAATTCCACCGAGGACAAGCAGAAAAAAGATAATGCCGATGGATCCTAAGTTAGCTGCCGATAAAAAAATAACACCAAGCGAAACGGCGAATGTGGATAGGAGCACTATGTATGGCATGCTTTGCGACAGCCAGTTTATCTTTGTAATACGGAAAGCGATATAAAATGCTGAACCCACAACGAATGGGACTGCTACTGACAAAATCGTCATCGAATTCGATTGTAAAATAAGTTGCGCAAGCAGACCGAGCCCGCCTGCTATAGCGAAACCAAGATACATAATATGGTTCTTCCGCAGCCAGTCGGCTTGTTTCATCTGTTCAATCGTCATGTCTTCACTCCTAATGAATTCTTAAATAGAACAATATATGGCAATAAAACCCCGACGAAATCATTGATTCGCCGGGGTCTGTTTATTGTTTTGTATCATAAAACGTACCGTCACGCGCTACTTTACTATAAGGATTCACATAGCTGCGAACGCTGTCTTTCTTCGTTTGCGAAGCAGATAAATCTTTTCGAATCGCGGTCAAATAGTTCTCTAATTTAGCTGCTACTTTCGGTTCACGAGCAACCAGTTCTTTACCATACGCTTCTTCATCCGCGGAAAAAGGTGGCTGAATACGGGGCTGCAGCTGCTCTCGTTCATCCAAAATCGATTCAACTGAAGCAATCATCGCTTCCCGCTGCGTTTCGTCATTCGTAACAGGAAGTGCGAGGAGCCGATCTGTCGCTTCTTTCCATTGTAGCAACTCCGGTCGAATCATATTTCACTCACATTTGCATACTGTTTTTGGCGGTTCATCTGAATGACTTGCTTCCATGTATCACGGAATTCCGTAATGATTTCAGCAGCTTCATCAAATAGAGCTGGGTCATTTTTAATGTTGCCATCGATCAGACGGCTGTTCGCAAATTCATAAAGGACGAGCATTTCTTTCGCAACCGAGAATGATGAATCGAGCGTGATCATAAGTTCTGAAATAATCGCTTGCGCTTTTTGCACAGCCGTATTTTTCTCTTCAATTTGACCCGACTCGACTGCGCGCTTCGCTTGTTGAATGAACTTCAAGCAGCCGTTATAAAGCATCAGTGTCAATTCACCTGGGGATGACGTTGTGACTGAATTATTTTGATAAGTAGCATATGGATTGTTTAGGACCATTTTAAATGACTCTCCTTTTGAATTGCGTGTTTCTCATTATCAAGCACCGCCGCCAAGGGCATTCATCAAGTTCGCAGACTGCATATTCGCGCGTTGAATCGCATTCTCCATCGCTGTGAACTGCTTCCAATACCGAGACTCTACCATTTTCATGCGATCTTCGAACCGCTCGATCTGCTTGTTCATATCATCAAGTGTACGTCCGAGGGTGAACGCTTTATTGCTGTCACCGACTTTACCGGCTTTCTTCTGAAGCACTTGTTGTGTCGCGTCGACTTCTTTTCTTAATAGACGGGCAATACCGCTTTTTTCTGGGTTCACTTTATCTTCAAAACCAAATAATTTCTGGACGTTTTCCGGATTTTGAGAAATGGCTTCTTTCAGTTTTGTTTCATCGATGATAAGCTTACCGTTTTCCGAGTAATCTTTGGACGTCGTGATTCCGATTGAACTGAGACTGACTTGTTTACCGTCCACTTCAACAGACGAATTAAGTGCAGTCCGCATGGATGTAAGCAAGCTCGTAAGTTCCGGGTTGCCCCGAAGTGTCCCGCTCATCGCTTTCTCTTCCCATAGTTCGATCTCTTTCTCTTTCATATCCGCTTTTTGTTCAGTCGACAACGGCTGGAAGTTTCGGTACTTCGGTTCACGTATTTTTTTATTCAAGTCTTCGATTAACTTGTTGTAATCATCGACAAACTGCTTCACGTTTTCGAATACTTTTTCAGTGTCGGTCGTTGCGTTGAAAGTGATATCTTTATTGTTTGCGGCTTTTAGTGTGATTTCCATACCGTCTAGTTCGAATGTGTTGGAAGAACGAGTAATTTCCATGCCGTTGTAATTAAAAATTGCATCCTGACCTTTAGCACTTGTATCAGATGAACCTGCAATACCTAAGTCCGCTGCAAGTGTGCCCCCTGCTTCACCTTCTGTAATTATGATCGAACCTTCACCGCTTTGCTTTGCAGTAAAACCAATTTTGCCCGTTTCCTCATCATAGAATGAACGCACACTTGAATTTTCATTTATTTTTTTCACAACATCTTTCATAGTGTCACCTTTAGATAACAATACTTTCACCGGTGAATTATCTCCGGGAGCTTTTATATTAATTGACGAATCAGCATCTAAGACTTTATTTTTATTATCTTCTTGACCGCCATTAAAAGTGGCACTTTTAGCTAACTGTTGTACGTTTATAGTCCCAGAAAAATTCTCCGTATTCCCTTTAGAACGAATCGAAACATCATCCGGTGCAGAAACCGTGACATTTTTCTGATTGAAGTTTTTCGAAAGGATCATGTTGTCGAAAAGTTTCGTACTAAAATCCTTCAAATCGCGATTGGCACTTCGCGTGTCATTCAGCTGCCATTCGAAATATTGTTTCTTTTGGGTTACTTTATCTAATGGAATCCGTTGGGCTTTCATCAAGTCCTTAATGATTGATTCGGTATCGATTCCGCTAGCTAGTCCTCCGACTCTCATATACTGTCACTCCTTTAAATTTTGCGATCGATGAGCAATCCTAAGAATTTCTTCATCTCCGCATGCATGTCCATTAGTTTTTTGGACGGGATTTCTCGGACAACTTCGTCTGTTTTCGAGTCGACAATGGTCACATAGTATTCGTGCAGTTCGTCGTGCAGTTTAAACCGAAGCTGTGTATCCACACTTTCCAGGAACTTATTCATGCTTTCGGTGACTTCTTTGGCTTCTTTCGCCGTTAAGTCCCGTTCGCTAGATGGTTGTTTTTGTGCTTGGGCGTTAATGGCTTCAACTTTTGTCACTTTCACGGATGCATCGAGTTCTGCTGGTCCCGCAGCACTTTGCCGCTCGTGACCTCCACCTATTTGACTGACCATTCTCTGTCCTCCTCGGCTGTCTCTCATTGTTAGTTCTTATATCGGCACTCTCTTTTTAAAGTTAACATCTTCTTGCAAAATACTGCATGTCTAAAATTTACTAGATCCATATACTACATTTTTCCATAATAAATTCATAGTTAACTTTTACTCTTTTCCGCCGAAATAATAGAAGTAGAAACAACTAACTATAGGAGGCTTTACCGGATGACGAAGTCGTTAAAGACTAAAATAATATCAGCAACAATTGTACTTTTTTTAATCGGAATTCTCCTGATGGCTTACATGCTGAATGGCCAAGTGAAAAAGCGGTCACTTGAACGGGTAATCGATTCGAGTGAAGCCCTTTCCGATGAGATGGGCATCTCTGTAGAGAATTTCCTGAACCAATATGGGAAAGGCATTCAGTTATTAAGCTCATCTGATACACTTTCTAATTTCACAGGACCTGAAGGAAAAGAAGTGCCTGAGAAAGAACTCCTATCGAAGATGGAAGAATTTCTTTCAGTCTATCCGGATGCCTCTTCTGCGTATTACGCACTGCCATCGAAATACGTCGGCATCTCCCCGACGGTGGACTTGACCGGCTTTGACCCGACGACTCGGGAGTGGTATCAAAATGCACTCAGCAATCCGGATAAAATCCAATGGTCCACACCGTATGTCGATGAAGCCACTGGAAACTACGTCATCACAGCCTCTCTAGCTGTTTCCGCTGATGGAAAATTCATTGGAGTTGCGGGTGTCGATATCCAGCTCACGGAGATGACGAAAGCTTTGAACGCCATCAATATCGCATACAACGGATATCCGGTTTTGTATGATAAGGAAGGAACCGCCATATCCCACCCAAAGAACAGCGGGAAAAACATGATGGATCAAAAGTACGTGGAAGACATGTTCATGTATGAAAAAGGGGATTTTTCGTTCAAAGACTTGAACGGCGCGCCTTCCATCAGTGTGTTTTCAACACTTCCTCAGTTCGGCTGGAAAGTTGGAGTCGTCTATGAAGAGGATCAGTTGATGGGTATGGCGAAACAGTTGCGTTTTTCGATCCTGATCATTTCTTTGATCACCTTGGCAATTGTGGCAATCGCGCTGTATTTCATAATCGGAAAGCTATTGAAACCGATCGGCAGCCTCAGAAAGTCAATGGATGCAGTGGCTGAAGGGGATTTGACAACGCATTCCGATATCCGGACGAAAGACGAAATCGGACGGCTCAGCGAGAATTTCAATTCGATGATTACGAGCATGCACAGTATCATTTCCGTTGTGAACCAATCCGCGGATAACGTGCGCATGAACTCCGAAAGCTTGAGCGCCGTTGCGGAAGAAACGAACGCATCAAGCAGTGAAGTTGCGTACGCGGTGAATGAAATCGCGGAAGGCGCATCGAAATCCGCACAGGACGCTGAAGCCGTAACGGAGCGTGCTGATGAACTCGGACGACGCATTAATGGCATTACAGAACGTGCAGGATCGATGACCGAAATCGCAGAACGCACTGGAAGTATGAACGCGGATGGCCAATCTCAAATGGCCCAATTGCAAGAGACATTCCAGTCGTCAGGCAGCAACTTGAAATCGATGAGTGAAGCGATTGCGACGCTCGGTGAAAAAGTGAAAGCAATCGGCGGCGTTTTGAATACAATCACGGATATTTCATCCCAGACGAATTTACTGGCACTGAATGCGAGCATCGAAGCCGCTCGTGCCGGTGAACACGGAAAAGGATTCGCTGTTGTGGCAGATGAAGTCCGGAAACTTGCGGAGCAATCAGCGCAGGCTACGAAAGAAGTACAATCGACCGTCCAGCAACTGCAAGAAGAATCCCGACTCGTAACGGAGCAAATGGAAGAAACGATTTCCACGTTCCGCGAACAAGGCGTCGTCGTGCGTGAGACAGAGTCGACATTCGGACAGTTGTCCGCATTAATGAAAGATATGCAGACATCAATCGATGCCATCTCATCTGAAATTGTGGAAGTTGCACATCATAAAGACGATGTCGCAGAAACAATCCAAACGATGGCAGCAACGTCACAAGAAACTGCAGCCGCGTGTGAAGAAGTGAGTGCATCAACGGAAGAACAACTCCGCGCCATCCAGTCTGTGACAGACGCAGCGGAAACGTTAACGAACTTGAGTGAAGAACTGAGTCTGGCGATCGACCGGTTCAAAGTATAAGAGAATGCAAAAGGGACTGCCGCGGAAGACATGGCAGTCCCTTTCCTATGGAAAAAAACACAATCTATAAGTATCGGTGAAGACACAGACACCATTCGCGCCCTCCAGCGGATTGTGGCTCTGCCTGCGCCAGAAAGGACTAGCCCTAAAACAAAGAAAGGAAACTCACTCGCTATCTATCATTCTCCCAACCCCCCCCCCCCGACAAGCCTCCACAAACCCTTTAAACAAATTCAACGACGTAACATCATCCCGATTCGAAAGTGCTTCGGGATGCCACTGCACACTCATCACGAATTTGTGCTCCGTACTTTCAAGTGCTTCGATAATCCCGTCCTTCGCTTTCCCGGTAACGACTAAAGGCTTCGGTACATCGTGAACCGCTTGGTGATGAAGTGAATTCACAAGAAACTCCTTGCCTTCTGCATAAGCAGATAACCGACTTCCCTCTTTCACTTCAACGGTATGTGTCGGATAATTCCGGTCCGCTTGCTGTTTGTGCTGCAAAAGCGTTTCTTCCAGATCAGAATAAATATGCTGATAAACCGTTCCGCCAAGCGCAACGTTTAACACTTGCTGTCCACGGCAAATTCCGAACACTGGCATGTCTTTTTCTATCACACACTTCGTAAGCGCGATCTCCATCTTATCGCGCTCCGGAGCGATTTTACCTAGATTGCTTTCCGGCTCTTCGCCGAACTCCAGTGGATTCACATCTTCCCCACCCGTCAGCAGCAACCCGTCAATCCGCTTACAAATCTCATCGATGTCTTCCAAACCTGCAGGCAAGACAACGGGCAGTCCTCCTGCTTTTAGAATCGCACGGCTGTAATCCGCTAAAAGAAATGTTTCTCCGTTTTCATCTATATCTGAAGTGATTCCAATTAATGGTTTCATGATACATCCTTCTTTCCTACTGATTCGGACTTAAAGCTTTCACTCAGTAAATGTAGCTTATAAGTCCCTCTGCTCTCTTCCCGCTAGGATTAATTTTTAACCCTCTTTGCTTCAATTCACTAAATCGACACCTTCCATTATGCTTTCTTTCAAAATACCGTTCTATCTTTCTTTCAACCGCAATACTTTAGTATAGGTCAAAATTACTCTTCAAAAAATTTCGTTTTGAAGTATTGACGAGTATGTAGAGAGGAGGACTCATATATGGAAGAAAATTCTACTAGTTTACAAGAACTCAATCACTCTGCATTTACTAGAATTCCCAGGGTTAAAAACACTTACATGAAACCGCGTATAGTCGCTTTCATCCCAGCTCACAACGAAGAAAAGTCGATACGCGATTGTCTCGCGGGCCTTGGCGATCAGTCGCTGCCGAAAGACGTGGAGCTCGATGTCATCGTTGTCGCGGATAATTGTACAGACCGGACGGAAGAAATTGCGTTAGACGCTGCAGAGGAATTCAATTTACGATTGACAGTCCTCACAACCATCAACAACAAACAGCGAAAAGTCGGCGCGTTGAATACCGCTTGGAAAAGTATTTACGGAGATCCACTCGATCTATACGATAAAAAACGAACCGTTTACGAAGAATATTATATGAATTCCATCAAAGCCATTCTCGGAATGGACGCAGACAGCCGTCTTGCGCCAGGTGCATTAGCGCAACTATGGGAAGGGTTAATGAGTTCACGTAATATCGGCGGGGTAATGGCGAAATACACGATGCGGATGCCGAAAAAGAAGAGTTTGATATCAAAGTCAGACCCTCATTATGAAGAAAAAATCGCTACTGGTGAATACGGAAGTCTGATCACTCGCTGGTGGACGCACCAGCAAAAACAAGACATGGCGAGCTGGCTGCTGAATTTGCAATATAGTGGCGGCAGTACGTACGTCCTTGGCGGCCAGGCGACGCTTTTTCGACCAGAAGCGCTGCAGGACGTCATCGATGAAAACAAATTGGACGGTCCTTGGCAAGACGAAAGTGACGTAGAAGATATGCTGCTGACGTGGCAAATCCAAAAGAAGTGGAAAACACTCATCAGCCCCACCGCCCGCTGTTACGTAGATGCGATGAAGTCCTACCACACGTTCAGACAACAGCGGAACAAATGGCAGTCCGGAACAGTGGAACTATTAACGAACGGCAACATCGGCGTACGTTCCAAGCATCGGGGAAAGATTTGGCTGGAACAAGCAAAGTCCTTAACGAACCTCGTCATCCGGGTCCTATTCATCGTCATGTTAGTCCTCAGCCTCGCAACCGACCAATTCTCCTATTCCTGGATTTGGCTCACGCCGGTCATTTTGGCTTCTATCTTAAATATCATTCTCGCAATGAAAACACCCATGCACCGACCCATCGACATCATTCTGGCGGGTTTATTAATCAGTCCGGAGCTCTATTTATGGGCGAACTTGATCACCTTCACGAATGTTTGGTTAGGGAAACTTTCTGCGAATAAAAAAGATGGCTGGGCCAATCAATACAGTGCGGAGCGGGGGCAGACGAAGAGTAAACTTGTCGAAGGATTAGCTGTAGTTGTCTTGTTGGCGGGTGTTGTCGTTTATTTATGTATCGATCAAAGGGTGTTTCTGACGAGTGAAAAAGTGCAAGTAGCAGTTCAACCTTACTTGCAGTCGGGATGGGTTGTGCTGACGTACCTCACGATCATATCTTCGATTGCGATGATTTATCAGATTTGGAAGTTACGGGGGCGTCATAAGGCTTGAATTAGAAAAGAGATTGCCAACTGGCAATCCTTATTGCTATTTCTACAGTAAAACCCTTCCGCAAAAAAGTATTGTAAGTTGGACGATGAACTGCATCCGGAAAAAATCCCGCTGTGCACACATCCAATGTGCAGAGCGGGATTTTCAAGCTGCATCGGCAGCCTGCAGACGCTTCTCGGTCTTCATGACAAGAAAAATACTTGCTTCGTATAAACCGATCATCGGAATGAGAATAATCAGCTGGCTCAAAAAGTCAGGTGGTGTTATAAGTGCCGAAATGATTCCGAGTACTACGTACGACCACTTCCTCACCTTTTTCATGGAACCTGAGGTGAGGATTCCTATCGCAGAAAGAAATAACGCCACTACGGGCAATTCAAACAGCAACCCGATCGGCATCGTGGTCAGCAAAAGGAAGCGTGCGTACTCTTGTGCCGAAACCATTACGTCAAAATTCATCTCACCTAATGAAACTAAGAATTTATAGCTAAGCGGGTTCACAACATAATAACCGAATGCCACCCCAACTGCGAACAATAGAAGAATCGCAGGTGAGTAAAGACTTAAGAAACGGCTTTCCTTTTCGTTCAGACCCGGTTTTACGAACTGCCATAAGAAGTGGCAGAGGAATGGAACCGAAAGTCCAAATGCAAGTGCAGCTGAAAGGGTCGTATAAAACGAAATCACTTCCATCGGGCTCAAAATGATCAGCTTATACCCCCGTGTGATATAGGGGAACCATACATTGATGGTGCTGAATGCAGCAAGGAAGAACAGCAGGAAAACAGCTACGCTTTTGATCAGCTGTTTACGCAGTTCACTTAAATGTTCCACAAGACCTGAGTTTTCCCCTTCTTGTGCGGCCGGTAATCCGGTTTGTGGTTCCATCTGCTGCGTTCGCTCTGGTGTCTGCAGGACTTCAGCATCGGCATCGGGCGGCTCTGTCTTCACGGACGCTACCGTTTCTTCTTTGTTCAGCTTATCCAATGGGCTCAATATTTTCCGATTATGATCGCCATAAGGATCCATCGTCTCACCTACTTCTGTGTATCTGTAATATCCTTGACGGCAGGTTTGTCCTCCTCATCATCCATAATCCCTTTTGCGGACTTTTTGAACTCGGCCAATGTCTTCCCTATCGCCGAACCGACTTCAGGCAATTTACGAGGGCCAAACACGATCAACACAAGTACTAAAATGATGATCAAACCCGGAACGCCAATCGCTGCTAGATTCATCTGGGTTCTTCCCTTCTCTATGATTTACGCGAGCATGCCGCCTTTTTCACGGTACTTTTGAATCCCTTCCGCTGTCCGGTATGCGAGAGCCCCAACTGTAGCAGTCGGATTGTACCCGCTGTTATGGTTGAAATTCCCGGCACCGACAACAAACAAGTTTTCCATATCCCAATGCTGCAAATAGTTATTGACGACACTTGTATTCGGATCGGCACCCATTGTTGTACCGCCTGTATTATGTGTCGACTGATACGGCACGATATCATAATCCGTCAGCGGGTTACCGCCTTCGGTCTTTTTCGCGCCCATTTCCTTCATGATTTTCACTGTCTTATCGGTGATGAATTTATGGAGATTGCGGTCCTGTTCGGTAAAGTTATACGTCATCTGCAGTAGCGGAACGCCATATTTGTCTTTATAGTTCGGGTCGAGTGCCAAGTAGTTGTTCTTATGCGGCATGGAAGCCCCCTGTCCGAAGACGGAAAGCGATCTTGTATAGTTTTCGATGGATGCTTTCTTGAATTCCGCTCCCCATACAGGGACATCCGACGGAACAGGATTACTCAAAATAGGACGGGTCCCGGATTGAGTGAACGAAATGCTCGCCCCGTGGATGAACCCCTCGTTGGAATGATCGAAACTGTCGCCATTGAAATCATCGATTGTCATCCCGAGAGCACCCGCCCCCATGAACACATTCATCTGATCATCAAAGAATCCGGTCGCCCCCGGCTCAATCTGGTAGCAGTAGTTCTTACCGAGCGTACCTTTTCCTGTATTCGGATCGTATTGCTCCCCGATATCGGAAACCATCAGCAATTTTGCATTGTTCATAATGTAACTTGTCAGAACAACAACGTCCGCCGGCTGGATGAACTCCTCGCCAGTTTGTGTGTCGATATAGCGGACACCGGTCACTTTGTCGCCTTTTTTCAAGACTTCCACTACGTTTGCATGGAAGGTGATCTCATAGTTTCCTGTTTTTAATGCTGCAGGGACGACGGTCACTTCCGGCGAGGATTTGGCGCCATACTCACAACCGAATCGTTCACAGAACCCGCAGTACTGACAAGCATTGATCTGTGAGCCATCCGGATTTTCGTATGCTTCCGAAAGGTTTGCGGAAGGCACCATATATGGGTGGTATCCAAGATCTTTCGTCGCTTTCTCGAATTTTTTCAGCAACGGTGTCTTTTTCATAGGAGGCGTCGGGAAGCCTGATGAACGTTTCCCCCAGAATGGATTCGTGTCCTCCCCTGAAAGTCCGATCGTCTTCTCGAATTTATCGAAATAAGGTTCCATCTCATCGTACGTGATTCCCCAGTCTTGCAGGAGGTAGTCGGATGAGAGTTTGTTTTTCCCGTATTTCTTCTCCGTCTCTGTCTTGATCTGGAAATCGTAAGGCAGAAAACGGTAAGTCATCCCATTCCAGTGCGTGCCTGCCCCTCCGAGGTTTTCTCCCAGAAGGAAAGAACCCATTTGCCGCATCGGCAGGGGACGCATCTTCAAATTGTTGCGGAATGTGATCGTTTCCCTCGAGAGATCCTGCATCAGTTCATAGCGGATGGCATACCGATATTCATCATGGATCATCGCATAGTCTTTCGTCCCCCGTTCTTTTCCGCGCTCCAAGCCTCGGACTTTCATGCCTTGTTTTGCGCATTCGGCAGCAATGATGCCGCCAGTCCAACCGACCCCTACTGTTACTACATCTACTTTATCAAGTGTTTTCGCCACTGTCCGTCCTCCTCCTTAATGCTGCATGCTGCTGATCGATTTAGGCTCGATCACCTGGAATTTCTCATCTTCGATCACATTGATATAGGCCATCTGATGCCCGGGGAACCCTTTCATCTTCCAGCCTTCCATATTGGCATTCCCATTGTAGATCGGGTCCGCATAAGCGCCTTCCAGCGTCGCCTGCCGCAGCAGCTTGAAGAAGAATTCAGATGAAACACCTTTCATGTCGATTTTGTTCTTCTGGAAATCCGTCAAGATCTCATCCATCTGCCCGCCTTCGATATCGGTAAAGTTCTTGTCGAAGCGCTTATTAGCTTCTTGATCCATCAGAGCGATCCCCTGGCGGAAAATCTCCGCCCGTGTCAGCCGGCTCTGATACCCTTGGGTAGCTTCCCCAGCGAAAAATGGTCCTTGCATATATTCCTTCGCATTACTGCCGTAGTTCCCCGCAAGCTGGTTATCAATGAAGTAAGGGACGCCTAATCCAATGGCACCCGGCCCTAGTTCATCTTCAGGAAACAGCCTTTCAGTCGCCTGGGACAAGACATTGAATTCTTCAGGATTCTGGAAGAACATAAGCCCCCGTGTCTGCATTTCATGCTTGCTCGCGGGATCTCCAGACTGTCCCCCCTTTAACTTACCGTTTCCGCCTTTCGTGTTATAGCCGACTAGCCCGCCGATTACCCCGCCACCGACAAGTGCACCCGCTGCAATACCACTTGTTTTAAGAAAATCTCTTCTGGAAGTACCTTTTTTAGGATTATCCACGTCTTCTCCTCCTATAGCTTCTTTACTGCCAGTTTGACCAGTTTCTTAGCGGCTTAGTCACTTACTGGAACTTTTCGGGAGGCTGAACCAATCAGGACAAATATGAAACTTTCCGACTAGTGAATCGTAAAGAAACTATAATAAAACTGGAGGCGCTAAAAATGAAGGAGAAAGAAAACAAACGGTTTGTAATCATACATCAAGAGGGTAAATTTTCAGGCTGTAAGATCTGGGTCGATACCATGACCGGCGTCCATTACTTGTACAGCTGGGATGGCTACTCAGGCGGGATGACGCCGCTGCTTGATGAAAACGGAAACGTCGTGGTGGATAAAAACGCGGTACATGACTGATTGAAAAAAGGAGTGACGCAATGCCAGCACCCGTTCATCCCGGACGGCATACTGCCGATAATTCGGAAGACATCATTGTGTTCATCATCGGCACGCGCATCAACAAAAGAATGGCCATTCATAAATGGCTGCCCGTATTTAGTCGCCCCCCTTAAAATGGACATAAGAGATGTTATAGTTGTGGGAACATACTGTCACGGGAGGGGTTCATTTTGGAATTCATAAAAAAGGGCAGGAAGAGAATATTATCTTTTGAACAGAA
>NZ_JAUBDH010000015.1:0-22267 GCF_033253705.1 Sporosarcina aquimarina
GCATCATTTAAGATGTCTATCAGATCGTTCGATCTGTTTGTGTTTGTTCCGCCGGCAGAGCCGGTTTCCCAAACGATAATTCGTTGACATTTTGCTGTTCAGTTTTCAAGGTTCATAGTGTTTATTATATTTTTATGTTGTTTTAGCAACTTTTACATCATAACATGGTGTATTCATCGTGTCAACAACTTTTTAAAAAATAATTACTTGCCCTTTGAACGTTTCATTGCGTTCCGAAGGACAAGTAATAATATACATCAGGTCGTCTATAGTTTGCAAGCTTTTTTTGAAATTAAATTGACTTTTTTTTACGACCATCGATAACGAAGAGAAGAATCCCCAGTAATACAACGATTCCCCCTGTTATTTGAGCAGTACTTAAACTTTCATTGAAGATGTAATACGCCAATATAGACGCCCCTACAGGTTCAAAAAGAATCGCAATTGAAATCGCATTTGTGCTCACCCACTTAATCGCCCAGTTAAATAATGTATGCCCAAGTAGGTTAGGTATTAGCGCAAGAAGCACGAACCACATCCAATCGGATTGAGAATGAGGTCCAAATGATTCTCCTTTCAGTAGTACATAGAAGAAAAGTGTAACTGAACTTATAGAGTACACTACAAACGTATATGTAATTAACGACAATCGCTTTCGCACATCTTGTCCGAATAACAAATACGCTGTTATGAGCGCGCAGCCAATCAAAGCCAAGACATCCCCATAGAAAGCAGTTCCTCCTAGTTGGAAATCTCCGAAGCTAATAATAACGCTTCCAGAGATAGCTATCACTGCAGATAGTATCGTTTTAAAAGACAATCGCTCTTTAAAGAAAAAGTAAGTACCTGCGAATGCAAAAATTGGTTGTAAAGTCACTAATACAGTCGAACTTGCTACAGATGTATAATTTAACGATTCAAACCAAAAGATAAAGTGGAATGCTAAAAATATTCCTGCAAGTGCCGAAAAGATCCAATCCCTTTTTGTAAGTAATGATATTTCTTTCCGGTATTTCAATAAGAAGATCGGTAACATAAAGAGAACTGAGAAAAACATTCGATAAAATGCCGTTACACCTGCTTCTGCGGATACCAGCTTTACAAAAATCGCTGAAAGCGCAACAGATATAACACCTATAATGATAGGTATTGAAGGATGAATCGCTGGTTTGTTCATGAAAAACACATCACTTTCTTTCTATTGAAGATTAAATCCCCTTACATTCGGATATAGCAATTAGTATATCATGTATAACCGTTCTAAAAATTCGGCATTTAGTGGACTTCGCTATTTCCCCAGGAACTGTTGTACACTAAGAACACTAACGTACATCTTGTTACTAAAGGAGCTCAAGTTATGAACAATTGGATGAGTCTATTAAAGAACGGAAACAAACCTGCCCTTTTAGCTGCAATCGTTAACATTGTTATTGCCGGTTTAAAGGCGGTAGCATTTTTCCTTACAGGAAATGTTGCGATGTTCGCTGAAATGATGCATTCGATTGGAGATGCAGCCAATCAGTTATTCGTATATGTAGGCTCGGCTTTGTCTAGAAAAGCACCTACTCCAAAATATCCGAATGGTTTTGGAAGAATTGTAAACCTGGTCTGCTTGGGAGCCGTACTAATCGTGGCCATTCTTTCTTATGAAACTATCGTGGGAGGGATTCATCATATTCTCCACCCTACAGAAAGCGGCGGCTTATGGATTAACCTCAGTGTATTAGGTATTGGTGTCGTATTAGAATCCTTTGTATTATTCAAAGCCTCGAAGGAAGTGTTGCATGATGCAGGAGTTGAAGCGAAAGGATTTTCATCTTTTACAAAGAGCTTTGCTCATCTAAAGAAAGCAAAACCACCCACAAAATTAGTCTTTATGGAAGACTTAGTTGCAACTAGTGGAGGTTTGATTGCAATTATTTCTGTACTGCTTGCTCACTTCTTTGGCTGGTTCGCATCCGAAGGTGTTGCTTCCATTATTATCGGTATCATGATGTTTTATGTGGTTGGAAAAGTGTTTTTGGAGAATGCAAGAGGTGCTATCGGAGAGACGGATGAAGAAATGTTAACACATATTTCTCACCTTCTTGCTGAAGATCCAGATATAGTAGACATTCAGCGTGTTGAGGTAGTAAAAGAAGGTGAGTTTTTACATGTTGAAATCATCGCAGAAGTAGCTACTTCAAACACAGTCGATTATGTACTCAAAGTGAAGAATCGTTTGCTTACTACAATTTTGAACCAGAAAGGCATACAAGATGCGATTATTTCTTTAGTCGGTGATGACGGAGTACAATCTTGGACAGGTTCAAACAGTTCTAACCTTATAGAAAATCGAGCTAAACTTCCTGAATGAAAAAAGCGAGCCAACTTTACAATCAGTTGGCTCGCTTTTTGTTGTTTACAACGAATTCGTCAATATTTTTACAACATCCTCTTTGTTAAGTTTCGCAAAGTTCCCCAATGGACCTCTTGCTGCAGCTTTCTCAGCCATCAGATCGATTTTAGAGTCATCGATATCAAAATCTGCAAGTTTTCTCGGTGCTCCAATTGAACTCCAGAATTCCTCTAACTTGTTGATCCCTTCTAAAGCAGTTTCTTCATCTGTTTTACCAGTAGAATCTACACCAAAGGCTTTGACCGCTAACTGAGCATATCTCTGAGGGTTTAAATGCATTGTATAACGCATCCACTCTGGGAATAGAATGGATAACCCGCCTGCGTGTGGAATGTCATAGATTGCAGATACCGCATGCTCGATATCATGGGTTCCCCAATCGCCTGTATATCCCATGCGTAAGAAACCATTCAAGCCCCATACTCCAGCAAGCATCATCGTTGCTCGCAGATCATAGTCATTAGGCTGATCTACTACTTGAGCACCCGTGCTGATTAATGTACGAAGCGCACTTTCACACATCTCATCTTGGAATGGCGTATTGGATGATTCATTGAAATATTCCTCAAATATGTGAGACATCGTGTCTACAATTCCGTTAACCGTCTGATCGCGCGGAACAGACATTGTGTAAGACGGGTCTAAAATTGAGAATTTTGGATAGTTAAGTGGTGTTCCCCACCCATATTTTTCTTGAGTTTCTTCATTAGTTATCACAGATCCTGCGTTCATTTCCGAACTTGTTGCAGACAATGTCAAGACAGTCCCAAATGGAAGTGCTTCTTGAGGTGTTGCTTTTTGAATAACAAAGTCCCATGGATTGCCGTCATATTTAGCTGCAGACGCAATTAACTTCGTACAGTCAATTACAGAACCTCCACCTACAGCAACGATTACGTCAATGTCTGCGCGTTTACAAAGATCAGCTGCTGCAATTGCAGTTGACAACCGTGGATTCGGCTCTACTCCGCCAAATTCATGAACAGTCATTCCGCCCTCTTTCAAGACATTCATGACGTCATCATAGACTCCATTTTTCTTAATGCTGCCACCGCCATAAACAACAAGAACATTTTTGCCGTATTTTTTAAGTTCTTCTGCTAAGTTTGATACTTGGCCTTTACCAAATAACAACTTCACTGGATTTTGAAAGATAAAGTTATCCAATTCGATCGCCTCCTCAGACTAATTCTATTATGTTTTACAGATGTGATTGGTGCAACTTATTGGTCCTATTGTATCCATAAAAAAGAGCGCTCCATAACTCGGAGCGCTGCTTTTCCACTACTTATGCCCAACCACGGAAACGTGAAGCTTCTGCAGTTTTGCGAATACCAATCATATAAGCAGCAAGACGCATGTCAATACCGCGTGTCGTCGCTTGAGTATATACGTTTTCAAACGCAGTAACCATTTTTTCTGTCATACGCTCACGGACAAGTTCTTCTGACCAGTAGTACCCCATATTGTTCTGAACCCATTCGAAGTACGAAACGGTAACTCCGCCAGCACTTGCCAATACGTCAGGAACTAAAAGGATTCCACGTTCAGTAAGAATTTTTGTAGCTTCACTTGTTGTTGGACCATTTGCTGCTTCAACAACAATGTTTGCTTTGATGTTGTGTGCATTATGCTCAGTAATTTGGTTTTCAATCGCAGCTGGAACTAGGATATCGCAATCCAGTTCTAAAAGCTCTTCGTTCGTCAATGTATTTTCGAACAATGTTGTAACTGTTCCGAAGCTATCACGACGATCAAGTAAATAATCGATATCTAAACCATCTGGATCGTGTAAAGCTCCATAAGCATCTGAAATACCAATTACTTTAGCCCCTGCATCATATAAGAACTTAGAAAGGAAGCTTCCTGCGTTACCAAAGCCTTGGATAACTACACGAGCACCTTTCATATCGATTCCGCGGCGCTTAGCAGCTTCGTTGATAATAATTGTTACACCTTCTGCAGTTGCACGGTCACGACCTTGTGATCCACCGAGAACGATAGGTTTTCCTGTAATGAATCCTGGTGAGTTGAATTCGTCAATTCGGCTATACTCATCCATCATCCATGCCATGATTTGTGCGTTTGTGAAAACGTCTGGTGCTGGAATGTCTTTTGTTGGCCCCATAACTTGAGACAACGCACGGACATACCCGCGACTTAGACGTTCCAATTCATCCATCGACATTTCACGTGGATCACAGACAATCCCGCCTTTACCGCCGCCATATGGAAGGTCAACGATTCCAGCTTTCAATGTCATCCACATAGATAGTGCACGCACTTCATCTAGTGTTACGTCAGGGTGGAAACGAACCCCACCTTTAGTTGGACCAACAGCATCGTTATGCTGGCCGCGGTATCCAGTGAAAACTTTCACTTTACCGTCATCCATTTTAATCGGAATGCGCACTTCAGTCATGCGCATAGGTTCTTTTAGTAAATCATACATGCCTTCATCGTAGCCCAGCTTGTCAAGTGCTTCTTTGATAACAACTTGTGTGGATGTGAACAGATTCAGGTTTTCAGTCATTGTAATGGCTCGCCTCTTTGTTTAATAATGTTTTTTCCTTATTCATCGTATCATACCACCGAACATATGTGGGAAGGTTTTTTAGTTTGCAAATACACTTTTGATTTTTTCAAGTGCCCAGTCAAGTTCTTCTTTAGTAATGATAAGTGGTGGCGCAAAACGGATGACTGTATCATGAGTTTCTTTACAGAGCAATCCAAGTTCTTTTAACTTTTCGCAATATGGACGAGCTTCTTCAGTTAACTCCATTCCAATGAATAGACCGCGGCCACGTACTTCTTTAATTACTTCGTTTTCGATCTTCTGTAGTTCTTCTTTAAAGTAGTTACCAAGTTCAAGAGACTTATCCGCAAGCTTTTCGTCTTTCAATACATCTAGAGATGCGATTGAAACAGCACAAGCCATTGGGTTCCCACCAAATGTTGAACCATGAGATCCAGGGTTGAATACTTCTAGAATTTCCTTATCTGCAACCACACATGAGATTGGGAATACTCCGCCGCCCAGTGCTTTACCTAGAATATACATATCCGGTTGTACGTCTTCCCACTCACATGCAAACATTTTACCAGTACGGCATAGTCCTGCTTGAATTTCGTCTGCGATGAACAGTACGTTATTCGCCTTACAAAGCGCGCGGGCTTTTTTAAGGTAGCCCTCTTCCGGAATGATAATTCCTGCCTCACCTTGAATTGGCTCGATGATGAATGCAGCTGTATTCGGAGTAATCGCTTTTTCTAATTCATCAATATCGCCATATCCTACAAGTTTAATACCTGTAAGCATTGGACCGAAACCACGCTTGTATTCTGGGTCAGATGAAAGTGATACTGCGCCCATTGTACGTCCGTGGAAGTTGCCTTCGCAGCCAATGATTTCCGCTTTGTTTTCTTCAACGCCTTTGACATCATATGCCCAACGACGAGCAGCTTTGATAGCTGTTTCTACAGCTTCTGCACCCGTATTCATTGGTAAAGCCATTTCTTTTCCTGATAGTTCAGTTATTTTAGCATACCAAGGACCCAACTGATCGCTGTGGAATGCACGAGATGTAAGAGTTACTTTGTCTGCCTGATCTTTAAGTGCTTGAATGATTTTCGGGTGACGGTGTCCTTGGTTCACTGCAGAGTATGCAGAAAGCATATCCATGAATTTGTTCCCTTCCGGATCTTTTACCCATACACCTTCTGCTTCTGAGATAACGATTGGTAGTGGATGATAGTTTGGTGCACCATACTTATTTGTTTGTTCAATCACTTGTTGAGATACTGACATTCAAATTCCCTCCTCGATTAGGTATGTAAATACAGCGCCTGTCTTTGACAGGCGGCTGTTTGTTATCGTCTTACAACATTTCTGAAGTTGTCTTACCTTGCATGTGAAGCTGCAAGTAGTCTGGGCCACCTGCTTTTGAATCTGTACCTGACATGTTGAATCCGCCAAATGGCTGGTATCCAACGATTGCACCTGTGCAACCGCGGTTAAAGTACAAGTTACCACAATGGAAATCTTCACGAGCCTGTTCGATGTGCTCACGGTTAGTTGTGATGACAGCGCCAGTCAAGCCATAATCCGTATCATTTGCCATTTCGATTGCTTCCGTGAAGTTTTTCGCTTTAGCAAGTGCTACGAATGGACCGAATACTTCTTCCTTCATGATACGAGCTTCAGGAGCTACGTCTGCGAATACAGTCGGTGCGATGAAGAATCCTTTAGAGCTATCGCCTTCTCCGCCTGCAACAAGACGACCTTCTTCTTTACCAATTTCAACATAGCCCATGATTTTGTCAAACGCAGCTTGGTCAATAACTGGTCCAGCGAAGTTAGATTGGTCAGTTGGGTCGCCGTAAGTCAACTCTTCAGTAAGTTCTTCTACGCGAGCAACAACTGTGTCATATACATCTTCGTGAATGATTGCGCGTGAACATGCTGAACATTTCTGTCCGCTGAAGCCGAATGCTGATTTAACGATAGATTGCGCTGCAAGCTCAAGATCTGCTTCGTTGTCAACAACGATTGTATCTTTACCGCCCATTTCAGCGATTACACGCTTCAACCAGATTTGTCCTTCATTTACTTTAGAGGCACGTTCGTAAATACGAGTACCTACATCACGTGAACCTGTGAATGATACGAAACGAGTGCGTGCGTGATCCACTAGGTAGTCACCGATTTCAGAACCTGAACCTGGTACATAGTTTACTACGCCTGCAGGCATTCCAGCTTCTTCAAGTACTTCCATGAATTTATAAGCAACAACTGGAGTTGTTGAAGCTGGCTTCAATAGTACTGTGTTTCCTGTTACAAGTGCAGCTACTGTTGTACCTGCCATGATTGCGAATGCAAAGTTCCATGGAGAGATAACAACGCCAACACCTAAAGGAATGTAGTCAAAACGGTTGAATTCGCCCGGACGGCTTTCTACTGGCATTCCGTCTTTCAAGCGAAGCATTTGACGGCCGTAGTACTCAAGGAAGTCGATTGCTTCAGCAGTGTCTGCATCTGCTTCGTTCCATGGCTTACCAGCTTCTTTTGTTAATAGCGCTGAGAATTCCATTTTACGGCGACGCACGATTGCAGCTGCTTTGAAAAGAATGTCTGCGCGCATTGCTGGTTCTGTCTTTCTCCAAGTATTGAAAGTTTCGTCAGCAACTTTCATAGCTTTTTCTGCAATATCTTTACTTGCTTTAGAGACGTTACCGATAATTTCTTCTTTGTTCGCAGGGTTGAATGATACGAGCTTATCGTCAGTCATGATACGCTCTCCGCCTACGATTAGGGGATAATCTTTACCAAGATAAGCTTCTACTGTTTTAAGTCCTTCTTGGAATGCTTTTTTGTTTTCTTCAAGTGAAAAGTCTGTAAATGGCTCATGTTTATATGGAATCATGAAAATCCTCCTTTTAGTGAGTGTGCAAATAATATTTGCACTTAGTTGTTAATTACATTTATAATAATGCAAGATAATGTTGCACATTGCAAGTAATATTGTTTAATAGACGAAAAAAGATAGGCGGTGGCATCCGATGAGTCAATTTGAGGAATCACTCTTCCCTTTTTATGAATTCGCTGTACAACATGCAGGAGTTGGAATCCACGCTGTAAACAGCGATGGAAGAACGGTTATTTACAATGACAAAATGAAAGAAATTGAAGGGTTGGATTTAGAGGATATACGGGATTTGTCGATATTAGAGTTGTTTAACTTTAGACAGCAGCCGAGCACCCTGATGGAAGTACTGCAAACGGGAACAGAGCAATTGAACATAAAACAAACCTATTGGAACCGAAGCGAAACTGAAATCACAACAATTAATAATACCTATCCGATTCGTAGTAATGGTGTTTTACTGGGTGCAATTGAGCTTTCCCACGACGTGACAGCATTGGAGAAGTTTGTACTTGAACCATTAAAGAAAGACCGCGATCCGATTTTGCTGAATCATATTGTAGCTGAATCCGATTCCATGAAGAAAATTATTGCAACCGCAAAAAAAGCAGTTCGCGCAAAACTTCCCGTCCTCCTGATTGGAGAAGCAGGAACTGGAAAGGATTTAGTCGCTCAAGGAATCCACCATGAACTTCCACAGATGGATTCCTCGTTTTATACGCTTTATTGCAATCGATCTGATAACCAATCCATTGATCGACTCGCTACAGAGTTAGCGACAGATTCTCCCTTCACGCTATTTTGCGAACGAATCGATTTTTTATCCATCGATCTTCAAAGAAAGTTGTTGGATGTCTTAGAAAACTCTGACGTTCACAAAAGGCAATTCATCGCAAGCATCGGTGAAGACCCTGTCGAACTCATATCTGCAGGGAGTTTGTTGAAAGAGCTTTACTATTTTTTCGCGTCTTTCACTATTCACTTCCCTCCTTTACGGGAGCGAAAAGAAGACATTCTGCCATTCGTTCACCTGTATTTGGCTAGACGGAAAGAAAGCTTAGGGACAGTGCTGGACCATGTAACTAAGGAAGTTGAAGAGCTGTTCCACTCTTATTCCTGGCCCGGTAATATGAGAGAGCTTGAAATGTTATTAAACGAGGTAGCTTCACTTGCTTCGTCCGAGACAACAATTACTGTCGATATGTTACCACAGCATTTCAGAAGCAAAAGTAACGGTGCTGGTGATACCCCTTCACTTATACCGGACTTCATAGCGGCGGGTGGACAGGATTTACTTCCACTCGACAAGTTTATGAGAGAAGCGGAGTCCTATTATTTAGAAAAAGCGCTGCGCATTAACGGCGGTAATATTACCCGGACTGCAAATGCACTTTCAATGAGCCGGCAAAACTTACAGTATCGTCTTCGAAAAAACAAAAAAGGAGAAGAGGCGTAATGCCCTTCTCCTTTTTAATACCCTGACTTGTCAATCCAATCCCTCAGTTTGTCTTTAAGGGAGTTGAAACCTTTTTCATCTTGCTCGTCCACTCGTTCTTGTAAAGATTTACGAGGACGGTTGAATTTTTTTACTGGTGTTGGTGCTTCTTCTAAAGCGCGGATGGATAAGCTGATTTTTTTATCCGTGTCGTCAACGTCTAACACTTTTACAGTGACTTGCTGTCCGACGGATAAATGTTCATGAATGTCTTTGACAAATCCATAAGTGATTTCGGAAATGTGAACGAGACCTTGAGTCGTCTCATCAAGAGCTACAAATGCACCATAAGGTTGAATGCCTGTAACTGTACCTGACAGTTCTTCACCCGCTTCATATTTACCTGTCATGTGAACAGCTCCCAATTCTGTTTTGTATATCTGAAATTGCCATTAAGGCCACTTTCAGTATACCATTTGAATGCTTTAGGAGCAAAAGATAGTCTTTTAGAGTCTATTGATGAATTATGTAGTAAATCATAAAGATATGATGCACTTGGCTTCGTATTTCACTGCTAGTAGTTTATAGGAAATTTGCATGCATTCCTCTAATGGAATCCATAGCGAGTAGGAACGCTCATATATTTCCCTAATTCGTTTCGCCATATCTGTCGGATGATCCAACAACTGGAGTTCAGCGACAACATCCGCTATTTCAAGGTCATATGCATGGGGGCCTGCAGAGAAGGGATCCCAATCTTCTAACAATAGAGCTGCTTTTTTATTCATTTCCATAGTTTGCACGTAAAGTCACCTGATTTTTTGTTTTTATTTATGATAGCATAGGAATGAAAAAGAAAATAGACTTAGGGGGATACATATGAAAGAATTTACAAATTCAGTAAACAGAAGAAATACATCTTCTATGAAATGGGATCGAATGGATCGTATATATGGAATTGAAAATACAGAAGATCTATTGCCAATGTGGATTGCCGATATGGATTTCGCTGCACCAGAACCAGTACTTGAAGCGTTAAGGGACCGTTTAGAACACGGCGTCTTCGGATACTCGTATGTATGCGAAGACTGCAAAGATGCTATTCGTGAATGGTTATTGAAAAAGCATGATTGGCAGACTGAGAATGATTGGATGTTATCCCATCACGGAGTTGTTCCAGCAATTGCCTCTGTTGTGGAAACTTTGACTAGTGAAGGCGATGGCATACTGATTACTCCGCCTGTTTACCCGCCATTTTCAAGTATCCCTATACTGCAGAAGAGAAATTTAGTCGAATGTATACTTATCGAAAAAGAAGGCTCGTATGAGATTGATTTCGAAAAGTTCGAAGAATCCTTACAAAAAGATGTCAGATTATTCATTTTTTGCAACCCTCATAACCCCGGTGGGATTGTTTGGAAAGAAGATGACTTGAAAGAAGTGGTACGTCTTTGTGCAAAATATGATGTGCTAATCTTGTCAGATGAAATCCACGCAGATTTGATATTTGCGCCGTATAAACACTCCCCACTTCACGTAGTTGCAGGTGATGAAGCAAATCGAATTATTACGTGTGTTGCTCCAACTAAAACGTTTAACCTGGCAGGTATTCAAGCAGCTATGATGATTATTCCAGATGAAGACCTGCGTGAACAATTACGCGACAATGGAATGGCACATGGTCAAATGGAATTAAATGCTTTTGCAAATGCAGCCCTTAAAGCAGCCTATCGTCATGGTGAACCTTGGCTTGAAAAGCTGTTGCAAACCGTTTCTGACAATATGGATTACGTGATTGAGAATGTTACTGCTGCGGTTCCTGGTGTATCGATTACAAAGCCTCAAGGTACGTACTTGCTTTGGATTGACTATAAAGGAACTGGATTATCCGAAGAAGAAATGATGGACAAGCTATTGAACAAAGGCAAATTAGCACTTGAACCAGGTACAAAATACGGAGAAGCAGGTCGAGGTTATTTACGTATGAACGTTGCCACTCCCCTATCTACTGTACAAGAAGGTGTTCAGCGTTTTATAACAGCAATGAACGATTAATAGAAAAAACAGCATCCTCACGTGTGAGGGTGCTGTTCTTGTTTTTCGCACGCTTCTTTGCGTTCACGTAAAATGCGCTCTTCCAATTCTTTCGTTTCCAATTCTTGCTTTTTCGAGTTGCGCTTGATCCACATGAATGTCAGCACAAGTAAAACCATGAAGAAAGCGAAGGAAATGGCCGCAGGGATATATTCTGATTTGTCTTCCGGAAAATACAGGAAGGGCATTAGAAATGTCACCATGGATTACACTTCCTAACCTGAATAGTTTTCTTTTGATTATTCGCCTTGAACTTCGATTGACTCAATCTTAACATCTTCTTTTGGCTTGTCTTGAGCACCTGTTTTCACATTTGCGATGTTGTTGACAATGTCCATACCTTCAATAACTTGTCCGAAAACCGTGTGCTTCTGGTCAAGGTGAGGTGTACCGCCGCGTTCAGCATAAGCATCAGCGATTTCTGCTGGCCATCCGCCTTGTTTCAGCTGCTCTGCAGATGCTCCAGAGTTAGATGCTTGAACGATGAAAAACTGGCTTCCGTTTGTGTTAGGTCCAGCGTTAGCCATTGATAATGCTCCGTTAAGGTTGAAAAGATCCATAGTGAATTCATCTTCGAAAGAACCACCGTAAATACTTTCTCCACCCATACCTGTTCCAGTCGGGTCTCCGCCCTGGATCATGAAGTCTTTAATGACACGGTGGAAGATAATGCCGTCATAATAGCCATCTTTAGCGTGTGTTAAAAAGTTTTTAACTGTTTTAGGAGCTTTTTCTTCAAAAAGCTTGATTTTGATTGGGCCAAGCGTGGTATTCATAGTAATAAGTTGTTCTCCTGCTGCTACTTCATTAGATAATTGCGGGTACATTTGAGAATCCTCCTTAGGAATCGTTTTTTCGGGCTCATCGGTCAGACTCGGCGCATCCTTAGACGGCGTCGATTCTTTCTCTTCTGCATCTTGTTTTCCGCAAGCGGATAAAACAAGTATTAACGCTAAAGATAACATGAGCAAGTAAAATTTTTTGTGCACATTTCTCACCCTAAATTAGTTTACCACACGAGACGTATAAATCGAACTACGAGCACTTGACTTCCTTCGAGTGTCGAATTGTTTTATACTACTCAAATACAGCATTTAGAGAGGGAAGGTCTCCAATGGATATTCAAAAAAGAAATTTCATCATCATCTGGATTTCAAACTTTCTAGTAGCAGGGACCATGACGATGATCATGCCCTTCTTGTCACTATATATCGAAACGTTTGGCGACTATTCAGATGCCTATGTCCAGAAATGGTCAGGTCTCGTTTTTGGCGCTACGTTCATCAGTGCACTTATTATGTCTCCAATATGGGGCAGAATTGCTGACAAATACGGTTTTAAGCCGATATTAATCATTAACGGATTCGGAATCGCGATCTCAGTATTCTTAATGGGATTCATTCACTCAGTCGAAGCATTTTTCATCCTGCGCCTGCTTAACGGTGTAGTTACAGGCTTCATCCCCACTTCTCTTGCTTTCATCTCCGCTAATACTAAACGTGAAGAAGCTGGCAAGCGGTTAGGTACTCTCCAAATGGGCAGTGTCACAGGTACATTATTCGGACCGGTGTTAGGCGGACTATTAGCAGATGCTTTTGGTTTCCAATATACATTTGTCATTACTTCCATCTCCGTTATTATTGCAGCTCTCATTATTATCTTCGGGATTAAAGAACAGCATAAGTTGAAAAATGTTAGTGGCGTTGTGTATTCTCGCAAAACGATCCTAAGCAGTCTGATCCATCACAGGTTAATGTTGAATGTGATGGTGGTTACAGCACTCATTCAGATCGGTAACTTTAGTATTCAGCCATTACTGTCCTTATATGTTGCACAGCTGACAGATGCGAAAGATGTTGCCTTTTTGGCAGGGATCACATTTAGTGCAGCGGGTGTCGGGAACTTATTATTTGCCCGTAAATGGGGCAAGCTCGGTGATGATATCGGTTATGAGAAAGTACTCGGTTTTTTACTTCTCTTATCCTTCATCTTCATTATTCCTCAAGCATTCGTCGGCAGCTTATGGCAGCTCGTGATCTGGCGTCTGTTGTTCGGTATTTCAATGGGCGGAATGATTCCTATTACCACTGCACTTGTGCGAAGGGAAGCACCACTCGATATACAAGGCGAAGTAATGGGCTACAATACTAGTTTCCGCTTCTTAGGAAATATTATCGGTCCGATGTTCGGTGGTATAGTTAGTGGTTTTGTCGGCATTTCATCTGTGTTCATCTCAACAGGGGTGCTATTCCTACTCGGATTTGGATTCCTCTATTATGCAAAACGAAAACCAGACCAAGATTTCGAACATTTTTTATCTGACTCACAAGACAAAGATTTGTAAAAATATAGCACACTCCCCCTATGGGAGTGTGCTATATTTTGTATAGGCAGATAACTGTAAGGAGGAACTGATTGTGAGACAGCTTGCAGGGTTTGCTGTTGCTTTACTAAGTCTTCCGCTTCTATTTTGGCTTCAACAAGGAGTCGCTGCGGAATGGACAGAGGCGAATGCATATAAAGAACAAGTGGAAGAAACCATCGAACTTTCTACCCCTGAAGTGACGATTCCGGTCTCTCTTTACGATCGTAATGGTCATTTGTTTGCTGAGGAGTATACTGAATGGCGAGATCCCCTTCCTTTAAACGAGATCCCATTATTTGCAAAACAACTTTTTCTAGAAAGTGAAGACAAAGGATTCTACGAACACCGCGGATATGATGTAGCCGCAATCGCGCGAGCATTTGCAGTAAATGCGAATTCAGACGGATTGAGTCAGGGCGCTTCTACAATTACTCAGCAGATCGTTCGGATGCGCTTCCTCTCCCCTGAAAAAACGTACGAACGTAAATTTAAAGAGATTATGTACGCTGCTGAATTAGAGAAGCAGTCGACAAAAGATGAAATTCTAGAAATGTACATGAATGAAATGTATTTTGGGAATCAGGTTTACGGAATTGGCGCGGCGGCAACGTATTACTTTAGCAAGCCGTTAACCCAATTAACCGAAGCTGAGATGGCTTTCTTAGCAGCAATTCCTAATAATCCGTCATTGTACGATCCTTTGAAACACTTCGACCGAACGAAAAAACGCCAAGAACGATTACTTCAAGTGTTGAATACGAATCAGGTGCTCACTGCTGAGGAAATGACTGCAGCACAAAATTCACCCATTCAGCTGCATGTGAAACAAAAGAACAGTCATTTCCCTGCCTATCATACATATGTACTCGATGAGCTTAAACGGCTCATCAGTGAAAAGGATGGTTTTTCAGCACAATTGCGAACAGCAACTACTCAAGATGAAAGAAAAGCAATTCAATCCTCCCTTTCAGCACGGCTTTCTGAAGTGATCAATGCCGGTGTTCGAATAGACACTGCGTTAAATCCGACTAAACAGCAGCGTGTAGAACAACGGATTTCATCCACATTAAATGGCAGAGGAATTCAATCCGGGGCAGCTATTGTTGACAATGGGATGAGAGAACTCGTCAGTGTGTATGGAGGTTTCGGATATCAGAAGTCGGATTTCAATCGTTCGTTTCAAGCTGTTCGGCAGCCTGGTTCAGTTATTAAACCTTTGCTCGTCTATGCACCTTATTTAGAAAGCGGTTCTTCTACGGAAAACTCACTCATCGATGGAAGCGCTATTTGCATTGGGACATTTTGTCCGGACAACTTTGGAAAGTATCAGTATGGAGTAACGACAGTTAAAAAGGCGTTCAGCAGAAGTTATAACACAACCGCTGTCCGGATATTCCAACGCGTCGGAATTGAGGAATCCTTTGCACATCTAGCTCCTTTTGACTTCCAGCACATCACAAAACGTGATCATCAATATACAGCAGCACTCGGCGGATTCGAACAAGGTGTCACTCCTTATGAAATCGCCAATGCGTTCACCAGCTTTATAGACGGCAGTTTCAAACCTGCACGTGCCATCCGTTCTGTAAAAGACCGTCAAGGAAATGTCTTATACGAGTGGAATGATGAACGTCAATCCGTTTGGTCAACAAAGACGACAAACAACGTCCGATCCATGATGAAGGAGACTGTATTAACCGGAACTGCACAAGGTGTTCCTTATGCGACCAGTTATACGGGTGCAAAGACAGGTACAACGAGTAATTACAAAGACTTGTGGGTTGCGGGGATGAACGATCATTACACAGCAGCTATCTGGATGGGCTATGACCGGCCCAATTCGCTGCAAAAAGAAAGTAAACAAAAAACTCATCTGCAATTATTTTCTGACGTTCTTCAAGACTAGCTGCCAATCGGCAGCTAGTCTTTTTCAATCTCTGGGATACTTGCAGTAATGCCATTATATAAACGCAATAAAATATATACGACACCTGAAAGTAAAACCGCCCAAACAATGATCTCGAAAAATATAATTCCAATGATTGCTGACAACGGAAACTGATGATGCAGCTTATAAGCGCGATAGACAAAATACGTAAATGTTACTGCAAGAAACACAAGACCAAGCCACAAAATCGATTGGATGGCTGCAACTGAGACTAATGCTCCAAAAAAGTAGATGAGTTTGCCGCCCCTGTCCTCCGATATGTATTGAACAGGTGTGTCCGTTTCCGGAATTGTCTTATAAAAGAACAACATGGCTGTATCATGTATCGTAGTTGCAATGAGTTTAAGCGCACTAAAAACCATAAAGAAAAATAACGCATAAATTGTCAATAAAAATAAGCGGAGTTGGGTGTCTGTCAAGAATTCCAGTAACCCATTATATAATCCGATCTGTCGAAATAAGACGAGCGAGTAGCCAACGGTATAGACACCAAATGTTAAGCTGAACAACATGATTGTAAAGAAAGGCAAATAACTAAATAAATACGGATTTTTCATGGTACACCTCAGAGTAACGGGTTATTTTTACTGCTTTAATTCAGTGTCTCTATAATATAGGAAGAGATTGATTTCCCGCAATCCTTTTCAAGTGCCCACAGTGCAAAAGCCAATGTTTTACGTTATACTTTATACCAATGTCAACATCTTGTTAGTACTAGGAAGGAGGATTTTTAGTGGAATTTGTTTGGTTCATTTTCTTGCCGGCTCTTGCAGCGCTGTTTATACCGATGCTGTTCCGCCGTATCGCTGGCATACATACAGGCTGGTTTGTGCTGCTTGTTCCAGTCGCGCTGTTTATCTATTACATCACTTACTTACCACTGACAGTTAGTGGAAAACATGCAGTTTCTTCAATCGATTGGATTCCCTCACTAGGAATCTCTTTTGTCTCCTATTTGGATGGCCTCAGTCTTCTCTTCACACTTCTCATTACTGGGATCGGTGCGTTGGTTGTACTGTACTCGATTTTCTATTTAGATCGGCATAAAGAAAATCTAGGTAATTTCTATGTATACTTACTGCTTTTCATGACTGCAATGCTTGGCGTTGTGCAATCTGATAACGTCATTTCATTGTATCTGTTCTGGGAGTTAACATCGATTTCTTCTTTCCTATTGATCGGTTATTGGTATACACGGGATGGTTCACGATTTGGTGCATTAAAATCGATGATGATTACCGTCGGCGGCGGATTAATGATGCTCGGGGGATTTGTAATTCTTGGGATCATGGGAGATACATACTCGATTCGTAAATTGATCGCTACGCTTCCGGATTACTCTGGTGATCCTTTGTTCACTTTGGCTGCGGTCTTATTGTTATTTGGCGCTTTTACAAAGTCAGCCCAATTCCCATTTTATATTTGGCTGCCCGATGCAATGGAAGCACCAACTCCTGTCAGTGCCTATTTGCACTCGGCAACAATGGTTAAAGCGGGATTATATTTAGTCGCGCGTTTCACACCGATTTTTGCAGAGTCGTCTGTTTGGATCTGGCTCGTTTCCGGCATTGGCTTGCTGACCTTAATGTGGGGTTCTTTCTTTGCTGTAAAGCAAACGGATTTAAAAGGAATTCTTGCGTTTTCAACAGTTAGTCAGCTTGGACTTATTATGTCTTTACTTGGCGCGGGTGCCATCGCTTACCATACGGATGATCCCCTCTTCCGCTTAGCAATGTTCGCTGCACTTTTCCACTTAGTGAATCACGCTGTATTTAAAGGCAGTTTGTTCATGATTGCTGGAATCGTCGACCATGAAACTGGAACCCGAGATATTCGTAAACTGGGTGGTTTGATGAGCATTATGCCCATCAGTTTCACAGTAGCGTTCATTGGCGGCTTATCAATGGCAGGTATTCCTCCATTTGGCGGCTTCTTAAGTAAAGAACTCTTTTTAGATTCGATGGTCGCATTGACTCAGTTCGATCTTTTCAACTTTGACACATGGGGCATTTTGTTCCCGATTATTGCGTGGGTTGCAAGCGTATTCACATTTGTCTATAGTTTCTACTTTGTCTTTAAGACATTTGCTGGAGAGAAAAAGTTGGACAAGCTGCCGCAAAAGCCGCACGAAGCACCAATTGGCATGCTGATTTCACCGATTATTTTGGCGCTCACTGTGATTGTCCTATTCTTCATTCCGAACACAATCGGGAAATGGATTGTCGCGCCAGCAGTAATGGCAACACAGCCTCAGCTATACAACTTGCCGTCGGAGGCAGCTGTACATGTAGAAGCATGGCACGGATTCAAATCAATTCCTCTATGGTTGACGGTTGGCGTCATTATAGTGGGTTCATTACTTTTCATGACTCTGAAAAAGTGGCGCCCAGTCTATGCGCTTCAACCAAGTAATTTATCGTTGAACGCTCTATACGACGGCATCATGACGTTTTCTGAAAAAGGAATGAACCGAATTTCCCGGTTCTTTATGACAGGTGTTATCCGTACGTATCTAATTTACATGTTCGCATTCTTCTCAGTCATGACGATTGCAGTTTTGTTTGCTAAAGGTGCGTTCGAATTAGATATGAGCAGTCTTTCACCGATTACGCTGTTTGCCGTGCTGAATGCGATCGTTGCAATTTTAGGTACAGGTATGGTGATTATGTCTAAAAACAGAATCTCCGCCATAATTGCGTTAGGTGCAGTTGGGTATTCTGTTGCGTTATTCTTTGTTCTCTTTAAAGCACCTGATCTTGCATTGACTCAGCTCGTTATCGAGACGATTTCTGTTGCCCTATTCTTACTGGCTTTCCGTCATCTCCCTGCTTTAAAAACGCATGGTGAAACGAAACAAAACAAGTTGGTAAATGGGATTGTGGCACTCGGAGTGGGGATTTCAGTAACACTGGTTGCGTTGTCTGCGAACTCCAATAAGTTAATACCGAGTATTTCGCAGTTCTATAAAGATACAGTCCATACAGAAGCAGGCGGCGGAAATATTGTAAACGTCATTCTTGTCGATTATCGTGGTTTCGATACTTTGTTTGAAATTGCTGTATTGTCGATAGCAGGAATCGCAGTACTAGGAATGATTCGCCTTCGCTTAGCAAGAAAGGAGTCAGATGATGAGAAAGAATAATGTTATTTTACAAACGACTACAAAAGTCACATTCTTTATCATTTTCCTGTTCTCCATCCATATTTTCTTTGCGGGACACTTTGCTCCTGGAGGCGGATTTGTTGGCGGACTGTTAACAACCGGGGCCATTGTTTTACTATTACTGGCGTATGACCTGGAAACGATTCAAGCCACGCTGCCGTTCAACTTCACAATCGTGATTGGCATCGGGCTGCTTCTTTCTCTAGGGACTGCAGCGGGTTCGATTTTCTTTAATGTCCCGTTCTTCACACATGCATTCGGACATTTCATGTTACCGCTTTTTGGTGACACGGAGCTGCATACTGCGATGATTTTTGACGCTGGTGTTTACCTTGTTGTCGTTGGCGCTGCCATTACAATCATCCAGTCGATTGGAGGGGATGAGTAATGGAATTACTCATGGCAATAGTTGCAGGATTACTATTTACAGCTGCAATTTACTTAATTCTTTCTAGAAGTCTTATAAAAGTGGTGCTTGGTACCGGCTTGTTAAGCCACGGGGCTCACTTGCTCATTTTAACGATGGGCGGCCTTGGAGGAGGCGCTCCTCCTGTACTAGCGGACGGTGTGACCGACTTAGCTGATCCTCTGCCGCAAGCGCTGATCTTAACAGCAATTGTCATTAGTTTTGGAGTGACGGCATTCATTCTCGTATTAGCTTACCGTACGTATGCAGTCCACAAAACAGATGATTTGAATTCGATGAAAGGAAATGATGAGCATGATTAACCTTCTATTATTTCCGATCATTATTCCGTTCTTCTTCGCGATTCTTTTGTTATTTTTCAAAGAACACGTACGAACTCAACGGGTACTCACCGTTATCGGACTGAGTGCAAGTATCGTTTTCTCATTTATACTCCTAGCGAAAGTTAAACAGGACGGAATCCAAACGGTAACACTTGGCAGCTGGCCGGCCCCGTTCGGTATAACGATGGTTTCGGATATGTTTTCAGCGTTACTTGTAACGTCAACACTAGTGATCACGTTACTCGTATCAATTTATAGCTTTTCCTCGATTGGCATAGAGCGCGAACGTTTTTTCTATTATCCTGCGATTCTTTTCATGATCACAGGTGTGAACGGCGCCTTTACCACAGGTGATATTTTTAACATGTTTGTATTTTTCGAAGTACTGCTCATTGCCTCTTATCTTCTTATTGTGCTTGGAGGAGAAAAGAGACAACTGCGTGAGTCTATTAAGTACATACTTGTAAATGTTATTTCGTCGGCGTTCTTTGTCATTACGATTGCTTATCTATATTCAGTTGTTGGAACGCTCAATATGGCAGATATCGGACAGAAGATTGCAGACATCGGTCAGCCGGGAATTGTTTCGGTCATTGGCGTCCTGCTCCTCATTATTTTCGGAATCAAGGGCGGAATCTTCCCTTTGTATTTCTGGATGCCTGGGTCGTACGCTGCACCCCCTGTTCCGGTACTTGCACTCTTTGGTGCGTTACTTACTAAAGTCGGTGTGTACGCCATCACACGTACGTACACATTGTTCTTTGTACATGACTTGGCATTCACCCATACCATTTTGATGGTGCTTGCATTGCTGACGATAGTTGCCGGATGTATTGGCGCTCTTGCCTATTTCGATTTGAAACAAATTATCATCTACAACATTCTGATTGCAATCGGTGTTATTTTGTTCGGAGTTTCTCTGATGAACGAAGCTGGGATGCAAGGTGCAGTGTTCTATTTAATCCATGACATGCTCATTAAAGGGGCATTGTTCCTCATCATCGGGATTATCATTTATGTAACTGGCACTTCAAACTTACGACAAATGGGCGGTCTCATTAAAACCCATGCACCGCTTGGATGGCTATTCCTTATTGCAGCGTTCGGTCTTGCAGGAATTCCGCCTCTAAGTGGATTCGTCGGTAAGTTACTCATTGTTCAAGGCGGATTCGAACACGGGCAGCTTTTTGGAACCATCGTCATTCTTGCTTCCAGCCTGGTCGTTCTGCTATCTGTCATTCGGATTTTCATCTACGCGTTTTGGGGAGAACCTGTCCCATTGCAGCAAACAGATCGCAAAGTATATCACCGAATGATGTTCCCTGCTGTCCTTCTCGTCGCTTTGTCCGTTCTATACGGAGTCGGAACTGAGTGGATCTTCCCGTACGTTTCAGATGCAGCTCATGTGCTGCTCGATCCGTCGAGCTATATTAACGCCGTGTTAAAGGAGTAGATCACGTTGGCATTTCAAATATTATTGAATTTCTTCATCGCAATTATGTGGGTGCTCATCACGGCGTCCTTCACCCCTTCGACTTTTGTCATTGGCTATTTAATGGGGATATTGCTAATCATTCTGACACGGCGCTTTTTCAATCAACGTCTCTATTTCGGACGCCTATGGGCTTGCGTGAAACTGGTGCTGATCTTTTTCAAGGAACTGATTTTATCCAACATATCAGTAGCTATGCTAGTTTTGAAGCCGAAGCTTGAGATTCAGCCGATGATTTTCGCCATGCCGACTGTTCTGGAGAAGGATTGGGAGATTACACTGCTTTCTAGTTTGATCACGTTGACGCCGGGTACAATCGTCGTCCATGTATCCGATGATCAGCGGACACTTTACGTCCACGCCATCGACGTTGACGATGTGGAAGAAGCCATCAGTTCCATCAAACAGTCATTTGAAAAAGCGATCTTGGAGGTGAGCCGCACATGAAGATTTTCATATGGATTTGCTTAATCATCGTCTTCTTGTCGATGCTCGGGACACTTGTTCGAGTATTTAAAGGTCCCTCTACTCCAGACCGGCTTATCGCATTGGATGGAATTGGAGTCATGCTCATTTCCATAATTGCATTGCTGTCGATTCTATTCGATACGATATTTTTCATAGATGTCATCTTGCTCATTGCGATTATGTCCTTCATCGGGACTGTATCGTTCTCGAAATTCATCGAGAAAGGAGCGATTATAGACCGTGACTCTCATCGCTAATCTAATTATCGCGTTATTCATTCTCGTCGGTGTGTTCTTTACAGTCGTGACGGTTGTCGGGATATTACGGCTTCCTGATGTTTATACACGTGCCCACGCTGCTTCAAAAAGTGCTACACTTGGTGTCCTCGGGATATTGATTGGTGTATTTCTTCACTTCTGGTGGATAAAAGGGCATTTCAGTATTCAGCTATTACTCGGCAGTGTGTTTTTATTCATCACCTCTCCAGTTGGCGGTCACTTAATGAGTCGCGCCGCTTACATGTCTGGCGTCAAGCCCACGGAACTTACTGTCGGAGATGATCTGGCAGAAGCGATTGGTGAACAAAAATCCCATGAAGAAGAATAACAAAAAGAGGCTGGGACAAAACTAGCTCATATGAAGTAAAAAAGCGAATCCTCACTTGAAATTCAGTGAGGATTCGCTTTTTCTTGTCATGAATTCCTATTTTCAGTCTGGTTAACTGTTCATAG
>NZ_JAUBDH010000016.1:0-16672 GCF_033253705.1 Sporosarcina aquimarina
ATCTATTTTAACAGAGTGTCTCCCTATTTACTTGTATAAAATTTCAAAAGAACGGAGCCTAGAGGATTTCACTCCCCAAGCTCCGTTCTTTTTTTATTGACTGGGTTTTGTCCCAGCCTCTTTGTCTGATATTTTCTTTCGAGCAAATGCAATTCAATATTTGCTCTAGTCATCTTGAGGCGAATACCAAAAACCCTTTCTAGGATTCCATCAATCACTGCATGATGACACAGCAATTGATATCAACATCCAATGTACACTCTTGTTGTACATAGATACTACTATATCCTTACCACCTGGAAATTATACATCTCTATTATAGGATAGTTCTCGTCCTAAGTCAATACTTTATCGGATTTAAGTAAATTTAGTAATCTCATATCTTCTATTCGCCAATCTTGAATATGATTCATATCACATTCAAGATTGGAATTCCTTTGAACTATGCTTATGGTAAATCTTACACAGTCAACACCCACTCAATTCCGCATAATAATATAAACCAAATACCCCACATAAGAAACCGCCAGCAGCAATCCTTCACGTTTCCCGATCCTGAATCCGGTCCGCGCGAACACCAACAACACCAACGTCAGGACAATCATAATAACAACATCGATAAAGATTTTACTGTCCACCGCGATTGGAGTGATTGTCGATGTGGCTCCTAGTACGAACAGGATATTGAAGATATTGCTTCCTACAATATTTCCTAGTGCGATTTCACTTTCTTTCTTCATCGCCGCTGCAATAGACGTTACAAGTTCAGGGAGTGACGTACCGATAGCGATAATCGTAAGACCGACCAACGTTTCACTCATACCAAGTGAATACGCAATCTTCGTCCCGTTATCAACGACTAGGTCCCCTCCAAAAATAATGGCGGCAAGTCCCACCAGCGTAATGACGATATTCTTCCCCCATTTGATGTCCAAATACTCGGGGTTCGGTGCTGCGTTCTTCCGGCTTTTCAGACCCACTTCAATCACGTAGTACATAAAGATCGCAAGGAACAACAGTAAAATAATCCCGTCACTTCGAGTGAGCAGGTTGCTGCCAAAACCGTGCAGAGCCATATCGCTTATCAACACAAACATGACAATGCTGGCAAGAAGTGTGAATGGGATCTCTTTCTTGATCGTCTCACTTTGAACTTTCAACGGAAAAACGAATGCGGCTAATCCCACTACAACGGAAATATTGAAGATGTTGCTGCCGACAACGTTACCTACTGCAACATCCGCGTTTCCGCCGAACGCCGCAATAATACTGACAGTCGCTTCCGGTGAGCTTGTCCCGAAGGATACAATCGTTAACCCAATCAGAATGGGCGGAACTTGCAGCAGTCTCGCGATATTAGAGGAGCCGTCCACGAAAAAGTCGGCTCCTTTTATCAGCAATACAAATCCAACAACTAGTAAAACGTATACCATATGTTTGTTATCTCCTATCCTGCCAATGTAGTTTCAAATCGTTTTTTCCATCTTCTACTATACATACCACATTTGCAATGATTTTAATGTCAAAATAACAAATGGCGAGCTCCTTTTTCATTATCTCCTCACACAACTAGAAATTATTCCAGCTCCACCGTAATCGGTTCAAAATCGATTCTTTCCCAATCCGTCTGGCTATTGCTGAGATGTGCAAACGGATAAAACGTTATAGATGTTGCCTTTGGATCCAAACCATGAACCGTTGCATTCCATGTCAAATCTTCGCTAGAGTCACTGCCTTTCGTCCCGGTTCCGCTGGTATAAGGAACTTCATATTCGTTCCCCAAATTATCAATTGCCCGTAATTCAGCTTCAACGGCCATCCATTTGTCGTGAACCGAAGGCGCAACGTCTTGATGGTAATTAATCGATAAATTGACATCTGTTTGGGTTGCGTCGATCAGTTGAACAGTCACACCGTCTTTTTCTACCTTTTCATTAATCGGAATAAGTATCCCCTCTAATTTATCTAATGAAAAGGCAAATCGCCAATTTCCATCAATCGTCTTGTCATCGAAGGATATCGATTTGGGTTTCCAGACAATATTCACAGTGTTTTTCGTATCCGACAGACCAGAGATCTCCATCATCCCTACAAAACCAACACCTTCTACATACTCTCCATCATACCCTGCATTTGAAATCGAATTATTTATGACTTCAGGATATTTTTCGAATAATGGCGCAGTCTCGATGCCTTCATCCGTATGCACTACAAAGCCGAGTGTAATCGTATTCCCATCAAAAAACGCTTTTTCAATATCCATCTGAACCCCATTACTTATAGAGGAAACACCTATGTCAGTACTGATTTCCTCATAGGCTGCATAGTAGCTTTCTTTTAATATGAACTGCTCAAAAACATGACCCATTACCGGAATCTGGGTGATGAAATTAGCGAATGCAGGGGATACATAAGCGCTGGAAATCAGTCCAAAAGATAGGATCACGGCAGCTGCACTATATTTAAGAATCCGTGAAAATTGAAATCTTTTCACTTTTTTCTTCTTAAACGAATCCGATAAAATCGCATCTAATCTTTCTAATGGAACAGGAATTTCATCGATGGCTTTTTTAAAATTGTTGAGCTCGGTCATCTGCATACACTCCTTTTAACGAGGCCTTGATTTTGGATAAAGCCCGTTTTCCTTTGGACTTGACGGTACCAAGTGGTTCGCCCAGCAATTCGGCAATTTGTTCGAAAGTTAAATCCTCGTAATACCTCAATAGTAAAACCGTCTTATACTTTTCATCCAACCGATAGATCGCGTTCAGCAAGTCCAGTTTTTCATCGGATAGCTCTATATCCGCTGCTGCCTTCTCCATCGAAGCTCCCTGCATGACAACGACTTTCTTTCGTTTTCGGAGGACTTCAAGTGATGTGTTGATGCAAATTTTCATCAGCCACGTAGAGAAGAACTTCGGTTCCCTTAATTGATGTATGGATTCAATGGCAAGCAAAACCGTTTGTTGGAAAATATCTAAGGCATCTGTTTCGTTTCGCACATAACTAAATGCGGTTTTATAGAGTTTTTCTCTTTCCTGCTGAAGTAAAGTCAACAGCGCTTCTTGGTCCCCTTTTACCGCCTTTTTGACTAATTTGGAATTCACCGTCATCTTTTTCACCGTCCTACTTATTAGAGAGTGTGCCGTACGTAAAAGATGCATTTATTTCAATTAAAGAAAAAAAGGATGGCTACAGCCACCCTGAATTAATTGCAACTATTCCAAAACGGATGAAGCAGACGCAAGTTTTGTACTTGAATTGCGTTCAATAACACCCGTTCGCTTAATAGCAATACTCACCATTTACTATTTTTCATTCTTTGTCTTTCCACAATCTTTCATGAGTTACTAAAAACGTTCCCTTTTCAGATTCCAGCCAAATTTCATTCTCCGTGAACTCCAGCACTTCAGCATTCCCGTAATTTTTCCATTCAAGATATTCAATGATTTCAATAGTTAACCAACATTCATAGGTTCCAATATATTGACCATTCTTTCTCTCTGTATCTTCAACATCAAAATGGATGATTGCAAGCGGATTAAAATCAAGCAGCCCATCTAGCATAATGATCCCCTCTAATTCCTGAGTATTTGTTCCAGGCAACACTGCTCGTCCTGTTCATAAACCTCGTACGTTTCACGACTGTCCATCTTAATAACATACACACGTGCGCGGGATGGAAGTAGATTGTCAGAGTACGAAGTAAAACGTTGGTCATATACAGTTTTTCACCTTTTAGAATTAACTCCATGATATCATGCGAGCCTCCCAGTATCATCCAAAATCGCAATCCATAAAACAGGTTGACTACTCTATGATTTCTTGTATTGACTATCCCTCTTTCAAATTAGTTAAATCTTAATTAACCAACGTCCCGCATTTAAATTTCAATCATCATTCGCCAAGTCTGAGCGTGCCAAACTTCAAAATTCACAATTCGTTTTCTCCTGAATAGCGCTCTATGATGAAAGCACCCAGGGAATAATTGAGTCGTGCACGACCTGAAAAGGTCGATTATCATGAAGAATTTTGAAGAAGTACTCGAGCAATATGAACCAATGATTTCAGCAGTAATCCGCAAACTGCATATTTACCGTGACTTTGAACAATTCCGCCAAGCGGGCCGGGTCGCACTATGGCAGGCTTCGGTAAGATTCGATGAAACGAAAGGAGATTTTACACCATTCGCTTACCGATCCATCTATGGCGCGCTGCTGGACGAGCTGAAACGCGAGTCCAAATTTAACACATCGAATGTCCCTGTTGAAGATGACGTCATGGAATCACTGTGCGGATCTGTGTCGGATGTCCTGGAGGATGATTCCTTCAGTGAGTTGCTGTCAACGTTGACTGCGGAAGAAAGCCAATTACTTTCATTCCTTTACGTGGATCGACTAACCCAGAAAGAATGCGCCGCACAGTTTGGAATCACTGTACCCGGAGTGAAGAAACGACGGGAGCGACTGCTGTTGAAACTGCGCGAACGATTAACTGAAAAACAACTGGTGTAGGTAAACAGACCATCCACTGTAGCGAGTGGATGGTCTGTTTGTAATTCGAGATGTGTAAAGTGCAAGTGAATCGGGCAAATGATACTGTTAAAGGCAAGAAGAAAGATTGATTGTTCGTATCCAGTAGCGCAATCGCGTGACATACCTAAGAAAGAAGGTGATTTACTTGAAGAAAACTGTTGGTATTATCGGTGCAGGTATTGGTGGACTAATGGCTGGAGCTTTTTTGGCGAAGGAAGGCTGGCAAGTGACAGTTTACGAAAAAGCGGTAACTGTCGGTGGATCAGCAGGGACATATGCTCGGAAAAACCGGCGTTTTCCAACTGGCGCGACGATTGCTTTCGGATTAGAAGACCGGGGATTATTGGATACACTGTTCCAGCAACTCGATATCAGGATCTCTTCCGACGTGCTGGATCACCCGATGGATGTCATATTGGAGGATCGGACTATTTCGCTATATCGCGAGCCGTCTTTATGGAAAGCGGAACTCGTTCGCGCCTTCCCTGAAAGAAGCGATGATGTCCTCGACTTTTGGCACGAATTAGAACAACTTAGTGAAGCGGTATTCGGAGTGACCGCAACAGGCGTATCGCTGCCGATACGGCGTATGGTTGATCTAGGCAAGCTGCCACGTCATGCCGTTTCCCATCCGGGAAGCATGGTACGTCTGGCCCGCAATTCTCTGCGGACGGTTGAAGATCTGCTGCGTGTGCATCATCTCGAAACGTACGAACCATTTCGCCAGTTTTTAGACGCCCAATTGCTTGACGCCGCCCAAATCGATTGCACAAAAGCCGCTTTGCTGCCGTCCAGCCTTGCCCTCACCATCTACAGACGAGGCAGTTTTTACGTGGATAAAGGGATTGGTCAGCTAAGTGAAGCACTTGCCGAGCGCATTAAAGAACTCGGCGGTGACGTGCGGACCGCTTCTCCAGTGGAAATCCTGATTCTAGAAGAGAAAAAGTGGCGGATTGTTACTAAAAGACGCTCGGAATTATTTGATACGGTCATCAATAACAGTGGAGTTTCATTCGGCGAGGGCACAAGTCATGCAGAAGCAGAAGACTTTTCTTGGGGCGCATTCCGGATTGACGCGCTGTTGAAGGAAACGTTCAGGCACAGCGTGTTAGACGGCCGCCCCCTCCCTTTTGCAGCCCAGATTGTTCCAGATAAAAAACAAACGGTTTTATATACAGACGGACACGGTCCTGTATACGTCACATTCCAGCCCGCTTATAATCGAAAAAACGAGAGGATCGAAGACGAACTGATGATGACCTGTTCCATACATACACAGTCGGAACAGTGGAAATCGTTATCTCAAGAAACCTACTTACAGAAAAAGAAACGCGTCAAGGAAGCGATGTTTGAAGAAATTCAAAGAGTCTTTCCTGTTCAAAAGTACATCTCTTCTTCAGAAGCTGGTACACCCGTCACGTATGAAAAGTATCTCGGTAAAACCGAAGTCGGCGGATTTCCATTGACTGTACGAAATGCGATTCTTAAACCCAAAAGCGTGCATTCTTCTCTATCGAACTTCTACATCGTCGGAGAGCAATCTTTTCCTGGACCCGGAACCTTATCTTCAGCGCTTAGCGGCTACCATGCAGCGCGAGCAATCATGAAGGACAGAAAGTGAAATCCAAAAGTTGGTTTAGTCTCATTAATAAGTAGCCAGCGATTGCATGGATGCTGATTCCATTGGCTCTCTTGAAGAACAACTACTTTATATCTGCAATCCTGTATGCTGCTCAATGCACTTGTGATACCTTTCCCTTGCCTTTTCTACATTTGTAGGAAACGAACAATTAAAAGGATGCGGAAGCCGTTCTGCAATCGGGAAGTCAAGTTGGTCGTCAGCTGCTAATTTCTTCAGTTTCCGCTCGACTTCTCCACTAAGCGGTACAATCGCGGTTGGCTGCACAATTTTCATCTCCTCTATGAAAGATTCAATGAACAGATCACGAATAGCACGAGGCAGATTATAGTAATTCATATTTTTACCATCTCGTCGAAATCCATACCAGGACAGATTGGTCATATACACCGCATTCTGAAACTCACCAATCTCATACTTATTAATAATGGACAACATGAATTGAGCACTTCGCTCTTGCACATCTTTATACTTACCCGACATAAGCTGATTGATTCCATTGAAATCGATGAAAGGCAAACCCGTTTTTCCAGAACCAGATTGACGTGGATTAATGCCGCAAAAGACGAGCCGGTTACTGGTCTTGGAATAAAATTTATCGTAATAGGCGCGTGCAAGTTCTACTCGTTCCGCAAACTGAGGCATTATGGAAATACGCTCGCGCTCCAACTCTTGTACGACACCCTAATCTGCAAGCATGCGATCCAAAAAGGATAGATGCAAATCTATAATTCTTTTCATGGGTTTCTCCCTCTTCCCATACCGAAAAATATGTACGCACAAAAAATCTACGGATTAATTGACCCTTCATTCTGTAGTCATCTTGGTGTGAAAAGCTTAATAGTTGTAGAAGTATCCAAAAGTAGTTTTCATATTTTCCAAGTTGTAGTATTTTCGAGTTTACTCCATTTACATTCCAATAAACCTAAATACTTATAAAGGACTAGTATTATAGTACCATAAACTAATTTCTAAATCCATAAAAATTCCATATTTCTCTATACTTCTTTCATCTAATGTAAAAAATATGTTTAAGGCAATCCCCTTTTTTCTCACTAGTACGGTGCATAAGCTCCCCAAATTTAGAATAATAACAGGTTATCGTAAAGGACTTTTTTGTCCTACACAACAACCTGTTCGTTTAGTTCACAACATAGTATTCGAAAAATTTCTTTTCCGCTTGCAGAAAGCTATATGAATCCTTTTTTATCGTCTTCAAATAAGCAATATATGCTTCATCCACCATAGGTGTCTCACTTAATAATGCATTCGTACGGGCCGAAGACAGCGGGTCAATGACCGGTAATTCGTCCATTTCCTTCTTCGAAATCGTAATCGGCAAACCGAGGAAATATTGCGCTGCAATATAATAATGATAGACTCCTGCCAGCTGACTTTTGTGTTTTACTGTCAGACTAGGTATGTCAATTGTCCGATAAAATTTCTTAAGATAATACGTATTGTCCGTTTCAATTGCACTGTAAAACAAGTACATAAGGTAAATCGCTAATTCGGGAGTGGATAACTCCGACGCTGGAACACTTGAAGCCTTACTTTGAAGCGTCTTATCCCATGTGGAGGAATCTCTTTTCGCCAACAGCTTATTCGTCATACGATAGTAATTGATGAACACTGGATTGTTTTTAGCGACTTGGAGGACCGTGTACCCATCAGAGAAAAATCCGTTCAATTGGTAAGGTATACAAGTTGCCAGAAACAGTAAGAAACTCGTTAGACCCGTCACTTGTAACAGAAAGACATCGCTGAAGTACAGACTTGAAACAAGCAAACTTGCGAGAGGTCCTGCAAGAACTGTATAAAGAATCGACTTCTCTAGCCGCTGCTCATCATGCTCGACCTGCACATATCCAAAAACTTGTGTCCAGCTGTCTGTCCATGCAACTGTAAGTTTCCCACGCTCTGTACGCTTTACCGCCAAAGGTCCCGCGGCGTAAAACATAAGCTTCGATTTAGCGAGAATCCCTCCAATCACATGACCCCCTTCATGCAAAGATATGGCAAGCAGGATTCCCAGTCCTGTAAACAGAACGTGCGCAAACAGCGTTGATTTATCCCAATTGATGCATGCGCCTAACGTTAGTAATGCCGCTGATCCTACTAGTATACGTGTGATTTTATTCAAAAAGTCCATTTCCTTTCTCTATCCGAATCCTCACTCCACCTGATTCTTAGGCGCGCGCTCCTCCAACACATCCATAATCGCCTGCGCATTCAATTCCATCATCGCGAGACGTGTTTTAATGCTCGCGCTGCCGATATGCGGAAGTACAGTAACATTCGGCAATGAAAGTAGAGGATTTTCAAGCGGAACCGGTTCTGTTTCGAATACGTCGAGGCCTGCAGCCCAGATGGTATTCTCTTTCAACGCAGTATACAATGCCGCTTCGTCGACAATTCCGCCACGCGACACGTTAATCAGAACCGCTGTTTTTTTCATCAGCGCCAGTTCCCTGGAACCGATAAGGCCAGCCGTTTCTTTCGTATACGGTGTAAGAAGGACAACGAAATCTGCCTCTTTCAACAATGCGTCCAGCTCTCGGTATTCAAACCCATGCGCCGCTTCCGCTTCATGTTTCCGGTTTCGATTATGATACAGAACGTCCATGTTAAATCCTTTTGCCCTGCGCGCAACTGCTTCACCGATCCGCCCCATACCGATAATACCAATCGTTGCGCCGCCCACATCCATCCCTGTATAGCCCATAGGTGACCACGACGTCCAATTGCCTTTCCTCAATTCACTTTCAGCGAACGTCAATTGACGTGCCGTCGATAAAAGAAGCGCAAAAGTCAGATCTGCAGTCGTTTCCGTCAAGACATCGGGTGTATTCGTCACCACAACATCGTGCTCTTTCGCAGCTGCTATATCGATGTTGTTATATCCTACCGCCATATTGGCAATAATCTTCAGCTTCTTCCCCGCTTCAATTATCTCATGGTCAACCTGATCGGAAATGACTGTCCACAACGCCTCTGCGTCCGCCACTTCTTTCAATAAAACATCACGCGGAACCGGCTCACTTTCCGATTCCCACATTCGGACATCGAACTTCTCCTGGAGCGGCGCAACTATTCTTTCATCCATTTTTCTTGTTATATAGATTTTCGGTTTCATCGGAATCCCTCCTATTCTTGCAATTGACAATAGTGTAGCACATGGGAATGGTACTATGCAGGAGCAGTTACAAGACATGACGCAAGTAAATTTGTAATCGGGACACCGGAACAAGTGAAAGAACAATTGCATGCCCTGGCTGAGCAGGCAACGGTCGATGAAATCTTGATTTTGAATATGATTTCCGACAAAGATGACCCTCATCAGTCATTTAGGTAGCTTGCTGATGTGTTTGATTTGGCTTGAACTATTTTCCCGAACTCCTCTCTTGCTATACGGAATTCCTTTCCAATTCTGTATAGTATTAGAGTAGAGCCTAAAAAACCTCCTTCAACACCTGAAGGAGGTTTTCTGGTTATCGCAACTGCAACTTACTCCGTATCGCTTCCCACATCACTTCATATCCAGCGCTCGTAGGATGCGGACTTGTTTTCTCCATTAATTGCTCATACGATATTTCAGGATGTTGTGCTAAATAGTCATTCAATGCATCATAATGCGAAACAAACAGATAGCCACGTTCACTGCTAATTCGTTTTAAAAGATTGTTAATGCTCTCCGGCGAAAATTGATAACTTGCGATTTCCTGCGTCGAAGGAGGCGGCGCCATGACAACCATCAGCGTCGAGCGTTCATCTATTTCTCTCAGGAGCTTGCGGATCGTCTGTTCGTACTGTTTTAAGTCACCAATGAGCCGGTCGTTCGTACCCAGCATGACAAAAACAACATCTTCTTCGGATGAAACCAGACGGTCCACGCGTTCCAGCGACCATTTTGCTGTCTTCCCGCTAATTCCTGCATTGAAGAAATCCACAGAGCCGAACTCCGGCTTCTCCGTATAGGAACGAAAACGATTTGCCCACGTATCCGCCTGCTTAGACGATTCCCGGTAGATCGATTTCTTATCTTGTAAAATGATTCGTCCATCTACAGGAACCATGTAGCCCATTCCGCCCGCACCCGCTGTAATACTATCGCCAATCAATTTGATGGACTTTACATCTCCGCTTTGCAAATAATCCGCAAGTGCACTGTACGTTTGAGGCATCGACTTCGTCAACGTGTCCATTTCTGAACGATAGACCAGAACGGCAAATTCTCCGCGCTTCAGCAAATCATCTGTTCCAAATCGCTTCTCTGACTTTCCTTTTGTAATGTTATTTGCCACCAATCCTGCAACCGCTTCTCTGTAACGGCTGTTTACATCACTGAACACAATGTCAGACACATCACCTGTTAAGCCATATGCTTTGGCATGGCTGAGCATTAACGCCATTTCACCTCGTTTGATCGATTCTGTAAAACCGAAATAGGTAGCGCTTTTCCCGCGGATGATCCCTGTTTTTTTCAAAGCGCTTATTGCCTGCGCTGCCCGTGCAGGTACGTCTGAAAACTCTCGTGAAGCGGCAGGGTTCAGCGGCAGCTCCAATGCGTTAGCCAATATGATGGCTGCACTGCCTCTAGTAATCGGATCGCCTGTACCAAAAAGCGTCTTTGAAATCCCATTTGTATAGTCTCTATCTGTTAAATAACTGACCGCTTCATTATAAGCAGGCGACACATCACGGAAACCATCTGCCTCAACCGTTACCGGCCTTATAATGGATATAGTCAATAACAGAATGATCAATACCGACCATTTGCTATACCTTTTTATATCTCTCTTCAAGTCATTTCCTCCTGTTGCAACTAGTTCTGTACGCTGTATTTTATATCGACTGATTTTAGTCAGTTTGAATGAAAAAACAAAATAATACGTGTCTAAACTGCGTCCAAATATACTATTATATAAGAACAACTCGAAGTAAAGTCCGAATCATACAGTACACAAGCAAGACTTATTCTTACTCATCAATCTTTCTCTTTATCTCCTACTAGTTTTTTCGTTCCATTCGCCCCACCATCACCTCCACAAAAAAAACCTCCAACCCAAACGGCTGAAGGCATCTCATCACTTCTATATTCCCACCATTAAACCAGTTTCAATTCGGTTCACGCGTTTTTCCTTCTTTCCAGTCATAATTCACACCGGCTTCCTTACAGATCATATAGGTCTTTTCATATATACCGTCTGCTTTACGAACTTCTTCTGCATGGGACTCAATCTGACAGCGGAGTGAATATGCGCGCAACATCCGGTTATGGAACGTATAATACGAACACGTAAGATTGACGACACTGCCGTTTTTCAAGTAAACCCTAACTCCACCGCGTTGACTTGCAACATATTTCCGGACATGTCCTACAGCAATCCAGATGCATTCAGGTAATTTTGACGAAGTCACCGGAATCCAGTACATGGCATGCTTTTTACTAATGACGACAGGAGCCATCGTCCCGGATCCGAGAAGGTTGCGCGCACATTCAACTGCGCCTTTTAAACTGGTGCCCGCCATACGCAAATTCAAGTCGATCAGGTCCGTCGGCTTCATCGGTACGAGACGATAGTTATCGCCATCCATGTACTTCGAGTGAAGTTCTCCGTTGTCGCTGTAGTGTGGAAGTATAATGCTTGCTTCAGTAGTTAAGATCAGTTTTTTGTTGTAAGTCATAAAAATAGCCTCCCTTTTTTTAGGTGTACGTGGTACTTCTATGAAAAAAGGGGTATACTAGCAAATAAGCTGGTTAACCCCAGTGGTTGTCTTCGAGTGGGTCTTCCCGGACTATCACAATCGGAGATTTTTTCGCCTTCAGTTCCTCCAATCACTCACCCCCTTCAAAACACAGCCAAAAAAGCCATTGCTACAATGGCAAGTTCACTTGTCTCAGCGCACCGTATGTTTTCGGTTACAAACCAATCTCAGTTAAGCGCTTACATCACTCGAGCTGAAACTGTTAGATAATACGCTTCGACAATGATTTGTCTTTACGCTTTCCATCCAAATGATCAGCAATGCTGAAAGCTCTGCACAGCCTTACTGGTATGTAGATCGAACACATTTTGCCGTATGTGCTCAGTTCGAGAATCTACTAGTGAAATTAGTTTCAAAACCGCTCCAAGTAGCTATACACTCTCACATAATTCAGTTTTTGTGTGTGGTCCGCCGGTCCTTCAGTCGCTATTGCACTTCGTATTCCACATAAAAAAAAAACATTTAACTCAACAAATTCAATCTATGTAATTAGAACCTTTCAACCGATTAAGGAATCCGGTTTTGTGGTAAATATGGCTCAATAACTAAAACCATTGACTCATATTAGATTCCTTATTTTTAGTATAATCAGAGATTTCAGTCCTGTCTACTAAAATTGTAAAATGCTCTCGTTTTTACTTATCTTTAGGTGTTGTCTTCCATTACTCATAGTTCTGAATGCTGTCCACATGACATATGCCTTGCCTAAGCCATATCACACCCCTGCTCGATCAATCCTGAATAATACCAGAATGACATGGTGTACACGTAAACTATTTTATCGGATACAACGTTGAAGCACCTGGTACATATGATAATGATGAATAGATGATTCATGTTAAAGGATGTGGCGCTATGTATGATTCGAATAACACTCCGCAAGGGCAGGACACTCCCTCTCCTGAAATTTTTGCAGCGAGAATTGGTTTTTTTGGAGCATTGCTTTCCACACTAGGCGATGGTCTTCAGTCAATAGGAGCAGGCATCGTACTAAAACAATTAGAAAACCCGAGTAGTCCTGACACACAAATCCAATCCGATCACACAACTCAAATTGAATCTATGCAAAAACAAATTGATCTATTAACTAAAAAAATAGATGAAATGGATAGAAAAGAATAGTTTCTTCTTTTGCAGTATCTATTAGGCTGATGCACTCAGGAAATGACCGGTCGTGAATGGGCTTATCTGTCCAGAGGAAATATGAGATAGGAAAAGCCTCTTTAGCTGCCTACCCTCACACATATCGGGAGGGACGGTTCTTCAAAATAAGCACTACAATTTTCACCCTGTTGACTGGAAAGAAAAAAACACACAAAAAAACGGACCTTGTTACTGTTCAACAGAAACTCTCCCTTAAACAGCGTCCGAATTGTGCGATGAAATCATACGTTCATTTACAGTTTTTCAATTGGTGATCCATTCGTTCTTTTTGTCGCAGATGATGACAAAAATGCATACTAACGAGATCCAGCCATTCTTTGGCATTGAGCCATCCAAATCCCCCATGTTCAACTTTACTAAGTGGGTTTATATCCTCTACTTTCATTTCCAGTCGCTTCATTCTTTCCGATAGCCGATCGAGCTCGAGCAGAATCTCCTCCCGTGTTTTGCTATTGTCCGGCGGCGCATCAAGCTCAGCTGGTAATTTGATTTTAATCGGAGGAAATCCACCATTCCTAAATAAGCGCTCTCCGAACTCTGTCTTCCCTTGCTTTTGCTCTCCCGCAACTTTTTCACAAGCGTCAACACTGTCCAGATACTCATGAGCTACAACAATTAAATGATCATACATTTGACCAACCGACCAGACGCCGGGCTCGGGGATATAACATAACTGGTCACGTGTATATTGGGTTAAAAAGCTTTTATACTCCTCTATCAATCCATTGTCATTCATACGGCCACTCCTATTCTATAACTAATTCGCCAAGTCTATTTATGAAAAGGATAACACCTAATAACCTATACTGTTTAAGGCGCAGTTCAATAACAATTCCGAATAGCGTCTGAAGCGTTGATGAAGTTTTCTGAAATTCCAGGGAGATGTGAACAGGACGTTGAAGTCAACGGACTTACGAATCCGGACCTCAGAAAATCCTGACAGTCCGTCTTATACACGGACTAAGCAAGTTGGAATCTTAAGTCTCATGCTTTCTAACTTGCTAATACAGGGCACAAGAATTTTTTCAAAAATCCATATAAATGAAGGGTTTTAAAAGGGGTGTGAAATGTGAGAAGGGCTACCGTGCACATCCTATACGACAATCAGCCGCTTTAAATGGATTGCTGAAATCCCATGATGGCGGCAAAGATGGGAATCGATCTTCCTAAGCTGGCTATCACGTTTGCAGCAGTTGAACGAACGTGTGCGAAAAGGTACAAGTGTCAGTTTAAAAATGGACAAGCCTAGTTTAAACACGACCTGACACCAAAACGATTGTCATCAAGACAAAAAAATAACCACCCGTCCCTGCACCGCTATGCAGTAGATCCGATGATTGCTTTTTTAATACACTCTTCACCTTCCGCCGACCGCACTTCAATCGGATATTCGGTGCATTGACTACTCGTTCGCGCTCCTGGTCTCATTGAGTAAATGTCCAAGTCACCACAATTTTACGCACAAGGCACCCGTGTAACGAAACACCCTGACTGGCAATGCATCGCCCTTTTTTAAAATTGAGCACTGTATTGCTCGGACTTGCATAAATCGGATGCATTCAGTAAATAAGGATGGGTTTGCAGCAACATAGCATACAACTCACTTGGTATAAGGTGGCTGTTGTAAGCACAAATCAAGGAAAATGGCAATTTGTGAACCGCCTCATCCACAATTCTTTCGAACTGCTCGATTAGTTGCGTGGGGCCATTAAGCGTCGACCACTCCACATGAGCCCAGGATCGGAATGGCCTCTTCGTTTCCACATACTGCTGAACCGTTTTCGTGAAATGAGCTTCAATCGCAGGCGGAAAATAACTGCCGCTGGACAAATAGAATTGAATGCTGTTGACATAATGGAGCTGTTGCATCTGCTCATTTGTCAAACGAGATTTCAATGTGTGTAGAATCATTTGGTAATTGCGTTCGTTCTCTACAAGAAGTACAACTTCGCCACAGGCTATGCCCTCTTCAATATACGTCAAAACCTGTTGGAGATAAGCACTTTCCTCTTCATAAGTGTATAAAATATGAGCATGTTCTTCTTCCAGCAAAGTTTTTAGTTTGCTGTTTCTCACATCATACAGCGAACCGACCATTCTATCCCCTTCTTTCCTAAAGAGTCAATAAACCATTACCATTAGAAAATTTCTATATACATGTAATTGAAAATCGATCCCTACGACATCGTAAACTGACTTAGTGGATAGGCTGTCGCATCTGCTTAAATCATATAACTCTTTGCGTGCTGAGTCCAGCACTAAAAGTTAGTAGGCTCAGCCCTCAAATCAAAACTTAAGAACAATTCCGAATAGTGTATGATTCGTGTCGCGTATCAGCGAAGCTTACTTGCAGTGAACCAGCAAGATCTTTATCTCCTATTCTTCCATTGCTCGTTTCGCTATGATAGAACCAGTGAATCTACAGAGGTTGAACAAAATGTGAAACTTTGCCTGTGCAAGACATAACTTCAGAACTATTCCGAATTGAATACTAATTCAACTATGCACAGGAAAGACTGCCTTGTCGTACCGCTCATAAACTGCACGAAGTGCTCATAAAAGCTCTCTCTTCGCTCATAAACTGCCATCCAGCGCTCATAACTCTAAAATAACGCTCATAAACTGCCATCCAGCGCTCATAACTCTAAAACACCGCTCATAAACCGCCATCCAGCGCTCATAACTCTAAAATACCGCTCATAAACTGCCATCCAGCGCTCATAACTCCAAAATAACGCTCATAAACCGCCATCCAGCGCTCATAACTCTAAAATAACGCTCATAAACCGCCATCCAGCGCTCATAACTTTAAAATACCGCTCATAAACCGCCATCCAGCGCTCATAACTCTAAAATAACGCTCATAAACTGCCATCCAGCGCTCATAACTTCACAAATCCTTCCTCACCTGGCCCCATCCAATACATAGAAAGAACGCTAAGTGACCGTCCTTTCACAATTTTCATGAATCAGACCGCCAGCATCCCGATACATAGCCAAGGTTGACAGAAACCGGGTAATCTCTTGCCTACGCGTTGCTCTGAACAAATAAAAAAAAACGCACGGCTGCCATCAGCTGTGCGTTCTGGTTTTCAATGGATGACCGACTTCCTCACTTCACCGAGTCGACCGCTTGTTTTGCCTGCAGCAATGTCAGCCCGAACTCCTGACGCAGGATTTTGACCGTCTTAATATCGGAGGCAGTCTCGCGGACCTTCCGGGCATATGCCTGGATCCGTTTCCGCTCGTCTGGGTCCAAAGAGGAGAATGGCTTCATGTCGTCGCCCTTTTTGTTGCGCAACATCATGAACAGCACCAGCAGGATGAGCAGCGTCGTAATTCCCAAAGACATGGTCTCACCTCCAATCCGACTTGTCAGTTGTCATTTTCCTTGAGGATACAGGAAGAAAATGGCCACTGCAAGTAGAAACAGTGGGCCTTGCCTGTAGTCAAGCCCCTTAAAAATGGACACGAAAGTTTATGTACAATTGTGTGTTATGCGCTTTCCAAATACCGATTCAGAAATGCCGTAGGAGACAAATAACCTAAGCGTTTTTGGCTACGT
>NZ_JAUBDH010000017.1:0-8871 GCF_033253705.1 Sporosarcina aquimarina
CGGCCGGGGTTTTTTCCAGTTTGATAAGAAATGTCTTGGTAAGCTCTTTATTATCGGCGAGCTCGTATTTTACGTTGGGAATCATATCGTGCATGTAACGAATGGCACCTAAATCATTTTTCAGCGTCTTGGGTGCGATTCCATCGGCTTGTCGTTTTTGAATGTACGCAACGACATGTTTATCTTGTAAATTCCTTAAATTTTTCATCTTGTAGTGATTATCTAAAAAGCTGATGAAGTTTCGACAACTACTCTCATATCGTGCACGCGTCCCGAAAGAATTTGCACGAGTATGACGATATACTTTCTCCATTTGTCCCATAATGGGTGACTTTCCTTTCATCCCATTTCCCCCTTTAGTTAAAAAAGTGCATAGCTCACCCGTTGGCATGTTGAGGTGTCCTCAAGACTTCCTCAAATCCCACGAAATGATTTCGAAACACAATCCCTGTGACAGCAGTCTCTCAGAGGGTGATTTCAAATTTCGCCTGCAGCTTTCTCTTTGCCCGAATTGCACGATGATTTTTTTCGCTGCGCTTAAAATCATACGTTTATTCGGGCAAAGAGAAAGCTGCACTCGTATCCAGTTGTGTTATGAGTACTCGATGGAACATACCCTGACGGGTTGGCCATAGCCAGGTTCCAGTGAACTACCGTAGCAAGCTAATCGCTTAGGTCTTCGACCTCGTTCACTTCCTGCCGGAATTTTTAAACCGCCCCAAGCTTAGGCGATCGACCCTTTTCGTCGGTCTGCATTACGAATGCATACGTGCATCAACGTTGAATCTTGTAGCGACAAAGTCGCTAGGCAGTCATCGTTTACTGACTACCGTCCACTAGGGTTCTGTTGCTCACTCTCATTGGTTTTGCTCCGCGTCCTATGCACGTAGTTTCCAACCTTTGGCCAAGATTGGCCGATTAAGATACTAGTTACGGACAGCGCCTTAGAGTTCCTTATTGCCTCTGTCTTGTGCTTTCTACGAGCCTCTGAACCCACAGTACTCATACGTACACTGCTGATTCACTTTCTTAGATTGATTCAATTTCATCTCCAATAGATTTTTTAACATGCTAATTCCTCTCCCTTTTTGGTTTTCTACTAATCTTCTAGTACATTTATTTAACTAACTTTCCCCTAAACGAACGCAAAAAAGGCCCCTGGTCCGATTTTTAATCACAGTAAAAAAACTGTGTCTCAATCGGCCCAAAGACCTGAATTAGTCGTCACCGCCAGATCCCGCTTGGGTTCGGCATAAAAGTTAAAGTAAGTTGATATGTAGTTAGTTTATCATTTTCTTTTGGAGCTTTCAAATAGTTCGTTATTTAAGCGAGCGAACCAAAAATGAGGGCCCAAAGCAGATCCCCCAAGGTCAAAAGCAAAAAAAAGAAAATAAAAAAGAGTAACAAAAGCTATTCTTTTTTATTTTCCATTCGTTGTAACAATTCTTGTCTTAGTAGAGAAATATAATCTTGTTCATCTGGTATTCTAACTGGAATACGATTATAATGACTGTACTTTTCTAGCAACTCGATATTAACCATTTCCCGTGGGTGCTTTTCCTTACTCTCCCCAACTGAAATCAATTCATTATTCAATATCATCATCCCCCTCCATGAATTTTGCTAGTTGATTATATAACTCCAATTCTTCAGGTGTGAGTTCACACGGTTTACTTTAAACGGATCCCTTTTTGGCACGTATCAATGTACTTTTTGAAATCCCTGTTACTTCCTCTACTCGCTTATAGGAATGGCTCTTCAGAAGATGTAGAGCGTGTTCTATCTGCTTTTTCCCGTACTTCCTGGGACGACCCTCTTTGAAGTTGGGATCCCGCCTTGCATTGGCTTTGCCTTCCTGTGTGCGCTCTACAATCATGTCTCGTTCAAACTCTGCAAAGGAACTCATGACGTTCAGAATCAATCGTCCTGTCGGCGTATCCTCAACTAATCCCATATTCAGCACATGAACCTTAACGCCCTTTTTCAGCAGGTCTTTGATCAGCTCTGTGCCAGATAATGCGGTACGCGCAAACCTATCAAGTTTAGTGACAACCAGCGTATCTCCTTCTTTCAGTATTGAAAGGAGTTTAACGAATTGGGGACGATCTGCATTTGTTCCTGTGAACTTCTCGGAATAGACTTTCGTGCAGCCTTCCTTTTCTAACGCTTGAAGCTGTGACCCCAGATCCTGGTGAGCTGTGCTTACCCTCGCGTATCCGTATTTCATTATGTACAATCCCCTTTTTACAAACCCGTTATGACACTAAGTTATGACACCCCTTAAAGTATTGATAGTACTGCACCCGTCTTTAGGTGTCAATACTTATAAGATATGACGTATAGACCTATTTCAATTCGAGCGCAGCGACCCCTAATTGCATGATTGTGTAATAGAAAGGTATTAGGATTTATCCTAATACCTCGAAAACCAGTTTTCGAGGTTTACCATCTAATTATTTCCTTTTTTCTCTTTTCTCATGTCATTCAATTTCTTTTGTAATTCTTGACGTTTTTTCTCTACTTCAGCATCCGGCTCTTTTTCATTTGGCTCGATGGTGTCATTGCTATCCTCTATTTCTTTAAACCAATCGGGGATAACTTCTTGTCGTCCAGTTACTCTTTTCTTCGTTGGTTGAAGCTCTGCGAACGTTGGTCTTTCTCCTCGTTCAGAAGCCTCCCATGCTAATTTAATTTGCGATTTTATAAAACCGAGTGGCTTTTTTACCGACTCTTCTACATTCACATATCTGATAATTAGGGCTAATTCAGTTTCAGCCTGGTCTCCCCATATGACGAATGCAGCTTCATACATTTGTGAAAAGTAATTGGGATCAAACTGATAGAGTTCTTTGTCTGCTAAACGGTTTAACCGAATACGTACCTCTTCATTTTCAGGTGCTTTTTTCGGTTGTTCAAGTCTCTTTTTAGATTCCGGAAGTTTGATTTCTTTTTCTGGAGCGTGTCGAATCGTGAATTCAATTCGTTCAACTTTACGCCCTTTTTTTATTTCACTAAAACTTATTTGAACATCTGTTTTGTCATTCAATTCTACTAAAGCAGGCAAAAGAACTCTATTTTTAAAATTTCCATAAACCGAATATGATTTAACGAGTTTCGCTCCTAGAATCCCCCTTAATTCCTCAACTGAACATTCCCAGCGACCAAGATGTTGCCACTTTTTCATCAACTCATATAAGCGTATAGAGTAGGTACTTTTCAAATTTAAAATATTAGTTAATTTATAAGATGTAAATTGATTTTTTAACTGAAGCAAGTAAGGTTTTAACTTGGAGTCAAATGAAAACTCAACCGTACCTTCGCTGCTTCTATATCGAACAGATGAAGCCCACGTAGCTACAAGCCAGTCTTTTTTTCCGATAGGTATTTCAATTACCTTTGAAACTAATGTTTTTGAGATCTTTTTGATTTCTGAATAGGTGGATTCTCCTTTTAAACCAACCATTTCAGCAAAATCTTTAACACTTAATAAATAAGTTTTAAAATCATCATCAGCTGGTTCAATCATGCTTATCATAGTCAAAACCACTTTTTGTTCATTCACACTTAGTGGATCTATGTGATGAGCCTCTACCAATTCATTCTTTTGTGTAACTATATGTTCTTTCACAAACATCCCTCCAAGATAATATTACAATTAATTTATCGTGTATTCTTTAAAACTAATATAACCTTTAAAAACCTTTTAGTCAAAGTACCATTACACAGATTAAATGAATTGTAATAGATGGCACCAAATATGTAATAGTTCAACACCAAATATGTAATAGTTCAACACCAAATATGTAATAGCTGACACCACAAAAGTAATAGATAACACCAAATATGTAATAGTTAGACCTTTCAAACCCAGTCATACCAAGGGCTCAACTACCCTCTAAATCACTTAAAACAAAGATCTTAAACATTAAGTACTTAAAACAACAACAAACAGGAGCAGTTGGTGGTGTTGGTTAAAAAATCAGGAATATTCATTTCTCTTTTTCTATCAAAAATCAAAGCTAATCTTTTTAAAAAGAGAGTTATAGAAAAAGGAGCATGTCCAACTCTTAAAGTCTACTAGGTATGGCTGTGTAAACTCACAGTAAGCTCATAGAGTGCCTTTAAAATGAAATGTTAGGGTATATATCATTTTTAGTTCAAGTGAGATTATAAGGCATTTGAGACGTGTTTTATAAGTTGCAAAGGAAATAAGCAAATATAGACCTATTTATTATCTTAAATGACTGATTATTTAACTAGTATTTGAGGATTTCCAATATATTTTGATAATTTTTTGGAAGGTTTGGTATAATTCAGTTAATATGCTCAATATCTATGTTAAGCAAACGGGCCATATTGGGGTGATAAGAGATGAAAATATTAAGGATTATTTTAGGAATTGTGGTTATTTTATTATCAGGTTATGGATTGATATCTGGGAACATTGGAACAGTGTTGCCATTGATGTTGCTTTCAGCAGGTCTATTATTTGCCGTGATAGGTATTACTGAATTTCAGAAGCGAAAAGCAGATGCATTTAATCTTTTTCTAGTATCTGGATTTGTTTTGTTCGTTGGAATTTATATCCTTGTGTAAAGTAAACGGGCCAAATTTTGAAAAACAGATAAGGAAGAAATAGGAGGAGATAATCATGCCACGTTGCACTAACTGCAATTACAAGTGGAATGCAAAAGACATAATCGCCCTTGGATTTTCAAAAAAGGGGAAAAACTGCCCCAATTGTGGTGACAGACAATACATTTCTCCTGAATCGCAGAGGTTATTAACTTTGGGATGGTTAAGTCTAATATTTGTTCCGTTTATAATTTCAAAAATTAAATTAAGTGGAAAAGATGAACCCCTTTGGTAATTCCATAAATGGGTGCAATTCTGGATTAAAGATTGCGCCTTTATCGGGCCAGATTATTGTAGGAGGGATATGAATGAAAAAATATTTATTTAAAATCATGATGGTATTCTTAGCAGTCTTTTTAGTAGCTTGCCAGCAAAGCAATTTAGAAGAAGCTGAAATTCAAGACGTTCCAGTGTCAAAAGAAGGACTCCAAGTTGAAACTGAAAAAGACACGTATCCCACTACTACAGATGAAATTGTACTCGTTATAAAAAATGAATCTGACGAAGAGTTGAACGCCACTTCTTTTAATTTAGAGAAAAAGGTAGAAGGGATATGGTATGACTTCCCGTCTGAAGAATCAGGACCCACCGATGCTGTCGGTGGATACCAACCTCCAAATAGTACAAGTAAAATTAGCTTTTTCACAAAGGAACTAAAGTATGATTTGGCTCCTGGATCATATCGCGCAAAATTCATAGACGTGGCTGCTGAATTTCAAGTGACCAAGTGAAATAGGATATCTAATCAAGCTAAAGATGGTTATCCTGTATAAGAATCTAGCACTAACGGGCGCGTTTGTGGTAGAGAATCAAAGCTACATTTGTCCGTTTTAAAAAATACAATCGGTCATTAATCCGATTGTATTTTTTCATGCAACTAGATTCTACAAGTTTCTAATTCAGAAGGTTTCGTGTGGCTTTTCTAGAATTGAATAGCGAGGTGAATTAAACGCTATGGAAAACGAGTTTGGGTATTTCTCAAAAGATGTTGCCATTGAATTAGAGATCACGACCTCCACGCTTAGACGGTGGTCCATTGAATTGGAAAAACAAGGGTACTCATTTCAACGTAATGAAAAAGAGCAGCGTATCTACTACGAGCGCGATTTTAAAGCGTTCAGAGAACTAAAGAAACTTCTCGCCAATTCAGTCCCATTCGCAGACTCCATAAATGCAGTAGCAACAAGGAATTTTGAGAATGAAAATGCCCAAAAGATGCCTAGCGTTTATTCCGAAACCATGCGTTTATCAAAGCGTGAAATAGAGAATATTGTGAAAAAGGCAATTGAAGATGAGAGGGAAATCCTTCTGGACGCATTGGAGAAAAGAATGAGTGACACGATTGAAATGCGTGATCGATTATTAACGCAACAGTTGCGTGCAGCGATAGACGAAAGTCAAAAACAACTTGCAGCTGCTTCACAAACGGAAGAAAAAAAATCGTGGTGGAAAAGATTGTTTAAAAAGAAAGAAGTACATCATCAGTGAAAAAGGCGCTTAAATACAATAATAGATACTGATCTAGTGTTATCAATGTTTACAAAAGCCCCTAGAAGCGTTTTGAGCGCTTCTAGGGGCTTTTAAAATATTTTTAGCACCTTTTGGTATCTTGTATCTAATCTCCACATCTAAAAACGCTTGTATGTCTTTCTGGAAAATGTTAAATCCGGAATTACAAAATTACGAAGTTAAATATTTGAGAGTTTAGATTATATATGGCTAGAACGGAAGTTCGTTTTGATTTTTAATTTTTTCAAATGACTTTTCTATTTTATATTCCTTCAGAGTATCTTCAAGTTGTGAGGTGCTTCTTAATAGTTTTCGTAGATAATCTAAATCTGTTTGATTGGTCGATTTATAAAACTCATGACTGGCATTAAATAAAATATTTCTTACAGCATTGGAGACTTCTTCCACTTTAGACGCTAGTTCAATGTACTCTATGGATTCAGTGATAATGATATCTTCTTTGATTTTTTCTTGTATCTCTTTAGATGAAAAATAAAAAAAAACACCTTTTTTTGTTTTCACTTTAAATATCCCATCTACCCTATCAGGTAGAGTGTATAGAGCACCCGTGACACCACCTTCAGTGAACTTATAGTCACTCCAATCTAATAATTTTTGCTTTAAAATATTGTATCTTATGCCCTTGAATTTTTGGTTATTGACCATAATCTCTTCTTGTATACCTTTATCTTGAGTTAGAATTTCAGTGGCTAATTCCCGAATTTTTTCAGCTTGGCTCATTAATTAGATAGCAACTCCTAAGTTTTAATTATTAAACCTTATCAAATGTTCTCAAAAAAGTTTAACTTATCATTGAACCTTTTTAAACCTTTGTAACATATTATCAATGTATTGATGAAAACAATAAAAGTCAACATTTAACTGTTGTATCATGCAAAGTTTTAATGAGATGATACATAATATAAGATAAGCAGTAATTCGAGTTTATGGTTCTCACCAAAACCATTGTATTTTCGAGTTTATGGTTCTCACCAAAGCCACTGTATTTTCGAGTTCATGGTTCTCACCAAAACCACTGTAATACTGTTGTGAGTACAAAAAAAGAAACGACTATCTTTTTGATAGTCGTTTCTTTTTTTGTGTTAAAATATGTTAACGGCATTTTTTTAAAAAAGGAAGGTGAAAATGAATGGATTTCAATTTTTATGAAGTTGATTACAATTATATTGAGTATTTAAAAGAAATAGATGATAAAGTTCCTGATATTAAATATGGGGAGAATGATAAGTTTTTTTGCGGAGTAGTCACAGAAGTGAATGGATTTAAATATTTTGCTCCTATAAGCTCATTCACTAGAAAACAAAAGACAAATCTGATGATATACAATTCAAACCAAGAAACAATCGCTAGTATAAGGTTTTGTTTTATGATCCCAGTAGATGCAAAGTATTTAAAAATAAAAAGTATTGAACAAGTTTCAACTGATCATTATAAAAAATTACTATCAACAGAATTAAGTTTTTGTAGAAAAAATAAAACAAGAATACAAAAGGCGGCAAATAGAGTTTATGCTTATGGCACGAATCCAGACCATCAACAATATAACAATTGTTGTGATTTCAAGAAGTTAGAAGAGATGGCAAAAAAATATAATCCGTCAATTTAATATGGAAACGTATTTCTTGTTGTTTTTAAAAATCTGATTTACTCAAATTTCTTTACTATACATATTGGTGCCCTTTCAACCTGCTGTGTATAACGTATAAAAAAGACAATCATTTCGGTTGTCTTTTTTTTGTGAGTTGGATTCTACGAAATCATATTGAAAAACGTTTGTAAGGCTTCATAGTAAACAGCCCATCTTGAAATATAAAATCACGAAGTTAAAACGGAGTGCCCATCTATACGCAGTGATTTATTCTGCGCAAAATCGCTGCGATGCTGGGTTTCCTGCCGGGGCCAAAATCAAAAGAATAACTTGCATCTTTTGATGGACCAAGAGAGTTGGTGAATTTTTTAATAAGGGTTACATCACTGTTGATTTACCGCCCAGGTACACATGGATAACGTCCACTCGTTCGTGCCCCACCTCTTTGGTCACGATCGTAGCAGCCTGTTCTTGAGTAAACCCTTTGGATGTTTCGTCTTTCATACGTTCCTGAATATAGTTATAACGCAATCCATGATACGTCAACGCATTGGAGGTCCCGTTATACATGCGACTTTCACGGCCTTCGGTTGTCTCAAAACGTACTCGATTATTTTGAAGGAATTTCTCCACTCGGTTCACCGCCGCATGCGTTTGTTCTTCAGGACGAACAAATAGCCTTCCTCCCCTTGGCACCTTGCTGATTCGCCTTTCCATCAAGTCTTTCCCTTGAGAAGAGAGAGGGACCTGTCGCCACTTGCCGTTTTTTGCTTCGCTTTTTACCTGATAGACACCAGACCTCAACGCGTCCTCTACTTGCGATCGACTCATTGCCATTGCTTCTGTAACACGTAAGCCCATGGTCTTGGCTAGTTGCATCACATCGCGTACGTCAGCGGCCGTCTGAGCCCCTCTGCTGTCGCCTACAGCCATCTCTTGCACAAACTGGAGCATGGACCTGTATTCATGCTCGGTCCATGCCCGATCGCCTTTTACGGCCGGGGTTTTTTCCAGTTTGATAAGAAATGTCTTGGTAAGCTCTTTATTATCGGCGAGCTCGTATTTTACGTTGGGAATCATATCGTGCATGTAACGAATGGCACCTAAATCATTTTTCA
>NZ_JAUBDH010000018.1:0-8685 GCF_033253705.1 Sporosarcina aquimarina
CAAGACAGCATTAGAATGAAATATCGAAAAGCCCTTTTTACAGAGCAAAGTGTTGAGTCTTAATTGACGAAAACTGTTGAGTGTTATTTTTCAAAAACTGTTGAATCCTACTTGACGGTTACACTGGTGTGTAAGGACGCATCCTATCTCTTGAACCGGTCAGTATCTCATATTCTGGATATTCTTTTTTCCATTTTGCTTTTTCGGAATAAAATCGATAGTTCCAGTTGACTTTATAGTCATTGACGGACAGGTTTCGGTAACCGTCCTGATTGCATTGAGGAACTTTAATGCGAAAACGGGTGCACCGAACTTTCATGTTTGTTTAAACATTCACGTTTATTTTGCACACAGGCACCCAAAATCCAAATTATGTGTGGTCCATGAACTTTCAATTAAAAGGATTACTTTTCCACTTATTGCATAGGGTTCTAAGAGTATGAAAAGTTTATAGAACCCATGCTAAAAAGCATCAAGAAAAAACGTGAACAATTCAGGTAGGTAACTGTTAATCAAAAAAGTTCTTGAAACGCTCTTTTACATTGTTAGTATTAATTTGAATAAGACGATGTAATTTAGATAACTCTAAAGGAAAAGAGTATTTCGACTCGATTTCATCATCGTATTTTAAAAAACTAGTAGGGCTGTTAAATCTATCATCTGTTAAAGTTAAAAAGAAAAAGTCATCCAAGTAATATTCATCTTCTTCATAATAAACTTTTTTCTCATACTTACCAACTACAACTCTACCTGTTTTCCCATCAGAATAATATGCATCTTTAATAATGGCTCCGTCCAAAGTTCTGTCGATTAGATTGCTATAAAAGTTTTTAGCGACAATTGTCCATTCTATTTCTGACTCATTTGTTTTCTTAGTCAAGGCTTTGATAAATAGTTCTAGATTTAATTCATTTTTCTTCATTTTGTAGTCTCCTTAATATGATCATTGTATTCATCCAGTTCATTTTCTAAACGCACAATAATTTCAAACAGCAACTCACTAATGTGATCTCTATTTTGTTTAGTAACACTATTAGGATTGTTGATTTTCTTGCGTAATTTTTTTAACTTTCTTTTAGTAGTCATTGTTAGAATATCATCATAAAGACTGAGGGAAATAATTCCTTCTTTAATATTTTGTACGTCGAGTCTATTGAACTCTTTTAATAGCCCATATGAGGTATTTATTTGTAATAAGATTGAACCCTTAGTTTTTTTATATCTTATTCTTAAATGATTTTTGGTGAAGTTTTTTCTGATTTTAATAGTGTTGTTGCTTATATAAATTCCAATTAAAAGACTTATAAAACCAAATAATGTTCCTGCAATAGAAATCCAAAACCCCCATAATGTCATGATTTCATTATTCATAAGTTTATCATCCACCATTGTTGAAATATTCTTGTCATAATATAGTATACTCTCTATCTCATTTGAAGAGAATAAATTTCCAGTTTATTGTTCACTCCAAAAAAAACTGCCACTGTGCACCGAACAATTCAGACACAAATTAAAATCAAATTAGATCCATATTGTGGACAAGAACCTTGATTTCAAAGACCTATGCACAAAGTTTAACATTTGTTTAGCAAACAAACACTTGAAACCTAACACTCAAATTTAATGTACCTAAAAAGGGCCGCTCAATGGAGTGGCCCTTTTTTTGATTTCATTATAGAGTTAGCGGTAATTCTTTTACACCGCGGACGACCATGCCTGGTCTCCAGTCTAGTTCGCTTGTTTTCCCCTTTAGTTGTATGTTGGGGAAGCGCTGTAGGAGGCTGTTGATTGCAATTTCGCCTTCGAGACGAGCGAGTGGTGCACCGAGGCACATGTGAATGCCTTTTCCGAATGCGAGGTGTTTGCTTTTCTCGCGTGTAATATTGAAAACGTCTGCGTCCGTGTATTGGCTTGAGTCGCGATTCGCAGAATTCAATGCAATGATCACTAATTGACCTTTTTGAATCGATTGCCCTTTGAATTCAAAATCATCTTTTGCCCATCGTGATGTACTGAATTCGACGGGTCCCTCGTACCGGAGGGATTCCTCGAGCGCTGTGTGAATCAGTTCGGGTCGTTCTTTCAAAAGTTTTAATTGTTCAGGGTGCTCGAGTAAAGACAAAATGCTGTTGCCAATTAAGTTCACGGTCGTTTCGTGTCCTGCTATGATGAGAAGGGAAACGACGCCATATAGCTCTTTTTCGGTCAATTTGTCGCCTTCTTCTTCGGAAATGATAAGTTGGCTGAGCAAGTCTTGTTGAGGATTTTTCCGAGCTTCTGCAAACTTTTCGCCAAGGTACTGAGTGAACTCCCTTGTATGAAGCGCCATGTTTTCCGAATTTTCCCCAGCTGATCCTTCAATCATCGTGTTCGACCAGAGTCGGAATTTCTCGCGGTCTTCTTTTGGAATACCTAAAATTTCACAAATTACGATGATGGGCAGCGGGAATGCAAACTCATCGATCAGATTCATGTGATCTTTTCCGCTTGCTTCGTCAAGAAGTTCGTCCGTAATTTCTTGGATACGTCCGCGCATTCCTTCAATCATTCTCGGCGTGAAGGCTTTTTGTACGAGCCCCCGTAATCTTTTGTGATCAGGCGGATCGGCAAATAACATGTTATGGGTGAAAATACTTTCGTCTTCTTTGCTGATGCCCATTACGCCTGCCATGTCTTTGCTGAATCTAAGATCTTTCAATGCTTCTACAGCATCTTCATACTTCGTAATCATCCATGCATATTGACCATCTGGGAGAAGGAAACGGTAAACAGGTTCCGTTTCTCTAATTGTCTCGTAAGTGGGATAGGGGTTTTCGTTAAACTCTTTCGAAAATATAGTATGTGTCGATTTGTTCGAAGTCATCTGCATTCTCCTCTCTAATCTACGAAGCGCACATGTCAATGAAAGGACGGAATTCCTTAATTGTATAGCTGCAAATTATCCTTTACAACCATTTAGGATATTTAAAGTTTTTAATTGAATCAATTAAGAATGGGGCAGGAGCACCAAAATTTCTTGTTCGTTTAAACATTCAGGTTCACTGTGTATACAGGCGCTTATAGATTTACTACAACACATAAAGCGGCCATCCCATCATCGAGAAAGCCGCTTTTTTGCCGTATGGTTTTCACTTGTAATCGGCTTACACTTCGTCGCTTTGCCAAGTCCATATTGTGGCATGTTGACATAGACGGATTCGTACTGGCCTTTAGGGATGACGTACGTTTCGTGATAGATCCCGACAGCACCGTTATTCATCGTAAGACGTTTGAACTTTTTCCAAGCTTTCATATGCCGTTCGTTTTTTGAGTAGGTAAGCAGGTCGTCAAGTGACCGCCAGTACTGGATCATAGCAGTTGTGCGCAGTCCGAAGTAATTTTCAGCTGAATGGAAACCGAGTTTGCTTTTATGAGTGTACAATTCCTTGATCATGCCTGGCATTGCGAGAAACACGAGCAGCCATTTGTGATAGACAGTATTTTGTTGATGCGCATGCCGATTGTGAACACGATGATATCTTCCGAGTTATCGGCGGTATGTCTGCCGGGAAAAACAGATGGTGGCATTAGGGTTCTCCTCCTTTAATCAGTCCTGTATTGCGTATTTATCCAACACGACATCTCCGTTTTCGTCCAACAGCGCTGTCATCCCACCGGAGTATCCATCCCGAAAAACCTGCGCCTGCACCGTACAATTTAGACACCATTCGGAATTTTTTTGGAGTTGCCTCGTGCACAGGAGGCCTAATTTGTGTTTGAACATTCATGATCGTTTTTCAAACATGGACTTTTGACTAAGAAAAAATTACCAAGGCATCTTTGAAAAGTGTATAATCAGTTTAAGTAGAGAGGAGAATTATAATGGCTGTAAAAGATAATAATAAAAACAAAAAAAACTTTTCGTATGAAAAACCTGGATTTAACGATCCGAAACGTCAAAAGTCTTCGTTAGACAAACCTTCTTTTGTGCACGAAGAACCACCTGCACAACCAAAAGTGAAACCTAAAAAGTAGCCTGTTACTTTTCAATATCCTCATCTTTCATTTGTCTACGATAGCTTTCTAAAGTCGCCTGACATTGAATGCTATCGTAGATTATTATTTTTATTTCAGCCTTAATATCGAAGAAAACCTCTTTGACATCCAAAGTATATTTTTCATCTATCTTCCCCCATAAAGTCATATTCTTTAAAACAATATTCTTTTCAGCCTCATATGTTCTTGACACATTTTTTATTTCGCCAATCTCGAATTCATCATTATTAAAAAGCTTAGTTATCTTTACAACTTGAGCCTCTTGTTTTGAGAATATAGTATCCCAAACAGTAGCATCCTTTGACAAAGGCGCTTTATTATTAGACACTCGAATGTCATTAACTCTTTTTAATATATAACTATAAAGACTACCCGAAATAATTCTAGCGAGAAAATAACCGGTTATAACACTTAATACAGTATAATACAAAATAAAAATGAAGTTATTCGATAATGAGTTTAAATCTGTAAAGCTTTGGATTTGGGGAAACTCAATAGGGTAATAGCTATTAAATTTATAAATAAAACGTAATAGATGATAAATACCTATTACTACAATATTAATTGGTATCCATAAGATTGCGCTAGCAGCTAAAATTTCAACCCCTTGATATCTAACAGTAGGAGTAAAACCGAAAAGCTGAATTCCGAAAAACGCTACTAATCCTGGAAATGTGAATATTAATAGTGATAAAAATGCTTCCATGTTTTATACCTCATCTGAAAAAAATAGTTTAAAAGCATTATACCATTTATCAACAAGTTAAAATATTAGTTTTTAGCTACCTATTATATTCATGACATAATTTAGAAACGTATACCTTTGCATGATAAGCTTAGAGTTACCTGGACTTCAAACAATTCATACTGTTTTATTGTGAAGCTTATTTCACTAGTAGCAAAGCATTCTTTCACAACTCTTTAACTTTGTAAACAATCGATCAATAGCTCCTGCCTACCTCATCTGCAATTGCTAGGTCTGTGATATTCAATTTCTTTGATTTGATAATTATTTCGATTTCTTGAGATATATATGCTTTCATTCTTTTTTTAACCCGTGCATCGTACAATTCAGACACCTTTCAGTATCACTCCAAAGTTGTGTCGCACACAAACGGCCCAATAATTCAATAAGTAAAGCGGCTTCCCATAACTGGAAAAGCCGCTTTTTTGCCGTCTGTTTTTCAATTGTGATCGGTATATGCTCAATCGCTTTACCAAGCCCATATTGTGGCATGTTCACATGTACGGACTCGTATTGACCTTTTGGAATAATGTATGTTTCATGATAAATCCCGACTGCGTCGTTATCCGCTGTAATACGGTTGAACGTTTTCCATGCTTTTAGATGCTGGTTGTTTTTCGAGTAGGCGAGGAGGTCGTCAAGGGACCGCCAGTATTGGATCTTTGCAGTTGTCTGAAGTTCGAAGTAATTTTCGGTTGAATGGAAACCGAGTTCGCTTTTATGTGTGTAAAGTTCCGTGGTCATGCCTGTCATTGCGAGAAAAACGGGCAGCCATTTGTGGAAGCACAGTCTTTTGTCAATGCGCATGCCGATGATGAAAACAATGATGTCTTCCGAGTTATCAGTGGTATACCTGCCAAGAAAAATAGAAGGCGGCATTAGGTTTCTCCTCCTTTAATCAGTCCTGTATTACGTGTTTATCCACCACGACATCTCCATTTTCGTCCAACAGCGCCGTCATCCCGCCGGAGTATCCATCCCAGCTGTATAGGTAGTGGACACCGGTTACTGTGTCTACCAGTATTTTCACGACCGATAATTTCCCTTCCTGATGTATGGTCTCGAACCGTCTTTTTTCACGTTCTTTCATAGATAACCCCTTCATTTGAATGTGGTACTTCCTTTACGTTTCAGGCGTAAGAAAGTTTCCATCTTAGCTGCCGTGTACTGTACAATTTAGAATCATAGGCAACACAATCGAAATACCGGACTGGTCTAAGCTATCAAGTCCGGTTTAGCTTATAAATTATTGTTCTACTAGAAAGGAGCGAAGCTGATGAAACTCCAAGACTTCCAATTCTATGTCGACGAGATCATTGTCAATCGTGGATATGACTATTATTCAAAAGGGTTCGTCACACTGAAAGGAACCAAAGAAGAGGAATACCGGTTTCAAGTGAGTGGCAGTGATGAGTACGGAGTGATCGTTACGCTCGGTTCGAAGGACGAGATTCTATCCTCTTATTGTGATTGCCCTTATGATTACGGACCTGTTTGCAAGCATGAGGCGGCTGTTTACTTTGAACTGATGGATGAATTCGACTCGCCGAGTGAAGTACAGAAATCTCAAAATTTGGTTGAAGTGCTTGAAGGGTTACGGAAAGAGCAGCTGGTGAGCATTCTTGCGGAATTGGCTGAGGAGGACGAAACCTTGGAAAGTCGGCTGTTAATGAGGTATTCGGACAATGCCGGTCCCTCCGATTTGAAAAGATGAATCCGCTCCGTTGTGGACAAATACTTGAGCAGGGGGGGGTTCATTGAATATCGTGATACAAGTCATTTCGCAAGTGAGTTGGGGGAATGTCTTATTCGTATTGAAGAAAATGCGGATGGAATCGGAGCTATGGACCAAGCATTTATGTTACTAGAGGAAGCAATCAACGCTTTTCAATATGCAGATGATTCCAGTGGTGACATTGGCTCTTTAGTAGAGGAAACACTTGCGACAATTGAGACAGTTGTGGCCGATGCGGTTCGGCTGAAACCAGGCGAGCAACAGGAGATTTTTGATAAACTTCTAACGAAAAGTGAGCATCCAATGTTTGATGGATGGCCAGAGTTTCAAATCACTTTGTTGAAAGTTTGTGCGGATGTTGCTGGCAGTCCTGAACAGATAGAAAGTTTTCGTCGGAAAGTCACATCGATGATTGATGAAACCAGCACGGACTATTACCGACGATACCAAAATGAAGAGCTCTACCGCCTGCTGTTCGAGATGATAGAACAGAACGGCTCAGGGAAAGAAGCTGAAGATTTTATCCATGACCATCTTCAGTATTCATCATTCCGCGAACAGCTGATTCGAATGTACCTGGTCAAGAAGCGATACAAGGAAGTCATCCAGTTGGCTTCAGAGGGGGAACAGTCGGACAAGAACTTACCTGGACTTGTGCAGAAATGGAAAAGGTTGCGATATTCTGCGTACCAAGGGCTGTCTATGAATGCGGAACAGTTTTCATTAGCAAAAGAGTTATTTTTGGATGGGGACTTTTCGTTTTATCACGATTTGAAAGCACTCTCCGAAGACCCGAATCAGTTATATATCCAGCTGAAGCAGGAAGTGCAAAATGGAACGGGATGGAAGGCAAAAGGCTTGTTTAAGAGTCTGATCGAAGAGGAAAACGATCTGGTTGAAATGCTTGCATTCGTACAGGCGAATCCAAGACATATTGAAGACTATACAGGTAAGTTAATCGGCACATATCAAGACGATATCCGGCAGATCTATGAGGAACATATTATGGGGGAAGCCCATAGAGCTTCAAATCGCAAAGGCTACCAAAGTGTTTGCCAAATGATCAGACGGTATGGAAAGCTAGTCGGAAAGCAGCACGCGCAATCGATAGCGGACAAGTTGAGGACTAACTATCCAAGAAAACCCGCGTTTTTGGATGAATTGAGTAAAATTTGATGAAGGATATGGGGTTATAGAAAGAAGGCATAGTAATGAAACTGGAAATAAAACCTGTAGAGGATGTAAACCGGGCGGAAGTACTCGCTTTACAGGTGCTTCCTGAACAGCAGGGGTTCATTGAAACGCCGGCTGAATGTCTGAAAGAAGCGGAGGAGTGGCCGGAGTTCCGGCCGGTCGGCTTGTATTCTGACGGAGAGCTGGTGGGATTTGCGATGTACGGTGCGCTGCGGGACAGCGCGGGAGGCAGAAATGTGTGGATGGACCGGCTACTGATTGACGCTGGGCACCAGGGGAAGGGTTATGGTAGACAGTTCACCGAATTGCTACTAACGAGATTGGCAGCAGAATACGGCGAACAGCCGATCTATTTGAGTGTCTATGAGGATAATATGGGAGCGAGAAAGCTGTACGAGTCGCTCGGATTTCAATTTATCAACGAATATGATGCAGACGGGGAATGGATTTATCGAAGAGAGTAAATTCCCTGCAACACGAAAGGCGGCCATCCCCTCACCGGGAAAGCTGCTTTTTTGCTGTCTGTTTTTCACTTGTAATCGGCATAAGCTCCGTTGCTTTACCAAGCCCATAGTGCGGCATGTTCACATACACGGATTCGTATTGGCCTTTCGGGATGATGTACGTTTCATGATAGATACCAACGGCGTCGTTATCCGCGGTGAGCCGGTTGAACTTTTTCCAAGCTTTCAGATGAAGTTCATTTTTCGAGTACGCGAGCAAGTCGTCAAGGGATCGCCAGTATTGGATCATGGCGGTGGTTCGCAGTCCGAAGTAATTTTCGGCCGAATGGAAACCGAGTTTGTTTTTATGTGTGTACAGTTCCTTGATCATGCCTGGCATCGAGAGAAATTAGTCAAGCCCCTTAAAAATGGACACGAAAGTTTATGTACAATTGTGTGTTATGCGCTTTCCAAATACCGATTCAGAAATGCCGTAGGAGACAAATAACCTAAGCGTTTTTGGCTACGTATTT
>NZ_JAUBDH010000019.1:0-4343 GCF_033253705.1 Sporosarcina aquimarina
ACCCGAATGATAGCACAGATATTCCTCTGGAATCAAGTAGCTATCAGGATAATGGCTTAGAAATACTCAAGGATGTAGATGCAAATGGCAAAGAACGAGACTGGAAAGGCAAAAAGAAACGAGCCCGTTTGATGGCGAAACATCATGCAGCTGTAGAGAAACTAGCGAAGAAAGCGGAACGTATGTATGATTGTGGAAATTATTTGGTGTTCAAGATGAAGGATGGACGGTTAAAACTGTACCAAGCCTATTTTTGTAAAGCGAGGTTATGCCCAATGTGTAACTGGCGAAGGTCATTGAAAATCGCTTTTCAAAACAAGAAGATCATTCAAACGGTCAATGATCGAGAAAAAGTGAAATGGGTGTTTCTCACGCTGACGGTTCGTAATGTAGAGGGCGAAGAGTTGAAGCCGACGATGGACCAAATGACAAAGGCGTGGAATCGGTTTGCTGGCTATGCAAAGTTTAAAAAATCGGTACGAGGTTATTTTCGAGCAATGGAAGTTACTCGAAATTGGGATAAAGAAAGTGAATGGTATGGCACGTATCATCCTCATTTCCATGTGCTATTGGCTGTGCCGACCAATTATTTTTCAAAGAATTATATTAAGCAATCTGAGTGGACAGACATGTGGCAACGTGCGATGCAGTTGGATTACACACCTATTGTCCACGTGGCGAAGGTTAAACCAAAAGCAGAATCTACTAATCTCGTAGAAGTAGAACAGGAATTACGTAAGACAATTCTCGAACAAAATGCAATTTTTGAGGTGTCCAAGTATCCAGTAAAAGACACGGACGTGATTAGGGGGAATGAGGTCACGCCGGAGAATATTCAGACGGTTAAAGATTTGGACAAGGCACTCGCTTATAAAAGGCTTATTTCCTACGGTGGTCTTTTGAAGGAAATTCATAAGGAGTTGCAGTTAAGCGATGCAGAGGACGGCGATCTGATTCATATTGATGAGGATTCTGACGAGCTGGCAAATGGTGCGCTTGATGTGATGGCATATTGGCATGTTGGGTTGAATAATTACGTTATTTCTAGGAGGAAAACAAATGACTAAGCCGGGTGATTTATATTATTACTGTCCTGGGTGTAAAAGATTTCACGAGCATTATTCTTCTGCGCATAAAGGTGTGAATCGGAAGCTTTGTTTTATTTGCGAAAAGATTCAGCCAAAAAAGACAAAAATTGTTGGTAATGATGAAGACGGGCGTATTCAGATTTGTGATAAATGTCTTTCGGAAAATACTTATTCTTGATGTGAATTTAAATTTCAGCAAACGGGCCAAATTAAGGAATATATACTATTGATTCTGCTAGGGGTGTTTTTTTGGAGGAAATTAGATCTTATAATAATTGGCAATACTTAACGATCTCGGTGATTAAGTTAATTATCCTGATAGCTGTTGTCGCATTAATTGTGCTAGCCATTCGGATATTATCAAAAAGGTCAAAAAGAATGGACGGAACTACAACAAGTATAATTATCGCGATAGTGATAGTGGTAGGGCTTTGGTTTGCTCTACGTATTCTAGGAGTAGATGGATTCTATTTAGTTCCAAGGTTAATTGAATGGACTACAATGTTTATTCTTCCGTGGGTGGCATTATATTGGCTAGTAAGACTTATTAAGGCTCTGGAAAAGAAGTGATATTACTCCAGATTCGGGGGCGTTTGCGTGATAAGGACAGTGCATCAAACGGGCCATTATGCCGATAAAGGAGTGTTGGTATTGCGAAAATGTCTCAATTGTAATATGCCTTTCAGCTGGAGTAAAGTTTACAAAGCATTTTTGGGTTTGGTATACAAACCAGTTAAATGTGATAATTGCGGTGTAGAACATAAATTGACTTTTGAAGGTAGGCTGATTTTTGTATCGCTTACTGGTTTGCCAATGCTTCTTTTTGTCATTTTCTTTTCGCCTTTCAATAACCTTTTTGCTACGTTGGGTGTAGGACTCGCCATACTTAGTATTGGTTCTTTGTTTGTACCATATTTCGTTAAATTCAAGGTTGCATGAACTAGTTGTATTTTCTTTCGCCAATCGGGCGCTGTTTGTTGAAATAAGTAAATATTTTAGAGGTGGCAAATTTGCCACCTCTTTTTATTTTCTTCGGCCAAAAGTGAAACTTGCTGCAGAAGAAAATGCGTGGCAATTGTCAACGGTAAATGTCTGACTGAAGCGGCAGCGGAAGGAATTTAAGGAGTTGATAATTTCGCTCCACCCGAACCCTCTTGGCTCGTCAAAAGGCAACACCTTTTGACCTGCCAACCGGCGAGGGAGCCCCCTCAAAAAGTGAGGGGGTTGGGGGAGTTTTTTGGAGGGGGTCGAGGGGAAACTTTTCCCTCGTGGGTTTGGGCAAAGCCCATGATCTTGTCTTTTGCTTTTGAACTTGGGGGAGCGGTTTTGCTCCCTTGCTTTTTGCCTCGCAGAGCACGTCCAGAAGAATTCTGGTATACCGTGTTATACCAAATGGTTTTCGGTTCTCTCGCCTGATGTGTTATTCTCAATCAAAATGGAGGTGTCCGAAATGGCTCACGTTCAAAAATTCACTAAGGGCAATATGCAAGGACTATCAATTCATTTAGACCGAAAAACCGAAAATCATTCAAACGAAGATATTGATAATGAACGCACACATTTGAATTATGACCTCTGTGAAAAAGAGGGCGACACGCTTTCTCGCATGAATGAAAGACTGGACGAAGTTTATTGCATGGATCGGAAAGATGTAAAGGCATGTTGTGAGTGGGTCGTAACATTGCCTGAATCACTCAAGGATGCATCTCACGAGCATCAAAGAACATTCTTTGAGAATACTTATGAATTTCTTTCTGACCGGTATGGTGGCGAGCAGAACGTTATTTCAGCGAATGTACATAACGATGAAACGACCCCACATATGCATTTTGATTTTATCCCTGTCGTTTGGGACGCGAAAAAAGAACGAGAAAAAGTCTCTGCTAAAGAAGTGCTGACGAGAGCAGAGCTGAAAAATTTTCATACAGAGTTAGACAAACATTTGAAAGAACGGATTCCTGAAATTTATCAAGAAGGGATTTTGAATGATAAAACAATCGGGATTGAGAATATCCATTCGTTGAAAAAACATTCAGCGGAGATTGAAGAACAGAAAAAAGTGATGGCTGCGGATTTGAAAAGATTTAAAAAGCCGAAAGATGTTTTTGATAAAGTGGATGGAAATGCAGAGAAGAAAACTGTGGGAATCATGAACAAAAAAGAAGTAGTTGTTTTGCTGAAAAAGGATTATGAGAATTTGGGTGTATTGGCGAAATCGAGTATTAAAAGCGATTATCAATTTGAAAATTATAAATCAGTTGCTGAAAATAAAATTGGTGATTTGGAGAAAAGTAAAAAGGGACTGGAAGGAAAAGTTGAAAGACTTGAACAAAAAAACACATATCTTGAACGAGAAAAACAATTGATTAAAAGCGATAAAATACAACAACAAAGAAATGCGGTTGTTTATAAAAGCATTTTGGAAGATAAAGAGCCAGATCTAGAAATTAGTGAATCGGAATTTAAAGGACGCTTGATTCTTCATAGTTTAGAACGTGATGGCATGCCGAAGGATAAAGCGGAGGGGCTAAATTGGCTTGAAATCCTTGAAGAAAATAAAATCAATCAAACGATTCCTCAAAATCGGTTGGGAAAAGCTATAGATAAATTAAAACTGTTTTTGGAGAAGTTTATAAAACGAGTTAAAACAGCTGATTTTTCATTGGATGGATTGAAAGAAAAAGACAAAGAGATTAACCAGCAGACAAAGCTGAAAAAAAGTAAATCTTACGATATGGAACGGTGAGATTAAAAAGAATGCTCTTGAAGCGTCTCATAATTCATTCTGAGGGCTTTAAGAGCATTTTGCTTAGAATTATATGTATTTGGCATTTAAAACGCTTTAAAAGGCTTCTGAGCGTTTTGAGAGGGGGTTGAATTTGGTTTTAATCTTGGTTTTGACCTTGTTTTGAGAGGAGCGAAAAACGGGTTCCTACTTCTCTTGATACATATAGAAACAACTCAAGTGGCGAAAAACAGGGTTGAGCCTTAGAGCCGTATGGTCTCAAGTCACTTTGGAAAGGTAGACAGCAAAAAAGCCTTCTGCTATGATGAAATTGTCGAGATTTCAAAAAATAGTAGAGGGCTTTTTCTATTTAGCTCTCCTGAAGAGAGGCTTAGTTATGAATTCATACCCGAATGATAGCACAGATATTCCTCTGGAATCAAGTAGCTATCAGGATAATGGCTTAGAAATACTCAAGGATGTAGATGCAAATGGCAAAGAACGAGACTGGAAAGGCAAAAAGAAACGAG